>DAIDHP010000001.1 GCA_027459625.1 Chthonomonadales bacterium
GTCTGACCGCATTTGAAGCACTCCTGGCCGGATTTGGCTCCTCCGCTGCGGCTGTTACCACCCATGCCGCCACCGCCGTAGCCAGCGTTGTAGCCGCCGCCGCCGCCGCCGTAGCCGCCACCGCCTGATGTCGCCCCCAACAGCCCCGCTGTGCTGTAATATTCGGAAATGATCGGAGTGCCTCCCAGTAGGATCGCAATCTCACCGGCGTCAGCGAAATTCACTGGAATTTTGGTGAACCTCTTAGGCATCTGCACATCGGCTGCGGGAGTGTTCGTGTTATCCGATGGTTGGTTCGGTTGTTGCACGTTGTTGTTATCCTCTTGCTTCACGGAGATGTTATAAACGCCGTTTTCCACTCGGTACGTAAGCGGAATCATAGAGGATGAGCGAAGAATGCTTTCCAACGCCGTTTGGAACGGAGTGTCATTCAAAGATACCGTTACAGTACCCCGCACATTTGAATCAAGCGAATAGTTCACCCCTACTGTGTTGAAAAGCAATTGAAGCGCACTGCGAATATCCGCATTCGTCAGATTTAATGTGACTTTCTTGTTAAGTAGATCATTACCACTACTTTGCTGCGATAGTGCAGGGCGACATGCGACCAATGTGGATAGCATCAACGCACCAAGTGCCACAGCTCGAAACCAGTTTTTAGCCTCTTTCATTTTAAGTCCTTTCGGATATGATCCCATATCCAACGGTTATAAAAGGATACATGCAAATGGATATTTCACACTCCCTTTATATCTTATACTCGGCGCAAGAAGGTATCGTTAAGAATTATTGCAATTAACGAATATATTCTTTTAACGGTTCAGCTTGCAGGCTGAAAGAATACACAAACACTACCCACGCGGTCTTCGGTTCCTATAGGGATTTCCTCTGTAAAAACCGCCGCCAGGTCCCATTGGTCCTCTTGGCCCCATGGTTCCCATCGGACCACCCGGCCTATTGTTTTGAACGCCCGGTATGGTATCGGAAAGCGGAATAACTTGTTGAATGGTTTGACCATTCACCTGACGTTCAATGACTACGGAATCAGGCTCAATTCGGGTCACGGTGTAGCCTTCCACTTTGTCGCCTGGCTTGACAACCACCTGTCCGTTGACTCCCTCAATCAGAGCGAACCTCCCTGTCGAGCCGCTTATCGCTCCCACCATTCGATATTGAGGAACTTCGTGAATAATGGGTTGCGCCTTAGTCACCTGTTGGACACCGAAATTCGGGGCGACACGCACAACCGGCAGCATAGGTTCAACAGGCGGCAACGGTTTCGGCGGAGGAGATGGTGGAAGCCACCCAGTCCGAGTGTATCTGCCCCAGTTGAAACTGAACGGATCCTCCCGGTGAGAGGGAGGCGTGGTGTTGGCTGGTTTGCTAGATGCGGAAGATTGTCCGGAATTTGATGAGGTCGACGCCATACCCATTGATGGCGGCATCACGCCCGGAGGCATCATTCCCCCCGGCATTCCCCCCATGGCCCCTCCCCGTACCGGAGGCCCAGAAGGAGCGGATGACGCAGAGGATGATTGCGAGGAGGAAGAGTTATCGGACCCGCCTCCACTACAGCCTGCAATCAGGAGCGTGATTCCCAAGGCCAAAGCCAAGGAACCCCATTTCATCAGTTGTCTCTTTTCACTTTGCAAAGGAATTCTCCGTAATGCAATCTTAAAGCTTGATCGCTGGTCTTAATGAATTAATGATACATAAATGGGCAAACGGAGTCGCGCAGATTCTAGACACCAACGCATACGCTCATATTTGCACTAATGCGGCGTGCCGCTTGATGTAGGACCAGGCGTACCACCCATGGATGCCCCGGGCATTCCGCTCATGCCTCCCATCATTCCAGGACCACCCATCATTCCCGGTCCGCCCATCATTCCCGGTCCGCCCATCATGCCGCCACCGCCACCTTGGCCGCCAGCCCCGCTTGGAGTTCCGGAAATCCTCGGGTTGTACACCGGATTATTCTCATGAAGTATGATGGTTGTGGTGACAGTATATCTGCAAAACAGAGTGCTGTAAACGCGAAACATATGCACATCTGAGACGGTGGGAACCCCGATGCCCTTTGCTTTTGTCCAACTCTGGACGTGATGCAATAGGGCGTTCATGCTAGGACCAGTCACTAGCATATTCATGGTGTAGTTCAGTACCGGTCCATATCCTTGACATTGCGAACTGACACCGCCGCCGAACGCGTCCGCTTTTATAGTGGAGGGATCGATCCCAAATGGACCGAAAGTCATGCTTTTCCCTTCAATCCATGTGATGTCATTGTCCCTCTGTTGGGAATTCATGAAACTAAAGACTGCATTCTTGAAACGTTGGGGCCAGTTATGCCCGTAATTCCACATGAAAACCCGCAACATAGTGACAACCTCATTTGAGTTGTACCCTAATGTGGGCATATATTGCGCTTCGTACACCTTATAGGCTTTTGTAAGCGAAATCTTGTCGGCAACCGCTTTTTTCAGGTCGGATTGCGCTGTTGGCAACGTATTCGCAGTTTGCTGAGTTGAAGCTAGTAACTTTTGATTTTGATTGATTGCGGTTCTAGCCTTGGGAATAAAGAGAAAGTAGAGTCCCACCCCCACCGCAATCGCCACAAAAACACCGATGATATTAATATGTAATATAGTTAGTCGCGACATGTTTTCTCCCTTTCCCTCTTAACCGGCCGTTGGCGGGCCACTTGCTTGAGGCCCAGCCATTCCACCGGGGGTGCCGGCGGGTGACGCCATGCCACCCGGAGCTCCCATCGGACCGCTCATGCCGCCAGGACCCCCAGGATATCCGCCCATTCCGCCGGGGAACCCACCCATACCGCCCGGCGTGTTGGAAGCACCGCCGGATTTTTGCGATGATCCGGAACTATAAGTTGGAGCGCCAGGTATGGGAGTGACTAGTGTCAACGTCACACCAAAAGTGTATCCGTAGAGATTGCCGTTCGCATCGGTCGGGCGATAGTGAGGATAGTTATCATCCTGTCCGCCTCCGCCGCCGCCTTGACCCGTTGTCATACCCATGCTATACGGATTGCCGCCGCTCATCGGGCTCATCGGGGTCATCATTGAGGACATCGGCGACTTAAATGATGACGCGGAAGAGGGAGGCATCATGCCGCCTGGATAGGGGGATCCACCGCCCCCTCCGCCAAAACCACCCATACCGCCACCTGACCGCCCGCCGCCGAGTACCAAATCAATCGCGTCCTGTTTGGTCTTTATCTCCGTGGTTACAAACTGCCCGCCCAATGTCTGATTGCCGCCCTTCCAAGGCGACGGGAAAGTTGGACGGAAGTTACTCAAATTGATATACAGATTGGAAATTTTGGGGTTATGCTCCATCCACATCATATAATGCCCCAACTGCGCCAAGCTAGGAGCGAACGCCTGCATGGCGACCTGTGAGCCATTGGGGGTAATGGAATCATAAACCACCGAGCGAATCGTGTATTCCGCGATATTGTGATAAACCGGCGGATAGGTGGTCATATCGTATTGCCGGCAGCTTGTCACGAAATCAGCCTTTGTTTTAATATCGGCGCTTGCGGTTTGAATGCTTGTCGCTTTGCTCTCAGTCTGTGTCGCCTCGTCAGCCGTAGGTTTCAGTTGAGCCGCCGCAGCCGCCAAGCGGGCTGACTTGCGATCCATGACTATCTTCACGCTCATGAAGCCTACGATGATAAGGGCAACGACAGCCGACCATAAAACGATGACATTTCTGCGTTTCGAACGGTCGTAAATGTAATTTGGGAGAAGTGATATTCGAAGCATCTTTATTTGCTCTCTTTACTTCTTCTTTCCACGCTTACCGCTAACCAAAGGAGACGGCATGGAAGGGGGGATTATCATATCTCTGGCAGCCAATCCAATCGCCACAGCGAATTGAGGCGCGACATCCTCCAGATACTCCATGGAGAAGTTTTTCGCGGTCGGGCGCACGTATGCGAGTGGAGAGGCTATATGTGTGGGAATATTAAACTCCCTCTCAAAATACTTATCCAGATTTTTTAATTTCGAGGAGCCACCGCATAACAATATCTCATCGATCTCTCCGCCCGTAGGACGTCCTTTGAAATAATCGAGAGATCGCTTGATCTCATCCTTAAGCTCCACAATCACCGAAGCAAGGGCTTGCTGCACTGCGTTCTCTTCTGGGTCGCCGACTGGAACAGGCGCGGGAAGCGCCGCATTAGGCTCCTCGACGCCGTTTGAAGTTTCCAACTCAATCGGTCGCTCATCCGCTTGTTGGAATAACGGCGAAGGCTTCTCGGGCTCTTCTTCAGGCACGGAGAAAATGAACGGCATGGCCCCTTCCTCCTCCTCCGGTTGCTGTGACGCAAAGTCCAGAAAATCCTCACCTTGCGGTATCACCGGTTGTGCAAGTTTCTCCAGATCAATCTCGCCGTGCTGCTTCTTCAGATCCTCCGCCTTGCGCTCGTCGACGCCAAGCTGAGACATAATGGAGCGCGTAATGTTTTTCCCTGCCAGTGGAATTGTGCGCGGAAACGCTATTACGCCGTTTTTATAGATGGCGATTTCGGTGTTGTTACTTCCGACATTCACGATAGCGACCGTTTTCTTGCCCCATGGGTCCGGACCGAGTTCCACCAATGCGCGAGAAATCGACAGAGGCTCCACGTCAATGGCTTTAGGTTTCAAGCCCGTGGCGAAAATAGTCTCGACATGCTTGTCGACCATATCTTGTTGGGCGACGACAAGCAACACTTCCATGTTCTGGTCGTTGGGATCGGCGTCCAGGCGCGGGATTGGCTGAAAATCCATCACCACGTCATTAGCCGCGAATGGAACATGCCGTTCCACCTCCCAGCGCATCGTTTCCTTTAACTCCTCCTCGGTCATTTTCGGAACCTCTATCACACGAACCACCAGAGCGGTCTCGCCTGATACGGAACTAATGACGGTCTTGGAAGTAATACCTGAATCCTTCAAAAGCTTTTTAATTACTCCACCGAGGAGATGAGGATCCAAAATGATATTATTCTCCATAACCCCTTCCGGGGTGGGAACCATACCCAGAGCGCGAAGTTTCACCCCATCTCGACCGGATGACAACTCCACCACCTTGATCATACTGGAGCCGACATCCAAACCTACCGTCGGCGCAACCGACTTTGGCATTCTCGATTATCCCCCATTTCATCCGCGGTATTTGTCACACACTTCAACAAGCGCCATGAACCACGCAACAGAAGATCACGTGAAAAACGACCCAGCGAACATCGCAATTACCCGATCCAATAAGATGATGCATACCATTGTAGCAAGTTTGATACACTCTGTCAAGTATCAAAGCGCAAAGAATGAAAAATGAGAACTCGGGAGTGGCGGGTCGGTGCTCTCCGTCCATCATTGGCTTAAAAGGCAATTGCAATTCCGATTTGCGGGCGGCTCGACATGACACATGTGACCCCGCCCGCATCGTGCATTTCACGCAGGCTTTATTGAGCAGGCTTTAAATAGAACTGCGGGCTGATTGTTTCATAATAAAGATCCGGCGTTCCGTCGCGTGTACTAACCCAGAAGACCCACACTTTATTCTCAAATGGATCCTTGAATGCAGCTACCTGACCTTCGTTCACGCTCACCGTCGTAGGCAGTGCGGCTTCGGAAGTCGATTGATCGGCGGGAGTCACCGCAGCACTTATCTCATCCTGCCAGGAAACCACTCCGGTCACCGTATCGGTACTGGTGTTCACAGCGTTTCCGCTTTGTGTGCTCTGCCAATTGTAGGTGATCGTAACGGTTCTGCCTTCATCGGCGGGCGTGAAGTATACGCGACCTCTCGCCCAGTCCACTTCATATGGCCCGACATTGCCTGTAACTGTGATGTTTTGAGTGGTTCCGTTATTCACGGTGCCATCGGGGTTCAAGAGAACACCATGATTCAAGCGAACCATCAACCGCATCGATTTGTAATATATCTGAGCCGGCGCCGGCAAACCGGAACCCGTCTTGCGATAGAACAGCCAATATCTCGTAACTGGCATCGTCTGCGCAGGCGGAACCTGTGCATTGGAACCGGCTGCAAACACCATGCCTGGATATTGGTCTGGGCTCATATCCAAAAATGCGCTTGGATCCGTGCTGGAACCCGAGACGGGATCGGGCGGAAGATTGTTGCGATTTACATTCAGCCGCATAGTCTGCGGAATATAATTCGCCGTCACCACATCCGTCGGCGCCGGGGCTTTCCCCGTGAAGGTTACCGTCCCGACCGTCGGGTCTATCACGATCTCTCCGCCATTCGGATTGGAGTAATAGATCTTCCCGGTGGCGTTGTCCCAACTGGCGTTGCCGGTGTTCACTTGCGTTCCGTTCACCATGATGCTGATGGGCGGGTTCGTATACTCCTGCGCCGTCCAAGCGATATCCCTGGATTGCCAGGTCTGCGTGGAGCCGACGCGAGCCATCAACTCATTCTGAGCAATCGGCAATGGAACCGGAGTTAACTGGTTTCCGTTGATTACATATCTTGTCAGGAATGTCTCGGATTGCCCATTGGTGGGCATTTTACCCGTATATATCAAATCAATACAAGGCGGATTGAGATCATTTCTCAACACCGGTACCGGATTGGACGCCCATTGCAAGGATCCCGGGGTGACGAGAGTTGTATCCGATTGCCATTTGGTCGGATCGGAGACCGTCGGATTGTAATTGAAATACAACCGTGTTCTGCCGTTGGATCCGCTGAACCAGAATAGCCAAGCGGCACCGTTTAACACCACCGCTTTCGGCCCGTACTTAGGCAGTGACGGGTCGTTGGAGAACGCTGCGGGAGAACCGCCATTGAATGTCGTGTCAGGGACACCGTTGATCAACCTGGTGTAGAAAGTGCGCGTATCCTCGGTTGGCACAGTGGTGTTCATCGCCGCCGTGTACTGCCAGAACAGCCAGGATGTGTTATTGGCGGGATCAGTCGTGATACACGGGAACAGATTCTTAATGGTGGACGGGACATCCCCTGCAGGCGCGGGAGGATAGGGTCCGTTTATCGCATCCCACCAGCTTTGCGGAGTGCCGAACCGCCAGTCAAACACATTATTCGCTGCGTTGCTCGCCGAGGGCATCGTGGAGTAGAACAGGTTCCACGGAGCGTCCGGAGTACCCGGATCCACCCATTTGCCATTACTAGGAATGCGGTTACTCGACCAGTAGAGATAGATATCATTCTTGCCCGCGTTATTATTCATCATCACCGCCGGCATGGCGTTCGCGCCATTCGGCACGTCCCCAGGCAGTCTGACATCCAGTTGATATGCGGACCCGGCAGTGGTGCCGTTGGTTAAGCGGGCTTCCGTCACGGTTGTCTTCAATGTGAACGGATTGGATACCACCGGCTCGACAGCTGGGAAGGAAGGTATGGTTCCGGTCACCGGAGTGTTCAAAATACCATCGTCATTCACCGCAAGATTCAAGGGATCGGCAAGATTATTCCAAGTGGAATACTCGTTAACCCAGTTTCTCCAAGCGGCGGGCGTTTCATCCTCGAACACCATAACCTGGGTCGAGTATGTGCCAACGGGTGTGCCAAGCGGAACCGCGAAACCAATCTTCGGCTTGCCGCCAAACTGTGCGCCATTTGGGCCATCCCCTAGATACATGATAGTGGCGGAGGTATCCCCAACGTCAGGTTTGTGCAGGGTGGGCCGAGGCTGACTGTTGCCAGGCCAGTTCGGATTCGGAATCGGCCAGAGATTGGGTACGCTATCCCAGCTATCCGGAACTTGCTGGCCGTTAACAGTAATGCTGTGATCCAAGGAACTGACAATCCCGATATTGCCTGCGGCGGGCGGGCCGTTCGTGTTGAATCCCGGAGCCCATAGCTGACCGACACCGGTGGAGATCGGCACCTGATCGCTTGTCAAACCAAGCCAGCATGCGATGTTGGCAGGCGCGGTGTTGTTTCCTATCAACTTGGCGACCCGTAAATCCAACAGGTTGATATTGCCATTGTTTTTAATTGTGAACGGTGCGAAGAATGACGTACCGTTGGGGTTGTCCCACGGCGATGTAGATCCCGTGTAGGGGCCAACTCCGCTTGGGGCAAACGGAATACTATACGTACCATTGGCGCCGAACGGCGAATATCCCGCTCCTTGAGGCTCCTGCCCCAAGTCAACCGTCTGTTCCTGTGTCTGAATGCTGAAATCAGGCGGTACGGCAAGCCCCACATTGAATTGACGGAACGCCATCTCGGTGGAAGTAGGCGTTTGAGCGTTCTGCACTCCCGGCAACGCTGCATTCCCCTGGAAGGTACCGGTACCACTTGAATCCACGAATACAATCACCGTGCCGACATAACCCGCAGTGGGTGTGAGCAAAAGCTTGACCGTGGATGAATCGTTCGGTGTGGCGGGAAGACCGGTGGTAACGTTCATGGGACCGTACACATCCGGTGCGTTCGCGCTTGTGTGAGCCAGATCGTTGATGCCATAGTAAGCCGTGGATATGTTGGCGGGTTGATACTGGGGCACTTTCACATTCAAGTTCAGCACTAAGGGATTTAGAGTTTTAACATTGTTAACCACAGTCGCCATCGGCAAAGTGACCGCTTGCTGAGTCAAATCCGTTGAGGAGTTAACCGGCATCACCGTCGTATCAATCGCGGGAATGTCAGGATAATCCACGGAGTTATGGGTCGGGATAAGATACGTATCCTCCCATGGCAAGGCGTTCATCACTCCCAAGGTGGAATCGGTATTTCGATAGTTCCATCTCAAACTGTATCTCGCAACGCGTATGTTATTAAGCGGTTGCGCCAATTTATACATGTCGCTTCTATCGGCGATTGCGAGCGCCTGCACCGGAGTGCCATTCGTATCCACCGCGGAATAGGTTGCGCTGGAGTTATCCTTGATGAACCCCATCGGAGCAAAAACATCCTTCAATCCGGATACGGTTAATACGCCCGCAGTACCGGTGGCGGGATCTGTAACCAAACGGTTCCCATTCGACAGCACTTCGCTGAAAACGCCATTCGCACTTGCATCCCACCCCATTTCGTTGGTTCCAGGACCAATGACATTACCGCGAGTGGTGATCGCCAAAGGATTTGCGAAGGTTATATTCCTTCCGGTGTTGCTTGGCTCGGTACCGTACATGGTGTACGTGGGAGCCACAGATGGCGTGTCGTAAAATTCCGGTGGATTCGGGTTCGTGCCCGAACCATCGGTGAAGTTCGGCGTTGTGAGCACATATTGCCCCGCCTGCAACTGGATCGTTGGCACGGTCACGGACGGTTTTCCCGGAAAAGCGGTCGAAGTCTGTTTGGCGGAAACGGTGATATGGTACACCGATCCCGGAGTCTGCGCGAAGACCTGAGAACTTCTTCCGATGGTGAACTGCGCCGTGGCGTACCATGCATAGCCAGGCAACCACTGCGGAACCTGCAATGCCGGATTGGTATTCGTTGGGTCACCGGGTACATATACATATATTTGACTTCCGCTATAGGCTAAGTCCTGTTTGGCGGCGACAGTCTGAGTCTGATTCTGAGCGCCGCCAGTGAGGGTGAAGGTCACCTGCGGCACATTTGTCGGGCTAAGGTTGCCGTTGCTATCCACTCCCCGATACCCGCCCCATGCGGCGGTGTAGATGGTGTCACCCCACTCGTAAACAAGGAAGTGTGTGTCGTTTCCCGTGCTATCGTTCGTATCATGTTTCCAGGTGCCAGTACGCCAAGCGTCATAAGGTGATGTTCCCCCGGCCTGTCCGAGATTAGCCCAGGGACTTGTCGCAACATCCTTTGTGGAATCCCAAACATCCGCCAATCGGATATCCACACCTTCAAGATAGGCGCCGGGACCGGTTGGAGATATCCCAGGCTCTCCCGGCGGAATGTAATCATTCGTGTACGCCGTGTTGAAGTAGGCATGGAGCTGACCATTCACCTCGCCGTTATCCTGATTGCCTTCGTCGGAGTTGTACACCCACATATTCGAAGTGATCGCTTCGGAACCCCTCCAAACGTTAGAGGTGTTGAACTGTTGGATGGTGCCAGCGTTATCCACTTGCAAGGGGACATAGCCTATCAGCCCATCCTGCAACGACCAGATCAATTTCCCCAAGCCCGTATCCGACGCGTCCAAGCCGATGATCGCACCCGTATCCAAAGGCAGCATAACGGCGGGTGATACCTTCGGCGCACCTGTCACCCATGCTTGATATGGAAGATTCGCCAGGAAAGTCACCGGCGCGCGCGTGGCGCCATATGTCGGACTCGCCCACTTCTGACTGCCCGTCGCCCCGTCGAGTTCATAGATGGATCCGCTTTGATTGGCGACGAAAACCGCCGCATTGCCGCCGTCTATGTTGACGTTCCCGGCGGGAATCCATGCAGGAGCCGTGAAATTCTCCGTCACTGAAGGCGAGAAGGTCCAATTGACCGTCGGCGAACCGTTTGAAACCGTCTCAGGGTCGGAAATATCAAACACGTGTTCGCCTGCGGAGAAGATATAGTTTCCGTCAACCCCCTCGGACGTAAGCGCTCCCGGTTGCAATACCGGAGAGAGAGTCGGTGTGGTGTAGAACCATCTGGGTTGTCCGATATTGACACCGCCCGCCAACAGGTTCGATAATCGCTGGTGAGGATCGTTATTCTGCATATCCACGCAATACACAACGCCATCCCCGCTGCCATCGATAATACGGTCATTGGAGCCGGTTGCCGGATCGGTATGGATGGCGGGCGTCGCTGCAAAGGCGCCCTTGGAAGGATCATCCGATAACACCCCGCCAGCCGATTCGGATACGAATTTGAGCGCGGACAATGCAATGACGTGGCCAGCGGTGATATCCGCCGTGCTTCCGTCATTATAGATGGTCACCTGTCCGATAAAGTTGCCGTTCAGGTTTTGCTTGAACACCACATGGTTTTGCAGCAGTACCCATCTATCCCCCGGGATCGTCGGAGTGAAATTATTCTGGTTGATATAGACATCCTTGAACCCAGTGGATGTATTTAATTGATAATGTGCGGATGTCGTGAAGTTGGCGGAACCAGTGCTCGGAATCCATGCATACACCGAATACATCGTGGTGCCGGCGGGCGGTGTCAAAGTCTGAGTCCAAGTGGCGTAAAGAGTGGGAGGCGCTGCCACAACCGGCGCTGAGAGATAGGTGAAATTCGAGCCATTCCACGAAACGGTATCCGTCACCGTGGTGAAGGAGGAAATGTTCGGGTAGGCGTCGAATTGTCCAGGAGGATAGGTGTTATCAACCGTCTTCACATCCGTCGGTAGCTGAGACACGAACATCACCGAATCCGCCACGACGATACGGTTTGCGGCGGCGTCCGTTGCGGAAGCGTTGCTCAGGCTTAACGTTAGGGTAGCCTTATTGTTCGCGTCCACCGGGAAGTTTATGTCCGTCGCCAGCAATCGCCATTTACCGACCGGAGGCAAAGCAGGATTAGGAGCAACGGCAGGCAGGACATTCCTCTGATCGAATGTCACAACCTGAGGGCCTGTTGCCGTGGTGAGCGTGTACTGAGCGCTTTGGGCGAAATTGCCGTTCAAATCCGCCGGAATCCACACATATACGTCGAAAACCGGAGCCTTCACGTTCGGATCGAGTTGAACGCTTGTTGTCCATGTGGCGGTTGCGACCACACCCGTCGGATTTACCGCGTTCGCCTCGTGATAGTTGCCTTTGTTCGCCATGGCGTCCACGGGGGCTGGGTTCACGGGAGTGAAGCCATTCACCGTTGTAAACGCCGGGTTGCCGTCGCTGTCATCCACATAGGCTTCAATCAGGCTTTGCATCCATTTGTCTCGACCAAGCGAAGGCCAAGTCATGGTGCGTCTGCCGGTACCGGCGATATGATTCACGAGAGTCGACTGATAGGGTTCCCCGATCGTCTCTCCGGCTAAATTCGGATTGGATACCGTTCTGCCTGCAGGGTCAAAAGCGTAGACCCTTCCATTCTGGTTACCTATTACAATATATGGTATGGAGACATTCCCCTGCTTCACAAACACATAAGATGGAGAGGAGATAAATGGTCCCAATGGGGGGACGGTATTGACAACCGTATAATTCCCGGTGGTGTTGTTCGGGTCCTCCTGACCGCTCGGAGTCGGGCTGAGGTCCCCGTCAATGGCGTAGATGCCGCCATCCGTTCTGCCATCCGTACCCGTTCTTCCCTCCAAATTGTAAAGATCGGGATTGTAGTTCGGGTCGTCCTGCGGACCGTTCATGATCCCGTTAGGAAGACGCGGATTGGATATCGATGGATAGACCCAGTACGGCGTGGTGGTGCCGTTTCCACCTAATGCGTCCAAACACCATACATGGCCATCACCGGTGCCAAAATAGACCACCGTGCGCGTTTTTCCGGAAGGCCACGTCACATCCTGTATCAGCGGGGATGCGAGCACGCTGTTGGTCAACTGATTTTCCGCAACCAACTCCACCGCATCCGCGACGACCACATTATTATTAGTCACATCCGTGGCAGTGCTTTGGTTATTCAAGGAGATGTCCACCGCCTGCATCAGTGTCCCGCCTCCAACTCCGGGGAACTGAATATGCGAGGCGAGAAGCCTCCAGCCGCCTGTTGTTGTGGGAGCCGCTTGCTGATCCAAGGTGTAATTCTGCGTTCCAGCCGTGGTCACGATGGAGTAATTTGCCTGAGTGACATACGCCGGACCGGGAGCAGCCTCGGCTGCGGGAATCCACACATACACGGAATAGGTCGTGGAGTCTGTCGAACTTGTCACGGGAACTTGTGTTTTCCAAGAGAAAACGCTTGTCGCGGCGGCGACGGCGGGAGTTGTCTGATACTCAGATCCGTAACAGTCATTCCCGGTGACGGAAGTCCAGTCGGGCGGTCCTGGATCCGGGCTGTACGAAGCCCCGGAACTATTATCATCCACCACATACGATTGAGGAGTGGGACTGGCAACGTATCTCCAGCGCAGCACACCGTAATTCTTGTTCGTGGGATTGTTAATGTTGGCGTCATCATCCTCAAGACAGTAAAATGCGGCGTATCGGATGCTGCTGCTAGAATCGGCGACAACCGGATTATTGACAGGATCCACCGCTTGCGTTGGATTTAACGGGATCGCTTGAAAGCCCGCCGGGCTTCCGGGATTGGTCAGAGAGGGGAACAGTACGCCCGGTCCCTTGGTTTCATCCCTGCCAAAATAGGTGAGTTGCATCATCGCGGTAGGATTGTTGGGATCTTGCGGGCTCTGCGGAAACATTCGGCTCACCGGTGCGTCATGAATATCCCCGCGTCCCTGTTCCGGCACCAGTCTGACCGCGTTGGCGGGGACGATGGCGTTTGTGTTCGGATCGGGTGTGATGTTGTAAAGGGTGACCCGCAACGGATGCACTCCGTCATAAGGAAAATATCGATCATCTCCGGGACCGGTGCGAATGCGCAACCAAAACCCTCCGGTCTGGCCGAAATTCAACATGAAAATACGGCTTGTGACGGGATCATCCACGTTCGCCCCCCAACTCACTCTCACCATCGCGTAATCCACATTCGGAAATGTGGCGTTATTCACGATCGTGCCGCTGTTCGGGAATCTTATGTATATGGCGTAACGTTGGTTTGCAGCTAGAGGTTGTCCGCTAACATCCGTCGTGCCTTGCATGGTTCCGGCGGGGTATTCCGTCCCAAAGGACCATTGCGCCCAGCCGGTGGAGGCGTTGGTGGGTAGTTCGCCATTCACCTCGGAATAGGTCTGCACAGCGGAGCCGTCCGTGCCAAGATCTGGCAGCAAAGCCAGAGTGCTTTCTCCAATGGTACTGCCCAGTACAGGGTCATATGTGGCATGTGCGTAAACATAATCCCCGACATTGGCGGAATTTGGATCGGCGGGAGGCCAAGCTCCAGAAGCTCTCACATTGGAGTTATCCGCAGTATTGATTGCGTTATTCCAAGCACCGTTTGTTGTAAAGCTTTGTCCCGTAGCATTAGGAGTCGTCTGGAGATTATCCACCACAATCTCGGGAGGCATTGAAGCGGTATTCGGATATTTATATACGAATCCAAGCTGCTGTTGAGCGTTTACTATGCCCGTGTCGTTATTTGTTCCAGTGCGCGTGGGTCCTCCGCGGTGGGTTACCCAATCCACAGTCTGGCATTGTGCCGCAAGCAAGGAGGCGCACAATAGGATCATTACGCCCACAAGCGTTTTCGCTTGTTTATGCTCCATTTCTAACTCACCTCAATTCCAAATTCCACCCATTCATTGATGGAAAGGTCAAATCTCAATAAAAGAAATACTTTCATGGCTGCACCGCACACATTGGAGCTTCTAATAGCTGGGTGGATGTGCCGTTCAATTGGGAGCCGATATATCGGCGAATGGAGTTATTCACAATCATCTCACCGGGCGTACGCCAAATGATGCTTGGGTTTGGTGTCGTCGCCAAAGTCCCTCCAACAGCAACGTAGTCGGGCACATATCCGTCGTATGGGGCTGTTGGATTGTAGGCGGTGGGATCTAATACGAACACCTCTCCGTCGAACTCCGCAGGCGGTATGTTGTTAGGTCCGAACACAGTGGTGTCCGTCAATCCCCGATAGTGATTGGTTATAAGGAACTGATGGAGCAATCCGTTGGCGCTCACCGATTTTGACAGTCGTCGAATACTTGTCGCCTCAAGGTGATTTCCCGTCATGTGATAGTAATCGTTCGCCGTGATCATCCATTCCGTATCCATCAAATTGGGATTGTTGGCGTCGGGAACCAACTGGTAACATCCGTTCGCATCGCAAAGTAGATAGTGAAATGTCAACGTGTTTCCGCTGCCAACTGTGAAACTGGTGAAGCAGGTTGGGTTCACTATCGGTTGTAATTTGCCGTTCGGCAAAAGGATGTTGGATAGTGTCGAAGAGATATTCCCATTGGCGTCCAACACAACCACCGACCCGCCTCCCGATGGCGCCTGGTCCCCGTTTGAATTAGACTCGATACCCGGCAAGCCCACAATGCGCGAGTTGGACACGCAAGCCAAAGTCAACGGAATTGGAGGATTGTTAGGATTTGCCGGATCCGCCTTCCATATGCGTTCCGCCGTGGTATAGCGATATTTTTTCCCATTCAGAGTGGTTTGACTTGCCCACACCACCACCCATGGGGGAGGCGTGCCGATTTGATTGGCGTTAAAGGTGTTCACCAACTCAAGGATACGATAATTCCCCGTATCGGCGACCAAACAGTGTTCCGTGTAGGTCTGACCATTCGGGCCGGCATCTGTCCAGAAAGTGCAGTCCATAGGAGCGTTCAACGTCAAAGGTTGATTGGCTCCGAGAATATTATTGGGATCAGTGAAACTACTGATCTCCCATACTATGTTGCCGCCGCTGTCAATCTGAACCACCCTGTTATTGCCGGTATCCACCACAACATAGTTGTTGTTCTGAGCCGAACGAATGACGGATGGCGATGAAAACGGAATCATGCTCGTCATTGCGACGCCTGTGTCCACGAGATTGTTGATGGGTTGGCCGTTACCGTTGCCATTTGCATCAAATCCAATGTACAACGGCAGTTGTCCGCCTGCAACCACGTAATTTCGGGTTCCACCGCAAGTCCAGACGGCGTCGCCCGCAGCGTCCACTTCAACAAGGCGATTCTTATCCGCAATTACGGTAAAGGTGTTTGTGTATTCGCGAAGTCCGCCCTCGGTATTGGCGATCATCACGTTCTCGGTCCCAATGGGAGCGCTTAATAGCGGACCAGCGTCTCCAGGCACATTCCATTCCAAGTCCATCACAGTATCCATGTGTCCCTGAACGGTGGTTGTGGTGAAGAGAGGAACCTGTCCACCCTTTCCCTGTATCGTGGGATCGGTAAGGGTCGGATTGGCATCCACCCCAATCGCCTCGCCGCCTGCAAAGCCCATCCATAAAGTGTTCCCCTGAATGGACGGTGAGGAGGTTACCAACCCCAAAGCCGGATTGGTGACCTTGGGCGAAAGGGCGTTGGCGGGTGGATTTAACGCGGCGGGAAAGACCATGTACCATAAAAGGTTGTTCACGCTGCCCGGTGTCGCGGGGACCTCCGTCTCCGTTCCCGATCCTACCTGCACGACAAACGGCAGGGATGCCGAAACGAAATTATTCACCGTTCCCGGAATCGCCATGGATGTTATGGTGATGTTCCCCGAAGCATAATCTATCGTGTATTGACTGGGCTGCAAATCCACTCTCGCCGCTGTGGTTGTATTGGTCATAAGCTCCGGATTAAACTGCCATATCCGAACGGTTTGATTGGGATCTATCGCCTGACCCAACCTAAGCATGATATTCGGATCGGCGTTGAACGCACACAGAACAGACACGGGATTCCCTGCGATTTGCGCTGTTGCGACAGCATACGCCGTGTTATTGTACCAAGCCGGAGAGCCGATGAATTGCACATTGGTGATTGGCTGACCCGCTCCGGGTTGCGTCGGATCGTTTTGCACAAGCGTGGGCGGCACCTGAACGGTCTGATTGTTCACTTGGATGCTGTACCCATCCTGCATCACATAGGTCCATTTCAATATCGGCCGGGTTTCCTGCTCATTCTCCGCGAATAGTACCCCTCGCCCCGGATTGGTTGATCCGGAAGGAGTGGTATTCACCCCGTAAAGCAGAATATCATCCGGGGTGAGCGACGGCGTGCCGCTGATGAAGTTTCCTGCGGAATTCACATCCGGAGCGAACATCATCCTTCTTTGAACGCCGGAATTCAAAGCGGTGTTCGACCAGTCGAGAGTATAGTTCGCATAGAACGTGCAGAGAGGATCGTTTGTGTTGAACGAATCCACAGTCGGACCGATGACCACCTTGTTCACCACTACGGTGAACTGATCCGCCGCAGGCACGCCTGAAACATAATGCAACTCCTCCTCAGCGTCCGCCTGCCCCGTAACGTTATGATGTACCAGAAAAACCCGCGGGCGCAGCAATGGGTTCCCATTACCCGGATTGTTCGGGTCGTAGATGTACCACGGGACGTTCGTAGTGGTGCGAGAGGATTGGAAGATGTAGTCGTTATTCTGAGTTCCGCTCTGAACCAATACGTCCCCCTTGGTCCCAAACCAAAAAGCTCGTACGGACGCCGCATACTTTGTCCCATCCGTACCGGTATAGGCGGGAACGGTGACGTACACCACCTTGTCATTGGCCCCGGAAGCGGTATCTTGTACATAACCCACAGTCGGCGAAGACCAGATGGAGGGGTTTCCAGGTGTGACAGGCACGGAAGCGTCCTGCCAATCGTGTTGACCGATATTTCCGTTCGGTCCTGGTTCGAACGCACTCTCTCCGTTTCGCGGATCAATCGCGACCACGCGTCCGCCGTTGGCGGTATTCACACCAAGGAAGAGCACACCTTCCGACCATGCCACCGATGGCACGGGCATATTGCTTGGAAGATTGTAATTCGTCCCGAAATTCTGGGGCGAAACCCAGTCCACTTCGGGAGTGGCGGAAAGCGGATAAACGGGCGGGATGTTGTCTCGCGGAAACGCCCTTGCGGCCACCACCGTTCCGGTATTCAAAACCACAATCACCAATTGACGCGTGAAGAAATTTGCATGCCCTGAAGCCGTTGGGGGATTGTTCCCGAAGCTGGGATCGTAGAACGAAATCACCGTGGGGGTCGATGCGCGCGTGGCGTTGGGATCGATGCTTTTAAGATTTAGACGCCATATCTCGTCATAAGAGGCGCCATAGGCGTAATCCGGAATGCCATCGTCTGGCGTGCCGTCCCCATCAAGATCCGTGCCAGGGTCTATCTTGAAGCAGTGCAGCACCAAGTTGGAATCCACGTTAAAGATGCAATGGTTGAAAACCGCAGGAGCGGACACGGGAACCGGTCCTGGTGCGGCGTATCTCCATTTTTCCGTTAGTGAAGTGCCCACGTTTTCCGGAGAATAACCCGTTCGGCGAACGTCGGTATGAGCGGTGGTGTGACTTGACGCCCAAGACAGTAAGTTATATACGAATTTCAGATCTGGAACATGCGCGGCGGCGAAGTTGGTTCCGCTCACCGCCCCACTGTTTCCACCGTAACCGGCGTTGGCTCCGCCTACGTAATCATTGATGGCGCAACCTGAATCCTGTACGCTGAAGACGATCCTTCCGTCTCCCATCTGACCCGCCAATATATAGGGACGCCAGGTGGAACCTGGGTTCCCGTTTCCGGGAGGCGCCTGCCCAAGCGTGTTCCATACGATGGGGGTCAGTTCGTCCGTTCCTGGAACCACTCCGGGAGGACTGTCCGTCGTTGATCCAATGGGATTTTGATAGAGGTAGTATCCATGAACTCCTTTGTCACCTATGGTTTGGATCTCTTGCGGTGTAAGGACATAAGGGGTGGTTAATAATGGGCTCAACGGGTCGCCAATCGCTCCTTGACCATTGCCCCCCCCGTTATTCATCTGCACATCAAACAAAAAAGGCGAATTTGGATTGAAGGACAGACCGCCGCAGTCTTCGATCCACAGGGTTCCGCCGCCCTCCACGTATTTTATCAGCTTATCCAACTCATCGGCGGTGAAGCTGATATTATGCATATGGGTGTGGATGTAGAGCAGATCGAACTGGCGCATATCCGCCACGGTGATATTGTCCAAGTTCACTTCCCAGTAGGCGCCCATGTTTTTAGTGACCTGCGCACCCACCTTGAATATCTGATATTGCGGTGTGCCGGGAGTAAACGCGGGATCGCTGCCGTTTTGACGCGCATTCCATCTCTGGTAGATAGCGGGGGTTATGACCGATGGGGCAAGCGGATTTTCTAAAATCATTCCCGCAGGCTTTAGATCGGTTCTGCTATCAAGCACATAGAAAAAATTGGGGTCTGGGTTTTCCGGATAGCTCCCAGGAATGGAGCCATTTTTATTCGCGATGTTTTCCGCCGCGCATACAAGCATGCCGACATTGACTACGCGCTGTTGGTTATTGTAAACAAACGAGTCGGCGTATCCCTTAGTCGTCAGCAGTCCGCATCCCAAAAGGGTCCATATGATAAAGTATGATTTTAGGCGGGTTTTCATTGCTTCCACCGTCACTTCTCTCATTCCACTATTTTCCATAAGCGCAGCTTGGAAAATGTTAAACATCAAGTCAAGACAAGACCCTACTCTGCGCTCAGAGCCTTCCCCTCTCCGTTAACCGGAGGTTGCTACGTTCGTATAAATGATTTGCGGACACACCGGCAATTTGGGCACCGGCGGCAGAATTCTGCCCCACATATCCTGGCGAACCGGCGTGTTCGTGCCCGGCAGGAATGGGTTCCACAATACCGGATCATATAAGAATCGCAATCCTTGAACGTTCGACATGCCTTCGTCCACTCCCCCCGCAAAACCCACGTCGGTTCCTTTGACGTGCGCATCCGGCACCGCTACGTTGGAACTCCCATCCTCTCGGGGAATATAGCCCCATAATTGCATCCACGAGGATTGGTCCGCAATGGTTGCGGTTCTGTTCTCGGCGACGGCTCCGTCGATGGTGATACGGCAATCCACCGGCTGGTAATAATAAGGATACATTGGGTCCGTTCCCTCGGGACGTGCTCCGGATGCCGCATAATTTTCAGGTGTGTCGTTCGGGTTCATGTTCATCGGATACCCCGGAATGATAAAGAACGATCCGTTCTGGGCGTATATCAAAGCCTCGATGCGCACATCCATCGGCTCCACGGCGGCTTGGCTGAAGAGATAATCCTGAGGCGGCGGAGGCCCATACTGCGTGGGATCCGGACCAAGGGATATCTGATTGACATCGCCGGGCAAGGATGTCAGCGTATAATTTGAATTATTCGGAGCAGGCTCCAATTGGAAACTTCTATGCTCGAACAGGTCCTGCTGCAATGTGTTCTGGATCACCCAAGTGGTGGAATTAGGCGCGAAATGGTACAAGGAATCGCCTGGATTCGTCTCCATCCACTGGTTGATGAACATGTTCATGTAGGTCGCGCCAGGCGGCGGGTTGTTCTGCGGCGACCCCTGTCGTAACAATAAAAAGATGGGGGATGCGGATCCGTTTGTTGTGTACTGGCTTGCATCATCGCCAAACATGAATGCCAGAGTGAATCGCTGTCCGATGGGTATGTCCATATCGAACGGATCGCTGGGATCCCCGGACGTGTTAACGAAATTCGGCGGGGTTGTGGGCTGCAGGAACACGGTTGTATTCACTGCAACATAATCCTTGGCAAGCAATGCGATCATGGAATCCGGAGCTTCACGTATGAGGCTTCCCTCAATGTAGATATTCGCATTTGAAACGAATGTCAGAGCCGGAGGCTGCGCGAGAGCCATGTCGCCATTGCCAGGCCCCCTCACAGGAATGTTCGCCTTCGCCGGAGCTATTCCGGCGATTCGAATATCGCCCTCCGCGAGGATCACACCGTTAAATGGCGGCAACCAAGCGTCCACCTCGGCATCCGTGGCGTTATTCCCCATCTGCGCTTTCAGGTACGCCCTGTAAAATGGGTTGTCCAGTTTCAGCACGGGCACTGAGTTGTCCGCCGGCTTATAATAGAAGAAGTAAAACGTCTCCTGTTTGGATGGAGGGTTCGTTGAGTCGTTGTTGCCTGGAGGATCCGGGAAATTCGCATCCGTCCTCGTCATCTGTATCCCCGGTTCCGCCGGATTACCGAAATACCCCAGCCGTACGATGACTCCGCACTTTGGATCGTAGTACGGCCCGACCCAGTGCGGGTTATTGTGGTCCAACCAAAGCGACGGCAGCGTTTGCCCTCCATAAACATTGGTGGTTTCCTGCTCGTAATCGTTGAAATCGTTGATATAAATCCCGTTGCCAAGGCAGTAGTTCCCGGACATGGAGCCGGTATTGGGCAGATTGCTGCCGGAATCCCTCGTAAGGGAATAATAGCGATTCGCCCCGGAGTTCGGGTCCACACTGTCGATCCGCGGTGGATCCAATCTAGTGATTCCACGCGGATAACCGTTCGCGTCGGGATTCGGGGATGCGTCCCGTATCAAACCGCCAAAGGTGTTGAAATTACCCGAACTCGGCACAATGGCATTCCCATTAAGAGTTGGATCATAGATGTTTCCGTTGATGGTTTCACTCGCCAAGCTGATATTTCCAGCCGCCATTACGGCGTTATTCTGCGCCCCGAATTCCTGAAGTGCGAGGTTTCCCATCAATTTCAAATCGCAGTTGGCGAAGATCGGCGCCCCTGTCTGAGTAAAGGTTCCGCCTGGGGTTCGCACGTTCACCCCGCCCATTTGCTCCGGATAGATGACGCCCGTCGGAGGAGCTCCGATATCCGCTTCCTCTTTCGAGTCATTATTGATATTGGTGATATATCGCAAATAGTCAGGCAATCCGATCGCCATATACGCCACCACTTTGCGACGCAGGCGCGGCGGAGAGGCGGTGAAAGTGGTGGGGTCATTCGGATTGAAATAACCCACTCGCCCTATCGATTCAATCTTGAGGTACCGTTTGTTCGCGCTATTCGGATCGGAGAAATAGGATACGCGAATGAGAGCTCGCCCTCCGCCCAAATCGATCCTGGCGTATCTGCCCTCGGGATCCGTGCTGTTCAAGTATATAAGATCCGGATCGTTCGGTTGTAACTCGGATCGGTCAGGCAATGGCGGACGCCAATCAGCGCCGTCCGGGCTATGCAGCAAGCAGTAGCTGGCATATTGAATTCCAGCCAGAGCATATCGCCTGGCGGACTCGCCTTGTTGGTATTCACCGGCGTTTTGGAGATTACGGGCCACCAACGCCACGAAAAGACCGCCAATGAATAGGAGAAGGAACATTGTGATGATCGCCACCACCAAGGCCTGTCCCTTTTGCCCGCCATGTACGAATCGTATGGAATTGTTCTTCCGACCTGTCATTCCTTATGCCTCTGTATGTTAAAAGCAATCAACAATTGTCGAACATCCTCGCGACCATTATCTCAACAAATCGAACACGGGCACTTTCTGCGCCAAAGAGACTTGGTATGCGCGGCTGGAGTGAAAATCATACATCCTGACACCGAGAGTAAACTGCATCACCTGACGAGAGAGATAGTTCGCTTCGACGAAATCACCATCCCGGTTATTTTGCACTTTATAGGATATGGTGATGGGGGCTGCGTTCTCCGGCAATGCATCCGTTTGAGCGGTGTTCACAGGATCGGTTTTGCTGTCGAAAATAACCGTCGCACCGTACCCGAGGTTGTTCGGGTCATAATTTTGAATATTGTAATTATTCCCGTAGTTGATCATATATTCATCCGGACCCAGCAGCATCGGGTCGGTATCGCGAGACACTCGGGTGTACGTGATCGGCTGACCGTAATTCGGTCCGGGATGCATGTCCGGTCCGATAACCACCTCGGACCCTGGCACGATCCTAATATCCCCGTTATTTTTTGCAAGTTGACCGATATTGGATAGCGTCGGCGTGGGTGCGGGCGAAGGTGAAGATGTCGGATCCTGCATGCCCACCTGACTGTTCCAAAGCAGATTGATAAATCGATAATTCGACCATCCGAACTCCTTCCACCGGTTGGCATCGTAGTGCGCATCATACGTCTGTACATTCACACCGTTATTGATCACGGAGAGCGGGAAGGAGAAATTCACCATGCCACGCCTCGGATCGACGCTAAACAAAAGCCCGTTAAAGGTGCTGATATTGTTAATCGTCTCCGTATAGGGGTTCCAACCGGAATCCGAGCCGTTGTGCAATGCATCAGGTGGATTTGTGGATCCGTCGTAGTTCCAAGTGTATACATCGCCTGAGTTATGATAGACCGCGACGGAATAGTTGTTAGTCCAGTAACCATGGTTAAGGAACATCGCGCTAGCCGGTATCCACGGGGTTTGATTGCCGGGATCGGAAGTACTGCTGGCTGTCGCAAAGTCATTCAAAAAAGCGGTTGGTTGGAATTGAACCAAGGCGGTCGTCTCATTGTACGACGGGTTGTTGTTTTGGTCATACGGAACGATTACCTCGTCGGACTGATCAATATTCACCACCGGTTCGGCGATCGCTTTCCAGTTTTGCGCAATTGTTCCGTAAGGCTGCCCGCCTGGATACCCAGGAATCGGCGGCAAGCCGGAAGGAGGGGTTGTGGTGTCGTAGAAGAAGTTGGGATCCTCCAAATCCAGGATGTTCCTTCCGGTTGAGTCCGCATGGAAAAATCTCTGATCCACCTGACCGTTGCTAAGATAAGGGGTCACGACCGCTCGGTAAAGTATCATTGTGTTATTTGCGGTGACGTCACGATGAAGCGGATCGGCGTAAACGTTATAATACGGTTTTACCGGTATGTTATTGACGGAAGTGTTATCCCGCAGACCCAGCCAATATCGTATGATGATTCGTCCCGGAGACAGGGGCTTGGACACCGGTCCTCTAAGGTTTTCCATTGGCAAACCCGTCGTAGGATCAATAGGTATGTTGGGGTTTTCATCATTCACATGCAGCGGCGGAACGATGTCCACCATGGCGAACGGTAATTGGATCGGCGTGACGCTTCCCGGAACCCACATGTTCACGGGAGAACCGCTGTTATCGTCAATAAAAACGCCCTCCGAAATATCCGATTTAATGGTGTCCATGGCCTGCTGCGTGGTCGCCTGAGTGAGAACCTGAACTCTCGCCAAATTCGTCAGATTGAATCCTTCAATCAGAGGACCCAGTATCAGCCCCATTAAAATACTAGTGATGGCAAGCACCACCAGCAACTCCACCAATGTGAAGCCCTCGAAGTTACGCTTGCTCAATATTAATGATGATATCCTTGATTTCATCGTCTGTCATTTCTCGGATGCGCTCACAGGCGCCAAAATAAACATATAATTCTTAATGATTAAGGGTTAGTCCTGGACAGAATTGTGTCCAGGTCGTACTTGTTCCATCGTACGGATGTTATATTTCCAGCGGCTGTTTGGTTTACCATAGAGCCGTTGTTATGGATCACACGCACATCGAAAGACACGCCTTGCACATTCTGGACCGGAAACGGACTGTAACCGGTTCCGTTCACATTCATGTCCAGTCCCAAAGTGTCGGGATGCACGGTTGTGATATCCACATAGGGAAATCCCACCACCGGATCCACAATTGAACTGATCTGGTACGCCTCGTTGGTTGAGTTTCGATGATACGGATTGGCCAGATTGCCGGGATTTGGCTCCAAGTAATAAAGTTTCCCAATTCTAACCGTTTTTCCCATGTCGCAAATCGGAAAATAGATTCGATTGCCCCTCACGAAGAATTCACCCATCGCAGGCGGAACGCCTCCCGATCCGGAGTAAACATTACTGGCTTTCAGAATCTGAATCGCCCATGATCCGTGCGCCTGGTAATATATTCGCAGAGTGTGAGTGGCGTCAGCCACCCCTTCGACAGGCGTGAAACTGATCGTGCCGTTCAGATAATCGACGGATTGAGGAATCACCTGACTGCCGGTGTTCATGTCGTACACGAGAATATCCGGTGAAGTGCCCACATCGAAAAACAACCCGTTGTACTTCGTTTGGTCGCTTTGCATGTCGCCTATCTTCTTTATGTTTGTCAATCCCAGCGTGATGGTGTACGGTTCGGATGACGGCATGAATCGATCCTCATGAAGGATATGCCAATCGAATACGTCGTAGTCGATATGCGCCTCCAAATACTGGCTTCCGTTGGGGCTTCCCTCCCCGTAGTGGTAGCCGGCCGGATTGAGAAGTATCTCTCCAACGTTAGCGGCAAGCATCGGATCGGAACTGGATTGGTAACTCGGCGAAACAAGCTCATACTCATAAGGGTTGTCGCTGTCAAAGGAAAGATTGCCATGATCCACGTACATCCTGCTCACGGTTTCACTGTAGGGTACGATCGCGCCCACCGTCGCCAGCGGCTGCCAGACAGCCGGTGGTATCGTGTTCGGCGGACTTGGCGGCGGAAGCGCTGGGACGACGGGAACATAAACGATCTGGTCAACAATGCGATGCCTCAGCCCGTCCGCGCCTATCGTAACATAGGTGATCAAAAAGAACTGGTTATATTTGATGCTCGGATAGAACGCTATGGAAGGAGGTGTGTTTGACTCGCCGTAATCTATGGCGTACATCCGACCGTTGACATTCGGCACCGTCACGTTTCCATTGGAATCGTAAACAAGTTGATGGTTGCGATACATCGGATTTCCGTAGATGAAAAGACTGCGGGTCATCCCATCCCATTTCGTGTCCACAAAAGGACCGCATTTCAGGAAATAGTCCGTCGGAGTGGGGGGTATGGGCACTCTCTCACCGATAACTCGATGGATTTTATTCACATCCGCCGCGAAATAGGGATCGGAGAGATACGTATTGGCGAAACCAGGATAGATGACTCCAGGTCCCAAATCGTAAGGAGACACATTTGTGTTTTCCTCGAACTCTGTCACCATGCCGCTCGCCTCCTGAAGAGGCACCGGGGTCACCGCAACAACGTTGTCCATGATGCTGTCGGGATCGGATAGATAGCCATCCTGCACTTCGTTGGCAAGCGCGGAACTCAAAGTGGTTTTTTCAGCCGACTTATTCACTGACAAGCCAATGGGGAATATGCGAATGGCCGTCATAATGCCCACCAGAAGAATCACCATGACGATCATTAACTCTATTAACGTAAAACCAGATTGTGTTTTCAGTTTCAGCATCTAAATCACCCGATCATCCACATTGCTTCGCTTATCCGACGACGCATATGTCCTACATGTTCCCATTATAAAAATAATTGCAAATATTACTTGGTACCGTATGAGTTTGTGCAAAAAAAAGGTTCTATTGTTTTTCGCATAAAGCAAATCGTACAAAAAAACTCACCTCACCAACAACACCAACATCGGCTAAAAGTTTTCCATGCCTTATACGCCTAAGGGCTGGCTTCTATTGATTGAAAACATTCGGACCATACTCCAGCATCTCCTTGTAGGAGAATTTTTTGGCCGTCCCGCCAAGGTTGATGGCTATTACGGAGTTGGAACCGGCCGTTGCCACATGCCAAGTGCAGTATGTCAGCAAGGTGTGGTCTTCCGGGGGATATGCGTATTTCATCTGGTTGGGCAGATCCGTGGCTCCGCTGTTGGCGGGACCCGTCCAATCCATGCTGTAATGAATATCGTATAAGAC
Organism: Chthonomonadales bacterium; assembly: GCA_027459625.1. Classification (GTDB taxonomy): domain Bacteria; phylum Armatimonadota; class Chthonomonadetes; order Chthonomonadales; family CAJBBX01; genus DTKV01. The sequence continues at coordinate 26,145 of DAIDHP010000001.1, forward strand.
GTTGCCGTTGTTATCCTTGGCCACAGTGCCATTAGGGTTGATGCGGGGTCCGATATCGTAGGAATCCCATCCGTAGAAAACGCCTGACATGGCTGTGTTCCAGTTAGCGGCGCCGCCTGGCCATTGCGAGGGGACCACCGGGGCGATGGCGTTTACGCCAAGGGTTTTATCTGTAATGGGGTTGTCATCGCATTTGAAGGCGCTTATATCCTTAACATATTCTCGATAGAGGAAACCGTTTGCGACTTGGTCGGCAGGCACGACCAAGGTTTGATTGTTCGGACCCAATTCATACTGAATCGTCTGAAGCAGCAAAGGAGGATACGAACCCTCGTCCTGATGATACATCATGGTGGCGACCCATATCTGGTGCAGGTTGGTCATGCACGACGACTGGCGCGCCTGCTCCTTCACTGAGCCCGCCACGGGAAATAGTATCGCGGCGAGCACCGCGATAATAGCTATTACCGTGAGCAACTCGATTAGAGTGAATGCATGATTTCGAGTGACTCTATGCATGGTACGATTCCATCCTTTCCGCGAACCTGCGCGGCGTGTATCCCTTCCGAAGGCTTCTTATCAAATATTGGCGAAAACGTTTACAATTCGTCTGTTCTGACGACAAAGAACCTTGCAATGTTCCTATTCCATCACAATTTACCTCAAACCTGACATTCGAAGATAGATATTGATGAGTTTGTCGCCAAAAAAAACGGCGAGAAAAAACCCCGTCACCATATAGGGTCCGAATGGTATGTGAGTCGGCCCAGGGACAAACTCATTTTCCTCATCCGCATAAGTCGACTGAACTTCGACAAAACGCCTTGCCGCCGGAATGCGAAGCCATGCAGCGATCTGAATGATCACGTCAACAAAAAAAACGTACGCCAGGCCGTATAACAGTATTTGCGTCAGGGTCGAAGGCTCCTCATCGGCATCCTGCTGCGGAGCGCCTGTCATATCCTCGTTCATTGCGCTTTTGGAGGAGCGTAGCCTCTCGTATAACACCATCCCTCCGCCGATCAGTGCGCCGGAAGCGATGGCGAGAAAGAAAGAGGCGGCCGCCAAACCGATGGGCAGCATCGCCCCTATCGCCCTAGCGAGCTTCACATCACCATCCCCCATGGAATCCCGTCCGAACAACATACGCCCGAGCAGTTGAATCAAAATAAAAAACGTCGTGAACACCATCGCACCGCCGACGGAGCGTGGCATCCATCCCCACAAGAGGCTATGCCCCGTCTCCCCGTGCATGGCGAACCACACATCCATCGCAATTGCAACAAACAGGGCGATGAAGTTAAGTTCATCGGGAATGATGAATAACTCCCAATCAATGAAAAACGCTGCAATTAGTGCGGAGCTAAACAGGCAATAGGATATGGTTTGCACATTGGGTCCGAAATGAATGAAGAACAGTAAAAAAAGCACGGCCGTGAAGAGTTCAACCAAGAAGTAACGCCAGGATATGGCGTGCCGGCATTTTTTACATTTCGCACCTAACAAGAGAAAGCTTATCAGGGGAATATTTTCAAGCGCGGATAACGGATGGCTGCAATACGGGCAATGCGACCCAGGATAAGCCAAAGACTCACCCCGGGGCAGCCTCCAAACCACCACGTTTAGAAAACTGCCGATGATTGCCCCAAAAATGAATGCGATTACTGCCCAATACGCCACCGTATTAACCGGCAAGTAACATCTCCCTCCGAAAAAACTCAAGGGAAGGGAGCGTCTGAAAACGCCCCCCTTCCGGATAACGCTCTGTAATTCTTTCGATTAGCCGCCCCCGCCTCCGGACAGGTTGCTAATGACCGCGATCAATGGCATAAACATGGAGATGACGATAAATCCCACGATGACGCCGAGAAACACGATCAATACAGGTTCGATGGCGGCGGCCAAGCTTTGCAACTGGGCGTCGACCTCTTGCTCGTAGAATTCCGCCACCTTTGTGAGCATATGATCCAACGATCCGGATTCCTCGCCTATCGATATCATGTGCACCACCATCGGCGGGAACATTCCGCTCCGCTCCAGAGGCTCCTTAATCTGCTCGCCTTCTCGTATGCGGTTTCGAGCCTCGAAAATGGAATCCGCCATGAGGGAGTTGCCGACAGTCTCCGCCACGGTCTCCATCGCCTGCAGAATCGGCACGCCGGATACGAGCAAAGTTCCCAAGGTTCTACCGAAACGGGCAAGGGATATCTTGTGATTCAATTTTCCGAAAACGGGGAGTTTCAACTTTACGCGATCCATAACGCGCCGCCCTATTCTCGTGGAGCCGAAAAGCTTGAACGCAATATAGATACACACCACAATGATGATTCCCATCCACCACTTGGCCTTGAGGAAGTTACTGAAGTCCACCAGCATCTGAGTGGACCATGGTAACGATTTCATTCCCAAACCTTTGAACAATTCAATGAATTTCGGAATAACGAAAGAACACAGACCCAGCACAATGATTACGGAGAAAACAACCACAATCACAGGATAGGTCATAGCGGATTTCACTTTGCGCCTTAACTCCATATCCTTTTCAAGGAACATGGAGAGTCTCTGCAAGGATTCCTCCAAAACGCCTCCCACCTCTCCGGCATGGATCAAACCGATAAAAAGGTTGGAGAAGGTCTTCGGGTACTTGCTCATCGATTTGGTTAGAGTCTGTCCGGATTCCACCTGTTCGGATACATCAATGATAATTCGCCGAAGTTTCGGATTTGAGGTCTGCTGACTGAGAACATCCAGAGAGCGAACGAGCGACACGCCCGCGTCGATCATAGTGGAGAACTGACGGCAGAATACGGAGATGTCCGCCAAGCCCACCCTGCCCCAACCAGCCCCTGCGTTCGCTTTGCGCTGCGCTTTAGTCTGCTTGATGTCGGCAACGGTGAACCCCTGCTCCTGCAATCGCTTGCGGAGAATATCCACATTCTCCGCTTCCGATGTGCCGGAACGTGTTTGCCCGCTGGCATCACGAACGGTATATGCAAATGTTGCCATATTACTCCCCCTTTAGGGATACATCCTACGAAATCGAATAGGAGGACATTATCACCCTCCCAAAATATATCTTAGCGCGTTGTGCGCATCGGCTGCGCGTTTCCACCTGCAGGACCGCTGAGGGTGCGAATCATCTTCTCCAATTCCTGCGAGTTCATGGCTCTCTCCATGGCGAGTTCGAAAGTGATCGTGCCGCGAAGATAGAGGTCGCGCAGGGATTGATCCATAGTCTGCATGCCAAGATTGGCGCTCGTTTGGATCATGGATGTGATCTGATGTGCCTTGGATTCACGAATGAGGTTGCGAATGGCGGGACTTGCGGTCATAATCTCCAAGGCGCAAATGCGGCCCGGCTGGTTCGCTCGCGGCAACAACTGCTGACAAATGATCGCTTGCAGGTTATTCGAGAGCTGCAAACGAACCTGTTCCTGCTGTCCGGGCGGAAACGCATCCACGATGCGCTCCACGGAAGTCGCGGCGCTGTTTGTGTGCAAAGTGGCGAAGACAAGGTGACCGGTTTCGGCGGCGGACACAGCCATCTGCATGGTCTCGAGGTCTCGCATTTCACCGACCAATATCACATCCGGGTCCTCGCGCAAGGCGGCGCGCAAGGCGTTGGCGAAAGCCCTTGTGTCCTGTCCCACTTCGCGTTGATTGATGATACTGAAATTGTGCGAGTGTAAATACTCAATCGGATCCTCGATTGTCAGGACGTGCACGCTTCGCTCCGTATTGATCGAATTGATCATCGCCGCGAGCGTGGTGGATTTACCCGACCCGGTAGGTCCGGTGACAAGTATCAAACCGCGCGGAAGCCGAGTGAGATCCTCCAAAATCGCGGGCAATTGCAGATCCTTCAGAGTTGGGATTTTTGCGGGAATCACGCGAAAAGCGGTGGCGACATTGCCTCTGTCACGATACACGTTAACACGAAACCGCGAAATACGCCCCAACTGATAGGAGAAGTCAAGCTCAAACTGAGTCTCGAACCGCTGTATCTGATCGTCCGTCAGGATATCGTAAATCAGTCGTTGCGACTCTTGCGGTATCACTTTTTCGTAGTTGGTGGGGATCAAAGCTCCGTCTATGCGAAGAACAGGAGGAAGCCCTACGGAAATATGAAGATCGGAAGCCTTCTTATCCACCACGAGCTTGAGCAAATCATCGATATGTGCCTCGGCTAGTGGTTTCGTCTTTGATGATTCCGATGCGACGCCCTGTGCGGGTAGCTGTTGTGTCTGCTCTGCCAAAGGAAAACCTCCGTACCAAAAAATATGTTTAACTCGTTCATGGAACGCGGATCGCTCCTGCGAGATATCCGCGCTCCATGCAAAGACACTAATGTCCGGCGGTGAACACCACGCGCATCACTTCTTCCGGAGTTGTGACACCTTCAAGGACTTTGGCAAGCCCATCCTCTCGCAACTCCTGCATGCCATTCGCTCGAGCGGCGTCCCGAATATCGTTCAGAGGAGCACGGCGCACAACCAATTCAGCGATCTCGTCATTCACCGACATCAACGAGCATATAGCCACTCGGCCTTTGTACCCTGTATCACGGCACATCTCGCAACCCTTCCCTCTCCAGAGGGTGACTTTCTGGTCGACGGAATCAGGTCTGAAACCGAAACGACGCAAATCCGCTGCATCCACCTCGTAAGGTTCCTTGCAGTTGTTGCAAACCTTGCGCGCCAGTCTCTGCGCCAGAACTCCGATGACCGTGGCTGAAATCAAATAGGGTTCAATTCCCATGTCCACAAGGCGGATGACGGCGGACGGGGCATCGTTCGTATGTAGCGTCGTCAGAACCAAGTGTCCTGTCAAGGATGATTCCACGGCGATCTCGGCGGTTTCCAAGTCGCGCATCTCTCCGATCATTATAATATCCGGGTCCTGTCGGAGGAAGGCTCTTAACGCGGCGGAGAATGTCAGTCCCGCTTTTTTATTCACGTGAACCTGAGTAATACCGCTGAGCTGATACTCCACAGGGTCCTCAATGGTGAGAATGTTTTTCTCAATGGTGTTAAGCTTGTTGAGAACGGAATACTGGGTGGTCGTTTTTCCGGAACCGGTTGGTCCCGTGGAAAGGAACATGCCGTTTGGCTGTGACACCAACTCCTCCACCTGCGCCTGCAATTCCGCATTTAAGCCCAGCTTATGCAAGCCGATCATAATGCTCGACTTGTCCAAAATTCTGCAGACAACTTTTTCGCCGTGCAGATTGGGCAGACAGTTTACACGCAGGTCGTAATCCTTGTTTTCGTAACGGATAGGGATACGACCATCCTGAGGAACACGTCTTTCGGCGATGTTCATTTCCGACATGATCTTGAAACGAGAGATCAGCGGGGCTTGAATGTATTTTGGCATGGTCATCGTTTCGCGCAAAACGCCGTCAACACGATAGCGCACGCGAACCCCCCGGCGATCCGGTTCCAAATGGATATCGGAAGCCCCTTCGTTGATCGCCTGCTGGATAATCGCGTTCGCCACGCGTATGATCGGCGCGGCTTTCGCCATCTCCTCGACGGCTTCGCCTTCAATCTCCGCATCCATATCCGAATCGATATTCGGGTTGGCGCCGTGCTTGGCAACGTTCTCCCGGATTTCGGACATCAGGTCGCTCATCATGCTGCCGCCGCCAGCGCCGGCTTTAAACGGATTCATCCCTCCAACGGCGGACCCAGTCGCCCCCGCCCCTCCAATGGAGGAGGCGTCCGTTGTGGCGGACGCGGAGGTGTTGCCATACGCTCTGCTGATCGCGTCCTCAATGGCGCCAGGCGATGCCAAAACCGCCCGAACCGTGCAACGAGATACCATGCGCAAATCATCCGCAGCGTATGGATTGTTCACATCCCCCATAGCCACATATAGCGTATTGGTGGCGCTGTCCTTGCGAATGGGGATTACATTATATCGTTTCGCGATATTCTCCGGCACCACATTCACTGCGCTAGGCTCGGGGGTGAAACGTGTCAAGTCCACAAATTGAAGACCCAGTTCATGCGCCTTGCCCTCTGTCACATCACGTTCCGTGGCGAAACCCAACTCAATCAGAATTTTGCCCAGATCGCCACGAGATTGTTTTTGCATGTCTTGGGCTTGTTTCAATTGATCGGTGGAGATGAATTTTTTCTCCACCAAGTATTCGCCCATGCTTTTTCTAGCCATCACCATTTTTGTCCTGCCTGGCTCGATATTGGATATTTCGTCTTTGAAACGTGTATCGCGCGATTATATCACAGTTTGCTAACATTAGCAATAGGTTATAATATCACCGCGTTTCTTTCTCTCAAAGATTGATCTTTCTCAGTATCCGCTATCGTCGTTTATTGGTTCGTTACAATACTTCAGGGAACGCCCATCTTCCGCTTAGCCGCCTCTCGCATCGCCTCCACGGAGGGTTCCCGCTGAGTCCAGATTTGAAAAGCCACGGCTCCTTGCTGTATCAACATCTCCAAGCCGTTCAACGTCTTCGCACCAGCTTCCCTGGCGCACCTTAGAAAACGGGTCTCATATGGATTATATATCAAATCATACGCCAACATTCCGGAATGAAAGGATTCAGGTGGGATGGGGGGCATGGAATCCATGTCGGGATGCATTCCCAACGTAGTGGTGTTTACAACCAATTCCGCCGCTTCCATCATTTCCGTTATCTTGCCGACATCCTGAAAACGCACACAGTCGATCTTATCCGAATCCAAAATACGGCTTATCCGCAACGCCAGTTCTTCCGCTCTTTCAACCGTTCTGTTTGCGATGGTTACTCTCGCCCCTTCTTTGACGAGACGATATACTACCGATCGGGACGCCCCGCCGGCGCCCAACACCAAGACATGCGAACCCTTGAAGGAAAGCCCTGTATCATTCAATGAGCGTAAAAATCCCTCACCGTCCGTATTGTAACCTTTCAGTTCGCCGTCCACCGGATGTATCGTGTTAACGGCGCCAACCGCCTTCGCTTCAGGCGATATCCAATCCAGACAGGATATGGCTCTCTCTTTGTGGGGAACAGTAAGATTGATTCCCCGTATTCCCAGCGGATTAATAATGCGAATCGCCGAATCGAGATGGTCCGGCTTAACGGTAAATGGAATATAAATATAATTCAGTCCGAGGAAAGCTATCGACGCATTATGAATGGTTGGCGATAGCGAATGCTCCACAGGATAACCAAATACGGCAAAAACCTGAGTTTGCCCGTTCACCTCGGGTACACGGACACTATCCGGTCGGTTAGACGACCCCATTGTAACTTTTGTTCCTTGATGTAACTGCGGCGCTCATTTTCCCCTCCGCCCGCCGGTTGATGGTTTCTTGCAAGAACCGTTGGAGAGGGGGTTTTCCGCAATTACATTTCCCTATAAAGCTATTATACACAAAAGCGATCCAATCGGCAAAAAAAACAAAAGAAATCAAAGAATATTTTCCGACTATGAGGAGGGTGCATCATCTTCCTGCAAAACCCCGCACCTGCGAAACCAAAAGAGCAGCGCCGATTCGGCTACACGGCTCACTTTGGTGCCCACAAACTCCCTGTGCGCGATCGGCTTCACCATCACAGTATAGATGCCTAATCTATTACCGCCCAATACATCCGTGAACATCTGATCGCCAACCATCACCGTGTCAGCCGGAGAGACATCCAACTCCTTCAACGCGCTAAGATACCCCCGCTTGCCGGGTTTCCAGGCATGGCGAATATAAGGGATATCCAATTCCTCGGATAGCTTTTTCAATCTCTTGCCAAACCGAGTGTTGGAGATAAGGCATAATTTGATGCCATTCTCCTTTAATTCGCTTAGCCAATCGCGTACCGCATCCGACACCTCGTGACGCTGCCACGGAACCAGTGTGTTGTCCAAATCCAACAGAACCGCTTTCACCCCTCTGCTCGTCAACTCCCGTACGCCTATTTGAGACACACCCAGGTGACAGTATTTGCGCGGGCAACATAGATAAACACCGCCCCTCTTCGAATTATCCATGATGATACGCACCGGTTTGGGTCGATTCCAACTGTTTCACTCGTTTGATCGCAGCCAAGTGCTCTGCCAATGTTCTCGTGAAGATATGGGAGCCATCCGGGGATGCCACATAATAATAATAGTCGTTATGATCCGGATGCAGTGCAGCCAACAACGAAGGCAAGCCCGGACTGGCGATAGGTCCTGGAGGCAGCCCTTTATGAAGATAGGTGTTGTACGGCGAACGCACTTTCAAATCCTTATACAGAACTCTATCCTTATGAACCCCTAGCGAATATAGAACCGACGCATCGATATCCAAATTCATATGCTTGCGCAATCGATTCTCTATGACCCCGGCGATCACGGGCCTGTCCTTCTCCACCTCCGCCTCTCGCTCAATCAATGACGCAATCGTGACGATTTGATTTAGATTGTGGTTACTCCGGCTAATATCTTCATGGTAGGGGTCATAAAATTCACGAATAAATGTGTTCAGCATCACCTGAGCTACCTTCTTGTAATGACTGTTCGGGAGAAAAAAGTAGGTTTCTGGATAGAGATACCCCTCCAATCCAACCTTGGGCAGTGGAAAAGGCGCTGTTAATCCCGTGTAAGCCGAGTGAGCGAATTTAAGAAACGCTTGCGGGTCTGAAATAACCCCTTTGTGATAAAGAGTTTGCGCGATCTGCTTTAATGTAAACCCTTCGGGAATCGTCACTTTGACGGCGTTATCCGTTTGGCCCCGAGCGATCGTTTTGGCGATGCCGGGGGTGGACATGCTTGGTGACAACAGATATGTGCCAGCCTCCAAACGCCTTGAATACCCCTTGATTTTCGCGTAGAGCAGGAAAGACCAGGCGCTTCGTATCAAACCTTTGCTTTGCAGCGTTCGTCCTATGCCCAGCGTCCCCAAATCAGGAGCAATCTCCACGCGGGTGTAATGAGACTTAGGCGATACAGGGCTGAGCGAATGCAGGAAGCCTGCGACGAACGCAACCGCTACCAGTGCGAAAATCCAACCCCATTTCACACGAAACAATCGTTGTCTACCGGTTTTTGTCAATATCTTCCCTTGCCCGTAGGACACATGAAATTACGTCTCATTATCCATCTTTGGAGTTTCGATCTTACGCTCCAGGAAACTTTGCAGTATCAGGCACGCGGCAACGGAATCGATCACGGTTTTACGCTCACTGTTCCTTTTACCTGTTATCTCCAATGATCTATGCGCCTCCCCTGTGGTGAGCCTCTCATCCTGTTCGTATATGGGAAGACACGTGTAGCGGCGAAGTTGCGAGATGAAATCACGCACTTTTTCCACCTGCCTGCCGGTTGTGCCGTCAAGCATTAACGGCAGCCCCACTACAATCACTTCGGGATTCAACTTATCTATCAGGTTCACGATGCGGCGCATATCCCGGCGATAGCCCTCCTCCCGGATAATCGTCTCCCCTGGAAAAGCGAGTCTAGCCTCCTCGTCGCTCCAAGCCACGCCAATGGTTTTATCGCCCACGTCCAGCGCAATCGCACGTGCCATAAACTTTAACATCCATGATAACTCCTCATCCAGCCCCCTTTCCGCGAAAGGCTTCATGGTGATTGCTTGGGGAATGATGATGGAGGATCGGAAAATCACCGATATGGCACATTATACCGCGAATCCTTAATTCCCGCTTCCGTAAACGCCTCAAATTCTCTATCTATCGCATCCTCTCATGCGTATATGTTATAATGACCTATACATCGCGAAAGGATTGTGCGCGAAGGACATGATATACCCCAGCCGGGAAGATTTTATACGAAAATCCAGCGAAGGAAATCTCATTCCCGTTTACAAGGAGATTCTTGCGGATCGCCTAACTCCCGTTTCCGCATACGAGAAGATCGCGTGGGGGGCGGGTTCCTTTCTGCTTGAAAGTGTCGAGGGGGGAGAGCGAATCGCGCGCTACTCCTTCATTGGCGGAAATCCATTCCTTATCCTGAAATCAAAAGGGCGTCAGGTCACCATCACGGAGGGGACGCGCAACCGTGTCATCTCCCTATCGGACGGCGAGGATCCTCTTACCGTTTTGAAAAAGTTGATTCGCGAATACCGTTACGTTTCGGATCCTGGCATCGGCACGTTCAGCGGGGGAGCCGTTGGCTTTCTATCCTACGATATCGTCAGGTTCTTTGAAAAACTTCCAGATAAAAATCCTGATGACCTGAATCTGCCGGATTGCTGCTTCTTCTTTACGGATACAATGCTGATTTTTGATCACGTAAAACAGAGAATCAAAGTTCTCTGCAACGCCAGAGTGCAGCAGGATGCGGCTTCCGCATATGACCGCGCGGTTTCAAGAATTGAAGGTTTGATAGCCCGACTGCGCTCCCCTTGGGCTCCGCCCGCATCGCTGCCAAGTCCGGACGAGTTAGAGATAACCCCTAATCAGACTCAGGGGCAATATGAAACGGCGGTGACTAAATGCAAGGAGTATATCGCCTCCGGCGACGCCTTTCAGATCGTCCCTTCTCAGCGATGGGCGGTTCGGTTTAACGCCAAGCCGTTCGAGCTCTACCGCGCCTTGCGCTCAATCAACCCCTCACCGTATCTGTACTTTTTGGAGATGGGAGACAAACAGGTGGTGGGCTCCTCGCCTGAAATCCTTGTCACCGTCAAGGGGGGAACCGTGAGAGTGCGACCTATTGCAGGAACGCGACCTCGCGGGAAGACGGACGATGAGGATAACAGGCTCGAAAAGGAGTTGCTCGCGGATGAAAAGGAGAGAGCGGAGCATGTAATGCTCATCGATCTTGGAAGAAATGATGTCGGACGCGTAAGCAAATACGGCACCGTGAAGGTCTCCGATCTGATGGCGATCGAGCGTTATTCCCATGTGATGCACATCGTCTCCAATGTGGTTGGAGAACTGGCGGAGGACAAGGATGTTTTCGACGCTTTACGCGCATGCTTCCCCGCTGGCACGCTCACAGGAGCCCCAAAGGTGAGGGCTATGGAGATCATTGATGAAGTCGAGCCCAATCGCAGAGGACTCTATGGCGGTGCGGTCGGCTATTTCTCCTTTTCCGGCGACGCCGATTTCGCTATCGCCATACGAACCATGTTGGTGGATGGTAACATAGCGTACATCCAGGCGGGAGGGGGTGTCGTGGCGGATTCCACACCGGCCGGGGAGTATCAGGAATCGGTGAATAAATCGCGCGCACTGCTTTCGGCGATTGAGATGGCTCAAGCAGGTCTCGAAAGTTGAAACTATCCTTCGAGGATCACGTTATCGTTATGACGGCAAATCGAATGTAGAAATGAAACGAGAATAAAAGAAAATGTTTCGTATCATTCCTGAATTAACGGTTGATGATATGCAGCGGGCTATGGATTTTTACTGCGGCATCCTTAATTTTCAGGTCAGCATGCAGGATGAAGAGGGTAACACCAACTTTGTCAGTTTGGAAAAGGAGGATGCCTCGCTATTCCTTGTGACGGAGGATTCGAGGGTTGAAACAAAAAGAGAGGCTTTGAAACATAACAAACGGGGTGTGGGCGTGCGGCTCTATTTTGAAGTGGAGGATGCCGGTGCGCTCCACGAGGAATTGAAGACAAGAGAGTTAGCGGGTCTCGGAGAGCTTAGTTACAATAAGAATGAGGATTACACGGAATTCACTCTCACCGATCCGGATGGTTATTGTCTAGGGTTCTACTCCTAACCGAATTACGCCTTTAGAGGAAATGGAATAGCGATCTTTAATTTAAGGAATGATGCATTCGCCTCCGCTGAATATTTTTTTCCTATCCGATTATCTTCGATGGATTAATATAACATCCACGCCAAAGGAACGTGTCGTCCAATCATTGCATGGCGACGCGTTTTCACATTCCGATACGAGGAGATCACACCGACCATAATACAACGGCCATCGGAAAATGTAGCGAGACCAACAGGGATGGATCGCATCTCTCATCCATGAAATCCACAAAGGGGATTGCATATTTCGCCTACAGGGATAAGACGAAGTTTATTAGGATTGACGGAGAATCCATGGGAGGATTATGCAATCCCCCTTGCGGAATGAGAAATCCGCAGCCATCAAATGAACTGGAATAATTATGAAAAGTATTCATGCATTTTTGGAAGTCGCACTAAAGAAACGAGCATCCGATCTTGTGATCAAAGCGGGGGCGCCTCCATCCTTCAGGGTGGACGGGGATATGCAAATTGACGATTCCGCTCCGTTAACTAGTCAGGATACGTATGAAATCAGTTGTGGAATTATCGATAGCGCATCGAGAGATTATCTCTTGCGAAAAGCCGATGTGGACGGTGACGGGGATGAACCTCCATTCATGAACACGGAGGAGATTATGGAGCGCCTGCAAGCCGGCCATGAAATCGATCTTGTTTTCTCTGTCCCTGGACTTGTTAGAGTAAGAGCAAATCTATTCCTGGAACGCGGGACCATTGGAACGGTTTGCCGCATTATTCCTCTTTCCCCTTACACAATACAGGAACTCAGCCTGCCGGCGGTGTTGAAGGATATCGTCATGCAACCCCAAGGGCTTATCATCATCACCGGACCAACCGGCAGCGGAAAAACCACGACATTGGCGGCGTTGGTCGAAGAGATAAACCGCACTCGTCGGACAAACATATTTACCATAGAAGACCCCGTGGAATATATCTTTAACGACAAAAAAAGCGTCATCCATCAAAGAGAGATAGGGTCGGACACTCAATCCTTTAAATCCGCATTGCACAGTGTTACGCGTCAAAGCCCGGATATCATTTGCATTGGGGAGATGAGGGATGTGGAGACGATGGATGTCGCCATGGCCGCCGCGGAAATCGGTCACCTCGTGATCACAACATTCCACACCGTTTCCGCCCCAGCGACAATTGATCGTATCATAGACAGTTTCCCGGTTCATCTTCATCGTCAGGTTTCGACGCAACTCGCGGCTTCATTGCTGTGTGTCACATCTCAAAGACTGGCAAGAAGATCTTCCGGCATGGGACGTCTGCCGGCAGTGGAGGTTATGTCCAATTCGCCTACCGTTCGAAAGCAAATCGAGGACGGAGAGACAAACGAACTGTATAATTCCATCCGGGACGGAAGTCATTTCGGCATGAATACCATGAATCAGGCTCTGGAAAAACTATATCAAAACAAAACAATCTCTTATGATGAGGCGATGCTTCTAGCGGGTAATTCAGCGGAACTCAGACATATGCTGAGACATAACTAATGCATGTTAAGGTAATTGCAAATTTCGGAAAAGGCGACTAACAACGCTATTTTCAAGCTCGATAAAACACCGAAAATCGAGTTTTGCAATTACCTGTGTTGTAAGTTTTCAATAGCCTACGCCCGTGGTTCCGGACGATCGATGCAAGCCACCCTTGCTCCATGTTTGGCGCCGACCAGAGTGATATTAAGGAGTTCCCGATGCGTCTTAGCGCGTACTCCTGGTTTATAGTGTGCGTGATCAGCTTGTTCGGATGCATATCCAATGTCGCCACCTTCGGAAAGAGTAATCCCATGGATTCGCGCGGTCCCACCTATTGCGCAGATATCTCCATACGAATTAACAAGGACGGGGTGCAAGCGAAAGGGGCTGGTGTCGATTTTCACCCCTCTCCTGTACGCCATTGGGACGCGGATTGGGTGACGGCGCAAGGGAACGCCCCGGTTATCCTGCTCCGTAAAACTTTCAACCTCACACTGCAGCCCAGGAAAGCGATAGCGTGGATAACCGCCGATAAGTATCTGCTATATGTAAACGGCAGGCTTGCCTCCCGAGGACCGGCGGATCAGGGCAGGGATTGGAACAGTGTCACTACTGAGAAATGGTTTTACGATTGCAGGGATATATCTCCGTTATTGCACAAAGGCGTGAATTGCATAGCCGTCCTGGAGTTCGGAAACGATGGATTTCTTTTTCAAGCCGACATTATTCCTCCGCACGGCAAGGATATTGTCCTGAAAAGCGATCCGACTTGGAAAGCTATTCCGGCAGACTATCTGAATTGGGTGAATTGGACGCCACCAGCCGGCGCGAACTCCCGTCCCTCCCAATGCCTTCAGTTTGACGGAGCGAAAGAGCCCGTTAACTGGCAAGAGCCCTCCTTTGAGGATTCCCAATGGAGCCACTGTATCCTTGCTTCGGGCGTGAAATATCCTCTAATCCTCAACGAACTCCCTTCCTGTATGGAGGCGAGTTATCCCGTTCTTAACGTGGAGAACCCCCGAGGCGGGGTGAAAATACCAAAACACCCCTTTCAAAGCGGCGAGAGCGTAGTTGTGACCTCCGATGGAAGTTTCGATGTCCGTTTCGACAGAATTCTCTCGGCGTATTACGGTATCGAGGTGATGGGAGGGGCGAACGCGCATATCGCCCTCCAGTCGTGCGAATTGGAGAATGGCAATTACAACCGCATGGCATCCCTGGTTCTAAGAGATGGGATGCAATACTTTGAATGCCCGTTTTACTCCAGTTTCAGCGTTCTTCATGTAATCGTGTCCAATGTCACCACGCCGGTCGTCATCAAGGATATCAGCGCGAATTTCACATCGCAACCTGTGACTTATAAAGGCGCATTCTCGTGCAGTGACCCATATCTCAACAAAGTTTGGAAATCCTGCCGCTGGGCGACACAAATCTGTCTGCAAACGCATCACTTGGACTCTCCCGATCATCAGGAGCCCATCGCGGATTACGGGGATTACCTTATAGAGGATATGGTCAATTTTTACGCTTTTGACCAACCGCAACTCGCCAAACAGGATTTGCGCAAATTCGCATGGGTGATGAAGAACAGCGATTACAAGACTTTCCACACCAGCTATATTCTATTGTGGGTTCAGTCATTGCTACAATACTATCAATACACCGACGACATATCCCTCATTCGGGAGCTATCCCCCGAAGTCTACGGCGTTATCGATCGTTTTTCAGGATATATAGGTGAAAACGGAATCATCTCCGAAGCCCCCAATTACATGTTCATGGACTGGGTAACCATCGACGGATTCAACTGCCATCACCCTCCCTCTGTAATCGGGCAGGGATACATGACGGCTTTTTTCTGCAAGGCGTTGCAGGACGCGGCGGAGGTTGCGAATATCATGGGCGACAATTCCCGCGCCGAAAAATACGAATCGATTCGGGAAACGCTTATCCGTGCTTTTAATAAGGAGCTATGGGTTCCCGATAAGGGCATGTACAGAGACGGAAAACCGTTTCAAACCCACGTGAAACCTTATGAGTGGATGCCGGAGGACAAGGATATCGAAACCTTCAGCGCGCAATGCAACTCGCTGGCGGCACTCTACGACATCGCTCCGAAAACGCTGCAAAAATCCATCATGGAGAAGGTGTTGATGGAGACACCTTGGAACGTTCGACCGTATTTCATGCATTTTGTCTTGGATGCAATGGCTCACGCCGGGCTGTTTGATCAACTGGGAACGACATGGCTGCGTAAATGGAGGATCATCCCCCAGACTCAGACCTTCTACGAGATGGGGGATCAGGGGGATTTAAGCCATGGATGGATAGCCACCCCGCTCTGTCAACTCTCTGAAAGGGTATTAGGAATCAAGCCATTAAAGCCTGGCTACTCAGTGGTGGGAATTCAGCCCGAACCATGCGATCTGCGTTGGGCGAAAGGGGCGGTTCCCACGCCTCGCGGGCTGGTGAAGGTTAGCTGGAAAAAAACGGAGACGCGTTTCACCATGAAAGTCGCCATCCCGCGCAAACTCACGGGATTGGTTCGCATTCCTCGATCCTCCGAGGGGAATTTCGCAACGTTATGCGTCAACGGAAAAGTCGTCTGGCGCAACGGAAAGCCGGGGCAAACGCCTTTGGGAATTAAATCACTGGTCGTTGAGGACGGGGAGTTCGCCATGAATGTGGCGGGTGGCGGTTACACCATCGAGTTAACGGAGTAAACCGACGCATATCGATGTGATAAAACCCTCTGTCGCAATGGCAAGAGGGCTTTTATCGAAATCGTTTGGAGCGGGAAACGAGTCTCGAACTCGCGACCTCCTCCTTGGCAAGGAGGCGCTCTACCACTGAGCTATTCCCGCATCAGTTTGACGGTGGTGGGCGAGAGGAGAGTCGAACTCCTACGCCTTGCGGCACTAGTTCCTAAGACTAGCGTGTCTGCCATTCCACCACTCGCCCGAATGGCCAGATCAATTTAACGTGAGAATTATATCATGGGATACGAAAAAATGTCAAGAGCCGAATTGCATCATCAAAAAACCACACGAAAAGGGATTGTTGCCTCAGGCAAAAATCCACACGATAATGACAGATGTTCAATACTATCGCTTTTCAATTTCAACGTACTCACACAAATACCTGATAACACTTAAGCTCACTCGCATTCATCAGAATTTATCCTTTTCCACACATGCGTATAACGTTGGCAGTACGAAGAGAGTCAGCAGCGTCGATGTGATCAAGCCCCCTATGACCACGGTCGCTAAAGGTTTTTGCACCTCGGCGCCCGCACTGGTCGAGATAGCCATCGGTATGAAACCGATGCTGGCAACGGCTGCGGTCATCAATACCGGACGCAATCGCGTAAGCGCACCCCTTAAAACCGCGTCGCGCACGGGGGCTCCTTGCTCTCTCAAGGAATTAATGAACATAACCAGCACCACCCCGTTAAGGACGGCAACTCCGAATAACGCAATAAATCCAATACCTGCGGAAATGGACATCGGCATTCCACGCATAAGCAGGGACAGGACTCCTCCCGTTACCGCGAATGGTATCCCTGTAAATACCAACGCCGTCTGCTTCAAACTTCCGAATGTGGAGTAAAGCAACAGGAAAATCAAGGCGAACGTAACGGGTATGGCGATCATAAGTCGTGCGCGACCCGCCTGCAACATCTCATACGTTCCACCGTATTCGATATGATATCCGACAGGTAAACGTACCTCCCCGCCTATTTTGGATTGCAGCGCTTGAACGAACCCCCCAAGGTCACGCCCTCGAACATTGGCTTGGACGGATACGAATCGCTGACCGTTTTCATGGTTGATTTGAACTGGTCCTTCCACACTATGGATATCCGCCAACATAGATAATGGCACTTGGCCGCCATCCGCACCCGGCACCAGAATACGCCCGATTTTTTCCGCGTTATCTCTGTATTTGCTTGGCAGCCTCACCGCCACTTGAAAACGCTCCACTCCCTTCGTCAATGTAGTAGCCGTCTTGCCGCCGAGCGCAATCTCCACGATCCTATTCACATCATCCACGCTCACTCCATAGCGAGCGATTTCGTCGCGCCTGATCTTAATCTGCAGTTGTGGCAACCCTTGGGTAACCTCCGCGTGCACATCCGCCGATCCACGCACCGACCTTGTCACATGAGCAACTTTCGCAGCCAAGCTCGCTAACACCTGCGGATTTGTGCCGAATATCTTGATACCGACATCTGATGTCAAACCGATTCCCTCCATCAATTCCATCATCCTCTGGTTGATTGGTTGATTAAAACTCATCCTTGCTCCGGGAAACTCCTTCAGTGCGCGTGACATCCTCCTTACCAACTCATCCTCGGAGTGAGCCTGTTTCCATTGGCTGATTGGTTTAAGAGATATCGATTCATCCGCCTGGCACACCAAATTAGGTTCCGTTGCCACTTCTGCGCGGCCGATATGGCTAACAACATGGTTCACCTCGTCTGGAAACTTTTCCCGTATTAGGCTCTCCAGGGCGCTTGACCTTTGGATCGCCTCATTCAATGAGATACTCGTGGGGTAACGCACTTCGATGAGAATAGCCCCCTCCTCCAGCTTTGGTATGAACTCTGATCCCAAAAAACGAAATAGCGTGGCGCATACTACGAAAAAGACCAGGGCTCCTCCCACTGTGACATACCTATGATCCATCGCCCATTTGAGCGTGTGTTCATATAAAATTGACGCTTTGCTTAGAACGATATTGGGGCTCTCCCTCCGTGCCCGTAAAAACAGGGCGCTCAGCGCGGGAATAAGTGTAAGCGATAGAATAAGCGCACCGATCAATGCAAAGATCACCACAAAACCCATCGGACGAAACATCTTACCCTCCACCCCTGACAGACTGAGTATGGGAATATACGCAGCGATGATGATCATCTCACCGAACTGACTTGCCTTACGCACCTCCACAGTCCCAAGGTAGATCGTATCCAGTCGCTCCGATTCGGTGAGATCCCGTCCTAGCTCTTCTCTCCTTTCCGATAGTCGACGCATGCAGTTCTCAACAATGATAACAGCCCCGTCCACTATCATGCCAAAGTCAATCGCTCCAAGGCTCATCAGGTTAGCGGAGATACCATAATAACGCATGCCAATGATCGCTATCAGCATGGCGATGGGAATGGCGCTGCTTACTATTAACCCGGCTCTCAATTGAAGCAAGAACAGGAACAGAACGATGATTACCAACAAACCTCCATGGATTAAGTTGGAAATCGCCGTATGCACTACACGATCTATCAATTTTGAGCGATCTAAAAACGGTATGAGTGTCGTTCCGGGAGGCAGGGATTTCTGTATTTCCGCAAGCTTCGCCTTCACATGCTGGGTAACTACGCGGGCGTTTCTCCCCATTAACAACAAGGCGACACCATAAACCTGCTCTCCCTTGCCATCTTGCGTACAAGCTCCCTGTCGTATCGCTCCTCCCTCCTTGACCTTAGCGACCCGCGCAATGGTAACGGGAACGCCTTGATGCGCGGCGATGACGATATTCCGGATGTCATCGATGCTGTGGACCATCCCCACCGTTCCGACAGTCCGCTGTTCCGCTCCTTTGGTGATATACGCGCCTCCTGCGTTCTGATTATTATTCTCCAAGGCCGCAAATACGTTGTCGTAGCTCAGTCCGTATTCCAAAAGCCTGTTGGGATCCACCAGAACCTGATACTGTTTTACCACCCCCCCCCAAACATTGACCCCTGCAAGTCCCGACACGGAACGAAGTCGAGGAACAACCATCCAATCCATGATCGTACGACGATTCATGAGCGAATCCTTGGCGTTGCGCAGTCTGAATTGATATATCTCACCCAGCCCCGTGCTTATCGGTCCCATCACTGGCTTGACCCCCGGCGGCAACTCATTTAACGTCTGCATCCTCTCGTTAACCAGTTGTCGATCAAAGTAGATGTCTGTGTTATCGTCAAAGGTTACCGTCACTTGCGAAAGTCCAAACTGCGAAATCGATCTGGTATTCACCACGTGTGGCAAACCGGCGACGGCTGTCTCTAGTGGAAAGGTGATCCTCCGCTCCACATCCTGCGGACCCAACGCCGGAGCGCTCGCGTTAATAAGCACCTGCTTGGGGGTGATATCCGGCACGGCGTCCAGCGGAAGTTGTGTGGCGCTCCATACGCCGATGCCTATGAGGAACAAGGATAGAATTACAATCACCGTTCTGTTTCTAATTGAAAATCGCAATATAGAGTCAATCATTCGCGAAGTCCCACATCCTCTTAGTCATCGTCCCCCCCCCATCGCGCTCTTGATCGCCTGAGATTCGACGATGAAAGCGTTCTTTGTCACTATGCGATCGCCGGATTTCAATCCAGCCCGAATTTCCGTCACTCCGTCAACCGTATCCCCTACCTTCACAGGACATGCAATAAACTCACCCGGCTTATCCCCCACTTTGAAAACCATTTTGTTCCCATTGTAATCCTGAATCGCCTCCTTCGGCGCTACAAGCACAGGGTTTGCGGGTGGCTTGATGATGTCCCCTTCCACAAACTCACCCAGTTTAAGACGATCATTACCGTTCCGAAGAACACATCGCACCTTCGTGGTGTGCGTCGTCGGATCCATTGCTTCTCCGATATAAGAGATAATCCCGGGGATTATGCATCCTGGATTGTTGTTCGATGTTATGGTCACCCGCTGCCCCACATGCACCATCGACGCCGGATTTGGATAGAGGTTAAGTTCGACCCAAACGGTATTGAGATTGATGATCTGATATAGTGTTTCGCCTGAAGGCACCGTTTCGCCAAGCGTCACCGGACGTTCCGTGACATGGCCCCCAAATGGCGCTCTGACAGGGATCACATCCCCTCCGCCTGGTGTTCCCCCCATCAGTCGAACGGCATTAGCCGCCGCCGATGTGTCGAGCTTTGCCTGTTGCAACGTCGCCTCCGCCGCTACGATCTGCTGATTGGTGATATACCCGCCATTGTAGATCCCTCTCTCCCTAGTGAGAGCCTCCATCGCAACCTTATTTCGCTCGACTGCATCTGACACCACACGCTTCGCTGATCGTATCCTGGACTTTTCCAGAGCGACTCTAGCACGAGCGGCATCAATATATGTCATCGCGCTTTGGTAGGAGGCTTGCGCCACATCCAACTCCTGCTTGGAAATAAACTCGGCCTTGTAAAGCGATTCGTCTCTGTGCAAGGTGGATTGAGTGAGATTGAATTGCGCTTTTGCTTGTACGAGATTAGCCTCTATCACACGCAATTTATTTTCGTTGTCGGTGACTGCGGATTGAGCCGTAGAGACATCGCTTTCCGCGTTTGCAACCTGCATTCGTGCGGCTTCCAACGGCGGAGCGGCGAAAGCCCCCAGTTTCGCCAGTTTCCGCTGCCTTTGCAGATCGTTCCAGGCAACCGCAATCCTCGCCATGGAGTCTCGGTAAGCGGCTTGAGCGCGCGCCAAATCCATGCTCGCGAGAGTGGCAAGAGGTTCTCCAGCTCGAACATTGTCACCAATCCCAACATTCAGCGACAGGACTTTTCCGGGGACGCGAGAGGTTACTAAGAAGACTCCGTTTTGATTTGGTTGGACCGTTCCTGTGACCTTCATACCGCTGGAGATGAGTTGGTATCTTGCATGTGCGTATCCCAGATTGGAGAGCTTCAATTCATCCTGATCGAATATCACTATACCGGATTTATTCACGCTGGAATCGGGAGAGCTGTGGTTATCGGCTTGATCACCAACGCTTGCACGAACCGCTTTGGGCGAGTACCCAACTCTCCCCATCATGAATCCTATTCCGATAAGCAGAAGCGCTCCTGCAAGTGCGAGCACGACATTTCCATGTGGTTTCCTGATCATTGTTGTTTCCTCATTTTAAGCAGCAAGGGCGGAGCGGACTTCAACTTGAACGAGCCTGTTGCGTGTTCCAGTTCGGCTTCAGCCAGAGCCAGATCGGCTTGCGCGTTGATATAATCCGTTTGCACTGAAGCGTAACTGCGTTCCGCTTCTAAAACCTGCAGGATATTCGCACTTCCCTCCCTCATACCCATGCGAACGGAATCGAGAAGACGTTTTGCCTGCCCGAGCCCGGTTCGCCGAAAGTCTATCACAACGCTCTCCGCCGTGCGCATATCCACCACGGCCCGAATCACTTCCGCGCTCACAAGATTTTTTGCAGCCAATAGCCGCTCACCCTCGGCTTGAGCGGACTCTTCCGATTGCCGAATACGCTCCTTTCCACCCCCGTAATCGAACATAGGAAGATTAATCGCAAGCCCCACCCCTGCATCGTGCGTGTTGGCAAGAAAATCGCTTCCAGCGCGAAACTGAAGGGATACATCGGGTCGCAATTGGTCTCTTGTCAAACGAGCAACTTGCTTGAACTCATACTCCTTCGCCAATTCGGAGGATATCTCCGGGCGAGAAATCATGGCTTGAGTAACGAGCTTCCGCTGATCTAACGGGGTAAATTTTAAGTTTGGCTTAGGTATAGTGGCAATACAGGGGGAGTCCGGATTACGGCCCAACAGCGTGTTCAGCGTGGCGGTGAAGGATACGAGCCTGCCTTCCTCCATAGTTACGCGACGCCTTGCATCGATGACTTCAAGACCCGTCTGAGCGGTATCCATACCGGGACGAGAGCCAAGTTCAACTTCACGTCGCATGGAAGTGTCGAATTTCTCAGCGATAGCTAGGAGATTTCGATCAAGAGAGAGTAATTCCTGTGATCGCGCCATTTCGTAATAGGCTGTTTTTGTGGCGTAGACTATATCCTGCAATTGAATGATCGCCTCCGCCTGTTTTTCACTCAACTTCGCCGATGCCACTGCGGTTCTCGCGCTGCGTGTTCCATTTAACTCCAATGGTTGTTGAAGTAGGATCACATTTTCACTGCCGTGCGCGGTTAAGGGTGGTGAGACTTCGAATTTGGGATTTGTCAAAGCCTGTGCGGAACGAACGCCGGATTTCGCCGCATTGATATCCATAACCGCCGCGATAACGGATGGGTTATGCTTTATGGCGATGGCTACCGCCCGTTCCGCAGTTAATGGGACGGGATCGCTTACGGGCGGCGTTGTTTGGCAAATCGCGATGGATGCGAATGTGCTAATTACGATCGCCGCAAGAGTTGTTGTGGATCTCATGATATATGATTAAGGCATGACAATGCCCACAAAACCCGAACAGTCTGATTACAATCCTGTAATCCTGTCGAAAAAGGGTGAATGATGATTGTTTTAAGAAGAGAGAAAGTAAAGGGAGGCGGTGGTTCCTACGCCAGGTTCGCTTTGTATGGAAACCCGACCGCCGTGGATGTCCATAATAGACTTGACGATAGCCAAACCTAACCCGCTACCATCGGGGTTGAGCGTTCGGGCTTTATCCGTACGATAAAAACGCTCGAACACTTTCGGCAGATGATCCGATTCGATTCCCGAGCCGGTGTCGCTGATATCCACGCTAACCGATCCGTTCGCACTTTGTTTAATGGCGATGGTGATTTTACCGCCTATAGGAGTGTATTGAAGTGCGTTCGAGATCAAATTGCTTAGAGCTCGACGATACAGATCCGGGTCGGCGTTAAGAGTCGCATCTCCTTCGCAATAAAGAGTGACTCCCTTTTCATCGGCGAGCGCTTCGTAAAACTGAAGCACCGCATCCGCTTCGGTGCGCACATTGAAGGTGGAGAATACGCCCACCGTATCCGTATTTTCCGCTCTTGCCAAAAAAAGAAGACTGCCAATCACGTTCGATAGGCGTTCATAATCACCCAGACTGGATTCAATCACCCTGCGATACTCCTCCTTCGTTCTGTCGCGGGATAACGCCACTTCGGCCTCCCCCCTAAGGCTATTGAGGGGGGTGCGCAGTTCGTGCGCCAAATCCGAGGAGAAACGCGTTATTCTGCCGAATGATTCTTCGAGATGGTCCATCATCTCATCAAATGTAAGCGCGAGGGATGTGAGTTCACTCGGCCACCCATCCGCGGCAATACGACGTTGAAGATGCGGAGCTCGAACTTGCTTCAAAACCTTGGTCATTTCCGTGAGCGGTCGCATACCCTTTCGGGCGATGCCGTATCCAAGAAAAATAGATAGTATGAGTCCGATCCCCTGCACGCCTAACAGCATCCGACGGTATTCGGCAAGAAGCCGGTCCTCGTCCGATCGGTCAAGAGCCACTTGCACCACCAGGATCGTTTTACCCAACTCCACGATTCCCGTTTGAACCCAATAGCTTCTTCCATCTTCGTATTGCCGTTTGAAAACCTCTCCATCGGGATTCGATGTCGCGAGAGAGGGATAGACTCCTAGTTTCCACAGGGCGTCCGCACCAGGTGTCTCGATGACGACCTTCCCCTGTGGATTTAACAATCGAATGTAGAAAAACCTGTGATATTGTTCCGAAATATTGTTAGGGTTGTTTTTTTCCGATGGGGTATTCCGGAATTCATCCGTCAGCCATGTTACCTCCCCGGCTTTTGCCTTCGCGGGGGGATGCGAGAGTTGACTGCAAATGCTGCGCACCTTGTCGGAAAGAGAATCGGCATCTTCACGATTGAGATTGCTGGATAGGAGCCAAAAAAGCCCCACGCTTGAGAATACCAGGATAATGAACGTGCAAAGAGCGTAGAGAACTGTGAGGCATGCCGCTATGGACAAGCCTCCCCAATATCCTCTGTGGTGACGCGATTGTACCGCAATTTCAGTTTCGTTCTTCGAGTACATAACCGACCCCGCGAACCGTGTGGATCAGCTTATTCGAATAAGGATCATCCACCTTCTCCCGCAGCCTGCGAATAGCCACATCCACGGCGTTCGTCTCCGAATCGAAGTTGATATCCCACACCATTTCCGCTATGAGCGTGCGTGATAGCACCTCTCCCGCTCTGCGCACCAGTAGCAATAGCAAAGCGAACTCCTTCGGGGTGAGTTCCAGCCTCGAACCCCCTCTGGTCACCTTATGCCGTGGCAAGTCAATCACCAAGTCAGCGATGCGCATTGTGTCCGGCTGTCGGGTTGGGCTGCGGCGCAAAAGTGATCGCACTCTTGCCAGAAGTTCCGAAAACGCGAAAGGCTTGACTAGGTAGTCATCGGCTCCCAGTTCCAATCCTTTAACTTTCTCGGGAACGGCGTCACGCGCGGTTAAAAAGATAACAGGAGTCTGTTTTCCGCGTCTTCGCATTTCCGAAAGAATGGACCACCCGTCGCGTTGTGGAAGCATCACGTCAAGTATGACTAGATCATATCCACCCGAGCAAGCAATATTAAGCCCCTCCTCGCCTCGGTCGGAGGTGTCCACGGTGAATCCGTTTTCCGCAAGCCCCTTCGTCAAATACGCCGAGGTCCTTCTATCATCTTCCACAACGAGTATGTGCATGGGTTTATGACCTTGAAAAGTCGGTTATGGAGGCGGAGCGAATATCATGACGAAACATAAGAGAACGCAATTTACTTTGCATTCATAACCGTGTTCACGTCCCCGGCGTAACCAATCCTTGCGCATGACTTCCCGATCCCCTGCGCGTTCCGAAGGCACGGGTTGTTCTCCTATAACGTCGATCAATGCTTCGAACCGGAAATCGGTGTCATATGCTAACTGCCGAAGTATACGCTGAACCACCACCGAACCATTCCGATAATGCGTTGGTAAACTGGATGATGAGCCGCCAGTCGTCATGGAGAGGAATCGAAGAGAGCTCTCTCTTCCATTGGAAGGCAATCGATAAAAAACGATAACTCCACTACGATTCGCATTATTGCACCGGCTTCGAAAATCAATCTTATTATGTAGCCGCTCCCATTATATAACATCAGGAAAACGCGCAATTCGATTTATGTCCTGTTATCAAGCGTGAAAGGAGCGATATCAGCCATTCTATTAAATTTTGCAAATACCTCACGTGTTTATTTTACTGTGAAATTATCAGGGAGGCAATAATATCCACCCTCGCCCCCCTATCAAAAATCCCTTGCGTCGAGCGTTTCCCCGTTCCTTGAGCTCTCGACACACTCCACATACGCCGCCGCGCACGCCACTGCGGTCATGCCAATCGAGGGATCCTTGATCCCGGCGGGCGGCTCGTCCCATATCCAAGGCGGACTGACTACATTGACGCGAACACCCCTAGGCATTTCCACCGCCGCGGTTCGCGCGAACCCTTCCAACGCGGAATCAACCATGCTCGCGGTCACGTTACCAGGCAGCGGCGTTTTCGCCAGTATTCCGCTGGTCAGCGTAAAAGAGCCGTTATCGTTAATGTAACTCACCCCAAGCCTCACAAGGTTAATCTGCCCCATCAGTTTGTTGGATAAGCAGAATTGAAAGTCATCGTCGATGAGAGATTCCAGCGGCTTGAAACGCAGCTGCCCCGCCGCCGAGACCACCGCGTCAAACGGTGTGACCGCCTCGTATAGCCTTCGGATCGATTCCTTCGAGACGATATCCACTCGGATATCTCCGGAGGTATGCCCCACGGACACAACCTCGTATCGGTCAGCCAACGCCCGAACCACTTCTCTGCCAATGGTTCCGCTTGCGCCAATAACCACAATTCTCATTTTTTTATCCTCTTTTACAAACGATCAGGTCGTTCTTTGCGTCATTGCATTCAGCCTCAATTCAATCTGCAACAGTTCATCGGCATCCGCACCTTTCGAACGAAGCAGCTCTATCAATTTCTTACGCTCTCGGTGAATAGCTTCATTTTCCCAAAACTCTCCTTCAATATGTAGTGCAAATAATACGGCACGTGACACTATTTCAAAGGAAACACTCCGTTAAACACAAGAACATCATTACTCCCAAATCCATTCTGCGCGTCACGAAGTCAAGGCGGGACCATGGATGAAGTCAGAGAAATCCCGTCAACGTTTTCGGATCGAGCCTCTTATCGCCGTAAAGCTCAGTGGCGGCAATTTCGCCAACGCACCGCCATCGCCGTTTAGCTCGACTTTCAATGGCATAGGTTCCACTGCGTGCGGTTTCTCCCAGCTATTCGCCGCTTTCGGATCGCTTCCTGTAAGGGTGTCCGCACTGATTACGCCGGTAATGAGCGCATCGTTTATGTGAATATGTAAATCCACCGAGTCCGTTTGGCTCCTATTGACCGCAAAAACCGCAAGCGTTCCATCCTCCGCCAAACAAACGGAGACATCCAGCATCATGGTCTCCCCTCGTTCGCCCGCATGATAGGTCGGGCAATCCAGAATCGGACGAAGGGATCTGCCCTTGGTGTGTTCCGCCATCAAAGCGAAGGGATAGTAGTTGCTTTGGATGAGAAGCCCATCCCGTTTTGTGAGAATTGGTGCGATAACGTTAACGACCTGCGCGAGGCATGCGATTTTCACCACGTCGGCGTGACGGATGAAAGCGTTCAAATACTGTGCGCAGACAAGCGCATCCTCAAGGTTATAAGTCTCCTCCAGCAGATGCGGCGCTTTTGTCCAGTTCCCATCCGCCTGATCCGCCTTGTACCACACATTCCATTCATCGAAGGAGAGATAGACCCTCTTATTCGCTCGCTTCATCCCTCGCACGTAATCGAATAGCCCGGAGTAATCCTCTATGACGCGGTCAATCTCCATCCCCTCCGCCAAAAACCATGCGGTGTCATTGCGATGATTCTCGCTGTATCGGTGTGCGGAGACATAGTTGACGACATCCCAGGCGTACTCCAGCGTGATCCGATCATAAGTCAGATAGGTGGACATAAATCTTCCAGAGGAGCCGCACGCCACAAACTCAATGGAGTTATCCAACCCCTTCATCAGCTTCGCAGCCTGATCCGCTCTCATGGCGTACTCCTCCGCAGGCACATGCCCTGCCTGCCACGGACCATCCATCTCGTTGCCGAGGCACCACACCTTCACCCCGTAAGGCTCCTTGTGACCGTTCCTCACCCTCTGATCCGCCCAGTAGGTTCCGGCGGGCATGTTGCAATACTCCACCAAAGCCGCAGCCTCCGTGGCGCCCTTGGTTCCGAGATTGATCGCCATCATGGGGGAGGTATCCGCCTGCTTGCACCATTCGACGAATTCATCCACACCGAACTCGTTGGTCTCCAGACTGCGCCAGGCGAAATCCGGACGAGTCGGTCGGGATTCACGCTTACCGATCCCGTCCAGCCAGTTGTAATTGCTTACGAAATTTCCTCCGGGGTATCGCATTAAGGGCATACGCAGTTTTCGCAGAGCGGCGATGACATCCTGGCGGAATCCGTTTTCGTCCGAGAGAGGGCTGCCTGGATCGTACACCCCTTCGTAAACCGCACGGCCGATATGCTCCAAGAAGCCGCTGAAGATGCGCGGGTCTATGTCTCCATTGTGGTATTGCGTATCCAATGTCAGTTTTGCCTGCATGTCCGATCCTTTCGTTTCTTGTTTCAATTCAAATGCGTGTTAATTCGTTCCGTGAAGCGAGAGCCAGTATCCTCGTATTTGGCAAAGGATGAAAAAAAACCATCCCCTCCCTCTCGGTGATGCGTTCGTCATTTCAGCGAAAAACATTCGACGGATTCCACGGGGGATATCCTGTTGTCATTGAGGAGGTTGTGATTTTCATATGGGCTACGTATCTCTCATCCCTCGTGACGGGCGCAAAATCCGCGAACCGAATTATAACCGCAACTGTTTTTAGAGTATATTACCGCGCCTGGGAATTGTCAAGCGAGAACTTACGCTGTATCATTTATGCGGACGCCATCAACAAAGGATCGTTCGCGCGTAAAACGACTCATCACACTTATTTCCATTGACAGAAAGGATGCATATGAATCGATTTCTTCTCCCGCTGCTGTTCACCGGGATTCTCACCTTTGCGACGTCCTCAAACCTCTTCGCGCAAACATCCACCTCTTCCGAAAACTCGATCCCGACGCTCTTCATCATCGGCGATTCAACGGTCAAAAACCCGCTTCCGGGTTTGGAGGGGTGGGGCGACGCCATCGCGCCTTATTTCAACACCACGCGGATTCGCATCGAAAACTTTGCCCTTGGAGGGCGCAGCAGCAGGAGTTATCTCACCGAAGGTCATTGGGCGAAAGTTCTGGCGCAAATCAAACCCGGGGACTTCGTCCTGATGCAGTTCGGTCACAACGATGGCGGGCCCTTGGACCACGGCCCCGCGCGAGCCTCTCTCAAGGGAGTGGGCGACGAAACCAAAACGGTAACCATGCAAGCCACCGGGAAAGTGGAGGTGGTTCACACCTACGGTTGGTACATGCGCAAATACATGACGGACACAAAGGACAAGGGGGCGAGACCTATTGTTGTCTCGCCCATCCCGCGCAATATCTGGTCTCCGGATAACAGGGTGCTCACGAACGAGCGGGATTACGGCGGATGGTCCAGAGAAGCGGCGCAACAAACCGGCGCCTATTTCATAGACTTGAACCGTATCATTGCCCATTACTACGACGAGATGGGGCCGATAATGGTGAAGACCTTTTTCCCCGGCGATCATACACACACCAGCCATACCGGGGCGGCGCTCAACGCGGATTGCGTGGTGCAGGGATTGCGAACCTTGCCGAACTGCCCGTTGAAGGCATATCTCAAACCGGAGATCGGGCCGACACGATAGGGCGACACATACGTCACCGCTTTCATGTTCGCGAATGCGGCGCATCCGGATCATCCAAGGTGAAACTGCGCACAGTAGTCACCCCGTCGGAGGCGTAAAGCGTCAGCACCGTCCCTTCGTAGGTCCATTTGCCGAAGCCCTGCGCCCTCGCCGCGTTCAAGGCGTCACCCATGGAATGCGCGGTGTTCACAAGCGGCACCGACTGCGTCAAATCCACCTGAGATATATCCCTCGTTACCGCCACATCCACATACCTGTCCGAGGAATTCACCAGCGTAGCACCCGCGTCGATCTGCCCTGCGGCTTCGTGATTGACAATCGGATCGTAATCGAATGCGTATATCCCGCCGCCGATCTCCCGTATCGCGGGCGGGGCGATATCCGAACCATCGGAAAGTCTCTTGAAGAAAAGCCACGAGGGGGTCAACCCCGTTTTGCGTTCTCCGGGAGGATAGGATGCGTTATCCCGGATCGAAAATACTATCACCATGAATCTCTCCTTGAAGGTAATTGTCAAATTCGGAAAATAGTGCCCCATACCGCTTCATTCACGCTCGATCAAACATCGATTCTCGATTTCCGCAATTACCTGCTTTGTTTATTCGTCAAGGGTCGGTTGACGTTATTCATATGCCTACGGCTATGGCTCGCCCCTCGGCGCCATACACTCCGCCGCGACTTCTTCCCGATCGCAAACGCGCCGGAACGCGGTCGTTCATTCGTCGCAAAAAGCCCTCCACATTTTCGGCGATCCTCGCATGCCCCGCCATGTTGGGATGAAGCCCGTCCGCAAGATCGGTTGACGTGTTCAGCCACATCTCGGTATCGTGATAATAGGCGTTGGATATTCCGGCGAGCGCGGATTGAATCGCCGAATTGAACTCCGCGCGAGCGGCGGGGGTGTTCTGGGTATTCGCCTGAATCCCAAGGCAATGCAGCCTCACGGAGGGAAGGACGGCGCGTATCCTCGTAATCATGACGCGATACGCCGCTTCGAAATCCGCCTCGCCGGAGCCGTTCAACATATCCACCACCCCGTAGGCTATCACGCATTCGACCGGGGCGCACGCCGTCACCTCCGCCACGCGCTCCGGAGTCTCCCCGGCGAGGTCGCCCGCAGCGTGCGAAATCACGGCGGAGCCGTTCCTGCCAAGATTGAACACCTCCAAACCAAGCCGCGTGGAGAGGATGTAAACCCAATCCGGAGCCGCTCCGTTCAACGTGTCCCCTCGTGTGACGCTATCGCCGAGGAAGGCGATTTTTCGCCGGGACGGGAACGACGCCGCAAGGATATCCCCGCCGATCGTCATCACGGCGTGCGCGTAAGCCGTGTCGGAGCCGCAATAGGATATCCACAGGGCGTAATCATGCGGGTCGCCGTCCAGATTCTCCGCCATCGAAAGCCAATCCCAGAGCCCCGCACCGGTATCCGCCACGTCCGCGATCTCCTCCCCGTCCCGCGAGAGCCGATAGCGGCGCCCGTTCAGGAAAGCCCATAATTTAAGAGAGGTGGCGTCGGAGCGAAAGCGAATGGCGGCGTCGGGGAATTGAGACACATGGCAGGGGGGATTTTCGTAACCCGCCACCGCCGAGGGAAACCACCCTCCCTCCGCGCGAATTGCGGCATTGTTCAATCCGGTTATCGCTCCGAAACCATCCGGGGATTGGAGCGCGGGAGCGACGCCCGCCACCTCCAGCGCCTGTGCGCGATCCAGATACCAGTCCCTGTTCCCCCCGGCGTGGCGCACGGTGACCGCATGCGCCGCATCCGCCAAGCCGGAGAAGATCGGAAAGGCAGCCCACGCGCCGTAGACTAGGGTTAGAGGGAGGAACGACCCGCCGTCCACGCTCGTCTCCAATAGGGTTCCGCTTCCTATTAATCCGTTAAGCGACAGATCGGTTCCAACGACGACCGTATCCAGCCTTCCGTTCACGCCAAGCATCCGGGAGGCGGCCCGTCCCCCCGCAACGACGTCCTCCCACTCCCCGGAAAGGAGTACGTTTGTGTTTGGTAAGGTGAAAATCATCTTATCTCCTTTTACATCGAAATGACGATTTATATACAAATGTGTTGAAAATTGAGTGATTATGTGGTTTAATAGAACTACAGGCGTGCGCGGGAAGATTCATAGGTCGCCTTCTAGGGCGGCAGCCGCTGGTCGGTGGGATCCTATGACCCGGGACCTGTTTCCAACACTATTCCCATCCTGCAAATAATTCCCCGCGTTTTCGAGCCTCTTCCGCTTCTCCGGGCATTAGCTTGATTCCATATCCCCATACCTGTTCCTTATGGCGATAAGCCGTTTTGTATAAATATTTCGCGTAACTATCTTCCGTGAAGCCATATATGGAAGGTTCAACAGCGTAATAAAAACTGCTTGCAACCGCATCAGCCAATTGCAATCCCATTCGTTTCCCACTGGTTAAGGTGCTTATTCTATTAGGATCTATGATATTTGGCGTAGCATGGTATGCCAACGCAACACGATTTGCTTCCAGATAATTAAGATATTGCTTCATTGCATCATAATCCAATGACGCTCTATTTGAAAAGACAATATCTATCTTGCCATCGCCCGCATCCGTTAGGCGTTTATTATCCCTACAATACCAGGAAATTCTTTCCACCAGAAGACGAGTGACGTAATGATACAAGCGATTCTCATTTTGAAAATTTTCAGGAGATGTTAATCTGGATTTATCAATCATAACAACTATTATGCGAAGCGATGCCTCGCCTATTTCCGAAGCGAAATACTTTCTCTGTTCATGTTTGAGATCACGGAAATGGAGCGGTTTTCTCGGCGGCATGCGATGATTCGGTTGACGTTCTTCGTTGATTCTGCCCCGAACCATATCAACTAATTTAACCGTTTCGCTTTCCTCGGACTTACGCATAATAACGGAGGATAGAACAAACCATCTGCTGCTTCCCGATTGAAAAGAAAAGCCTTCATCTCCCGATTCGTCCACATAACCAATATATGTTGAACTCATTTGAATTATTTGCCAAAGCAGCTACTTGTTTGACGCATATCCATTATCTTCGGATTCCTCTTTTGAAGAAAGATATACATTTTACTAAATCGTGAAAATAGACCACAGAGCGAAATCAAATAGCCCTGTGGTCCACATAATTATTCTACTACGTCGTCGGTCTCGTCACCTTCACGGTGTTGCTGCCCCTCTCGTTCTGGGTGTACAAAACGACATACACCTTGAAGACCGCCGAAGCGCCCGCAGCCACAAGCCCGCTGTCCGTGAGATATTCCGTTTCCGTCTTCGGCGCACTCGCCACCACGAAATCATCCGCAGTGCTGTACCGAGTCCCCGGCGAGGAGCGTATCTCGTAGTGATCCAGGTTCGGATTGTCGGACGGAGTCCAAACGAGCCTCGCCATCAGCGCCGTCGAGTCCCACACTCCGGAAAGGTTCACCGGATCGGGAGTGCTTCCGGGTGGCGGCGACAGAACCGGGATGGAGGCTATCAGCGGGTGCGTTCTTCCCAGTCTTCCAATCGCCGCGTTTTTGTACTGCTGCAGCCGGGCTCGAATGGGCTTCAAAAGGCTATCCCTCTCCAGGCGATTTCTCCGCGCCTCGTTATCCGCTTTGGTGAGATTGATGTAAACCAACTCCAACGCGGTTATGTCCGTGTCTAACGTGGCGATAGTATACGCCCCCAGCGTGAGCGGCGGGGTGAAATCCTGAGAAGACGCGAAGGCGTTTACAGTGGTCCATAGATCCTTCATGTCGTAAAACGGCTTGAGGAATCTGCTTTGTATCATTTCCATCCTCGGTGCCTGAGGTATGGAGCCGAGGATGGGTCTGCCGAAAAGCACTCCCGACAGAGCGCCTTTCAGTTGGAAGAACCTTTCGATAAGCGCCGCCTTCGCCTGATCTCGCGTGGCGGCGGCGGTACTCCGCACGTTATCCAGCCCGGGTTGAGAGTTGATGATTGTCAGCAGATTCGTGCGATCTGCTATCAGGTCCTCCACCGCATATCCTCCCTGCAGCAGAACAGGGTCGTCCGGAGTCAATGTCGCCAGAGTCGCGTTCACCGACTGCCAGTGGCTGATGAACTCCTGCATTACGGCTGGATACGACGCCGCGGTCGTTAAAGGCATGTGAATTCTCCTTTCGGGTATAAAGGTAGGTGTTGGTAAGGCAGGGGCGGTCGAATCCCCCATCCTGTTTGGATATGGCACTAGTCCCGCCATCCCCAAAAACGTGTATAATCTCACGGCACACCTCTCTATAGAGATTTACAATCTCAAAAAAAGACAAATTCGCGCAGTTTTCTTCAACAAAAAGGACTGCGCATTCAAGAAAGTGATCTCCGCATTCAAGAAAGTGATCTCCGCATTCAAGAAAGTGATCTCCGCATTCAAGAAAGTGATCTCCGCATTCAAGAAAGTGGGTTCCGCATTCAAGAAAGTGGTCTTCGCATTGAAGAAAATGGCTTACGCACTCAAGAAAGTGGCTTACGCACTAACTTAAATGATCTCCGCATCTTATAATGCTATGTTTGCGTCGCCTCATGATGCTTTATATTTGGTTTTTAAGGTGTCATTTCCAATATTGGAGGCATGATTTTCGAAAAAAGGAGTCCATCTTACTGGAAATACAAATATGAGTGAGTTGGAGGTATCCTGTTTTTAACTCAAACATAAATTTAGTACCTGTGAAACAGCTCTTTATTGAATAATAAGACGATGTTCTGACAAAAAAGTTTCAATTCTTTTTGGAGGTTGTTGCATCGCCCGTTTCTAAACCCCCGGAAGGCCTGGTGATGGGAGCGTGTTCATGCGTAGCCAACCCGCTCGGCGCGAGGCTGGGGGGGTTGGAGGGATTTGACGAAACCCCCGCATGGCGGTTGAATACATGCGCGGGGAATATGCGATAATATCTCAAAGGGGGATGCTGAGATGAGCAAGATAGTCTTCGTATTCGGGGCTGGCGCTTCCGCAGACGCTGGCGGGCCATTAATGAGCAATTTCATAGATAAGGCGGAAAAAGTTTATCATAATCCTGGTGAACTAGAAAAAAAGGCGTTTGAAATCTTTTTTGAAGCATTGCATTGCCTGGAACAGGTACATACCAAAGCGACACTGGATACGAATAATATCGAAACCGTTTATGGAGCATTTGAGATGGCGGTATTATGCGGTCATCTTGAAGGATTTGATGATAAGAGATTAGAAGATTTACTTCCTGCTGTTCGTACCGTTATTTCAAGAACCATTGAAGAAAGCATATCATTCATTGATGGTCGTGGAAAAATAATTAAAATAAATGCATATTCATTTTTAATTCAGAACCTGAGAACAATATCTGATATTTGGACAAATGTTGATTTTATAACATATAATTATGATTTATGTCTAGATTTTATTCTTGATTATTATCAAATATCATTCAATTATTGCTTTGATAGTCCGACTGTCAATAATGGTATCCCATTACTTAAATTACATGGTTCATTAAATTGGTTTAGAGATAATGATAATATTCGCGAAATTGATATTAATGTAATAAAACTTTTTTACAAAAGATATCAGGATGGAAATGACTGTAAGATAATAATTCCGTCAATGGGTTTTTTCACTGGTAAGCATCCGATGGATGAATATTCATGGAAAGATCCTATTATCGTACCTCCAAGCTGGAGTAAAGGAGAGTATCATCAAAACGTTAAACCCATATGGAAAATTGCTTCCGAGCATTTAAGGGAAGCGGAGTGTATTTTCTTTATAGGATATTCATTACCAGAAAGTGATGCTTTTTTTAGATATTTATTTGCTCTTGGATCTATGGGGAAAACTAGAATTAAATGCATTCATGTATTTGATCCTTGTCAAAACGACACAGTTAATCAACGCTATCTGTCATTAATTGGTGAATCAATACGAAGCAGATATAAATATGACAGATACGATTTTCAATCTTCTATTGTATCTATTATGCAAGATATAAGAGATGTAATGAATCTTTAATTATTCATTTTGTTGATTATTTTAATTAAATGAAAGTATATAAATGAACACACTCTTCTACGGCGACAATCTGGATATCCTGCGCAACCGCATTCCGGACGAATCGGTGGATCTCATCTATCTTGATCCGCCCTTCAATTCCTCGCGCAACTACAATCTGCTCTTCAAGCAGCGCAAGGGCGTCGACAGCCCCGCGCAGATCATGGCGTTTGAGGATACGTGGCAATGGAGCCTAGCGCTGTACGAGGAGTTCATGAATGATCGGCGGAACGCACGGCTTTTCGACCTGACGGAAAGCCTGCACCGTATTCTGGGGCGCAGTGAGATGATGGCTTACGTGCTTATGATGGCGCCGCGTCTGTTGGAACTGCACCGCGTCCTCAAACCCGCAGGTTCGTTGTATCTGCATTGCGATCCCGCCGCAAGCCATTACCTGAAGATTATTCTGGATGTGGTGTTCGGACCAGACAAGTTCAGGAATGAAATTACATGGAAGCGCACAAGTTCGCACAATGATGCTAAGCAAGGCCGTAAAATTCATGGAAGCATCCATGATACTATTTTATTTTATTCTAAGACCGATAAATGGACATGGAATTGGATTTACACTCCATATGATGATGCTTATATTAGAGAATATTATAAATTCATTGAACCACAAACTGCCCGAAGATATAGATTGGATAATTTAACCGCAGCGAAACCTGGAGGAGATGTATCTTATGAATTTCACGGAACATATCCATACAAAGGTCGTTATTGGGCGTATTCAAAAGAGAATTTAGAGAAATTTTATAATGATGGACGCCTATATTTTCCCAAAAACGGCGGCACGCCAAGTTATATTAGATATCTAGACGAAATGCCCGGGGTGCCTATTCAAAACTTGTGGACGGATATTCCACCAATACAAAGTAATTCTAAGGAACGCCGAGGCTACCCCACCCAGAAGCCGCTTGCGCTGCTGGAGAGGATCATCGCGGCGTCCTCCAACGAGGGGGACGTGGTGCTGGACCCGTTTTGCGGGTGCGGCACCGCCGTGATCCAGGCTGAGCGAATGAATAGGAGCTGGATCGGCATCGATGTCACCTGGCTCGCCATCGCCGAGATCATCTACCGCCTGAACTCCGAGACCTCCGCCAAGCGGGATGAGACCTATCATGTGGAGGGGGATCCCGCAGACGAACTCGCCGCACGGGAGTTCTTCCGCTCCACGGAAAGTCAAAACCATAAGCCGTTCGAGATGTGGGCGGTGTCGCTAGTGGAAGGGGAGCCTCAGGAAAAGAAGGGCGGCGATCAGGGGGTGGATGGAAGGATTCCCCTATATGATCTTCAAAACCGATTGCGCTGGGCGGTCATCCAGGTGAAGGGCGGTCACCTCACCCCCTCGCTCATTCGGGACTTTGCGAGAGTAATCGAGCGGGAGAAAGCCCCCTTCGGCATCTTCATCTCGCTGATGGAGCCTTCGAAACAGATGCGCCAGGAGGCGGAAGGTCTCGGATTCGTAGAGGGGTACGGTTCCCGGCGCATCCCGCGAATGCAGCTTCTCACCATTCGGGAGATTCTGGAGGAGAGCAAACGCCCCGAACTCCCCTTGGGATATATGGTTCAACGTCATGATGGCGTGGGGAAAATCCAAGCGCGAAACGAGGAGATGGATTTCGGGTAACAGGATATCCGACGCAGTCCGGTCCATTGGAAAGGGGCGACGCATGCATCGCCCCTCGAATTCATCATTTCATGGAATCATCCGTCATCACCGACGGAATCACCACTTATTCCAGTGCACGATTTTCGAATTGTAGCGATCCGGGGATTCCGGAGCGACCGCCGGATATCCGATCGGAATCCATGAGAACGGTACGATCTCCGGTGGCAGTTGAAAGAAATCGCGGAACCGCTTGATTTTATTCTCGTCCGCGTACACCGCAGTCCAGACCGCGCCGAGCCCGAGAGCGTGCACGGCGAGGAGCAGGTTTTCGGTGGCGGCGGCGCAATCCACGGGCCAATTGCCCGGGCAGGTTTCGCGTCCGGGCTCCCCGCAGACCAGCACGCCCAGCGCGGCTCCGGGGGTCATTGCTGCGTTTGAATGGATAGAGGGTATCTGTCTCAGGATATCCTTATTCGTGACCACTATAAATCGCCACACCTGCTGATTGCAAGCGGAGGGCGCCATCATCGCTGCTCTGAGGAGCGTCTCAATCGTCTCCTGCGAGACCTCCCCCTCGCGATACTCCCGAATGCTTCTTCTCGTCATAATGGCATCCAGTGCATCCATGTCCATACTCCTTCTCTTTTCAGTTTTCCTTCCAAACCGCTATTCCGTATCCGTTTTCCGCGCAATCCTGAAGCATATCGTTCAATATTCGATAATGCGTTTCAACGCTCTCCCCTTGAAGCAGTCTGCGCGTGAGGAGCGCCAATCCGCTGGAGGATTCCTTGGACGATTTCAATTGAGGGATCGACCTGAAATAGGCGGACAACCGTTGAGAGCGCTGAGGGGTGAAGATGTTGGAGATTCCCTCATCCGCGCGAAACCACCATTCCACGCTCTGCTCCTCCGATAGAAGCCTGCCCAATTCATCCGCCAAGTCCTCGCCGTTGTTTTTTCGACGCAAAATAGAGATCATTTCATGCAATCCCTTTGGAAAACTCACCCAATCGCCCACGCCGCACAGATCCGCGACAAGTGCGTTGGCGATCATGGAACGGGGCGCATCCCGATCCAGTGATCGAAGTGTCTCAGCGATGTTTGGAATACTCAGTTCGTCAAAGGCGCCGGTTCGCGTCGCCTCCTGCAGCAAGGGCTTTATCTTCTGAAACTTTTCCCAGTCAAACATAAAAAACGACCAACGCAATTACCTTTCCTCCCGACTCCATTAATTCCTCCAACGGTAAACCTCCATATCCACCCTGCCATCCGGGCGAAAAACGACCCCCTCCTCCTCAAGCAGGCGTCTCTGCTCCTGCGCCAGCCTCGGGTCGCGCTTGTGAATGGATAGAGAGCCATCCACGGCAAGCACCCGATGCCACGGAGTTCCGGGAGGCGCCATCGCCATGATCCTGCCGGTCTCTCTGGCGGTGAGCCGAACCCCTCGCACCATCTCCGCCAACTGACCGTAGGAGACGACTTTGCCGGATGGGATGGCGCAAACGCACTCGAAGACTAAATCCGCCGGGTCCTCGCTAATGTCATGTGAATCTTGCGAACGCCTTGCGCCATGTCCCGATCCGGAAAATCGCATTACAACCTAACCTCGGTTCCGGTGCGCGCGGCGGTGTAACAGGCATCCATAAGCTGCGTGAGGTTCCATCCATCCTGCAAGGTGATGCTCATCTCCGAGCCGTCCTTGATGGCGTTGATCCACTGCTCCATGGGTATCGGCAAGGCTTTGGGAAGATTGGTCGGCGCCACTCCACCTTTGATGCCGTGGGATTCCAATTTCAGGCTTTCCAGCCACACTCTCGGACCCGCAGCCATATCCAGCGAGAGGAACCCCTCCGTGCCGTAGATTTCCAGCGGGTTCGGACCCAATCGATGCACCCAGGAGACCTCCAAAACACCGATCGCCTTGTTCTTGAACTCCACCACCGCCACCATGTTGTCGTCGATGTCATAGGCGCCGGAGAAGTTATTCTTCCTTGCCACCACGCTGGCGGGTTCGCCAAGGAACCAGCGCATTACGTCCACGCGATGACAGCCAAGGTCGAAGAAAGCCCCGCCCCCGGCCATCTTTTCATCGCCGAACCAAGCGTTGCCGCTGTGGTTCTCGGCGGGCTTGAACCATTTGTCCAGAGCGGCCATGTGCGCAATTCTGGCGCGCATTTCGGTCACCTCTCCAAGCAAGTCCTGATCCAAAACCTGCTTGGCGAAAAGGATCTCCGGGCGGGTACGCGACGGGAGCGAGATCATGAACTTCACACCCGCCTTCTCGACCGCCTCCTTGACCATGTCCGCCTCCTCGACGGTGATGGTGAGCGCTTTCTCCGTGAAGATGTGCTTCCCTGCGCGGGCGGCGGAAATGAGAACCTGAGGATGGAGGTTGGTGGGTGAGTCATTCACCACCGCCTGCACTTTATCCAGCGCAAGGATGTCATCGAGATATTCGTAAAACGGAACGCCCAGCCTCTCAGCCTCCTGCTTGCCTCGAACCGGATCCTCGTCCCAAACGGCGACGATCTCCGTGTTGGGATTCTCCCGCACTTGATGCACGTATCCCCCCGCGTGGACATGCGCGAGGGATAGTATGGCGATGCCGATTTTGCTCATGGGATTCTCTCCTTTGAATAACCTGCATCCCGTCATGAAACACTCGGCAGGATGCGTCTCTTTTCATTGTACCTATTTCATACGGTTAATGAACGGTCATATGGTTGAAGATAATCCAAATCCGTTTTTGTTTCCATGATAACAGACAGCATCCGGCAGGTGGAGCGATGGTCGAGGG
Source organism: Chthonomonadales bacterium (assembly GCA_027459625.1). Lineage (GTDB taxonomy): Bacteria > Armatimonadota > Chthonomonadetes > Chthonomonadales > CAJBBX01 > DTKV01. The sequence continues at coordinate 65,390 of DAIDHP010000001.1, forward strand.
TTTCCACTCGCTTCATGCAATCCTTTTTTACGCAGAGTATTCGGAACCGCTTCCGACTACCGCCAGGAACCAAGACTCCAAGGCAGTGGAGGCAAGGTGTTATGGCTTGATTCCTTTCAAAGTTGTAAGAAATATTATTTCCCCGCAAACTGGAATAGCCCGATATCGGATATCACCGGGGCGGCGGCGGATTTCGTGATCCTCAGCCGGACGGCGTCGGCGGTGATCTCCGGAACGCGCAGTAACCGCTGAAAGCCGATGCTGGTTCCGGTGGCGAACTGTGTCCACTTCCCGTCCCGCTCGTAATCCAAAGCGAACGCCTCCACCCTCTGCCCGAGGGGAACATACTCCATAATCCGCACGATGTCGAACAAAGTCGGTTTTTTCAGCTTCAGGGTCAGGGACGCGGTCGTGACCCCGTCGTCCGTGCACCAGTAGGATTTGCCACCGCCCTTGATCACGTTGGAGGGAGAGTAGCTCGGATCGTTCCCTCGCGTTTCGCTCGCCGTAACCGTCGCGCCCTTGGCGAAATCCTTCGCAAAAGTCTTTCGGATGATCGCACCGAACTCATCCACGTTTTTCGCGTCGGTGGGATAGATTTGCCCCTTTTTGTCCGGGGGAATATTCAATATGAGGTTGCATCCTCTCCCGACGGAGTTGAAGTAGATGTCCAGAAGCTGCGAAACCGTTTTGACCTTGTTATCCTCCTCGGGATGGTAAAACCAGCCTGGACGTATCGAGACATCGCACTCCGCAGGCAACCAGCGATTGGATTGATTCACCCCGGTTTCCGGACCTTCGGAGGTTTCCCAACACGGGTCCGGCGCATACCCCGCTTCATTACCCACCCAGCGAACATCCGGCCCGCCGAACATGACCGCATTCGGTTGCAGTTCTCGCACGATTTTGTAGGTCTTCGCCCAATCATAATAGTTTTCGCTTATGGTTCGCGTCGTTCGAGCACCGCCATAGTAGCCGTCGCCGCCGTTCGCGCCGTCGAACCAGACCTCGAAGATCGGGCCGTAGTTCTTGAGCAACTCCCGCAACTGGTTGCGATAGTAGGTGATATACGAGGGAGTCCCGTAATCGGCTCGATGACGATCCCATGGGGAGAGGTAAATCCCGAACTTGAGTCCCTGCTTATGGCACGCATCCGAGATCAGCCCGACCACGTCGCCCTTGCCGTCCATCCACGGGCTGTTCTTAACCGAATGCTCGGTGTACTTGCTCGGCCAAAGGCAGAAGCCGTCGTGATGCTTGCAGGTGAGCACCAGCCCCTGAAAGCCGGCCTTCCTTATCACGCTGACGATCTGATTCGCTTCGAAGTCGGTCGGGTTGAACAGACTTGGCGACTCATCCCCGTATCCCCACTCCTTGTTCGTGAAGGTGTTCATACCGAAGTGCACGAAAGCCTCCATCTGTCCCCGCTCCCAGCGAAGCTGCCTCGGAGTCGGAACCGGACCGTAGGGTTCCGGGGGTGGCACGGTGGCAAATGCGTTGATGGTCATAAGAGCGGCTCCTAATGCGATCGGAATTTTAATCATAATGATTTCCCTAAGTGAATTCTATTTTAAAAACGTTAGCATACGGACTCGGGGTCTTTTCCGGCGGAGTAATTACGATACCGTTTGGTGTGACGGACCATTTGATTTTACTCCTGGTCCCCAATAAAGAGATCGTTCGAATAGCCTTTTCATGGGATTTAACCGATGGTTTCAAGGAATCAATTGTGATCTCCCCCTTCGGCGCCCCCATTACAATCACGTAAAGCGCATCGTTCTTGATGGTGAACCGCTTATCCTCCGGGGTGAGATCCTTGATTTTGTCCTCCACGAACGCCCCTCCCGCAGTAGGGGTGGGGCCCTCTCCGAAAACCCTCCAGGGTCTTGTATTGTAGATCGCCTCGCCGTTCACTTTCAACCAATTTCCGATCGTGAGAAGGCGATCTCGCACTTCCTGGGGAATCGTTCCATCCGCCTGCGGGGTGATGTCCAAAAGAAAACATCCGTTTTTGCTCGTGATATCCACCAGTTCATCTAAAAGACGCTTGACGGATTTATATTGTAAATTTTGAACATAGCACCAAGAGTTCCAGGCTATCGCGTCATCAGTCATCCACGGACGCTCGGAGATATCCGCCATCCTCCCCCTCTCGAGGTCCTCCACAGCAACGCCGTCCGGAAGGTCTGGTTTTTTATATGTGAGGACGACAGGTTTTCGCCATGCGCTCTGTTGGTTATAATAATGGGATATCAAATCCATCCTATAACTCGCCGGGATGATCGCCATGCGGCTGTCGAAATAGATGAGGTCCGGTCGATAGAGTTCGATCACCTCGCGCACCTTCCTCTCCCACTCCTTGCAAAAAGGCTCGTCCGGCGGCGGCATGGGATGGGAATAGTCGAATGCGGATGAAGGCAGCGGCGGACCGTAGAGTCCGGAGTATGCCGGATTGGAGCAATCGCAGGTGGAATCTTCCGTCGGATACCAGCCCCATCGCCACTGATGATGGAAGGTGGTTACAAACTTCAAGCCCTTGCGTCGCACCGCTTGAGACATCTCCCCCACAAGGTCTCTCTCCGGTCCCATCTTCGCAGCGTTCCACTCATTCACTTTGCTGTCCCACATCGAGAACCCGTCTGCGTGCTCCGCCACCGGACCGGCGAATTTGGCGCCCGCTTGCTTGAACAGTTCCGCCCACTCATCGGGATCGAATCGCTCGGCCTTGAATTGCGGCGCGAAGTCCTTGTAGCCAAAAGTCAAAAGGGGACCGTAATGCTTCAGATGGTAAGCGTTCGCCGCGGAACCCTTGATGTACATATTGCGGGAGTACCACTCGTTGTCGTAGGCGGGGACGGAGTAGAGACCCCAGTGGTAATAGATTCCGAATTTGGCGTCGCGGAACCAATCCGGAACCTGGTATTGCCGGAGGGATTGCCAGTTCGGCTGAAATTCCGCATCCCTTGATATAGCCTCGCCTTGTGCGTCCGTTTCACCGGGAAAGCGCAGCATGCTCATCACTTCAACCCCGGAAATCGCACACTGGCGGATGAAGTTGCGCCTGGTTATTGACATGAAAACCTCTGTATAGCATACGATTTGGCGTCATTATTCATTTCTGGAAAACAGACTACCTTAATGGCATATTTATTGCAATCATTATAAATTGAGCGAAGGAAGTAAAGCCTGATTGACCAAGCGTGCCCGAAGAACTGTTCTTCAATATATGTACAAATATAATTTTATGAGAAGGAGTGTAGACATGGCACGAGAGGATATTAAGATATTATACAAAGAGCTTGTGAACTGCAAATTCCAATTTATACTGAGCGGCTTGTACGAATTAGATGCCATATATCAATCCGTCAAGACGCAATTTCCGAACTTATGTGACGATCATTACCTCTGCTGTGATAACTGTTCCAACGGTCACAATACACCCGAGTGGGAGCATGCAGTACGAAAAGCGTTGGACAGGTTGAAAAAAACAACGAATTCCATCCAATCCGGTACGGCACGGGGTACGTGGTTTATAGGAATTAAATCCTGAAATTAAACGGAAATGTGTCTGTCACCACTAAGGTTGGCAATTATCCTTTCAGATCCATAACGTAAGCACCGTGGTGGAACCGTCCCTGAAATTCGATATCAACATCATCGGTTGGCCGCAAGCCGTATCCCGTCATGTCCTTCATTACTGACTTCACTGAACAGCAATCGTTCCGCTTAAGTCTGTTCGTTCGATGCGGGATATTGATCGAAGTCTGCAAACTTTTTAATAGACACTTCCGGAAAATATCTCTTGGTTAAGAGACTTAAGGAGGAACCTTCCCGCTCTTGACACTTCCCTGCATCTTCATCTATAATAAGTAGCCTGTGTGCAATGGATGCATTCGTTATGCGCTCGTAGCTCAGCGGATAGAGCGACAGGTTGCGGACCTGTAGGCCGGGGGTTCAAGTCCCTTCGAGCGCATGCTTTCCGAAGGCTGAAGACGGCGAGCTGAGGGTGTTTCGCTCCGTCAGCTTCCATGCTTCAGCTTTTTTTGCGTCCGCCCTCGTAGCTCAGTGGATAGAGCTGGGGCGTCCTAAGCCCTGAGTCGGGGGTTCGATTCCCTCCGAGGGCGCCATTTTATCGAACTTTCGCTCCCTCGCCTCCGTCGGAGCGATCGGAAGTTCGCAACGCGGAGGGGTCGCATAGTTGGTCTAGTGCGCCCGCCTCGAAAGTGGGTAGGCCAAAAGCCTCGCGGGTTCGAATCCCGCCCCCTCCGTGCCCCTCTTTTTCCAGCTATGAATAGTTTCGCCTCACCTCACCGTGCTTTAACTTCAGCAGCATGCTTCCCAAGAATAAAATACATCTAAAAAAATACGAAACGAATGCGATAATATTACGTAAATATACTTGACAGAATGACACTCAAGTGGAATAATACTAATCGACTAACAAACAATGACGATTGGACATTATCCAGAATATCGAAATGAAGGAGCGCAAGAATGGGAAAAACCGTGGGAATTGACTTGGGGACCACGAATTCCGTGGTGGCCGTGCTTGAAGGCGGAGAGCCGGTAGTCATCGCCAACGCCGAAGGCGGCAGAACAACCCCCTCCGTTGTTGGATTTAATAAGAATGGGGAAAGAATGGTGGGCACTGCGGCGAAACGACAGGCGATCATTAACCCCGATAGAACCATCATCTCAATCAAACGTAAAATGGGAACAAACGAAAAGATATCCATCGACGGCAAGGGCTATACGTCGGAAGAGATATCCGCGATGATTCTCCAAAAATTGAAATCCGACGCCGAACAGTATCTTGGTGAAAAGGTGGATAGTGCGGTTATCACCGTGCCCGCCTATTTCAACGACGCTCAGCGAACCGCCACGAAAAACGCCGGAGAGATCGCGGGGTTGAAGGTGCAACGCATCATCAACGAACCGACGGCGGCGGCTCTTGCGTACGGTCTCGACAAGAAAAAGAATGAGACCATTCTCGTCTTTGACCTCGGAGGCGGAACATTCGACGTTTCCATTCTTGAGGTCGGAGAAGGAGTGTTCGAGGTGAAGTCCACCGCAGGCGACACGCATCTCGGCGGAGACGACTGGGATGCGCGAATTGTTGATTACATCGCAGGTGAATTCAAGAAGGAGCATGGAATCGACCTCTCACGCGACAAACAGGCTATGCAACGATTGCGCGAAGCGGCTGAGAAGGCGAAGATTGAACTTTCCAACATGGTGAACACCAATATCAATCTTCCATTTATCAGCGCCACGCCGGATGGCCCGGTGCATTTGGACATGAATTTGACGCGTGCCAAATTCGAGGAGCTAACACATGACCTCCTTGATCGATGCGTCGGTCCATTCCAACGCGCCATTGCGGACGCTAAAATTCAAGCGAACGGGATTGATGAAATCGTCCTCGTTGGCGGATCAACCAGAATGCCCGCCGTTCAGGAATTAGTCCGTCGGCTCGGCGGAGGCAAGGAGCCCAACAAAAGTGTCAACCCTGATGAGGTTGTGGCTGTGGGAGCCGCAATCCAAGGAGGAGTGCTTGCGGGAGAGGTGAAGGATATCGTCCTATTGGATGTCACCCCGCTCTCATTGGGCATTGAAACTCTGGGAGGGGTGATGACAAAACTCATCGACCGCAATACGACCATTCCAACCAAGAAATCCGAAGTGTTCTCCACCGCCGAGGATGGGCAGACATCCGTTCATGTTAAGGTGTTTCAAGGCGAGAGGGAGATGGCGGCTATGAATAAGTCCCTAGGAGACTTTCAACTCTCCGGCATTCCGCCGGCGCCAAGAGGGGTGCCTCAGATCGAAGTGACTTTCGATATCGATGCAAACGGTATCATTCACGTAACGGCGAAGGACAAAGCCACCAACAAGGAGCAGAGCATCACGCTTACCGGATCGTCAAACCTTGACAAGAGGGATATCGAACGGATGGTACATGAAGCCAGCGAGCATGCCGATGAGGATCATCAAATGCGTGAAACCGCCGAGGCGAAAAACCAAGCCGATTCGCTATGCTATCAGACTGAGAAAACGTTGAAAGATATCGGAGACAAAGTCCCAAGCGATCAGAAAATCAAGATCGAAGGCAAGATATCCGAGCTAAGGTCCGCTATCAATACGGACAATGTCGATAATATCAAGCGGATCACCGAGGAGTTGCGACAGGAGAGCTTCAGTCTATCCGAACTTCTCTACAAGCAGACCGCAGGGAATTCGGACGGACAGGCTCCCGAAGAGACGGGATACCAACAGTCAGAGTATCAGCCCGCCACGGAAGGCAAACCCGACGATGTGATCGATGCGGACTTCAAGGAGAAATAACGCTTGGATATATGGATGGTTCGGATGAAGGCATTCATGCGAACCATCCTGAAAAATTGAGCAATGCAATTCGTTTTTGCAGATGCACGAAAGCCATTCCGGTATTTCAGACGACGAGAAATCCAATGATGGTGTAAATGATTGAGCGGCGCGGTCCCCTAATTGGAAGGTGAAAAATTGGCAAACCCGACATACAAGGACTATTATGCAATACTGGGCGTTAGCCGAACTGCGGACGAGAAAGAGATCAAAGCCGCTTATCGGAAGCTTGCGCGCAAATATCATCCCGACGTGAACCCGGGAGACAAGAACGCCGAGGCCAAGTTCAAGGAGATCGGGGAAGCGCACGATGTTTTAAAAGACGCTCACAAAAGAGCCCAATACGATCGTTTCGGCGATCAATGGAAGCAGGCGTCGCAATATGGTTCGCAATGGCAGAATCCAACCACTGGATTTAATCCCAATGGCGGACAATATGACTTTACAGGCTTCCCTGGCAATCTCAATGAATTATTCGAAAGTCTGTTCGGGGGGGGGAGGGCGACACGAACCAAGCAGACACGACCGCACGGGGAAGATGTTGAGTTTGCATTGGAACTGTCTCTGGAGGAGGCGGTACGAGGCGGAAAAAAGACTATCACCCTGCCCATGGAGGACATTTGCCCGCACTGCGGCGGATCGGGTCGTATGCGGGATGTCTCCAATCCCGCCAGGATGACTACCTTCTGCGCTCATTGCAAGGGGCGGGGACGGCTTCAGAGGAGTAAGAAAATAGAGTTTACGATACCCGCAGGGGTGAAGGAAGGGCAAAGGATACGCCTTGCCGGGCAAGGATCCGAAGGGATTAACGGTGCAAGAGGCGATCTCTATCTCCTAATCCGGATTAAGCCTCATCCGATTTTCGAGCGAGTCAACGATGATCTGATTATGGAGATAAGCATTCCTTACACCATCGCCGCCCTTGGCGGTGAGATATCGGTGCCTACGCTGAATAACGAATTGAAAACGCTGATCGTCCCGGCAGGCGTGCAAAGCGGCCAAAAGCTTAGAATTGCGGGACAAGGCGTTGCAACAAGAAACGCAGGGAAGACTGGTGACCTTTACGCGAAACTGAAAATTATCGTTCCGCGAGAACTCTCGCCAAGGGAAAAAGAGCTGTTAAAGGAACTCGCTCGAATAAGAGGTGACAAAGCGAACCTGTCTTAAGAATGCGTTAATCATCCAAAAAAAAGTCAATGCGCTGGAATAATGAAACAGATATGTGATCCTAATGCATGGTTATTCGGATGGTTCATACATCATTTTATCGAAAGCATATGACAGAGGTGTGAGCTTTGGCGCGAAAAATACCGGAAGAACCTGTATATATGATTAGCATCGCAGCCCAATTGACCGGATTGCATCCTCAAACGGTGAGGATGTACGAACGGCTCGGTCTGGTGACGCCTTCTCGCGTGAGCAATAAAAACAGACTCTACTCCGAGATGGATATCCAGAGACTACTGCAGATACGCCGTTTCACCCAGGAGATGGGGGTGAACCTTGCGGGAGTGGAGATCATTTTGGATCTGCTGCAAAAAATTGAAAAGCTGCAGAACGAAAACGATAGATTGAATACCGAATTGGCGCAAAACGGTATCCTTCACCCCAAGAGAATAGAGAAGTAGCCATGCTTCCTTAGCGATATGGCGGAAAATCGATTTTGGAGGGATGAATAATATGCGCCCCGATCGCAAAGGGGATGGAGAATAGATTGGGAAAGAAAACGGATAGTACGTAAACATACCATTTGGGTTTGATTAACCCTTCCCGCCGAGGAACGCATTTCGCAGGCAGCCATACCATTAAGCCATAAACGAATATCCAAAACCCGAAAGTGCCTATTTGAACCACCCCCCCGAAGCTTGCCTCCGCCAAAGTTCCCGTAATCCCGAAGAGCAGAAACACCTCCGCGGGCTTGAAATCATACCGGGATAGAAGGATCGCCCACCCGACGAACATCGGAGCGATTATGATTACGCTGTGAAAAAAGATAACATTGAAATAGTTGGAAGAGGCGGTGATGTATGCCTGTCCGATCCGAACCCCGAAGAGAGGAGCGAGATTGGTCATTATGGTTGTAATCGCCTCCTCCCAAAGAATAAGTGCGGTTGACATGACCACAAACTTGATCCTCCAATCCCCTCTCAATCCTTGCAACCATGGGATAATCCTATACTGGAACTTTAAAATCAAACCACCGGTCACGAGGATCCACAGCAAAATCAGTCCGTCCCCCATTTTGATCACCGCCTTATCCTCGGGTCGTCCATGCACGAGGATGACAGCGTTAACCAACGCCTCCGTGACAAGCATCCAAACAAAGAGAACGCGAATGACATATGACAGCGAAATGCGCGGTTTCATATGCAAGGCCTCAACGCAGGGAGTTCAAAAGCCCCCTCGAAACGTATCGCATTATGGGTTAGATGGATAATAATCGGATGATAGGAATGAAAAAAACCGATCGAATCGGATTTCAATTGCCTTTAACGCAACATATCTTATAACACCACACATCGTTCTACACTTGATGGTGCTATGATTAAGAATACTTCATAAGGAGTCGAATCGTATTTTTACAAACGCCCCGTATCGCATGGAAAAACAAATGGACACAAACAATACCCGCACCGAATATTTGGAAAGCGCACTTTACGGTTCAAATCCGCTTGAAAGAGTGGTCGCAGCAGAAATCGCGGATAACCAACTGCGACTCTGGGTGCGCACTCCGGATGACAAGTTGCAAATCGAGAATATCCCTTTTAGAAGATGGGTTCTCACCAACACCCGGAAGGAGTTCGAGAATTCAGAGACGCTGGAATTGGAGGGAGAGGGCTTGCGCTGGCTCCATGTATTTCCCGATCACCATGCATACAGGGATGCGATCTCGCAATTGAAAAACGACCGAAAGGAAAGCCTGTATTATGGCAACGAAATAAGGATGGCGCTCATTGACACCGGGGTGACGCTCTTCAAAGGGATGGCGTTCGATGAAGTCCATCGTATGCAGGTGGACATAGAGACCGAAGGGCTTTCCGCGGACACGGGAAAGATACTGCTGATAGCTGTCAAGGATAATCGGGGCTATGTTAACGCCCTCATGGGCGACGAAAAAGAGTTACTGTCCCAATTCATTGCATTGGTTCGCGAATGCGATCCCGACATTTTCGAAGGTCACAACATCTATGGGTTTGACCTTCCGTTTATCATCCGCAGGGCGGACATCATAGGCATGCCTCTCTCCCTAGGACGCGACGGCTCCGCCCCGCGCAACATAGGCACCCGACAATATGCGATCGGGGGAAACACCCGTCCTTTTCAAGAGATATTCATCCATGGCCGTCACGTTGTGGATACTTACCTAGCTGTGCAGAGGTTCGATCTGGCGAAAGGGTCTCTCACGAGTTACGGGCTGAAAAACGTCGCCAAGGCTTTCGGAATAGCGGAACCGGATCGTATCATCCTGCCCAGGGATGAGATGAAAAGGTTGTTCGAGCAGGATCGGGCCAGGGTGGTGGAATACGCCACGCAGGACGTGATTGAAACCGAACGCTTGGCGGAATTGGTCACTCCCACGGATTTTTATCAAACTCAGATGGTACCTGACTCTTACGGATCCGTGGCGGTTTCCGGTACCGGGGAAAAGATCAACTCGATATTTGCCAGAGCCTATCTGGCTCAAAATCAAGCGATCCCGACGCCAAGTCCCGTAAAGGATATCCCCGGGGGCTATACGGAGTTAAGGAGAGCGGGGGTTTTGGATCATATCGTGAAAGCTGACGTGGAAAGCCTATATCCAAGCATCATGATCTCCGACCGAATCGCCCCTGCAAAGGATCGTCTCAACCTTTTCCTGCCCATTCTTGAGGAACTTACGCACAGGCGCCTAGACGCCAAAAGCCGAATGAGAAGTGCACAGGGAAAGGAACGCTACTTATGGGATGGAATTCAGGGATCGTTAAAAGTCCTGATCAACTCGTTCTACGGATATTTGGGAGCGGCGAATTTTCATTTTAACGATCCAGACGCCGCAGCAAGAGTTACCGCCCGAGGAAGGGAGTTGGTTCAACAAATCGCCGAATGGATTGAGGAGGAGGGAGGAAATGTAATTGAAATCGACACCGATGGCGTCTATTTCGTCGCCCCTTCCTCCCTCGGGACGGAAACGGATGAAATTGAATTCATTGAACGGATTGGCGCGAAACTTCCTTCGGGAATACGACTGGCATTCGACGGCAGATATCGCGCGATGATCTCATTGAAGACAAAGAACTATGTTTTAAGGGAATACAACGACGAAATCGTATTCAAAGGCTCATCCTTGAGATCGCGAGCCGATGAACCCTACGGTAAAAGCTTCATCGAGACCGCCGTAAAGTTGCTATTTGAACACCGAGAGGACGATATCGCGGGCCTTTACATAAGAACGATCCAAGCATTGAAGGATCACAGAATACCCGTTGAGGATCTGGCGCGAAGAGAACGAATAACGGACAAAACATTTAATAGCACGAACCGGAAGCGCCTTGCGGAGGTGGCGGGCGACGCTCGGCAAGGGGATTTCGTGCATGTATACGAACGAATGAACGGTAAACTCGGATTGATGGAGGATTACGAAAAAAACGGGCGGGATGAGAATACCAAGACTTACATCGACAAACTGTACAAATTCGCATCGCGTTTGCGTGATGCTTTTCCGGACAGGTTCGATGTAATTATCCCGAAGCCATCAACGATAACGTTCCACGGAGAGCAGGAATCTCTCGACCTCGATTAGAGAAGCAGGCTATGCGGTATCACCGACCTGTATGGAGAACGGCATGATGGTTTGGATTGGAACCGACCTGCCGGCGATTTTATCCTCCAGCAGTTCGATTGTTCGCTTTCCAACATCATGCCACGGGACGGAGACAGTGGTTAGATTGCCGTTGAGAGTGAGAGTGGGCGGTAATCCGTCAAATCCGGTAATCGACACATCCTCAGGCACGCGCAGATTATGACGCCTGCATCTTGCAAGCATCGCGTAGGCAAGGTGATCGCACCAGCAGACAAAAACCGTGGGTCTGGATTTTTGAGGTATATCCGACCATTTTGCAATGATTTCATCCAGCCAAGTCACACTGCATCCCTCAAGCCATGTTTCCAACCAATGTTCGTTGTTAAAGATTGTCAACTCCATATCGTGATTTTCCGGATACCGCCGCACGGTCTCAAGACGAATGCTTTGCGAGGTGGAAGGATAACCTATGGTGACGTAAGCGAAACGACGATGCCCCTTATTCATGAGGTAATCAAGCATGGAGCGGATACCTCTTTCGTCATCGGCAACCACATAGGCAATCCCCTCCGTATTCGGTCTGGTCGTGGCCAAACGACTGTCTATGCTGATCGTTGGAATTCCCGATTCCAAAAGAGCGTCCCCCAACGGCCCTTCCGGGGGCGCCCAGACTGTCAATCCGTCAATGCGGCGATCTCCAATGCGCGAAAGGACCTCCTCCACTGGTTTGCCGTAATAATCGCCGAAGATGAGTAGTTCCTTTTCGCAATTATCGCATCCATCCATCAGGCCGCTGATGATATGATGGATGTACGGGTTGTCCACGCTAAGGTACGGATAAGCGCTATAGAATCCATACGTATTGGTGCGGTTGCTCCTAAGAGAACGGGCGATGGCGTTCGGTTGATAATGGAGGCGGCGCGCAGTCTCTTCCACATGCTTGCGAGTCTTGTCGGAAATTCGGACATGGCAGGATTTGCCGCTTAGAGCCACGGACACCGTCATGACACTAACGCCAGCCTCCTTTGCAACATCCTTCAAAGTGGGGGATTGCCTTCGAGTCATATTATCCTTTCGAAACTGAACATGCGAGCTTCATACGAATATGTTAGCCCACTTCCTCAACTATGTCAAGCCACCATACGTTTCCGAACGAACGGGTATATATAGCATATCAACCGACAATGATAAATTTTCTATTTTTTTTGAATGTCATATTGACAGATTTTTTAGAATTTGTTATACTGGCACGACTGCGAATGCAGTCGCATTGTAGCCATAAGGAGACATAAGTTATGTTAACGGGCAAAGTCAAATGGTTCAATGACGCCAAAGGGTATGGCTTCATTGAAACCGCGGAAGGCAAGGATATCTTTGTCCACTACTCCGCAATTCAGAAAGAAGGTTTCAAAACCCTAAGCGAAGGCCAACAGGTGACTTTCGAGATCGTCGAAGGAACCAAAGGACCGCAAGCGGCGAACGTGCAGGCGATGGTCTAATCCCAATCGCTGCCAATCACTAACTCAATCGCTTCGAGTCATAGGGTCGTATGGCAGCTTTATTATTCATTTATTATTTATTATTTCCCGTTCTGCAACCCTTTCTGAAAGCTCACGGAAAATGAACCGGTTTTGTTTATACAAACCGGTTTTTTTCTATCCCCCCTCCATCCCATGAGATATTAAACCCTGGTGATTTTTCGTGAGACACCCGCACCGACAAGGTATAGAGGAAATGCGAGGTTCTCGCCTGATACGATAACCCATGGAATTCCGCCATTCGCCACGCACGCAATGAGCAGGCATGGGATGATGCATAAAAATATCCCTCGTAAAACCCAGTTGGCCTCTCTTCGGGAGATGAACCACAATCCCATCATCAGAACTAATAGAGCGGGAGAACTGATAACCGCAATCACCCCAAACGAAAAAATCCATGACAGAGGCGGTTCCGCCAACCTTCGCGGTTTCCCTACGCCCCTTAATAGACCCAGGGTTTCTGCCATCATTCCGGCTGTGAACCCTCCAACCCCCAGAGAGAAGCAAAGAAGAGGGTTCCAACTGATGACGAATATTCCATCGGACATCAGGGATGGGACTCGATAGACAACCACCAGCAAAACCAGCATGACAAGTGCGCCAAGTCCGATAAACAGCCACGATAAATACGGTGAGCCGTCAAGCCATCCGGAAACATTCGCCGATGCGTTGTTACGCCTTTCCCCTCTGTTTACCCTCGCTCCGCTCGGCTGATTTGGTATTCGCGTTAACCTATCGAACTTATGCTGCATGGATTCCTTGTTCGGGTTAAATTGCAACCCGTAGGAATACATGGTGATGGCGTCCTCCAGGCGTCCGGTCGCCTTGCGGATATCCCCCAACAATTCATAGGCTTCTGCGCAACGCCGGTCCACCCTAAGGCATTGCCTGCAATAGGTCTCCGCCTCTCTGAAGCTCATACGGCGAAATGCATTTTGGGCTCGCTCCAAAACGACTTCGGGATTTTCGCGGTTTGGTTGGGAACGCCTAGGCTGTGAGGTTTGGGGCACTCTGGAGGAGTCCCTATGGGAAGAGGGAGAAGTAGGAGGAACACTCCTTTGTTGTCTCCGCCGAATTTCCAAATCATAGGAGGCTCGCTTGGCAGGATCTGAAAGAATCTGGTGCGCCACATTGATCGCCTTAAATCGCTCTTCCGCGTCCTTAGTGCGGGCTATATCCGGATGGCACTTACGCGCCAACTCGCGAAAACGCCTGCGTATCTGTTCGGCCGTGGCGTCATGAGGCAAACCGAGCGAGGCATAATAATCAGGCATCTCCGACTGAGGCATCGTTAATTCGTTCCACTCATTATGCTCTTCGAGTAGCCCGAATAGAAACCGATAATCGATTGAGCCACTAGGAGCGCGACGATAAGATAAAGGACAATCGAAAAGATATTGGCGATTTTGTGCGCTTTGGTCTCCGCCTCGCCCTCCAGATACTCCGCCACTTTGGTCATCATGTGGTCGATATTCCCCGTATGTTCGCCCGTGCGAAGCATGTCGATCACCAAGGTGTTAAACACCCCTGTTTGTCGGAAGGTTTCGGAGAGCAACTCCCCGCGATTCGCCGCCTCCACGCCCGCCAGGGAGGCGCGATGGACAATTCTGCTCCCACTCGCCGCTCCCGCCGCTCGGATTGCGGCGTTCAAACCCACTCCGGCCCCATAGAGCGCACCGAATGCCCTGCCGAACCGCGCCAGAGCAATCTTTCGAGCGACATCCCCGACCCCCGGTATGGAATACTTAACTCGTTCATACAACTCTTTGGCGGCTTCCGATTTGAAGATAACGATCCGGAAAAACGCGAAAATGAAAAACGCCGCGATGCCAATCTCCGCAAGGAAGAAAACGGTGTTATTCAGGTAATTCAAAGTATTGCCGGTTAGCGCCCATGCCGATATCGCGGGCATCCCTCCGCCAAACAGAACGGATCTGCCGAGAATCATCACTGCGACCAATGCGACAATTTTAGGGTACAGGGTAAGGCGGCTTATAAGTTGACGTAACTGAATCTCCTGTTCAAGGTAATCCGCGATGCGCGAGAGGATCATCTCCAACATTCCGCCCTGCTCGGCGGCGCGAACCATCTCGAGCTGAACATCCGGGAAAACGGATGGATGGCGTTCCATTACATCGGAAATCCTTCCACCGCTTTCCACGGTATGCATCATCTCATTGATAAACTTAGCAAGACGGGTATTGTGGGTCTGACCGAGTTGACTGCTTAAAGCCTGATAGATCGGCATTCCGGCATTGATAAGCGCAGCGAGTTGGCGATAGAACTGCGCCATCACACTCAACGAGACTCCCGACACCACCGGATAGGCGAAGGTCTCCATCACTCCGTGCGAGGTGGAGCCCATTCCCTCCTTTTGCGGGGTTAACCGAACCGTTTTTTCCGAGTGGCTCGATCCCGCCCCCCCCGCCAAGCGTACCTTTTCCACCTCCAACCCCATCGCCCTCAACCGTCCGAGCGCAAGCGCGGAGTTCTCCGCGGAGATGGTTCCCTCAACGCGTTTCCCTTGCAGATCTATGGCCAAATAGTTGAATTCAGGCATCGTTTTAGTTTTGATTCCACCACATTTTCGGACTGAATATCGCACCGAAGTAGGATTTCGTAAGCATGATCACTACGACTCCGATCAATATGATAAAGGATGTCAAACCAATATGCAACAGGGTCATACGGCAACTGGTGAACGCTCGATCCACATTGTCCTCGTAGTACTGAGCGATCCGATCCAAGGAGTCCACAACCTGCCCGCTCACAACACCCGTCGCCAAGGTCTGCTCCATCTCGTTGGCGAAGAGGTGCGTGGAGGTGAACGCCTCGTGTATAGGTACGTTATTTCGCACCTTCTCCCCCGCCTCCATTAGTTTCTGGCGAATGACACTGTTTCGTGCGGAGTGCATCGCGCCTTCCCATGCCACTATGGGGCCTAATCCCGCCGTGTAAAGCCGCCGCATCATTCTGATAAAGGTGGCGAGGGATCGCTGCCTTTCCAGGTTCCCGAATACCGGGATTTTCATCAGCATGGAGTCGTGATACACGGCGAAACGAGACCTTTTAAACCACCTGGCAGCCCATACGACGCCCAACATCAGAAAGATAGCGATCGGGGTATTCCTGGCAAGCGCCAGGATCAGATACTTATGAATGTGATTATTTATATTGTATGAGTTCGAATTCGGTGAAGGGAAAAAACTAATAATAACGGGCTGAGCCAATGCAATCGCCAACACCTCCTGCACGATCAACGAAATGAATAACCATGAGCCTTTGTAAAACTTGGCATCCCTTTCGTACTCCATGGCGATCTCATCCAGCACCGCGTCCATGAACCCACCCGTCTCTCCCGCCCGCACACTTCCTCTGACATAGGAAGGGAATATATTGGGATAGCTCTCCATGGCATCCGAGAGTCGCCCGCCGTGATACGCCGCATCCTTCATATGCTCCACAGCTTTTGCGAGGATCGGCGGCTGGGTTTGAGGAGCGAGGTTTACAAGGGTCTGATAGATTGAGATTCCCGCGCGCAATTGCGAGGCGAACTGGCGATAGAAAAGCGCGAGCGTGGCGGGCTTTATAGTAGCCTTCGACAGAATTTTGGCTTTGGAGGAGGGTTGAGAAGCAAACTGTCCCGATTGAACGCTCGCCGTGCTAGTTGCGACTCCATTTGAAGGCGTGGCGATGTATGTGGGGTGATACCCTTGCTGAATGAGCCGGGATTGCACATCCGCCTCGCTGTTAGCCTGCATGGCACCCATTACGGTCTGCCCGTTTTTATCCTCCGCCTCGTATCGATATAGAGCCATTTCACTCTCTCTTTATAGGTGATGGCAAAAAACCGAAAAAGCAATTGATCTCTCACATCCCAAATGAAATGAGATTGGTGAAAATCGCTTTTCGCCATTACCTAATGCATATACGCTAAATAGTCGCCTCCGTCGCAAGCGGTACCAGCGTCTGCGCCTGTATCTCCGGGTTCTCCAACCGCTCCCGAAGGGAGACTCCGTTAGGGAAAACGATATCCGGGTCGATCTCAGCCAAAGGCAGGAGAGCGAATGCTCTCTCCATCATTCTCGGATGAGGGATCGTTAATCTTTCGGTATGAATTACGAAATCGTCGAAAAGCAGGATATCCGCATCCATCACACGCGGTCCCCATCGAAATGTGGGCTTTCTCCCGCATTTTCTTTCCAAATTCTGGGTGAAATCCAGTAATCCCTCAGGGTTGAGAGTGGTCTCCACCCGCAGCACGCAATTGATATATAATGGAACCGGTTCCCGTGTCGCGCCGATAGGAACCGTCTCGTAAAAGCGGGATACGTGGGTAACGAGTGTCGCGGGCGAATTCAACAAGCGGATCGCCCCGTGAAGATTCGCTAACCGATCCCCCAAGTTGGAACCGAGGCTTATATACGCAGTTCCCATAGACACACCATGCAAATAATTACTCCCGAAATAATACTTATCCCTTCCGGATATTATACAACTTTCCGCTGATCGTGTCTATTTTGGAAATGTGGAGGATAAAGCCGTCGCCCATTCATCCTCGGTATCCAAGATTTCCGTCTTCACCTCTTCCGAGTCCGTGTTTTTGGTTCATCAACCTTCACAAGCTGACTGTGTACCGAAGCCAACGCCGCAATGCGAACGCTTTTTTGTTTTATGCTGGATTTAACAACGGCGTTAAGTCCCGTGAACATCAATTCCCACCTTACATTCTCATCCCTTTTCACCAATTTCGCACTCCCTGGTTGTATGTAATTGATGGTGTTTACGTACACCGTCCCTGCAACCGCTGCAACCGCATGCCGTGCGTCTTGTGAATAATCCCCCTTCTTGTCGAATTGATACGAGATTGGTATCGAATAAAATTGGGATACCCGCAAGCTTTCGACGCCGCCGATCCGCACCCCTCCAACCAATCTGCTCCTCACATCTACAGGGCTCCCGTTCCAATATGGATTTGGTATGATTACAGTCCAAACATCCCCGAGTCTGACAGCCTTGTTCGGAAATAGAACCATGCCGGGAGGAAGATAGATCATGAATGCATTCATAATTTCATTCACATTAGGCATGGTTTGCAGCACTGCCGCCCTTGTGATGACACCCTCCTTATTCACATTAATGCTAAGAGGGAGTATGCGCGAAGGAATTGTTTTCCCGGTGCTGGCATTTCGCCAACCTATTTGCCAAACCTCCATATCCGCAGATCCGTTTGGTTTAAGCGCCAAAGTTTTCTCGCGTATTATTCCGACACTATTCACCTTTTCGACACCGTGTGGTGAGAGAATAGCCCCCTTGTCGGCCAGGATTTTGATGATCTTATTCACTCTGACCTTATATTCACTTGTTTGGTTCTTAACGTAAACGGAATGAAGGACGTAGGCTTTCCCGCAGCTATTCGACACGCCCGCTGCAACGGAAAACCCAGGCGCACCCAAAAGGATGACAACAAGTGCGAGAATCAGATGAGGAAGAGAATGTAGTCTCGTTTTCATCGCGCAATCTCCTTATCGAACGAATTCACTCCGCCATTCTATTCATATTTGCGAAGAAGGCACAAGACAATTCGCGAGAGTTTCGCGCGCACATTGCATGGATATCCATTTTTGCCACCCGCTTGATTCCCAATTCTTCTTTCTAAATTCATAATTCCCATTCTACCCGCTCCAGTCTCATCTTCACGCTCACTTACCGTCGCGTGATACGTATAAGAAAACAGTGCACATCATTCGTTCCACCGATAAAGGATTATTAACGATGCCAATAGACACCTTCGAAATCACCGAGGATGAGATTAATCGCCTGACCGTTTTGCCCCGCGCCGAGGATCCGGTCGCTTTCATCATCTTCGGAGCAAGCGGGGACCTCACCCACCGCAAACTGATACCGGGGCTGTACAATCTCGCCTGCGCCAACCTACTTCCCAAGGGTTTTGCGGTCATTGGATACGCCGTGACCCCCATGGATGATGAGTCCTTCCGCGCCGCAATGCTGGACGCGGTGAAAAACTCCAACGAGGCTGGACCATTTCGTCAGGATATCTGGGATGATTTCGCCGCTTCGCTGCACTACATCACCGCCGACTTCAGTCAATCGGATGGATACAATTTACTGAAAAAACGACTTGATGAAATGATGGTCGATCATCATTGCGCCGAAAACCGCCTCTTTTACCTCGCCACCCTGCCCAGCTTTTATACGGAAATAGTGAAAAACCTGATGAAACACGGGCTGAATACGGTGACGGACAACACCGCTTGGTCACGGATCATCATCGAAAAACCGTTCGGACACAATCTGGAGAGCGCCATCGCGCTGAACAAAGTGATCCATCAGGCGTTCGACGAAGAGCAAATCTACCGCATAGATCATTACTTAGGCAAGGAGACGGTGCAGAATATCCTGGCGTTTCGTTTCGCCAACTCCATCATCGAGCCGATCTGGAACCGCAGATATGTCGACCACATTCAAATCACTGCAGGCGAAACGCTGGGAGTGGAACATCGCGGGAATTATTACGAGGAGGCGGGATGCCTGCGAGACATGTTTCAAAACCACCTCATTCAGTTGATGTCGCTGGTGGCGATGGACCCACCGGTAAGATACGGGAGCCAATCCGTGCGCGACAGAAAGACGGATGTCCTGAAAGCCATCATGCCCATCAATCCGGAGAACCTCGCCGAAGTGGCGGTGAGGGGGCAGTATGGGATGGGATACTTTGATTCTCAGAAGGTTGTGGCATACCGCGAGGAGCCGGACGTTAGCCCATCCTCTCATACGGAGACCTTCGCCGCCTTGAAGTTGACGGTGGATAACTGGAGATGGGCGGATGTGCCGTTCTACCTCCGTTCAGGCAAGCGGATGCCGAAAAAGCTCACCCAAATCGCCATCAAGTTCAAACGCGTTCCGCATCTCTTCTTTCACATGGGCCCGAAGGATCAGATCGAACCTAACCTTCTCACCATCCGTATCCAACCTAACGAGGGTATTTCGATCCGATTCGGCGCGAAGGCCCCCGGACCGGAGATGCATATCCGACAGGTAGAGATGAACTTCACCTACGCGGAAACCTTCGGAGTCACCCCTGCCACGGCATACGAAACGCTCCTGCTGGACTCGATGTCGGGCGACCCCACTCTCTTTAACCGCGCCGACGCAGTGGAAATGTCATGGGCGCTGCTTGCGCCTGTGATCGAAACCTGGCAAGCCACCCGCCAGTTCACCGCCTTTCCCAACTATTCAGCGGGCACGTGGGGACCGGTGGCGGCGGACAAACTGCTCGCCAAGGATGGACGAGCCTGGTTTAACGGGTAAAAAGATTAAGGCGGGATGGCGAATTACTCTCCCGCGCTGTTACAGGAATAACCCAACCGCCTCTATTTCTGAAACGCAAATTGCACTTCGTTCGCCCAGTGTGTCTCCCAGTCGTTATGGAAGGCCAGGAAATTCTCCTTGGATACGCTTCGATCCTCCGCCAGTTCATACGCAGGCCCTTTGTCGTCATTCACGCGGAAACTGAACTTGATCGGCTCGCCTCGATCCATCCTCTCTTTCACGATGGGTATTTCCGACCATGGCAACGCCAATTCAACAATGCGCTCATTGCCGATCCATCTAATCGCCAGTTTGCCGTCGTTTACCGGACCTCCATCGATCGGCGCCTTGGGCTGACGAGGATAAAAATGCTTGCGCGGAATGCCGGGAGCCAGAAGTTTCCATATTTCCGTTCCACCGCCATATTGCGGAGCCACTTGGTTCAGAGCGAATTCGTAATCGGTGTCCCAGTACGCCATGAATCGAGGCATCGTGCCCTTGGGGAACTCCCACCATGGCTTTTTATTCTCCGGTATCACATTGAACGCTATCTGCACGTTGTCCGTGCCGTTGCCGGATGGCAGATCGGGGTTTTTGCGGTAGGAGAACCTTCGCACCCCGGCCGGCCAGACGAGCTTCTTGCCGTTGTCCGTGCACACTTCCGGATAGAAGTAGCTGTCATCATCTCTATCTGCATAGCGGATTCCGCCATCCGTCGGAGTGTTATCCGCGATTTTCGCCGCGAAATAGAAATACTTGGAATCATACGCCAAATAACCGATCGCCTCGCCACTCTTAACGTTTGATCCGAAATTCATGAATGGCAGCCACGCCTGCTCGGTGAGACTTTCACCTATCGAGCCGGAGATCGGCTGAGGAAGAACCCCCTTCCAATCATCCAGATTGCCATCCACCGTAATGGTGCGCTTGGCGATGACATTCACATGCATCTTTTCGGAATGAGCCGCCACACCATCCATGCCTGCGTTGAACTTCACCGCTAGCACATAGGTGTTGCTAGGAACTGTAAATCCGCCGACAATCCTCAGGTTGATATTTTTGGTCTGATCCGGTTCAAATTGCACGACCTCCTTAGATGGAGAGAGATGAAGTCCGGGGATTTGCGAGTAGAGTTCCCCTCTAATTGGACGGTTGAGGATATTTGTCAAAGTGATCCTCAGCGCCGGATGGGAGGCTATCGGCTCAAGCATGTCATGACAGACAATATCCACCGGCTGGTATCCGGATATCCAAGCGTGACGTATCGAGCTCTCGAGTTTTTCATAGGAGCCAGTCTTACCGTTCGGACGGAGGAAATAGCCCTTACCATTCAGCGGAACTACGATCTTGCCGTTTCTGGAGGGAACGGGGTTGCCGTAAAAATCATACAGAGAATAGGGTCCGGTGGGGAGCGTCATACTCCCGCCTTGCAGCACCATGGCGGAACGTAACTTATCCTGTAATGACTTTATTTGCGATGGATCTGTAGCATGGTTCAGTTCGCCCTCCAATGCATGAACGATTGGTGCGTTCTTCAAACCAAGCACTCCTCGGAAGAGCAACTTATTGCGGTCATACACCCCGCCAAGGTCTCCAACCACCACCGCCGTACCTTCCTCGGGATGCGAGGCGGATCGGAAGAGGAAAACCCATGGCAGTCCGTTCTTGAACAGAATCCGCCGGAACGGCAATTGCCCGATGAACTTGGATGCCGCGGCAACCCCCGCCGCAGGCGCCCACGCCTGCACAACGGAACACGGTTTGCCGTCTGTGGTGAAGTTTTTCGGCTCGTATACATTCCCGCCGTAGATTCCCATCACCCGGTCCTGCCCCTGAGCCCTCATGGAGGCGATCACGGCGGCGATACGATCCTCCGAGTTCGCCACCCAACTTTCGGTGTCCCAAACTCTCACTCTGCCGTAAGGACCTTTGCGGGTCATCCATTGGGGGATGATGGAGGGCACCGCCGACAACTCCTGATAATGAATGCTGCAAAAATCGAACCATGGCAGAAACTTATCGCTGCCGTCAGGGAACAGCTTGTCCAGAGCGTTGCTGGATGAGCACCCCCCACCTATCAAGACCTTGACCCCAGCCTCTTTTCGGGCTTGGATGACGCCTTTAGCCATTCGCTCATACATCTCACGGTAGCGGAGCATATCCGCGCCCCATCCAGATATGGAAACCCCCTCCCATGGTTCGTTCCACAACTCCAAGGCGTTAACAGGACCTTTCGGCCATCCCCATCGGCTGCAGACATAGACGCACCACTTCTGAAAGTCCGCATCATAGGAGGGCAACCAGACGAGATCCTCCTTCACACCATGCATCATCGATCCGTCCGGATTGAGCCAGGGACGTCCGCGTCCTAGTGGCTGGGGGGCGGAACCCGCGCCGACCGTCAGCATCACCGCGATATTGTTTTCCATCGCCCAGTCGAGAAACTGTCCCAGTTGCTTGATATTGGACTTGAACTCCGCCGAGGTGGTGGGGTCGTATGAAGCCCCCATTCTGCAACCGCGTATGCCAAGCCGACTAAACACCATCGCCACCTTGTCGCTCATCTGAAACGGCCAGGGCATGTCCAGAGTCATCACGGGATTGAACACCTTGCGATCATCCGTTTTGATGCATCGCGCAACCGCCGCTCCGAAAACTCTTCCGTATCGTCCGAAATCGAACACCAGCCCAAGCCCTCCGTAAGGGCCAGGATGCACGGGATCATGAAGGTATAACACTTGTTCGCCTTTTGCAGGGATGTTAACGGATATCGGAATTGAGTTCTCCGTGACGATGCGAAACACATGCGGCGTCCAAGTGTGCCCAGCCGGAACACTCGTGCCATAGCGAATAACATCCACCCGAGCCTTTTGCTGAATTGGGGAATCGGTGTTATTGGTGAGAAGGAAAGTGAATGTCATATGCATGCCGGGCAATAAGATGTTGGGACCTCCGGTGCAGTCCGTCTGCGTCACGGTGACGCTTTTCGCCTGTGCAAGCGGGGAAAGCCTGAACGTTTGCGAGAATCCGGGCATATCCTTCCCGCTGACCATCTGACATCGCCCGCCGCTCATCGCCAAGACGAGGAGCGTTCCCGTTAATATTGCGACATATCCTTTCATAACTTTGCACACCTTCCGTTATGTTCGTTTTTTTCTCTTTTCCTCAATTCATTTCTAGCCTCAATAAAATGCCATTACCGTATATTTAACTTTTACTTATAATCTGGAGGTTTTCCTATTTGGCTCCGCTTGTCGAACCGCCACTTCGAGTGGGATCCGTGGGAATACGTTAGCGGTTTTTTTCTTTGTAATGAGTATAGATAAATGTATGCATCATTGCATATGGAGTTAATAATTCAACGGTATGATTTACAGTCAGGGAAATTTAAACGTTGATCTACAAACCTATCACTATTCGCCAAAAAAAAATCCCTTAAATCACGCTTACTCTCAGCTCTATCCCCCCTAGCTTTTCCCCATTAAAATAGAGATCGGTGTAATATTTTAATTCGCCTTTTCCGGAAGGATGGAGACTCAAGGCGTAGATGATTTTATGCGGATTGTAGGAAACTCTCTCCAGGCGAACCGCACGATCGGATGGGCGGAGTTCCAAGGAGCCGTGGATTCCATCGTCCATGAGGATCACAACCCGTTGCGACACGCTAGTCTTGCCTGGACTTACGATACCGAAATTCAGTTCGCGCGGCTGAACCTGGATCTTGGAATGGATAACACCTTCCATGTTGAGCGAGGCGAAACCTATCCTCCCTCCCTTGGAGTATTTCACTCGAACGCCCGCTTCAAAGTCCCCGTCCGGGGCGGATCTCTCAACGGCTACGGTCATGATACACTTATCGCCAAGAGTCTTGGAGGTGACACGCATATTCTTGGAAATCGAGGATAATTCGACAGTTTTCACTCCGGCTTTCAGATGCAAGGACACTTCGATGGGATTCGACGCCTGAAGACTGCTCAAGCGGGTGATGGTTGGAACACTAATCACATCCCATTTCAAATCGTTGAAAGGCACGAATGTCTGTGCGTTGATATTCACACTCACACCAGTCGGTTCGCCGTTAGCGATCACCTGAACCGTCTCCTCGGTTTTGCCGGTGTAAAGCATGCTGATCTCAAACGGAATCGTAATTTTCTCCCCCGCGTTCAGAACGGATATGCGATTATTGGGAATGATCATACACCCGCAACTTGGATAGAGTGCGATATTACGGATGGGGGATCGCCCTTTGTTCACCAATTGGAAGGAGCCATGTATGGCGCCCGGAGTGACATCCTTGAAATTAATCACCCTCGGAACTGCATCCAAAGCACTTCCCTGGGCGCAGGCGACAACGGATATAAATAACAATGGGATAATGGGAACACAGATACCGAGGAATTTGATCAATCTGCGCATAAAACAATCATGGAACACATTCATGTAAAAACAACCCCCTTGGATCAGTTCAGGCGAGCTATGTAAGCCAGCATGAAAATATAATGACACAAGCTCCCAGCCAAAACAAAAACGTGCCAAAGATCATGAGCGGAAAATTTACCCGGCCAGAGATTTGGCTTGTCCTTGGCGTATATTACCGCACCGACCGTGTAAAAAAGCCCTCCCGCCACAAGCCAGGACATCCCCCCATTCACCATGGCGTGGTTCAAAGGGACTATGGTCGCCAGAACAATCCATCCCATGATAATGTACATCGCTACGCGAACCCAGTGAGGGCGATTGTTCCATGCATACGTCGTCGCCACTCCGAAAAGCGCAATTCCCCATTCGACGCCGAACAGACTCCAACCCCAAGGTCCGCGTAATGGGACTAGGCAAACCGGCGTGCAACTACCCGCGATCAGGAGGAAGATATTCATGTGGTCAATTCGCATGAATTCATATTCCGCTCGAGGGGTTGTTTTGATGGAGTGATACAATCCACTGGAAGTGTAAAGGAGAATCATGGTGGCGCCATAGATCGAGAAGGATACAACCCGCCATGGGTGTCCATGAGCTGCTAGAATGAGAAGAACCAATCCCAGCACACTAAATGCGGCTCCGAGGAAATGAGATATGCCGCTGAAAGGCTCTCGAATAACTCGCTTCAAAAAATAATATCCCATGTGATGCAAGGGGATGAATGCATCGATCCCTCCCCTTGCCGACTATTACTAAACGTTAACGTGGATCAAAGGCAGTTTGGCACCGACCAACGGAAGATGGCTGTCCCCCATTAGCCAAATGTCTATCCCTCGCGCAGCCTCTCTGCCTTCCGCAATCGCCCAAACGATCAGGGACTGACCTCTTCTGGCGTCCCCCGCCGCGAACACACCGGGAACATTGGTCATGTAATTGGAATCGGCGATCACATTGCCCCGAGCATCGAACTCCACGCCTAATTTTTCCAGCAACCCGGTCCGCTGGGTATGTAAGAAGCCAAGAGCGAGAAAGACAATGTCCGCCTCAATGGCGAAATCGGAGCCGGGTATCTCCTCCATCGAACATCTGCCATTGGCGTCCGGCTCTCCCCATTGGAGACGCACGCATCGCATACGCTTCAATTGACCGTTTTCACCTTCGAAAGCCTTGGTGTTTACGCTCCAATCCCGATCGCCTCCCTCCTCGTGCGCGGAGGAGGTGCGAAGGATGAAGGACCATTGAGGCCATGGATTATCCTCCGCCCTTGCCTGAGGCGGTTTTGGCAGCAATTCAATCTGGGTGATACGCTTCGCCCCTTGGCGATGGGCGGTGCCAAGACAGTCCGCGCCGGTATCTCCACCTCCAAGTATCACTGCAGATTTTCCCTCGGCGGTTATTCGCTCCTCGCCGCTGATATCATCCCCTGCATTGAAACGATTCTGCTGGGATAGATAATCCATGGCGAAATATACACCGTGGAGCTCCCGCCCCGGAATCGGCAAATCTCGCGGCACCGTTGATCCGCAAGCCACCAGAACTGCGTCAAAGTCGCTCGTTAGCTGTTCCGGAGTTAGGTCGACACCTGCGTTCACTCCCGGTCTAAATTCAACCCCTTCCTCGGACATCTGCCGCAGGCGACGATCAAGGATATGCTTTTCCAACTTAAAATCGGGAATTCCGTAACGGAGCAACCCGCCAATGCGATCCGCTCTCTCGAAAACCACCACATTGTGCCCGGCGCGGTTCAGTTGCTGCGCCGCCGCCAAACCGGCGGGACCGGAGCCGATAACAGCCACGCGCTTGCCCGTGCGAAACGAGGGAGGCTCTGGTTTGATCCATCCCTCCGCGAATGCGTGGTCGATTATCCTCTGCTCAATCTGCTTTATTGTCACAGGATCCTGGTTGATCCCCAAAACACATGAAGTCTCGCATGGAGCGGGACACAGCCGCCCTGTGAAATCAGGGAAGTTATTCGTAGCGTGCAAGCGCTCAATCGCCTCACGCCAACGATTACGATACACCAAATCGTTCCAATCGGGAATGATATTTCCCAGAGGACACCCCACATGACAGAAAGGTATCCCGCAATCCATGCATCGCGCAGCCTGAGTCTTCAGTTTCTCATCGGGAAAGTCGGCGTACACCTCTTTCCAATCATGAATCCGTTCTTCAACGGGCCTGCGCGGAGCGTTTTCCCGACCGTATTTTAAAAATCCTTTTGGATCAGCCATTTTTCAGTTCCTCAATTCATAAAGGCGACATGCATTTTACGCCTTCAAAGCGTATAAAATCCTCCATATCGAATGTCAAAAAACTATGATTATCCTATTCCCGCATCAATGCGAAGTGTCAAGCGCATGTGCGGCAAAGTCAGTCACGATGTTTTCACACCGCTCACCACCATATACGGTAATGGTGGGGGCAATTGCACGGTTTGCATCTTTGCAAAGCCCGCCATGCCCATCCACTCCTTGCACTCCTTGGCGGAAAAAACAGCGCCTTCGTTGCTCGTCAGCAGCATTTGAACCGAAAACAAAGTGGAAAAGATGGGCTGAGTTTTATTCTCCTCCAGCATCATATCGGAAACGATCACCTTGCCTCCGGATTTCAACGCTCGATAGGCTCCATGGAACATCCGAATGATCGTCTCCGGAGACATTTGATGCAATACTCCGGAAAAAAGCGCCGCATCGTATATTGCTACGCCGTAATCCCCCGACATGGCATCCCCCGGGATTGCGGACACTCGCTCCGCATATCCCTGTTCGGCAATCAATTCCTTCGCTATCTCCACGATACCCGGCAAGTCGAGAACTGTGGCGTGCAAATCCTTGTATTTCCGAGCGAGAAGCGTCGAGTAGGCGCCAGATCCGCCTCCCACATCCAGAAGAGAGTGACATCCCTCCAAGTCCAAAAATTCCAAGACGCCTCGCGCCATGCCCATGGCTCGGTCGTGCATTCCCATCACAAACGCGCGGGTCTGTCCGGGGTCATCCCCAAGATGATCCTTCGGAGGAACGGCGGGCTGTCCGCTCTTGACAGTCTCCGCCAATCTCCCCCACGCTTCGTATTGATCCGCGCTCCAACCGATGGCGTTTCCAAGATATCCCGGTTTCCCGGGTATTAGATAAGCGAAGCCAAGAGCGGATGCGCGATATCCGTCCTCAACCTTCTCCGCCAACCCCAAAGCGCAACAGGCATCCATCAGAATGCTCAGCGCACGCACATCCAACTCTAGTTTCTCTGCAATGGCGGTAACGGAGAGTGTTTGCTCCGCGATCAATGGAAACAATCCAAGTTTGTTCGCCGCAAGCATGACGGCGGGTCCCCAATATCCGGTCGCCAACTGCATGATTGGACCGGGGTCGGGCGGTCTATTGGGCGTATTTGTATTCATTTTAGACGGCTGCGGCCTCCTCCTCCATTTTTTCCTCTTTGGCAAGTTCTTGCAGCATTGTCAGATACTCTTTGGACACAATCTTGTAAAATTGGGTTTGCACTGTTTCCCAATTCTCCAGCGCATCCTTCGCCCGCGAGCTATCGGTGTAACGATAATGCCTTTCGATGAGATCATGAACCACGTTCCTATCCTCCGGATCATTCATCCGGGCACAAAGGATATTGCCATGCCCGTCATTGAGACGATCTTTGAATTGACCGTCAATATCCCATACATAGGCGATGCCACCGCTCATTCCGGCGGCGAAGTTGCGTCCTGTTTTGCCAAGCACCACCACAACGCCTCCGGTCATATACTCGCATGCGTGATCTCCGGTTCCCTCCACGACAGCTTCAGCCCCGGAGTTACGTACGCAGAACCTCTCGCCAACCACGCCCCGGAGATACACCTCGCCGCTCGTGGCGCCGTATAGCAGGGTGTTCCCCGCGACGATATTCTCCTCCGCCTTGAAAATGCTCTTTTTAGGAGGATAAACGATTAATTTCCCCCCGGACAACCCTTTGCCGAGGTAATCATTCGCATCGCCTTCAAGAATAAGCGTAATGCCATTGGATACAAACGCTCCAAAGCTCTGTCCGGCGGACCCCTTGAATTTCAGAGTGATGGAATCCTCGGGCAACCCCTCCTCGCCAAACTTGCGGGCGACTTCGGCGCTGAGCATTGTCCCGACGGTACGATTTGAATTACGAATGGGTCTTTCCAACGTCACCCTTTCACCATTTTCGAAGGCTTGGACGCAATCCCGAATCAGATCCCAGTCCATCTGAGCCAAAATACCATGATCCTGAGTTTGCACGCAGTGAATCGCAACCCCTTTGTCAACCATCGTTCGCTCCAACAACACGCTCACATCCACACCCGACGCTTTCCAATGGTTCACAGCAGCCTCGATCTGAAGCATGTCCGATCTTCCGATCATCTCATCGAAGGTGCTGAAGCCGAGTTGCGCCATCAATTCGCGCACCTCCTCGGCGACAAAAGTGAAGTAGTTCACAACATGCTCCGGTTTCCCGGCGAAACGACTTCGCAATGTCTCATCCTGCGTGGCAATGCCGGCAGGGCAAGTATTCAAGTGACATACGCGCATCATGATACACCCCATGGAGATGAGAGGAGCGGTGGAAAAACCGAACTCCTCCGCGCCAAGAAGGGCTGCAATGACCACATCCCGACCCGTTTTCAACTGGCCATCCGTTTGAATGCGTATCCTTCCTCGAAGATCGTTGCGCACCAGCACCTGTTGGGTCTCCGCGAGACCTAGCTCCCACGGCAATCCTGCGTGCTTGATGGAGGATAGCGGAGACGCACCCGTGCCCCCGTCGTACCCGCTGATCAGTACCAAGTCCGCATGCGCCTTGGCGACTCCGGCAGCTACTGTGCCCACTCCGATTTCGGACACCAATTTGACGGACACTCTGGCGTTTACGTTCGCGTTCTTCAAATCGAAGATCAACTGTGCGAGGTCCTCGATGGAATAGATGTCATGGTGCGGGGGCGGGGATATCAAGGTCACCCCCGGAGTGGTATGCCGCACTATTGCGATATACTTACTCACTTTCCTCCCTGGAAGTTCGCCCCCTTCGCCTGGTTTCGCTCCCTGCGCCATCTTGATTTGAAGCTCATCCGCGTTCACCAAATAATGCGCAGTCACGCCAAAACGTCCCGAAGCCACCTGCTTTATGGAGCTACGGCGGGAATCCCCGTTGGATTCGGTATGATACCTTGAGGGGTCTTCACCGCCCTCACCCGTATTACTGCGTCCGCCAAGACGGTTCATGGCGATCGCAAGCGTTTCATGGGCTTCCCGACTAATGGAGCCCAACGACATGGCGCCGGTGGAGAAACGCTTCACAATGGAGGACACAGGTTCAACCTCATCCAATGGTATCGGCGAGGTTTTCTTAAAACGGAACAACCCCCTCAACGTCGCGAGTTCCTCGCTTTGACGGTTCACCAAAGAGCTGAATTCCTTGAACTTCGAATAACTGCCCGACCGAACCGCATGCTGCAGCAAAGCGACTGTGTCGGGGTTAATCTGATGAAACTCTCCCCCTCGACGCCACTTGTAATGCCCGCCCATGTCCAAATCCAAGTTCGCGGGGATATCCCTAGGAGGAAACGCGAACGAATGGCGCGCCAATGCCTCTTTCTCAATCACATCAAGCTTCACCCCGCCAATTCGAGAAGGAGTGTGGGTGAAGTACTTATCCACCACTTCCTGATGCAGGCCTATCGCTTCGAATATCTGAGCGCCCCGATAACTTTGCAAAGTGGATATGCCCATCTTCGCCATGGTTTTAAGCAAACCTTTGTTAACCGCTTTGATATAGCGTTGTCTCGCTTCGTCGTAGGTTAGACCTTCAGGCATCAGCCCCTGATTCACCATGTCGGACAGCGTTTCGAAAGCGAGATAGGGGTTGATGGCGCTGGCGCCGTAGCCGATCAGCAAGGCGAAATGCATCACTTCCCTTGGCTCTGCGGATTCCACCACCAGCCCCACGGCGGTGCGCGTACCTTCGCGAATCAAGTGGTGATGCACGGCGCTCACCGCCAGGAGAGCCGGGATTGCAGCATTTTCCCTGTCCACTCCTCTATCCGATAGAATAACGATGCTTTCTCCGTTACGCACGGCATCGCTTGCTTCCGCGCAAATGCGATCCAAGGCTATTTCCAACTCGCGAGGATCGCCGCTTGACGAGAAAAGCATGGAGATCGTTCTGGATTGGAAATCGCTCGTGTGGATTTGGCGTAACTTTTCCAACTCAATATTGTTGAGAATTGGGGAATCTATCTTGAGTTGATGGCAGTGCCGCGCAGTTTCGTCAAGCAGATTGCCATCCTTGCCAATGTAATCGCAAAGAGACATCACCAATTCCTCGCGTATAGGATCAATCGGAGGATTGGTGACCTGCGCGAAGAGCTGTTTGAAATAGTTGTACAACAGTTGCGGACGTTCGGACAGCACAGCCAACGGCGCGTCATTCCCCATGGACCCCAAGGGTTGCTCACCGCTCACCGCCATTGGCGCGATGAGTATTTTGAGGTCCTCCAGGGTGTAACCGAAAGCTTGCTGGCGCAGAAGAACCGTTTCATGATTCGGCGGATAGTAATTCACCGGCGCGGGCAAATCATTCAAATCGATTTTGTTTTCCGCCAGCCATTTGGCGTATGGATTTTGATGAACGATGCGATCCTTCAACTCCTCGTCATCGATGATCCTTCCCGCCTCGGTGTCCACTAGGAAGATGCGCCCAGGCTGCAGACGCCATTTCTCGCGTATGTTTTCATCCGGAATGTCTAAAACCCCGGTTTCGGAAGCCATCACAACCAAATCGTCATTGGTAACCAAATACCTTGCCGGACGCAACCCATTCCGATCTAGCAGCGCCCCGATCACTCGTCCGTCCGTGAAAGCGAGAGCCGCAGGCCCATCCCAAGGCTCCATCAAACAGGCGTGATATTCATAGAACGCGCGTCGATCCGCATCCATCTGATTGTTTCCGCCCCATGCCTCCGGCACCAGCATCATCATGGCGTGAGGCAGGTATCGTCCGCCAAGCGTCAATAACTCCAAGGCGTTGTCAATGGTTGCCGAATCGCTTCCCGTCTCCGTCACAAGCGGTACGAGTTTCTTCACATCATTCCCGAAAAGTTTGGAGGATAGAAAAGCTTGACGCGCTCGCATCCAGTTTCGATTTCCCCGAAGGGTGTTTATCTCCCCGTTATGAGCCAGCAGGCGATATGGGTGGGCGAGCGGCCACGTTGGGAACGTGTTAGTGCTGAAACGCTGATGCACCAACGCCAACGCCGTGATGAACTCCGGATCGGTTAAGTCCTTGTAAAAACCATTTATTTGATGTGCAAGCAACAACCCCTTGTAAACAATCGTTCGTCCGGATAGACTGCATACGTAAAAACAGGCGGATTCGCGAAGTTTCCTCGCAGCCACCGTGTTTTCAGTCACTTTGCGTATCACGTATAGCTTTCTCTCAAAAGCATCCGCATCAGGGCTGTTCTTGCCGCGTTTGATGAATACCTGACGAATCACGGGCATCGTTTCACGCGCCAAGGGACCGATGCAGGATGGATCATGTGGAACATCGCGCCATCCAAGGAGGATTTGTCCCTCTTCGGACACGACTTGCGCCAATGTGGATTCGCAATATTCTCTCTCGGCGGCGTCTCGCGGCAGGAATATCATCCCCACGCCATATTCATCCGGATCAGGCAAGGCGCCATTCATCTCTCTTTGAAAGAAGGCATGAGGCTTTTGAACGATGATGCCCGCACCGTCGCCCGTCTCGGGGTCACATCCGCATGCTCCGCGATGCACTAGATTCTCAAGGATTTGAATTCCCTTCTCCACTATGGAATGAGACTTCACACCCTTGATATTTACTACGAAACCAACTCCGCAAGCGTCATGTTCATATTGAGGATCATATAATCCTGATTTATCTGGCAAGCCATTATAGTTCATCTTCCGTCCTTAATTCTCCGAGTTCATATTCATAATGCCGTAATGGATTCCCATTACGGCATTATAATCTGAACGGCGGTCATCCCGCTCTATGTATAGAGATAGCGTAACCCGTGCCCATAGCGAATTAGCTCCGCCTTGGGACACGGGCGCCTTTGATACCGTGTGGTTGTATTTCTTATTATATCTTGAAAGCGCCTTCGCGGTCAAGTTTGACGACGCTCGTCATACCAACCAATCCGATTGACTTAAATAAAAGCGAACGAACTTCACAAATTGACTTATTTTTCCGTACTTTTGGGAATGGATCCGCGACAGATGAAGCCAAGCACATCCGGGTACTGGTTCTCCCAAACAGAATCCGAAGCGTTTACAAGGACTTTCATCAACTTGATGGTGTCGCCAACGGCGCCAACCCGACGCGCCGCCATCAGCCAGAACGCGATCTGTTTCATATCATCCCCGGTTTCGCATTTCAAAGGCAACCCATACGTTTTGCGCATGCTCTCGTATAACTCCCGACTGCGCACGTTTAGAGGTTTCCACGCCACCGCCATGATATCCGCCATCCCGCTGGGATACCACTCGCCCTTGAAGGGAACGATCGAACCATCGCTTTGCACGCCGACGGCATAGCGTTTGATTGTTGGATTCCAGAGGATATTCTCAAATGAAGCATTTAACTGATCTCTCCATGCGCACTCCTTGATGGCAAAATCCTTGTGTCCCAACTCCGTTCCAATTCGTATCGCCGCTTCTATGCCTCTGGATGTTTCGATGTTATCCATAGCGTACATCACCGGCCATTTCGGTGTAGCCCAAGTCATACCGTTGGATTGACGGGTAAGCTCCATGGCGCCCGCTATTTTTGTTACGCTATTCCACCTCGCTTGAAGCCATCTCCTCCCTGAGCCCGCCTGATATATCTTTTGAACGAGATCGAGCCAGGTGGAGGCATACGAATCTGTCGAATCATAATGTCCGGTGGATTGCCACGAGCCAGGTTGTCCCTTGTAATCCTCGATAACCCCGTCAGATCCTATATGATCTTCATACCATCGAACCCATTTTTCCGCTGCCTGAAGGTAACGTCTATCACGGAGATAACGATATGCGGACATAAGCCCGATGCCCGCCAAATTCGCGCAATACGGTGAGATATCGTTGACAGCGGGGGAGGGTCGAACCTCTCCCATCGTTATGGCGCCATCCGACGCCTGATGCTTCAAAATCAAATCAGCCGAGCGTTGAACGAGGGGTCGTGATAGAACCTCCCGAGGAGCTGGCGGGTTCGCACGAGAAACGCCTGATATGCATGCTGACAATAAGATAGCGCTCACAATAGCCATGGGCATTCGTGGAAAATGCTTCACTTCGAGCTCCCAAAGAAAGTTTTTGCCAAATACGATGAATATATTACTTTGATAGTCGGCATAAAAGTATGGTTATCTCGTACTGAATAATATCTGCATATACGAGGAGATTTAAGCATATGTCTTTCACACTGGAGTTGGGTGAATTAGCCCCGAATTTCACATTACCCGCCACGGATGGTAAAAACTATTCGTTATCGGTCTTTAACTACGCCGATATCCTGGTGGTCTTTTTCACTTGCAATCACTGCCCATATGTGCGCGGATCGGATGAGGAAACGCGCAAAGTCGCGGAAAAATACAGCGCAAGCGGAGTAAGGTTCATAGGGATCAATTCAAACAGCGAGCAAACACATCCGGAGGATTCCCTTCAGGGCATGAAGAGACGAATGGAGGAGAACCATTTCCCGTGGATATATGCCCGGGACGAATCCCAGGATGCTGCGCGAGCATACGGCGCCTTGCGCACGCCGCATTTTTTCATCTTCAACAAAGAGCGTAAACTAGTCTACACCGGCAGAGGGGTGGATAACCCGCTGGATTCCAGCCAGATCAAAGAGAATAACCTTGATATCGCTTTGGGGGAGCTTATCCAAGGAAAGCCCATCGGTATTCCCGTCACGAATCCAATCGGTTGCAACGTAAAATGGAACGGCCAGGATGCCCATTGGATGCCGCCGGAGGCGTGCGATCTCATCCCAAGATGATGAAATGGGAGAAGGGGGTGAATCCCCCTCCCCTCACTCCTCCTTGTTATCCCCAGTGGCCTTCGCGTAAGTAAGGAAAGCTCCGGTGAGGTTTCTCGCCCTGAATCCGTTTTGAAGGAGTATGCGGCAAGCGTAATAGGATCTTTGCCCCACCAAACAATAAGCCACTATCTCCTTGTCCTTTGGCAACTCATTCAAGTGATGTCTCAACTCCGGCAATGGAATGTTGATGGATCCGGGGATATAACCTTTCGAGCGCTCCTCAGGCTGTCTCACGTCGAGAAGCAGAATCTTATCGGGGTCGTAGTCCTCCACCTCATGCCATTGAACGAGACTGATATCCCCCGCCATTACATTCTCCGCTATCATACCCGCCAAATTCACGGGGTCCTTTGCGGATCCGAACGGCGGCGCGTAAGAAAGCTCCACCTGAGCAAGCTCATCCATCGTCATCCCCGTCTTGAGTGCTGTTGCGAGAACGTCAATCCTCTTATCCACGCCGTTCT
Organism: Chthonomonadales bacterium; assembly: GCA_027459625.1. Taxonomy (GTDB): domain Bacteria; phylum Armatimonadota; class Chthonomonadetes; order Chthonomonadales; family CAJBBX01; genus DTKV01. The sequence goes on from DAIDHP010000001.1 coordinate 100,369, forward strand.
CGCCAACCACCTGAGCACCCAAAAGCTTGCCTGTCTCAGGCGAGAAAAGCACTTTCAAAGTCAGTCGCGTGGCTCCAGGATAGTAGCCCGCATGGTTCAATGGATGAAGGAAAACGGTCTGATAGGATATGCCCGCTTTCTCAAGCATCTTCTCATTGGCTCCAGTACCCCCGGCGGTGATATTGAAAAGACGCAAGATACCGGTGCCCCACGTCCCCTCGTATTTCACATCCTTGCCGAGGATGATATCCGCCGCCATTCTGCCTTGACGGTTCGCCGGTCCCGCCAATGGGATGTGGCACCACTCGCCAGTCACCGCATGCCGGACCTCTATGACGTCACCAACCGCCCAAATGTTCGGATCGCTGGTTTGCAATTTCTCGTTGACGCGAATTCCGCCCAACTTGCCGATCTCCAGACCAGCCTTTTTCGCCAGATCCGCCTCGGGACGCACTCCCAATCCCAAAATGACCACATCAGCGGGTAGTCGTTTGCGGCTTTTCAAAATCACTACGGATGCCAACGCATGTTCGCCATCATCCGGCTCCGCGAAGGACGCCACGCCGTCGCCCAGATAGAGATCCACTCCGTTGAGAGCAAGCTCCTCATGCAACCAAACCGCCATGTCCATGTCGATGCTGTTCATCACCTGAGGGAGGACTTCCGCAATGGAAACGTGGATTCCTCTCCGATGCAACTGCTCCGCCATTTCCAAGCCTATGTACCCTCCGCCCACAATGACGGCATTTTTAACCGGTTTTGAGGAGAGCCAGGCGTCCAGCGCAAGCGTATCGGGCACATTCCTGATAACGAAATGACCAGGACGATCTATGCCGGGAATTGGAGGTTTTAACGGGGAGGCTCCCGGGGATAGAATTAAAGCGTCATAACTCGTTTTGTATGTGGCGCCGGTATCGAGGTTACGGGCTTCCACCTCCTTGGCGTCGCGATCTATCTCAATCACCTCCGTGCGCACGCGAACATCCAAATTAAACCTGTTTTTCAATCCCTGCGGAGTTTGAACGTATAAGTCTCTCTCCTCGGCGATCTCCCGCCCGATATAATAAGGCAGACCGCAATTTGCGAACGACACATGCGGTCCTCGTTCGAAGAGAATGATTTCCGAATCTTCGGATAATCTGCGCGCACGCGCAGCGGCGCTCGCTCCACCTGCTACGCCACCGACAATTACAATTTTTTTGCTTCCCATCTTTTATGCTTTCTAACGATAGGATTGTCCGTTCAGTAAGATGCACGAAGGTATCCACAGGGACTCGTATAAATCCCCGAGAAACGAACGGACAAATTCACGTTTTGTGTTTATTATATTCCGAGATTGGCTACTCGGACACTTTTATCGAGGCGTCCTTTGGCAGCGCCAACCCCGCAGCCACTTCCACCGCCTTCACAATACCGGCGGGAACGGGACAAGCGGTGTGCTTGCAACATCGCGACGCAACTTTGAGGATCTCCGGTCCGCCGCCTCGAAAACTTATCTCCCGGAACGGATCCACCCGGTTCAGTTCCTGAGCCATCTTTTGAATGGATTCGCACTCGCTTTGAATAGATACAACGCACTCATCGCCATCCATGTGCGTCTCCACGACCGTATTGAAGCCGCATACTCCGGACATTATTTCCGCTTTCGCCATTTAGATACCTCTTAAGAGAATTGCAACATTCCTCATGTTACGCGATGGATGCACTTTTGAAAGCGCAGCCAACACCTCGCAGACGAATGTTGCAATTATATGTTTTTCATTTATAAGCCGGGACGCAGGGGCGTCTCGCGGACGACACTTGGTTTACCAGTGAATTCCGTAGTTGGCTTCCACTTCCCACTGATACATTCGAAGCGTGATGCTCTGTTGCCCCGGCACTTCCATCGGATTCGGTCCGGTTACGGACGATGGAGGGGAGTACATCAGCGACATGGAGAAGTCATCCTTGGAATTAAGCTTCTTGGTGAAACCCGTAGTGATATGCCATTCCTGCACACCTGGGGCAAGAATGTTGAACAACACCTCGCTGCTGGGAATGGGCTGTCTGCAATAATCCAATCCCGCGCGCACCGTCCAACTGGAACTAACTTGTCTTTGGACACCCAACTTGTAAACCACAACGTCTCTCCAACCGAAACCGGCTCCGTTGGATCCTCCCAAAAGGTCATCCGGATCATTGCTTTGGAAACCGTTCATTAGATTGGAAAACGGGTTGCCGATGGAGTGAACTTGGCTGTACCAGATTTTCTGAACATCGAATTCAATCAGATTCCGATGGCTCTCATTCCAAGCCAGACCCACCGTGGCGTTTTGAGGAATGTCAAAGCCGCCATGGTCCGCGAAGAGATCCGAGTACTTGGGGAATTTTTGCATGACGATCTTTGTTTGATAGGCAAGTCCAAGTCTCAAGTTCGGTGCGACTTCCCCCATGACTCCAAGCGCTCCACCATATCCGAAGGAGTGATCGTACCCTCGGTTCGTAAGATTATTCGTGGAATCGTCGCTATCAAAACTACCAAACGCGGAAAGTCCTTTGGCGGAGAACTGTTGGTAGGCTAAGATCAAAGAAACTCCCCATGACGCCTTGTTATTAAACTTTCGCGAGTAAGAGGGGATCATGTAAAGCTGGGAAAGATCCACTCCCGCCGATCCTCCGTAAAAGGTGCCTGTGGGCATCCCTTTGCCGTTGCTAATGGCGGGATAGTTGGTGTTCATTCCACCATTGCCGTACATTGTGAAGCCAAAGGAACTATTCGGTGTGAGCATATGGTTGGTTGCAAGGTGAGGATTTCCGAAAAAGTCCTGATTGCTTCTCACAGTACCCGGCGTCAATCCGAAAGTTCCCTGTTGGCCAGAAGGGTTACCCTGCACACTGTAAGACCGTTCGGGAATGAAGAGCGCCGCCCCTATATCGAAACGGTTCCCGATAAAAACCAATCCCGCAGGATTGATAGCCGCCGCCATGGCATCCTGGGGATAGGCGACGCCCACCCCTCCCATGCCTTTTGAAATGGTACCATATCCGTTTTCAAAATAGCCATCCGTGGCGTAAACTGCCCGTGGCGCAACAATAAGCGCCGCCAAGCCCAGCGCAACGCATGCGCAGGCGAAATTGCGTTTCATGCCAGCATGTCCTCCGTTTTATGTTTTGGGTGCGCCTTTTTTCGACGCTTTCCATAATGGACTGACACAGTGCGAATTTCTCCCCGTATCAGTCAGCGCATGTTCCTAACAACCACATTTGTCACAGAAACCCATGTATTCGTGTTGAAAAATGACATCAAATGACGATGATGCATACCATACATATTCGAGTAAACTAGCAGCTCCCTGTAATTATGCATTTTCTCGTTTTGTGCTTCCACTAAATGAAGAGAGAAGCCTTGCTGGAGCCAGCCTCCTGCAGGAATTTCGCCACCCCTGCGGGTTTCATGTCCGGATAATCTATCAATTCCTCCTGAGAGAATCCCATTAAATCCATGCTCATCTGGCAAACATAGATTTTAACACCGGAATCCCCCGCCTGCTTGATCAGCTTGTCAAGCGACATGACGTTTTTCTTTTGCATGAGTCCTTTGAGCATATTGGTGCCCATCCCGCCCATATTCATTTTGGAGAGAACCACCTTGTCGGCACCCTTGGGAAGCATAGACCCGAACATTTTGCTCATGAAATCCTTCCCCTTAGGGGTTTTATTCGGGTCTCTTAGAGCCGCCGTGGCCCAGAAGGTGAAGAACATCACCACCTCCTCGTACATCGCCATGGCGCCTGTTGCAATGATGAAAGCTGCGAGAAGCTTGTCAAGGTCGCCGCTGAAAACAACCATGGAGAGTTTATCCTCGGGAAGGGAGGAGGATTTGATCTCCTCCAACTCCTCACGAAGACTCTCAACCTGTTGTTGCAGTTGCTCTATGGTTAATGCGGATACATCCATTGCCATCTTCGTTCTCCTTACGCTTGGTTTAGAAAATAGACGAATAGCGCAATCGGGCGATAAATAACATGTGCGAACTTTGTGAAAGCTAGCAACAATATCAACTCCATCGCCATAGCGGCATGCAAGAGCATGATACCGTCATTCACCGGAGATATTATCTGAAATGTGGTGGCTATCTCCAGCCAATAACCGGTCAATGCCAACACGAACAAAAAGATCAACAGCCACCAATCAGGCAAACTGGTATAAGCCGCGTTCTTCTCCTCTTTTGAGAATCTGCGAAGCATTGCCGCACTTACGCCCCAGAGCATGACTAACCCAGATACGGTACCGATAATTCTCGCAGGCCAGAAGATGCTAAGATGCAGTGGTAGAAGCTCCAGGAAGACGAAATCCAGAGTGGTTGCCACTAACAACCCGATGAAACCATACATGATCGCTAAATGGATCCAAGCATGCGACCGGTACCATACGACCGGTTCGGATGCCGGAGACTCTTCGCGATGCCTTTTCATCGTAATAATTTCGGTTATCGTTTGCTTAAGTGCGGATACCCATTTGCCTGGCGCGGGCTTGCTTGCGCCTCCCCAGGACGATAACCTATTGAATATCTTCATGATCCCACCTACAATGGTCAGAACCGCCAATATCGATACAGCTATGCCAAGGTAGTGAATCATCTGATATGAGACCTCTCCGAATATCCAATGCGACGGATTATCTCCAACCTTCACAGTCAGCATGAATGCGCCAAGCACGATGCCCACTAACAATGTGACTATGACCGCAAAAACACCGCTTCGGTACATCAAACGCCCAATCCCCGTCGGCTCGCTTTGCGCGATGGCGTAACGTCGTAACGCCGCCATATACTCCCCAGGTTCGGCTTGTCGCGGGCATGTATCAGAGCATTCACCACAATAGTAACACAACCAAGGTTCCGGTCCGGATATGACTCTGTTCTTATCCCCAATCTGACCCAGTCGAATCAGTTTGCGAGGAAAAGAGCCCACGGTGTCGGAAAGTGGGCAAACAGCGGTGCAGTTGCCGCAATTGAAGCAAGCGTTTATATCAAACGCGCCATATTCCTTGATCTCCTTCAGGAGATCGGGATTAACGGTGATAGCCATGGCGTACTCACTTCTTTCTATAGGCGATGTAATCGCCCTTTTTCGTTTCGTCGGATACTTTGTTATATTTTCGCATGGCGGTGATCCACCAGAAGACCTCCTGTGTGTTCATGCCGGTGGCTTCGGCGATTTCGGGAACCGTCTTAGCCTCCTTGTCAATCACAGCAAGGATCGCTTTTTGCGCTTTGATCTGTTCTTTGCTGCGCTCCTGCTTCTCCTTTGAGCCTTCCCCCCGCCGCGCTCTTAGTTCCTTGATTTGCTCGGTGTAACTCAGTTTTTTCTCTTCTTCCATTAACGCTCTCCTCGTTATCCCTTAGGCGGGTACCATCGCCGGTTCCAACTCCTCCATGCTGATGGCGTCAATCATTCCATCAAACTGGTCGAGAGTCCAACCTGCGATATTGATTGCTCGAGGCGGACACACGGCGACGCAGGCGCCGCAACCGACACAAAGGGCGGGGTTCACGTGTGCGTAATTCTCCGCCATGAACAGCGCTCCCTTGTATTCGCATTCCGCAAGGCATAGTTTGCATCCGTCGCACTTCGCTTCGTCCACTCGCGCCACATAAGGATCCATCTCGATGGTTTTCTTGGATAGCAGGATGGAGACCTTGGCGGCGGACGCACCTGCGGCGGCGCAGCTTTCGGTGATATCCATCGGTCCTTGGCATGTCCCGGCGATCATGATGCCGTTGTTCGCCAACTCAACCGGTCGAAGCTTCGGATGCACCTCTTGGAGGAAACGATCCGTGCCGGTCGGCAGCTTCAACATGCCCACCAAATTGCTGATCTCGCGAGGCACCATGCCGGTTGCGAGCACAATCATATCCGCCGGAATGGAGACCTCCTCGTTCCAAGTGAGGACGTCCTTCATTGTCAGAGTGGCGCCGGAGCCGTTCGGGGATGGAGCGTATTCCGGGATGCTGTCGTCCGTGTAGCGAAAGAACGTCACACCGCGCTTGGAAGCCTTTTCATAGTAATCTTCGTGTCCGTGCCCGTAGGTTCGGATATCCTTGTATAGGTCGAAGATATTCAGGTTGGGGAACTTATCCAAGGTTTTGTTTATGGTGTGAAGTGTTGCCGTGCAGCACACACGCGAACAATATTCATTCACACGCCCGTCGGCTTGCGGTTGATGAACTCCCTCCACCTGCCTGCTGCCAACGCAGTGGATGAAGGCGAGGTTTTTTATCTCCTTGCCCTTGTATGTGAACTTGTCGGACTGGGGCATGTCGGCGATCAGTTTGTTAAACTCCGGCAATGTGACGACTACCGGAGATTTTCCGTAACCGAATTCGCCTTCGTATGGCTGATAATGGTCGAAACCCGTTGCCAAAACGATAGCTCCCGCACGAACTTTGTCAATCTTGGAATCCTTGTCTCTTATTTGAACATCGAAATTTCCCACGAAGCCTTCGATCATCTCAATTTCGCAATTGAGGCGCACATCTAATTTCTCCGATCGGACGGCGTTTTCCAGTTGGGACACGATATCCGTAGCTTTCTCCTCGGTTGGATAGACCTTATCCAATTCCAATGCTCTACCCCCGAGGCGATCGCCTTTTTCTATCAGCGTCACTCCAAGACCACGCTTAAACAACGCCAGCGCGGCTCTCATTCCTGCAACTCCGCCGCCGATCACCACCACATGGCCTTCGGCGTTGACGACGATCGGCTCCAGAGGATCCTGACGTGCAATCTTTTCCACGCCGGCCGCCGTAAGTCGTATCGCCTTGGCTGTTGCGGCCTCGTTCTCCCCCTTGTGAACCCAGCTATCCTGTTCGCGGATATTCACATGCTCGTAAAGATAGGGGTTCAAGCCCGCACGAGTCAACGCCTTGCGGAATGTGGTCTCATGAAGGGTGGGGGAACATGCGGAAACCACGATTCGGTTGATATTGTTTTCGATGATATCGTCGATGATGAGTTTCTGTCCCGGATCGGAGCACATGAAAACAAAATCCTTGGCGATTTTTACATTCGGTTTTTTTTTCAGGGCTTCCACAACCGCCTTGGTATCCACCACGTCGGAAATATTGCCCCCGCAATGGCAAACATAAACCCCCACTCGGATCTCTTCGGACTCATTCTCTTGTGATTGGGTGTTCTTCTCTTCTTCCATATCCTCTTACCGTCCTTCCTGGCGTCGGAGATAGTTCGCCGCCTCCGTCGCTGCGGCGCCGGCCTCCACGATAGTGTCCACGATATCCTTCGGACCGGTCATGGTTCCCGCTGCAAAAACCCCTTCCATGCTGGTTAATGATGGAGTGACCTTTTCGTTGACGCTGCGAACAAACCTATCCTCACCGATTTCCAATGGGATGATACCGTCTCTGTCCGGAATCCACGCGGGGACCATGCCCAAGGAAAGCATAACCAGATCGTGCGTAACATCCTCCGGTTGTGAGCAATCCTCCTGCCGTTCAACACGAAGAATCGGATTATGGTTCTCATCCTCCGAGATTCTCCCGACCTTGGCTTTGACGAACTGGATCCCCATCGCCTTGGCGTTCTGATAGAATTGCTCGTAGCCTTTGCCGAAAGCTCGGATATCCATGTAATAGATAGTGATATCCGCGATTGGCAACGATCCGGAGAGCAACATCGCCTGTTTAATGGCGTACATGCAACAGACCCTGGAGCAGTAAGGAACTCCGAGGCTCTTGTCGCGCGATCCGGCGCATTGCACGAAGGCGATGGAATCGGGAATTTTGCCGTCGGAGGGACGCATCACGCCCCCGTAGGGTCCATGAGGAGCAAGCAAACGTTCCATCTGAAGCGGAGATATGACGTTCGGATATTTATCCCCGCCGTATTGCTTTTTCGCGCTGATCTCCGTAAGATTGTAACCGGTCGCCATGATGACGGCTCCCGCTTCCGCCTCGATCTCCTGCGGCTCCTGCATAAAGTTGATGCACTGGGTCGGGCACGCCTTCGCGCAGGCACCGCATAGCAGGCATTCGTCCATGTCGAGCACCGGATATTGAGGAATGGCGTTTGTGAAGGCGATGGATATCGCCTTCTTGGCGCCGAGACTGTGGTCGTATTCGTCCGGCAGATAGGTGGTGCAAGCCTCCTCGCATCGTTTGCATCCGATGCAGGCGGTCTCATCCAGGTATCGGGGTTTTTTGGTGATCCTGGCGTGGAATTTGCCATTCACTCTTTCAATTTTGTTCACCTCAGTGTAAGTGAGCAGATCGATACTGGGATGATGCGCCACGGACGCCATGCGGGGAGTGGTAATGCAGCTTGCGCAATCCAAAGTGGGGAACACCTTGCTTAGGTTGATCATTCGCCCGCCGATGCTGGGCTGAGATTCCACTAGCAGTATCTGTTTGCCTTGGTCGGCGAGATCTAGGGACGCCTGCAAACCGGCTATCCCTGCGCCGACAACAAGCACGTCGGCCTTTTTTTGTATGGTTGCCGCGCTCATGCCGCCACCCCTTCCTTTTCCGAGCGAGCCTGCAGAATATTCTTCTGCATCTCGTTAATCTCCTTGAGAAACGCAGCCTTGCACACTGTGCAGATGGTGGTCAGCTTCAAACGCGAAGTATCAATTCCATTTTCCTTCATCTGAACATAGACACGCGCCACTCGTTCGGAAAGTCGACGGTAAGCCCCTTCATACGGGCAATCCGAGCCGCTGCTCATGATGATAATGCCGTCTATCCCCTTCTCATAACAACGCATGTAAAACGATTCAGGAAAAACAACCGGATCGGGAACACGGATGATGTAGGTGCCAGGGGAGTAATGCAGATGCGCCTGACCAACCGTGTTAGCGCCCGGGTAAGAGCTGATCATTGTGGTGATGAGTAGTATTTTCATGTTGTTATGGTCGCCCATACCGAGCCTTCCATTTCTATGCTACTTGCGGCGAATGACGTAAAGACTATCGTAACCGTCTTTCTCGAGAAAACCAATGAACTCCTGGCCTGTCTTTTTGCACCAAGCGGAGATGTCCTCTCGACTGCCCTTGTCGCCTGACTGGATTTCCAATGTTTGTCCGACTGTAACTCCTCCGATGGCTTTCTTCGCTTCGAGCAGAGGGCCCGGGCACGCCATGGATCGAGCATCCACAACTTTATTTGGGGTGATTCCTTCTAGGTTTGCCATGATATCTTTCCTCTCTGTGATAGTGTTGTTGAGTTTCAAAGTACTTACGTTGTCTATTATATATCAATATTCATATATAGTCAACTTTTTCTGAGATTTTTTTCACAGAGTTTTTTCCTGTTTTTTTTGTTAATGTGGCGTTCAGCACCCTTTCAACACGATTAACGGCTTTTTTAGGCGCGTTTATAAAAGATTTTTCTTATTTTATTTATTAATATGGCTAAATATTAGCCATATTAATGATGATTGGGATTGTCGGATTTCATGCGGAGAGGTTATTTTGTGAAAATCGTAACGAATGCGGATGAGCTTAGCTTATTTCGCCTTGCGCCACCTTGACTCGGTTGAGCGCACGACTTAATGCTTTTCGGGCGCGGGTGTAATCAATCGATTCCCCGCCCTTCAATCTTTCCCGGGCTCTTGCTATGGCGGCTTCTGCGCGGCTCACATCGATATCCTTCGCGCGCTCCGCTGAATCCGCTAAAACGATCACCTTGTCCTGGGTAACCTGAACAAAACCGCCGCTGGTGGAGATGTACTCGATATCCCCGTTATCATGCTCCAGTTTCAGCACTCCGATTTCCAAAGCGGCCATCAATGGAGCGTGCCCCGCGAGAACGCCAAAGGAGCCTTCCGAGCCAGGCGCACGAAGGGATTTGATTTTCCCGCTGAACAGAATTGCATCGGGCGTGATTATTTCCAAAGGTAAAAGCGGCATCGAAAAACCTTTCCATCCTAGGCGTTTACGAAGTTCAGAGTATCAAAGCTGTTTGTGCTCAATGCACCTTTGGTAAAGCCTCTCTGAACCCGAATTCCGCTATTGCATCATCCACTCGAATATGCGCCGAAGATCGCTCATCGCACACTCGGCTAAACATTTATGGCAATCGCAAAAACCAAAAAAAATACAGGAGCCTGTTCATCATCAGCAAAACGCTCAAAGACGGATTCTACGATTACATGTATATATATCCGTTACATTCCCATAAAGCTATGATGTGGTGGTTTCCATTTGGCGCGCTTTTTCAACCACTTCATCTATATTGCCAACCATATAGAACGCCTGCTCCGGAAGATCGTCGTGCTTACCCTCCACAACCTCCTTGAAGGAGCGAATGGTCTCCTTGAGGGGAACGTATTTGCCCTGCATTCCTGTGAACTGCTCCGCTACCCGGAAAGGCTGCGAGAGGAAATATTGGATGCGCCGCGCCCGAGCGACAATCAACTTATCCTCATCCGCCAGTTCATCAATTCCGAGGATCGCTATAATGTCCTGCAACTCCTTGTATCGTTGCAGGATAGCCTGAGTGGATCGAGCCACTTGGTAATGCTCATCGCCCACGATATTGGGATCCAGGATGCGCGATGAGGATACCAAGGGATCCACCGCCGGATAGATTCCCTGAGATGCGAGCGATCTTTCGAGGTATGTCGTGGCGTCCAAGTGCGCGAATGTGGTGGCTGGCGCGGGATCGGTCGGATCGTCCGCCGGCACATAGATCGCCTGCACGGAGGTGATGGATCCCTTGTTCGTTGATGTGATTCTCTCCTGAAGGGCGCCCATCTCCGTGCTCAGAGTCGGTTGGTAGCCCACGGCGGAAGGGATGCGTCCCAGCAGAGCGGAAACCTCGGAGCCCGCCTGCGTAAATCGAAAGATATTATCGATAAAGAGCAATACGTCCTGCCCCTCGACATCCCGAAAATACTCCGCAATGGTAAGTCCGGATAAAGCCACTCGTAAACGCGCCCCAGGTGGCTCGTTCATCTGACCGAACACCATGGCGGTTTTGGAGATAACCCCGGATTCATTCATTTCCAGCCAAAGGTCGTTTCCCTCGCGGGTGCGTTCGCCAACGCCCGCGAATACGGAGAACCCTCCATGCTCGGTGGCGACGTTCGTAATGAGTTCCTGCATAAGAACCGTTTTGCCCACCCCCGCACCGCCGAAGAGGCCGATCTTTCCTCCTTTGAGGTAAGGGGTGAGAAGATCGATAACCTTCAATCCGGTTTCAAGTACCTCCGTGGATGCCGCCTGATCCTCGAAGGAAGGAACCGGCCTATGGATAGGCCATCTCTCTTTGGTCGCAACCGGACCGCGTTCGTCAATCTCCTTGCCGAGAAGATTGAAAATGCGTCCGAGAGTCTCGCGACCCACTGGCACCGTGATCGGCCCTCCGGTGTCCTCGGCGGACATGCCCCGGACCAAGCCATCCGTCGAAGCCATCGCGACGCATCGAACGGTGTCATCCCCAAGGTGCTGCGCGACCTCCACGGTTAACTCGATGCCCCGGCTCTGATCCTCTATGATGATGGAGTTCAAGAGGGAAGGCAACTCCTTAGGATCGAACGAGATATCCACAACAGGTCCTTGAACCTGGACGATTTTACCAGTGGCCATAGACGATTACGCTCCTTAAACTAAACATGGCGGGTCAAAAGAAAACTGGATACGCATGGGTGAAATTCAAAACAGTGGGATGTCATGTATCATTCATACGATGCGCCTGACGAATAGAAACCAAAAATGCGCAATGAACGATACTGAAGGTTCCCTATTTCAGATAGTTTAGCAGGAAAAGAGAATGTAAATCAATAGAACGAGGTTGCGCCAGAGCCTGAAGTGCGCTCCTTCGCGAGTGACAGGTACAATATGTCATTATTTGATAGCGATCCTTGCATTCCGCGACTAGGCGCCAAATCGCGCAATCACCGAATGGATTATGTGAAGGCATGAGAATCCGAAAGGGGTGAATAACATGGAAGAGGGGAAAAAAACAGCGACAGGGACCAAGCGGCAGGGCTTGAGCCATACCATCAAGATGCTCGGATTGGTTAGCTTTTTCGCGGATGTTTCCAGCGAGATGGTCTACCCCCTCAATCCGGTCTTCATCACCCAGGTTCTTGGCGCCCCGGCTTGGGCGCTGGGATTGATCGAAGGGATTGCCGAAAGCACCGCCAGTCTCCTAAAGCTCTATTCAGGATGGTTCTCCGATAAGATTCGCAAACGCAAACCGCTTGCCGTCATCGGTTACGCCTTCGGAGCGATTGGCAAGCCGATCATCGCCTTATCCTCGGCGTGGAGCGGAGTGCTTGGCGCTCGATTTATTGACCGCGCAGGGAAAGGTCTGCGCACCGCTCCCAGAGACGCTCTCATCACGGAAAGTTGCCCCCCGGAGCAGAGAGGCGCGGCGTTCGGCTTTCACAGAAGCATGGACACGTCGGGGGCGGTGCTAGGGCCCTTGATCTGTTTCGCGATTCTCTCTTATTTCGGTAAAAAGGATCCGGCGAAGCTGTTTCGCCCTCTCTATTGGATCGCGTTCATCCCTGGATTGATTGCGGTGTTCATCCTTGCGTTTCTGGTGCGTGAGAAGCTCGTCCCGGATACATCGGATAAGAAAGAGAGAGCGATCGCCCCCTCATTCGCCTCCCTCAGCCCGCTGTACAAACGCTATCTCCTTTTAATGGCTGTCTTCAGCATCGGTAACTCTTCGGACACATTTTTGATTTTGCGTGCGCGAAACATCGGCGTTCCAGAAGCTCATGTTTTCCTTTTATACGCGCTTTTTAACATCGTGGAAGCTACGCTCGCATATCCCGCAGGGAAAATATCCGATAGTATCGGGAGGAAACCACTTGTCATTTTGGGGTTCATCATCTTTTCAATGGTCTATCTCGGTTTCGCGATGGCGCATTCAATACTCGACGTATGGGTGCTGTTCGTGGTGTACGGTTTTTATTACACGCTCACTGGAGGAGTCCAACGCGCACTCGCAGCGGATTTCGCCCATCCCGACAGGCGCGCCACAGAGATTGGTGCTTTCCACATGATCGTGGGATTTGCGGCTCTGCCTGCAAGCATCTGGGCGGGGGCTTTGTATCAGTGGCGCCCAGCGGCTCCGTTTTTCTTTGGGGCTTTTTGCGCGACCCTCGCGGCATTGGGGATGCTGTCGGAGGTTCTTTTGGGTCGGAGTCGACATGAAAGCGCCATTTAAAACCTTGACTTGCTCTCTCCATGAAATAGGCTTGCATATTCATTCGCTTGTTTTGAAAATCACAGAGGAATCACGGATATCTTTGTCGAATATATTTTCTCGGTGAAGAAACCTCATCGTGACATTTCAGGGGAAATGTTTCATACTTATCACTTCCATCATGGATAAGTGACCCATATGGCTATTCATCAATCTTCATTATTTGGCAGGTATCAATGGCTTCAACCTACCCCAAAGGAATCTCAAACCCTTCCGACGAGATGAAAGCGAACAAAGGATATGTGGCGGCGGTCACTTGGCGATCCATCATCCTTGCGATTATACTCCTCCCCATAAATGCGTATTGGGTGGTTCAGATGGAGATCGTGCGTTATTCCGCCCATCCCACCACCATTTCGCTTTTTTTCAATATTGTCTTCGAGATACTCGTTCTCACCCTTATCAATCGTTCCGTACGTCGTTATTTTCCGAGAGCTTCGCTGAACAGAGCGGAACTACTTTTCATCTATACTAGCCTAGCGATAGGATCCTGTATCACAGGGCATGACACATTGCAGATACTGGTGCCTATGCTCTCCTGGTTAACACGAAACACAGATGAATCTCACAAATGGACCGCTCTCTTCGGAAAGTATCTGCCGAAATGGTGCATGATCACCAATCCCGCCATTAGCAGGGGCTACTATCAGGGTAATGATTCGATATACCATGTGAATTACATCCTTGCTTGGCTGCCAGTGGTTTTGATTTGGTCGCTCTTTATCACTGTTCTTCTTTTTGTGATGCTATGCATCAACTCCATCCTACGAAAGCAATGGACCGACAACGAGAAACTCTCCTATCCGATCATCCAACTCCCATTGCAAATAACCAACGAGCAATCGTTCGCCCCCAAGACCGGGCTATTCCACAATTGGCTCTTTTGGCTGGGTTTTAGCATCGCTGTATCCATCGACCTCATAAACAGTTTGAACGTGTACTTCCCCTCGATCCCAACCATACTGACTCCGGGCAGGGGGCAAAGCTTTTACGATTTGAGCCAATGGGTCACCACGAAACCTTGGAATGCGATCGGGTGGACACCATTATCCTTTTACCCGTTCTTGGTTGGGCTTGGGATGCTCATGCCGGTGGACTTCCTCTTCTCCTGCTGGTTCTTCTACATATTCTGGAAAATGGAGAATGTCGTCACCGTTGCTATGGCGTGGGACCACGATCCCCGGTTCCCCTACATGAACGATCAGGCTTTTGGAGCGTACATGGCGTTCTGCGTGTATACGGTGTGGCTCTCCCGAGGCTATTTGGGGGAGACGCTGAAAAAGGCGCTGGGAAAGCCATCCACGCTTCTCGATGATGATGAAGCATTAACCTATCGGGGAGCGTATATTGGAATAATGGTTGGCATGGCGGGGCTGATATGGTTTTCCGATGAAATTGGCATGGGACCCTGGCTTCCGCTGGCGTTCTTCGCGATCTATTTCGCGTTGGCGATCGCAATTACCCGCATGCGAGCGGAGCTAGGCACCCCCGTGCACGATCTCCACTTCACAGGCCCGGACTGGGTGCTCACCGAGGTGTTAGGACAACGGGGCACATTCACGCCCACCCAACTGGGTGCGTTTACGATGTTCTTCTGGTTTAACCGCGCCTATCGCGGTCACCCCATGCCTCATCAGTTGGAGGGGTTTAAGCTCGCGGAACAGAGCCGTAGCGAATACCGAAAATGGTTCTGGGGAATGGCTGTCATCGGTTTTCTGGGAGCGTTGGCGGGATTTTGGGCGATACTGGAGCTAATGTACTCCTATGGAGCCAGTGCAAAGTCCGCGATCACGTTCGGACCGGAAGCGTTTTCCCGCCTTGAGACATGGATGAAATCTCCGAAACCCGCGAGTTTTCCAGCCGCAATCGCTATTGCGGTGGGGTTTTTTACGGCGATGGGACTTCAATGGATGCGTGTCAGGTACATATGGTGGCCGTTCCACCCTCTCGCCTATGCGGTAACCTCAAGCTGGGAAATCAATCTCGTGTGGCTCCCGCTCTTCATCGCCTGGGTTTGCAAGGTGACCATTCTGCATTACGGAGGGAGGAAGGGGATACAGAAAAGCATGCCATTTTTCTTCGGTTTAATGATCGGTCAATTCGTTCTGGGAAGTCTTCTAAACATCTGGGGTATTATCATGCAGTATCCAACCTATCAATTTTGGCAGTAATCATCTTGCCTTGGAACCATATGTCAAACCAAGGCTATTTTTAAAATTACGGAAAACGAGTATGAAACCAGTTAAGGTCGTCGTAGTTGGAAGCAGCAATACGGACATGGTGATCCAGACCCCGAAGATACCCTCGCCCGGCGAAACGGTGTTAGGCGGGGATTATGTGATAGCATCCGGAGGCAAAGGGGCGAATCAAGCTGTCGCAAGCGCAAGGTTAGGCGCGGAGACCATTTTAGTGGCTCGCGTGGGCCATGATATCTTTGGCGAGCGCGCGGTGGCGAGCATAGGCGCAGCCGGGGTGAATACAAAATACATCATTCACGACCCGTCCGCGCCATCGGGAATTGCTCTCATAGCGGTGGATTCAACGGGTCAGAATTCGATCGTCGTCGCCCCGGGGGCGAATGCGAATCTCTCCCCGGATGACGTGAACAACGCAATGGACGCATTTCAAGAATGCGACGTGGTGGCGTTACAGTTCGAAGTTCCCTTGGTGACTGTGGAACGCGCTATCGCGCTTGCAAAGGAGTTGGATAAGATCGTAATCCTAAATCCCGCTCCCGCGAGAAGTTTCCCGGACTATTTTCTAAGAGGCGTGGATGTGTTGATTCCCAACGAAGTGGAGGCGTCCATGATACTGGGGCGCGAGATCAATGCAAGCTTCACACATGCGGATGCCGCAAACGCATTACGGAAAAAGGGCGTGGACGCCGTCGTAATCACGCTCGGTGCCGAGGGCGCCGTCGCCGCATCGCATGACCGAATTCAGGAGATCCCGCCGCGAAGAGTGAAAGCGGTGGACACCACGGCTGCGGGGGATTGCTTTACCGGTGCGTTGGCAACGGCGTTGGGTGAGGGCAAGGACTTGGGGCAGGCGGTCTATTTTGCAAACGCTGCAGCCGCCCTTTCCGTGACTCGTTTGGGAGCGCAAACATCCATGCCCACTCGCCAGGAGGTGGACAGCTTTATAAAGAAAAGATAAAAAAATCTCAAAAAAATAATCCTCGGGGGAGATTGAGAAAAATTGCACAAGATAACCATATTTATGGTATTTTATATGTGTATAGTTTCTTTAGACCCACACACGAGGTGTTACAATGCATAAAGCAAACGGTTTTACACGACAAGAGATATTAACCGCTATCAAGATGCATGGTCCTTTGACAGCGGATGAACTCAGCGGGATTTTAGGAATCTCCCCTGTTGCCGTAAGGCAGCATTTGACCATGCTCCAATCCGACGGACACATAGCCACGCATATCGAAAGACGCAGCATGGGCAGACCAGCTCATCGCTTCGTTTTAACTCGCGAAGGCGATGAGTCCTTCCCTCGCAAGTACGACGTACTCCTCATCCAGTTACTGGACGAATTGAGGATGATGTCCGGACAAGAAGCGGTGTCTGCTCTTTTCGAAGCGAGACGCAAACGCCTCATGGAATCCATGCAAACTCGGCTGGCCGGTAAGTCTTTGCGCGAACGTGTGAAAGAAATCACGAAGATTCACTCGGAGATGGGTTTCATGGCGAACTTGCAGGAGACGAATGGCAACTTTCTCCTCTCCGTACACAATTGCATCTTTTGCAATATCGCCCACAGCTACCCTATGGTATGCGAGCATCAGATGCAAATCTATAAAGAAATCATTGGCGAGCAGGCGAAAGTAATTAGAACAATGCATATTCTCGATGGGGATAGCTACTGTTCCTTTCGAATTGAGCCTGCGGAAACTGTATCAATGAACAAATCCGAAAACCCGGAAAGAATGCTTGTGACGGCGTGATCGACATTGAATTCAATCAAATGCCATAAACTATTAAGCGATTGATTCGCTCAAAAAGAACTCCGCAGGAGCGCGGAGTTCTTTTTTTACTCCTCCATTCATATTCTAGCGTGCGAATGAGTCGGATTGAAAATGGGTTCCCCCAATTTTTATCGATCCGGACCGCGACGCTCCTAAAGGAAGATTGTTACACTTTGAGGGGTGGGAATTGATTTACAGCGTGCGTAATGCTATATTTTACATGTCTATCGGTGAAAATCAAGTTGATCCGAACAAATCGATGTGAATGTTTCACCCTTGGAGAACTTTCCGTCTTATTTTTTTGCATTAGCCCGCATAAAGTGTGTCGCATTACAATCTCACGATTCAGTCGGTTTCATTTCAATCCGACGGGAGGAATATTGATGAACAAACGCTTTTGGTGTCTCCTATGCGGCCTTCCATTCGCACTTATTGTCGCATTGGCGATGCTGACTGTCATGCGTCCGGCGCAAGCGCAGGACGCATCGGAGCTCACCGCTCAAACACCCCCGCCCAACGCCATATGGCTAGGAAGTCTGGATCTATCCAAGATGACTCAGGGCTGGGGGAAATCCACTGCGGACAAATCCGTGGGTGGAAACCCGATCACTCTCAACGGCGTTGTTTACCCGCATGGAGTGGGAACGCACGCCGTGAGTGATTTCGATGTGAATCTCAAAGGCGTCGCTGTTAAATTCGTCTCGATGGTCGGCGTGGATGACGAAAAGAAGGGCATGGGAAGCGTGGATTTCCGCGTGTGGGTTGACGATAAGAAAGTCGCCGACAGCGGAGTGATGCATGGAGGAGATCCAGCGAAGCTGATCTCCGTGAATCTCACCGGCGCCAAAATGATGCGTCTGGAGGTAACCGACGCAAATGATGGCATCGATTCCGACCACGCTGACTGGGCGGGAGCTATGATCTTCCTTGAACCGGGAGCGACAGTGAAACCCGTCTCGGTGGATTGGGTGGACGATTCCCCGATGCCTGTAATCGCCGACTGCACCAATCCCCCTGCTAAGCCGGAGATCCATGGTCCCCGCATCACCGGGGCGACCCCCAGCAGACCCTTCCTGTTCATGGTTCCCGTTACCGGCAAGGAACCCATCACTTTTCATGCATCAGGTCTCCCCTCCGGATTGAAAATCAACCCGCATACGGGAATCATCACCGGCGCACTGAAAGCGAGCGGCGTGCATGTGGTCACCATCATTGTGCATGGCCCCGCAGGCACGGCGAAGAGAGATCTGACAATTGTGGGAGGCATACACAAACTTGCTCTCACGCCGCCTCTTGGGTGGAACTCCTGGAACGTTTGGGCGGGCGCGGTGGACGATGCGAATGTTCGCTCCTCCGCATTGGCGATGGTCAAAAGCGGACTCGCGGCGCACGGCTTCCAATTCATCAACATAGATGACACATGGGAGGATGGGCGTGACGCGCAGGGCTTTATTCAATCGAACAAGAAATTCCCCAGCATGACGGCTCTTGCGGATTACGTGCACAGCCTCGGCTTAAAGCTTGGAATCTACTCCTCGCCAGGTCCGAAAACTTGTGGTGGCTATGAGGGAAGTTACCAGCACGAACAACAGGATGCGGACACCTACGCGAGATGGGGCATCGATTACCTTAAGTATGACTGGTGCTCGTATGGGGGCATCGCCAAGAACAATAGCCTTCCGGAACTGCAGAAACCCTATAAGCTCATGCGCTCCTGCCTGGACAAAGTGGACAGGGATATCGTATTCAGCTTCTGTCAATACGGTATGGGCGATGTATGGAAATGGGGAGCGCAAGCCGGCGGCAACCTCTGGAGATGCACCGGGGATATCAACGATTCCTGGGGATCCATGGCGAGCAATGGCTTCAGCCAAAGCGACCATTACATGTACGCCGGACCGGGGCACTGGAACGACCCGGATATGCTCGTGGTGGGATACGTCGGCTGGGGCAATCCGCATAAGACCCATTTGTCTTATAACGAACAGATCACCCACATCTCCCTCTGGAGCATGATCGCAGCTCCTTTACTGCTTGGATGCGATATGAGCAAGCTGGACAAATTCACCTTGGACTTGCTCTGCAACGACGACGTGCTGGATGTGGATCAGGACCCCATGGGCAAGGCAGGGCATCGTTATTGGCAGCATAACACGATCCAAATGTGGGCGAGACCTCTCTGGGACGGTACAATGGCCGTCGCGCTCTTCAATACAGGCGAGGAGCCACACAAGGGCTCGGTGCTTTGGTCCGATCTCGGCTTGAAGGGCAAACAGTTGGTGCGCAACCTGTGGCTGAAAAAGAACCTGGGCTATTTCGCCGGCGGTTTCTCCGCCGAAGTGCCTCCTCACGGAACGGTGCTCATCAAGGTGGGAAAACCGAAGAATATCAAGGCGTACATCCCGCCTAAAAACGAGGAATAGTCCGCCAGTTACGCTCTTTCGGCGTCGCGTATATCCTTACGCGACGCCGAACGTTTTATCATGTGAAAATGACACGATGAAGGTCCAACCCTCACCATCCTTTAACAGGTATCCATCCTCTGGAAATGTAATCGATCAGGACTCCGAATAAAACTAAAAGCCAGAGGAATCCCGCTGTTGCCCAAACCCATGTGAGCTTGGAACTGTATTTGACACCCATGAAAAAGAGAAACACAAGTGTTGCCTTGATAATCGCAATGGTCATCGCCGCCACATTGTTCCAAGGCCCAAGCTGGATACGTGATATGGCCCAAGTGGCAAAAAGCAACAGCATCAGGACGAAATACACTTTCACATAGACGCTGATAGGCGTAATATGATGGGTATCCATGGTTTCTCCTATCTAGGTATCAAATAGAGCAATGGGTATAGAAATATCCAGACGATATCCACAAAGTGCCAATACAACCCTAGCATCTCCATTGGCATATGGTATCGAACCGATGGATGGTTCGCCACCAGCATGCCAATGAAAACCATCATGATCAATATCCCGATGATTACATGGATTGCGTGCAATCCCGTCATGGCGAAATAGATAATGAAATACATTTGGGCGTCATGGCTAATAGCGGAATCCGCCGGAAGCGATCCCGCTTTAAGGGAGGGAATAATGTTTATTGGAGCCGTTGACGCCTCCAATCGGTTCACGTTCGCTTGGTTCCATTCGAAATTATAGCCTGGCACCAAATGCTCTCGGAACTTGTCTCCATACTCAACAAATTTAATTCCAAGAAAGCCGAAAGCCAGGAACATAGTGATGACCAACATCCCGATCTGCATCCATCGCTTACGTTTCTGTGCGAAGTGGACCGCCAAAGCCATGGTGAGACTGCTTGTAAGCAGGACTGCGGTATTGATGGTTCCAAGGGCGACGTTCATATATTCATGCCCGGCGTAAAACGCCTCCGGGTATTTGTACCGATACACTGCGTAGCTTATGAACAGAGCCCCGAAGAACATTATTTCCGTGGAGAGGAAGGTCCACATCCCAACCAAATAGCTTTCATCCTGTTGCTTCCTATCCTCATACTGCTCCCAAAGGTACTCTTCCATCGGTTGAACCAACTGTGAACTCATCTTATCCGTCTCCTTTGCCTCCCGTTACCGAGGCGGCGCCGAGTGAATCATCTCTGCCGTCCATCCACTCATAATCGTATGCCTCTCTTTCCACGATGGGAAGACGCGCAAAATTATGTGTGGGCGGAGGAGAAGGAACCTCCTCCCATTCCAAACCCGTTGCCCTCCAAGGATTTTGAGGTGCCTTAGGCCCCTTTTTCAATGACCAAATGAAATAGATTGCCGGGATGATGTATCCAAAAGCCAACACAGCCGCTCCGATGGAGGAGAGAATGTTAAGGGTTTGAAACTCCGGTGGGTACCAGTGATACCGACGTGGCATTCCCATATATCCAAGGATGAATTGCGGGAAGAATGTGAAGTTGAACCCGAAAAAGGTAATAACCGCAGCGATCTTCGCCCATCTTTCGGGGTACATCCTCCCTGTGATTTTCGGCCACCAAAAATGCATGCCGCCCATGAACCCCATGATTGCCCCTCCAACCATGATGTAGTGAAAATGGGCGACTACAAAATAGGTATCGTGCAAATCCACATCGGCGGTAAGCGAGGCTAGATATAATCCGGTGAGCCCTCCCATCGTGAAGAGTCCAATGAACCCCAAAGCATACAGCATCGGGGCGTCAAAGGAGATGCGCCCCTTGTACATTGTGGCGGTCCAGTTAAAAACCTTTACGGCGCTTGGGACGGCGATAAGGAAACTCAGCAGGGAAAAGATCATCCCGGAATAAACAGATTGACCGCTCACGAACATGTGATGTCCCCAAACGAGAA
The DNA here is from genome assembly GCA_027459625.1 of Chthonomonadales bacterium. GTDB lineage: Bacteria > Armatimonadota > Chthonomonadetes > Chthonomonadales > CAJBBX01 > DTKV01. Next base: position 121,898 of record DAIDHP010000001.1, read on the forward strand.
ACCCGAATAGGGCGATCGCCAAGCTGGAAAACGCGATGAAATTGTAACCAAAGATCTTTTTCCGAGCGAAACAGGGTATGATTTCACTCACGACTCCCATGGACGGAAGAATCATGATATACACGGCAGGGTGGGAATAGAACCAAAACAGATTCTGAAAAAGAATCGGATCCCCGCCATACGCCGGATTGAATATTCCCAGATGCAGCGTTCTTTCCAGAACCACCAGCGCGAGAGTGATGGCGATGACGGGGGTTCCAAGCAAAAAGATGATGCTCGTGGCGTAGATCGCCCAGACGAAGAGTGGTAATCGAAACCAAGTAAGACCGGGAGCGCGCATCTTATGGATGGTAACGATGAAATTAATCCCCGTAAATATGGATGAGAAACCGGCGATGAATATCCCCACAATCGTCATCGTCACGTGCGTGTTGCTGTAGACGCTGCTGTAGGGAGTATAGAAAGTCCAGCCCGTATCGACCCCGCCACTTAACATCGCCGCCAAGGATATCCCCGCCCCTATGATATATAGATACCAGCTTATAAGATTAAGCCTTGGGAAAGCGAGATCACGCGCCCCGATCATGATTGGCACCATGAAGTTGCCAAGCACTGCGGGAATGGATGGGATAAGGAAGAAAAAGATCATGACGATGCCATGCATGGAGAACATCTTATTGTATGTCTCATGCGACATCAAATGACCTTGGGGTTCCACAAGCTCCGCGCGAATCATTGTGGCGGCCCACCCTCCCACAATGAACATAAGCGATATGCTAATCAAAAACATGATGGCGATGCGCTTATGATCCTTGGTCAGAAGCCAGGAACCTATTGTGTTCCCCTCGTTGAGATAAGTCTTCCGAGGATGTGGCTCCGGTGTCGTATTTTCCATCTGTGTTACACTCATCTCGTTTTCCCTTTTGCTTTCAAGCCCGTTCCAGAACTATTCGACGCACCGTTCGCGGGCGATTGCGGCAGACCGGTGGCGCTTAAACTTTTGATATATGCAATTAGATCCAGCACCTGCCCCTCATTCAGTTCATCCTTGAAAACCGGCATGATCGGTTGGTATCCCACAGGAACGTGCGCTGTAGGGTTCAGAATGGCTTCGCGAATATAGGCGTCATCCGCAATGGCGGTGGAGCCATTCGTCAAATGCACTTTGCTCATGTATAAATTCGATAGCGAGGGAGCCATGCCTGTGGATACCCCGTGACAGGATACGCACCCGTATTTGTTGAATAACGCTTTTCCTGTTTGCACCATGGACGTTTCGTGTCCTCCCTCGGAAAAACTTCCCCCCGCAGCCTCCCACGCAGCGAAGTCCTTGGGCTTCATCACCGTGACCCATCCGGTCATTTGCGAATGAAACGCACCGCAATACTGCGCGCAAAAAAGCCTGAACCTGCCAATTTTCGTGGGTACGAACCACACGGATGTGTACATACCAGGCACCACATCCCTCTTCACCTTAAACGCCGGGACAAAGAAGCTATGAACGACATCCTGAGATATTAGAATCAGTTGAACGGGTCTCCCCAATGGAAGATGCAAAGCGTCGTTCTCCCGAATTCCGTCGGGATGCTGTATCTCCCACATCCACTGTTTGCCGATTACGTAAATTTTCTGCGCGTTCGCAGGAGGTGCGCCATAGATCGTGGCGTAAGGTTTTGCGGACCAGAAGAAGACCCCAAGTCCCACAACGGATAGAAACCCTATAATGGTAAATTCCAGCTTCGTGTTATGCGTGATCGGCTTGCCGCGATCAATTGTTGACGCAACTCGATATCGTATCGCGAAGATCACGATCAACGAAAGCACCAGTACAGTGAAGAACACACTAAGCGCTGTCAGCACAAAGAAGATGTCATCGAACTTAGGTGCGAAACTGGATGCGGCATTTGCGAATAGATGGTTTTTCAGCATCGTTTCATCTCTATGATTTGTTCTGTGTCATATTATCCGGAGCTTCATCCGGTCGATTTCTCTCCGCAACCAAACGCTTCTCCAAGCGCACCATCATCATCCAAAAGAGCAATAAGATCATAATTGTAAGCCCGCCTGCGACCTTGAGAACCTTTGAGATAACCAAAGAGTATCTCCCCGTCTGAGGATCGTATTGACAACAAATCAACAGAATTTGATCCACGAAAGATCCGACTTTTCCTTTCGATGCGGAGACTAGTCCAAGGCGCAAATCTTCGGGATGGTATTCTATACCGTAAAAGTATTTCGAGACTCTTCCACTCGGGGTGATGATCAAAATGCCGGCGGGGTGAATATACTGCTGGGATGTTGGATCGTAGTAATACTTGTATCCGATTGCATCAGCCACCCTATGGATTTGAGTGGAGTCACCTGTGAGAAAGTGCCAGCCGCTTGCCGCGCTCGGCTGCCCGAGCATCTGGATGTATTCCTGTTTGCGCTCCATGGCGAGCGCGGGAGTCTCCTTCGGATCTATGCTAATCGTGACGACGTTAAAATCCTTTCCGATTTTCAGCTTCTGCTGTTGAAACGTTTTCACCATGCTTTCCAACTCCAATCCGCAAAGGCTAGGGCAGTTGTACCAAACGAGGTTCAAGACCACAGGCTTGGATCCGAAATAATCGCCCAACATCACGGTTTTACCGGTCTCATCCTTAAAAACCGCATCCAAAGGCAATTGAGCGTTCAGTTTTTGATCAAGAGCGACTTTGTTGTTTCCGTTTGTTTGTGATTGGGCGTATACGGGATTCGCGAAGCATATGAATCCGAGGTAAATGAGTGTAACAACGCCCAGCGGAACGCCCATGGTTTTACGATTAATGGGTATGCCATGTGAGTTCATAACGATAAGTATCCTTTTCTGTCGCTTGCGGACGAAGCGACGGTGGTAGCTCCGGAAGACCCTGTTTGGCGATGATATCCAGAGCCAGACCGACAGGTATGCGTACAATGCCTTCCTGACGATTGACCCACCCGTAACTGTTTAGTTGCGCATCCTCGGCTCGTTTATAAAGGAGAAGGTCGAGAGCCGGATGCGCCTGCAACCTTGGCTGAGGAGGAAGTTCTTGAGAAACCGCAGCGGATGAACCTGGCTCGGGAGCGGGAGTGAGATGCACCATCACCTTGAATACAATCAAGGATGTTAAAACCGCCACCCCTGTGAAAAGAAAAAGCCCAGCCACCCAACGAACATATGGCGCATAGGATACATCACGCTGCTCATATCCTCGTTTGGTATCATTCTCCTCGATCTTTTCGTCATCGTCATCTTCGTGCATGTTCCATGTCCTCCTCCGCAATTCGATAATCGTTTTGCGGAACCAAATTCCTTGAAGCCAACTGATGCATCATTCCGGAGATCCAGAATCCCCCCACGGCGACGAAAGCCGCCAAATCGCTCCATGCGATGTTAAATCGATGCAAACCGAAGGCTGGCATTACGATCCAATATAAATTCAATACACCCGTAAGCAATAGTAAACCCGCCACAGAGCCCAACATAAATCGCGACCGCTTCGTTCTGTTCGACAGGAGCAGTAGGAACGGAACTGCAAACTGAAATACCACAATGAGTTCCGCCAATATCCGCCACTCCCCGCCGTTGCGCACCACATAAAAGCTAATCTCGCGCGGTAAATCCGCCGACCAAATCAGCAGATACTGGGAGAAGGATACATAAGCCCAAATCAATGTGAGGAAAAGGAGGATATTCCCCAAATCCTTCGCGGTTCTCTCATCAAAGTATCCGTTCCATGGGTATTTGTCCTCGAAAATCAGGAATATCAATAACACCAGCGAAAACGCGCCTAAAACCTGAGACACAATCATCATGAAGCCGAACATGGAGGAACTCCAATTCGGTGTTAGTGACATCACCCAATCCGTCATCGCAAGCGTGATGGTTATGAACAGGAGAAAAATCGCAGGGGCTCCAAGGTTAACGCGCAATTGGCGAAGCTTCTCATCTCCGCTAACATCCTGTTGATAAGACCAACCGGAGAGCGCATAGGCGAGCAGGGTCCAAATCACGAAGTATATTCCCCAACGCAAGGTGAAAAACGGCGTCTGCAAATAGGTAAGTTTCGCCTTGCTCATGTCATCCGACACCACTGCCGATTGCAACCATGGGTGAATATCATGCATGCCAAATAGCAAAACGGGCAGAAAAGCGAGCGCGACGTATGGTATCATCCGCGATCCGGCTTCGAGAATCCTCACTATGGGCAATCCCCATTTCGGACGAATTACATGAATAAAGCTAATGAAACATAGGCATCCCAGAGTGATTCCGGTCCAAAAGACCGCAGCGAAAAACCATGATTGGAAAAACAGTCTTGCATTCGCCATCAGTGAGACAACGCACAGCAGAACCCCAACGATGCCCGCCACTAATCCCATCGCGGCGTAACTGCGAATTTCGGTTTTTGTATCGAATTGATCTATCCTATAATTGATATCATCCATGTCATTGCGCTCCACCGGACGTGGTGTATGGTTCGCCTGAGACGACTGGGTTTGATGCATCACTTCCCGAACTCGTAAGCTCTTTCATCCGTGATTTCGGAACCACGGAGAGTGGAGCCTGCTGACTGAATTGCAGAACTCGTATATAAGCGGCGATATCCCAGCGATCCCTCGGATTGGGAATGCTGCTCGCATAGCTGTACATAATCCCGTATCCGTTCGTAATGACATCGAAAAAGCGCCCCACGGGAGACTTGATAAGTCTTTCCGTGTGGAAATTGGCGGGTTTCTGATGAACGAATCCTCGTATCGCAACCATTCCGTTTCCATCCCCCAAAACTCCATGACAGGGACTGCAATATATGTTAAACTGGCTCTGTCCTCGCAACAGATCCTGTTTCGTCACTTTGAAAGGGAAGGCGTTGACAAATCGCCCCCGCGACACACCTGTCTCAGTAACGGAAACTCCGGTAGCGTTTGGTATCATGCCGGTATCATATGGATCGTTATAAGGTACTTGTCCGATCGCCACGGTATGAGAAACGGGCATTCGAGCGGATGATTGATCCGGGAAAAACGTACTTCTGGCGAAAGGATGATCCACTTTTTTCTGCACCCACATATCCGTGTGGCATCCGGCAAGCATTACAAGCAAGGGAAGAGAAAGTAACCCCGCCAGTGATTTACGAAAGGTTATCCTGATATTGTCGATGTTCATATTTCCGACCTCGCGGGTACGATATCCTCGTTTTCAATGGTCTCGGATTCATCGTAAACCTCGCTCACATGCAGTGCATCCGCGGATTCAAGAAGATGCGTGGTATCCTCAAGATCAAACAGGGGATCACGCGCCTCCACGCATAAAAAGAAGCGGTCCGTGCTCATGCGGTCAAAATCGGAAACGCTGAAAATCGGATGCCATGGATGGGGGAATCCATTAAAAACCAGCATCCCCAAGATCACCGCCAACGCGGCGAACAGGATGGTGGTCTCCACAGTGACGGGGAGAAAAGCCTGCCAGCTATTATTCGGCTTGCCTCCGACGTTCACGGGGTAGTCGATGACGCTGGTCCAATACTGCAACCCAAAGCCCGCAACGGCTCCGAAAATACCACCGAAGAATGCCAGCCAAGGCAGGAACGGCTCGCGAAATCCCATGAGAGTATCCAATCCCTCCACAGGATAAGGGGTGTAGGCGTCCATGCGCGTATAACCCGCATCTTTCGCTTTTTCGGTGGCGGCGATAAGCTTTTCCTGATCTGCGAACTCCGCAACGATACCGTAAACTCTGTTTTGATAACTCTCAGTTTTCATATCTTCCTCATCCGGTTTCCGGCTTTATGAGACATGCATCCCGTAATCCCATCGGCTAACGACTATGGTTCTTCCCGCCCTCATCGTTTGCGAGCAGCGTCTTCAATTCAGTCAGCGACATTAAAGGAATAAATCGCACAAATAGACACATCAGGAATAGGAACAATCCAATGGACCCAATAAAGACGGCAATCTCCCATATGGAGGGAGTGTAGAATCCCCATGTTGAGGGAATATAGCTCCTGGAAAGGCTTGTTATTAAGGAGATAAACCTTTCAAGCCACATCCCAAGATTCACAAATATGGAGACTATGAATACAATTGTGATATTGCGCCGCAGTCTCGGAGACCAAAGGATTAGAGGAGCAATGAGGTTGCACGCCATCATAATCCAAAAAAGAGGCGCATAGTGACCGAACATTTGGTTCCGCAGTACGAGTTTTTCGTATTTGTCTCCGCCATACCAAGTGTAAAAGGCTTCGGCGAAATAACCGTAAACGATAACCATGTTTGATCCAAGGAGATATTTAGAGAGCCAATCGATATGTACGTCAGTGATGTAGCTTTGCAGTCCATACCACGCTCGCAAGGGAATGATGATAGTCAGAGCGATCGCAACCCCCTCGAAAATGGCACCGGCGACGTAAAAGACGGGAAGAAAAGTGCTGTGCCAGCCGGGTATGATGGACATCGCGAAGTCGAAACTCACAAAACTATATGCCGATATCGTCATGGCGACGCATAATCCGGCAACGATGTAATATGCCGTCTGATATCGCCGCCAATGCCTCGCAGATCCCCTCCATCCCAGCGCCAGCACCCCTGTGATAATCTGAACCGTGGGGTTCTTGGTGCGATCGCGCAGACATGCGATATCCGGGATCAAGCCCATGTACCAATAAAGGGTCGCCACCACCATGAAAGTGGACATAGCGAATACATCCCATACCAATGGGCTCCTAAACTGTGGCCAAAGCCCAAGAATATTTGGCCCCAATGGCATCAGCCAATAGAAAACCCAAGGGCGACCAAGGTGCAAAATCGGGAAAATTCCGGCGCACATCACCGCGAAAATGGCGGTGGATTCCAATATTCGGCTTATGGATTTGCGCCATTGTTGCCGCATCAATAGCAATCCGGCGGAGAGTAACAACAGCGATTGGCCAATCGCCATCCACCACTCGAAATTAACGATTGCCAGTCCCCATCCCACAGGGATGTTTATCCCCCATACTCCCACGCCTTTATAAAACAACCACGCGACTCCGACCGTGAGAGCGCCTAAAAACGCAAAAGCCACAAGCAAGGATACATACCAGGCGCGAGGATGTTTGTTCCACTCGAAAACTATGGAACTGACCTTATGGGTGACGGTTTCAAGCGTCTGTTCGCCTTCTAACAAAGCGTCCCGTTTCGTTTCGACAGGTTGGTTTTCCAATATGTCCATGCGCATTTTCATTCTCTTATCCGGTCTCTTGCTATACACCCATGGATGGTGGGATTTCAGGATTCACATTCCGCACCCGAGGCAGATAGGTGGTACGAGGGCGTGTATTAAGCTCTCCAAGCAGGCTGAAATCCTGCGGTTCCGCTTTAAGTTGAGAGACACCGCTATTCGGATCGTTTAAATTGCCAAAAACGATCGCCTTGGTCGGACATGCGGATTGGCATGCGGTCACGATTTCACCGTCCCGCACCTCCCGATCCTGCAATTGTGCATTGATCTTGGCGCGATTGATTCGCTGCACGCAGTAGGTGCATTTTTCCATCACACCCCTCCCTCTAATGGTCACATCAGGGTTTGCAAGTAACTGCATGATTGGATTGTCGTATTCTCCGGGAGCGTGATTTGGCTGCCCGGCGGAGTATTTGTAAAAATTGAATCGTCTGACTTTATACGGGCAGTTATGAGAGCAATAACGAGTACCGACGCATCGGTTATACACCTGTTGGTTCAGCCCGTCTTTACTGTGAACGGTGGCGCCCACGGGGCAAACCGGTTCGCAAGGAGCATCCTCGCACTGCATGCACGGAATGGGTTCGAATACCATATTGGGATTCTCCGGAGCACCGTTATAATAGGTATCGATTCGAATCCAATGCATCTCCCTTCCAAGGGCGACTTGCTCTCTTCCGACCACCGGTATGTTGTTTTCAGCTTGGCATGCGGTCACACAGGCGTTGCACCCGACGCATACATTCGTGTCGATGGACATCGCCCAGGCGTACTCATCGGATTTGACGCCTCGTTTTTGCGGATTCAGGCTAGTTCCCGGGTTATTTTCATGAACTGTTTGCTCGCCGACAAGTTGCGGGTTGAGGAGAAATTGAGCGAGAGTTCCCATATGCGCCACATCCCTGCCCTCCATGCTGTAATGCACGCGCACGCTAACAAGCTGATGCGTGCCGCCGGTATTGGTAATCGATAATCCTCCGGATTGCCACATTGCCTGAGAGCTTCGCAGGAGATAGGCGTTATAGCCTCTGCCCTCACAAACCTTTCCGCCTTTAGTTCTTCCGTATCCGAGAAATAGAGTAACGCAACCATCCGCATGCCCCGGTGTCACGGAAATTGGACCGGTAACGGTGCGTCCCTGAAGAGAAAGGCTAACCACATCGTTCTCGGCGACTTCAAGCTTCCGTGCCGTGTTGGGGCTTACATAAATCGGGTTATCCCAGACAATCTTGCTAATGGGCTTTGGCAACTCCTGCATCCAGGAATTGTTACCGTAATCTCCATCCCATGCGCTCGGATCCGAGCGGAAAAGAACTTCCAACTCTCCTGCCGGATAAAAAAGGTTTAAATGGATTTCCTTCTCCCAGCCGTTCCTCAACGCCAACTTCAACGGGGCGTACGAACTGTTCCGCACCAGACCGTCGTTCAACGCCAGATTGAAATCCGTCTCGAAATGATCCGTGCGTAGCATGGATTTCCATTGATCGTGCACGATATCGTATCCGCCCATGGATTTTCCACTAAGCACGGATAGTAACTCATAGGCTGAATGCGAATCGAAAAGAGGCTGGATTAAGGGCTGGATCGGCGTCAATGTGCCGTCATGCCCGCGCGTATCGCCCCATGCCTCCAGAAAATGGGTTTCAGGAATGTGCCACTGGCAAAGGATCGATGTTTCATCCCGATAATTTGAAAGATGAACCGTAAGATTTTTCGCGGTGGAGAGCTTGGTCAGGACGGCGGAAAAATCGATGTTCGACGGCGCATTGTATGCGGGATTGCCCCCAACGATAAACAGTGCGCTAACCTTCCCGGACATCATATCATCCGTTAAACTTTTCAGTGACTTCACATGATCCTCATAACCTTCCTGGATCGGGTTAATAAGATCCAAGGTTTTACCAAACGATCCCAGCGCCTCGTTCATGGCGTAACCTAATGCATGCATTTCCGGAGGCTGCTCATCGCCTATCACCACGGCAGACTTGCCATGGAATTGAACCATATCCTTCATAACCGCTTCGACCCAAGAGGCAATGGAGGTGGGAAGCGCAATGGATTGGCTGATCACCCCCATTTTCGATGCGAGCCCCAAAGCGAAGTGATAGAGGTCGGATGGTTTCAGAGCTAACTTATGGTCCGCCATGGCGCCGGTGATCGTGGGTGAGCTTTCCACACAATAGAGCCGATTCATCCTGGACGAGCCTGTTCGTAACCGCCTTCCATTGGCGAAATCCAACGCGTATCGAGTATGCCCCGCCATGGTTCCGAGGAAATCCGCGCCAATCGAAAGGATTCTATCCGCCTTGTCGAAGTGATAAACAGGGTGAACATCGCGACCGTAGGCGATCAAACCGCCCGCGCGTTCGCTGTCCCGATTGATGGGTTCGTATTGATGCCAGCGAGCGTTGGGATAAAGTTTCAGGAAATCGTCGATTTGGGCTTTCAATGTGGGCGATGCGACCGTCTCCGTTAACAACCTCATCCCCTCTCCGCCCGACACCGAGTACGCGGACAATTGGTTGCTCATTGCGTCGGTGAAGGATTTCCAATCGGACTTCCGCCCCTGATTAGTCACCGTTTGGGAACGATCGGGATCGTACATGTTGAGAATGGATGCCTGCGTGATAGGATCGCTGCCGCCAAGAGAGGAGGGATGCTTGCTATTTCCATCAATTTTTATGGGCCTTCCCATGTTACTCGTGGCGACCAGCCCCACCCCGTATCCGCTTAACGTCGTGCCCGTGGCGTAGTAGAGTGGGAGTCCAGGCACAACATCCTCCGGGGAGTTCACATAGGGAACGATCTTTTGCTGAGGGAGAAACCGACAACCGGTTAAACCCGCCATCGCCAAGGCTCCACCCATCAGTATGAGAAACCTTCTTCGGTCAATCTCCAGGCTTAATGGACGGGACTGGCGCGGAAATTCCTCCGTAAGGTACGTGCGGAACTCCTCCGTATCCGCCAACTCCTCCAGGCTTCTCCAAAACTCGACACCGGACTTGCCTTCCAATTTTTTACTGATCTCATGATCCATGTCGGTATTTTTCACCCCATGCAGTTCATATGCAAACAATCGACACTGACTTTACCGGTGGCACACCGAGCAGTCAGTCAAACCATTTTTGTGAACATGATAGCTAATCATCAACTCCTTGCCCAAGGTTGACTGGTCCGGAGGATATCTGTATTCCATATTGAAAACCTGATTTTTCGGTCTGATAAATTTGGCGGGATCGCGATGACACTTGAGACACCACGCCATGAAAAAGGTTTTCGCCTTGAACGTGATATTCATATGGTTCACCTGACCATGACACACGTCGCAACCGATTCCCTTGCGAACATGGATGCTGTGATCGAAATAGACGAAATCCGGCAAGCTGGTCACACGGTTCCACACCAGCGGAACGCCGGTTTTATAACTTTCCCTCACGGGTTTCAGCAGGGGACTGTTCGTCCACACTTGGGAATGACATGACATACAGGTATGAGTGGAAGGCATTCCCGCATAAGGGGAGTTCTCCACGGTTTTATGGCAATAACGGCAGTCTATCCCTAACTCATTCACATGGTGTTCGTGGCTGAATGGAACCGGCTGGTTGAGAGGCACATTCACATTCGTGTTCCATGGGGAGCGAGAAACCGCTATCCCAGCCCCGACTAATCCGCCGGGAATGATAACAAAAGCCAACAAACTTAGTCGGGCAAGATGATTTGCACTCGGTTTGAATACCTGAGCCATTTTTTCACTCACGCTCCGTTTTCATATCATGGAAGCACTCCGGCTATCACCTATGCTTCCATGATGATTATCGGACTTATTTATTCATGCAAAATAATTAAACACTTATATTACGACGGCTTTGTGAAGCTGTTCCCAAAGAATGGAAAAAGTCCGCGGACTTTTCCAATCCGTTACATTTAACTCAAAACCCTATCCAACGCTATCGTCAGAAACAACAAAGCGAGATACAGCATCGAATATTTGTACAGGGACAACGCTTGGGGACGACCCGGTTGAAGATATAAGAGGGCGCATCTCACGAGCAGCACCGCATTCAGAAGAAACGAAACGATCACATAGAAGATGCCGACGCTCCCCTGAGTTAGGGGTAGAATGGAGAGCAACGCGGTAAGCACGGCATACAGGGATATCTGCGTTACAGTCATCCTCACACCTCTTACAACCGGAAGCATGGGGATGCCTGCGCGCGCGAAATCATCCTTCATCAACAACGCCAACGCCCAAAAATGCACGGGAGTCCAGAGGAAGATGATCGCGAATAGCCACCAAGCGAAGGAGTTCAGTTGCCCCGTCACCGCAGCCCATCCGACTAGAGGTGGAAAAGCTCCCGCCGCGCCTCCGATGACGATATTGTGCCACGTTCGCCTTTTAAGTCCGAGAGTATATACCAGCACGTAGAAAACGAGACCGGCAAGCGCAAGCAGAGCGGAAAGAAGATTGGCGAAAAGAGTGAACAGAAGGAATGATCCCGCCTCCAAAACCACCGCGAAGAGGATCGCGTTACGCGCACTGATTGTATGAGTAACAGTGGGACGTTGGGAGGTGCGCTTCATCTGGGCGTCGATATCCCGATCGATAACCATATTGATGGCGTTCGCCGCCCCTGCGGACATATAGCCGCCAATGGCGACAGCCAGGAGTAAAGTGAGCCCGGGCCATTGAGGTTTGGCAATGAACATCGCCGCGATAGTGGTGAAGAGAAGCAAGCTAATCACCTTTGGCTTTGTGAGGGCGATATAATCCTTTAAATGCGGGATTCCCTCGGAATGTCGGGCGGGCTTCGCATCCTCTCGCTCCGAGACGGCCACATCCATTCGCGGAGCATCCACGGATAATGCTGAACAGGCAAGCAGGATAAGCGCCACCCACATGATATCCGCCAGCAATAGGTGCACGAGTTGCATCCAGACAGGAGCCAACAGAGCCATGTTTATGAACCCCGCAGTGATTTGAGACACGATCACAATGGCGACCACGCGAACATATTTCACAACCGAATCACTCGGACGTAGATATCCCGTCAATCCGGCGATAACGATTGTGTAAAGTCCCACGGATATGGCGATTAAGGGATGCAAATAGCGCAATCGAATGAGAAAATACGCGGTGGTGGAGAAATCCTGTTGGATGCCCTGTAAAAGGGAATGAGAGGGGAATAGGGTATCACCCAAGGCGGTCACGGCTCCGCTCACTGAGAGGACCATCGTGCCAAGAAGCGCCAGCCCGATCCCCCATCCGAGGGCTCCCTGATCGCGTAATTTCAGTCGTTTCCCCCCGCTCGCCCACCATGCGGCTATGGTCAAAGCCCCCAAAAGCATGAAGGTGTTCACCAGATGCGCCGCCATGGCGACAGCTCGGTAAACCGAGGCGTTGTGCACCACCAAACCGTATATCACCAGCAGCGCGCCAATGAGGGCTTCGGAAAGCGTGAACACCACGGACCACAGGCTGGCTTTGCGCACTCTGTGACCGGAGGGGTACAACCGGAACGCTCCGTAAACCAACCCGGCAAGCGCGACAAAGCAAAAAGCGACCGACACACGGTGGGTGTATTCGATCAATGTGTGTATGGAACTGGCATCGGGTATCACCACACCGTTGCAGGATGGCCAATGCCCCCCGCAGCCCGCTCCGGAATTGGTTGCCCGCACATATGCCCCCCACAAAACCACAAGGATGTTGTAGCCGAGAACGAACCAAGCGTATCTGGCGAAAAAAGGAGTTCTCGACCGAGGCGATTTCACATCATTGTTTTCAGTAGAGTCAATTTCGGTTTTCATTATCATAACCTTGTGATCAAGGACGGCTCAGCCATATGACATTGGCTGAGTAAATTGGAAAACTACCTTACGCAGTGGTAATTTCATATCGAACAAGAATCGGCTTGCATCCGGCGGACTCCGTTCGGTGAAAGTCCCTGAATGGGAATTATGCAATTATCTCCTTGAAAATATAATTATTTAGACTACGTAAATATATTCACGATGTTCCGTGCTTGTGAAAAAAAAGGAAAAGTCCATTTAGCGGATTTCACAAAGTGGGGCAATGTTTCCTGTTGGAGAGAAGAGTATAATAGAAGGAAATCGTAAGCGATGTTTGAACGAAGGCGTCACAAAGGGATAAACGGACTGTTATACGATGGAACAGATTGTATCGGAAAAACCATACATCGAGGAAACCACGGATGAATCCATCTATTATCAACGACTATCCGATGGCATTCCGTATCAACCCTCCTTTCGTCTGATCGATCTCTTTTGTGGAGCGGGTGGGTTTTCGCTAGGTTTTTCCCCGCTGTTTGGTCATCATTTCCAGCACGTTTGGATGAACGACATTGATCCAGCCGCTGTCAAAACGTATCGGTGCAATTTCGAGTCCACCGGAGGGCATGAGGATATCCTGAAAGTTGCGGAGCATCCCGAGGATATTCCAACCGCCGACGTCGTGATAGGCGGCCCGCCCTGCCAAGGGTTTAGCTTGTTAAATAAGAACCGCGAGAATGACCCTCGCAAACAGTTGTGGCGCCCGTTCATGGAAATTGTGAGAATATCTCATGCGTCTGTTTTCGTAATGGAAAATGTACCGCAATTGCTTGGCAGCGAGGAATACAACCGAATAAAAACTCTTGCGCAGGACAGGGGATTTCTTGTCACTTCGGCAAAGCTATGCGCCGCCGACTATGGCGTGCCGCAAACGAGATGGCGAGCGTTCATTATCGGCTGTCTTTTTGCTGACCCCAAACTTTTTTTTCCGCCCAGGAAAACACACTATGATTCAAGGAAAGGAAATCCAAAATCCAATTTATTCGACGATGAATATATTATGAATCCAAAGCCTTGGAGAACGGTATACGACGCCATATCCGATCTGCCCGCGCCATTGCCTGCAAACAACGGAGACGCGGCACCGCCGCTCGATTTGCATTATGGCAGAAATCCTACTCCTCTTAGTTTGAAAAGATATCAAATCGTCGGGCGGGAAGGAATGAACCGTTTTGATTTGCAAAGACTAGCTCCGGACCTAACACCATCCTGTTGGATAAAAAAAACCAGCGGAGGAACGGATCTCTTTGGACGCCTTTGGTGGGATCGTCCGGCGTTCACTATTCGCACGGAATTTTTCAAACCTGAAAAAGGACGATATCTGCATCCATCGCAACATCGTCCGATCACGCACAGAGAAGCCGCGCGCCTGCAATCCTTTCCCGACTCTTTTCGATTTCAAGGTACGAAGCTGGAAATAGCGCGTCAAATTGGGAATGCAGTGCCTCCCATCTTGGCGGCGCGAATTGCGGATTCCGTATATGCATTGCTTATATCTCGAGTTTCAGGAGATACCGCTTCGTAAACTGTGGCAAAACTCTGTGATCCAAGGAATATTTCATGAGCGCTCGTGATCGGATTAGAGAATATTTCGAAAAGAATATCGGGAAAGTAATAAACACTCGTGAAATCAGAGAAGTGGCGGGGATTAACGATTATGCACGGAGAATCCGCGAATTGCGAGACGAGGAGGGCATGCAGATAAAAACCCACATCGATAGAAGTGATCTCAAGCCTGGCGAATACCTTCTCGAATCTTTGGTACGGCTTCCTGTAATTGCACGAAATGTATCCCCTCAATTGAGAATGGATATTTTGGAGCGTAATGGGTTCACCTGTCAACTTTGCGGCGCCGGTGCGGGTGACCGTGATCCGTGGAACCCCAATCGAAAAATAAGATTGCATATAGATCATATCATACCTTTAAGTCAAGGAGGGCTCAACACTAAGGAGAACCTACGAGTCGTCTGTTCGGCGTGCAATCAAGCCAAATCGAACATCCAACCTCCCAGCGAATCTGCTCGCAATATCCTGATAAGAATACGTCGTATGCCTCGTTCTGTAAAAAAGGAAATTTATGAAGCTTTAAAACGTTCTTTCTCAGATTAGGGGCTTTGAAAGAGCATGATGATTTCCATGATAACAACCCATTTTGTAACGGATGCTACAAGATGCCAGTGATTGAATTCCGCATGGATTCAGTAAAATTGGGTTGAAAAACACTTATAGAGATGCGGATCACCGTGAGATTAGAAATAAAGAGCTTAAATTCAAATGATCACCTACAGATTCAAACCATCTTTGAGACAGTCTATTATCACTTGATTTTGCCTCATGAACACACTGCTCATTAAATCCATAGCCGGAATGCTGAACTTTTTCATCGTGATGGCTTTATGCCTTTTTCTCCCTGCAATGACTTTCCAATTCTGGCAGGCGTGGCTATACCTTTTTTGCGTTCTTATCTCCGTGCTTTACATCACAATCTACTTGCTACGGCAGGACTCGGCGCTGCTCCAACGACGGTTGAGGGTTGGTATGTTCTCCGAACCGAGATTATACCAAAGAATCATACAGACATTCTCAAGTCTCTTATTCATTTTTACATACCTCATATCCGGCTTTGATCATCGGTTCCATTGGTCATCGGTACCCCCTTTTCTTGTCATCACCGCGGACGCAGTCGCTCTTGCGGGATTATACATCGTCCATTCGGTTTTCAAAGTGAACTCCCACACCTCCTCCGTCATCGAGATTTCCGAGGGGCAACGGGTGATCTCCACAGGACCTTACGCTCACGTCCGACATCCCCTCTACTCCGGAGCATTGCTGATGTTGCTCGCCACGCCAATCGCTCTTGGGTCCTGGCGTGGGCTTATCGCCATCCCTCCGCTTATCCTCGTCATCATCCTAAGGCTTCTCGACGAGGAGAGATTTCTGCGCCAAAGCCTTCCGGGTTACGAAGAGTATTGCCGCCTAACCCCGTGGCGACTTATTCCCCGCATATGGTGATCTTACACCGGGGAAATTGCATGCCATGATCTTTGAGAAGCATCGAAACAATTAATAACAACATCAATATTTGCTCCTTTACAAACCAAAGATATATATCAACTCAAAGCTCTGAGGGAAGATATGCGGATCGATGTTATGATATCCAAATGAGGGTTGCTACACACATCCATACGATACTCCGCACATCGCGGATGGCGATAACAGGTCGACTAACGACGGTATCTCTTTTCGCTTGTTCCACCGCCGATGTTTTGTCATAATTAGGATGATCGCTACGGATTTGCGCTTAACGATGAATGGTGGAAATGATTATCGTTATAGCGAATGCGCTTTATCACCGGATTGAACGCCTCCATAGTTTGTCGCGGTTTCATTCGATGAGCGAGTGTGTCATCACGTGCGATTGAACAGCAATTCGTCCGGCACTGGACCTATGAACACGGGCTTATTCGATAAAATCAATGCGTGAAACTAACTCTGGAAAGCAAAGAGATAAGATCGTGACATCACTCCCTCCGCGGAAGATTGTGATGCATGATGCACACGGCCTTCTCGGGGACACCCCCGGCTGGCGAATATTTCATGATCCCGTCAAGGTGATCCAAGCCGCTAATCTCGAAGAAGTCGCCGACGCATTGCGCCGCGTGGAGCTTGCCGCCGGGGAGGGATACACGGCGGCGGGTTTTATCTCTTATGAGGCGTCCCCCTCGTTTGACTCCGCCCTTCACGCTCGTCGCAGCGGCGAGTTGCCTTTGATTTGGTTCGCTCTTTACGACGAATGGAGCACGTATGAACTTCCCACGGTCACGGAGGAAAGAGCATATTCGGTTTCCTCTTGGCGCCCGGCGATCACGCGGAACCGGTATGTTGCGGATGTTCGCCGCATCAAAGAACTGATAGCCTGCGGCGAAACATATCAGGTGAACCATACATTTCGGCTGAGCGCCGACTTTCAAGGGGACGCATGGACGTATTTTTTGAAGCTCCAAGACGCCAAACAGTCCAAATACGGCGCATATCTTGATATCGGAAACGACGTTATATGCTCCGTCTCTCCCGAGCTCTTCCTTCTTCGCAAAGGGCGGAAACTGACCTGCCGCCCGATGAAGGGGACGGTGGGTCGAGGACTTGGTTATCGGGACGATGAATCCAAGGCGGAATGGCTGCGCTCCTCGGAAAAAAACCGCGCGGAGAATGTGATGATAGTGGACATGATGCGAAACGATCTCGGAAAGATCGCGGAGTTGGGAACAGTGGATGCGGAAAGCCTCTTTGACGTGGAACGCTTCGCAACCCTATGGCAGATGACATCCACCGTCACCGCCGAATGCGACTCCTCGCTGTGCGCCATCCTCGCCGCGCTCTTTCCCTGCGCCTCCATCACCGGTGCGCCTAAGGTCCAAGCCAGCCGAATCATCGCGGAGATGGAATCAACACCTAGGGGCGTTTACACGGGATGCGCCGGGTTCATCGCCCCAGGCGGGGATGCGCAATTCAACGTGGCAATTCGCACCGTTCATCTTAACCGGCGCAAGGGACGCATGACTTACGGAACCGGTGGAGGGATCACTTGGGATTCGGACCCGGACGAGGAATACGGGGAGTGTCTTACAAAGACTTTGGCGCTTACGGCGGACTACCCCTCGTTCAAATTGCTTGAAACGATATTATGGAAGCCAGTTTCAGGGTACTTTCTGATTGAGGGGCACATGCGTAGACTTGCGGAATCCGCTCGTTATTTCGAGATTCCCCTGGACATGAGGAAAGTGAGCGAATGTCTGCAAAATCTTGCTCTTAACTTCCCTCCCGTCTCGCAACGAGTGCGTTTGCTGGCGCAGAGCGACGGAACGCTTCACGTCGAGGCGCAGCCTCTTACATACGCGCGACCGAGAAGAAGACGTGTATTGCTGGCGAAACGCCCGATATCGATCGACAACCGATTCCTGTACCATAAAACCACGATGCGAGAGCCCTTCCGTCTTGCGCTGGAGGAGGCTCCGACGGCGGATGACGTTCTGCTGTGGAACATGCGTCGCGAGATCACCGAAACGACCATCGGCAATGTCGTGGTGAAACTGAGCGATGCGTTCCACACGCCTCCCGTATCCTGCGGATTACTGCCGGGCGTGTATCGGGAACGACTTTTGGAAAAGGGGCGAGTCACAGAGCGAGTCATTAGCATTGAGGATATGCTTCAAGCCGAAACTATTTACGTTGTCAATTCGGTACGCGGATGGATGCCCGTAGAAAGAAGCATGCTGCTTGAATCCATTCGATTCCTCGGCGAAGAAAGTAACCGTCAAGAAAGATATTCCATTCGTGGTTTCCCCACAAAGTGATTCCAAAGAGCTCTGGGCTGAGTTATCCCGGAAATAAGAAGGTCTGTCGCTCAAGGAAATCATTCGAATACTTGAGACCGCAATCCCCCCAATCCGTACGGTTAGCGAAATCCATGCATCACAGCGGATAACAACCCCGAACTTTTCCATCGCTCCTCGTTCCTGCTCCTTGCCAAACCACCATATCATAATTTATCGCTCCCCTTTACTGATCCTATGATATCCTTACTCATTTTTTTCCTTCCGCTTCCCCCGTTTACCATCCCCCCCGCTTTTATGGAATAATCTTTGAATATCACACTCGTCATCAAGCTCCCGCCCGGGAACGCACATAAAGGAACCATGCTCATGTCCGCCGACAAGGAACAGCTTTACGCCGACCGTTTCGCGCGATACACCACCGCCATGCGCAACGAAACTCCGGATCGCATCCCCGTCCGCCCCTTCGTTGCGGAGTTCACCGCGAAGTATGCGGGCTTTACATGTCAGGAGGTTACACACGATTTTCAAAAGGCGTTCATCGCCGCAAGAAAATGCGCCTGCGACTTCGACTGGGACGCCGTGGTCAGCAACATGGTGTATGTCTGGAGCGGATTGACCGAGGCGGTCGGACTCACCTATTACGGCGTACCGGGAATCGATATCCCCTCCAACACCGGCTTTCAGTATCACGAGCCCCCTGAGGAGCAGGCTTTCATGAAACCGGACGAGTACGACGCCTTGATCGACGATCCCACCGCATTTCTTTATAACGTATGGTATCCCCGTGTCACCCGCAATACCAAGGCGCCGGGAGAGCGAAACACATACGCAAACAATCTTGACTTCGTGCGCGGCGGCATGGCGATGATGCACTACTTTCAATCCTTCGGGACTCAGAACGAACTGCTCCGGACCGAATGCGGCACGGTTTCCGCCATTGCGGGCATTCTCAAAGCCCCCTTCGATATCATCGCGGATAAGCTTCGGGGATACATTGGCCTCACGATGGATATGTTCACCCAGCCGGAAAAAGTGCTCGCCGCCTGCGAGGCTCTCGTACCGCATCTATTCCATGTCGCCCTCACCACATCCGATCCTAACGGGCTGGTTCCGATAGGATTCTGGATGCACCGCGGCTGCGTGCCGTTTATCACTCCCGGACAGTTTGAATCTCACTACTGGCCGACCCTCCGTCCTGTTATCGAAGAGCTCTGGAAAAACGGCCGCCAAACCCTCTTTTACGCCGAAGGAAACTGGGATCCCCACATTGAACGTTTCTCGGAGTTGCCGGAAAAGAGCATCGTCTATCATGCCGACAGAGGGAATATCTTTCATACGAAGCGGGTCTTGGGAGATAAGTTCTGCCTTAGCGGCGGCATTCCTAATATCCTGTTAAGCTATGGGACGCCCGAGGAATTGATCTCGCATTGCAAGCGGATCGTGGAGGAAGTGGCTGTTGACGGCGGATACATCGCCGATGCGAGCGCAATCATGCAAAACGATACGAATGAGAGGAATCTGCGAATCATGACGGATTACATGCGCGAGCACGGCGCCTATTCCCAGGGACACTCCCGTTTTGCGCCTCCGAGCGAGAAGGCATGGAAGCCGACCTCGCCTGCGGGTCTTGCGAGGTTGCCCGAGCCCAAAGCGGAGCCGGGGGTTTGCCTGCCGTTTGAGGAGGCGGAGGCGTTTCGGCTGGCTATGAACGGGGACGAAACGATTGTCAGGGATATATGGCGCATGACGGATGAACTGGCTTACTCATTCATCTGGCAAATGCTTCTCTCTTTTTGAGATCGCGTGTATCACCACAGAGGAATTTGCCGCCTGTTTCCGGTTTTTGACGCATCCACGGAATTCATTATTGGGGGTATTTGTGGGTGTTTGCCGACACTCATCACAAGTGAGGATCGAATAAACATAGCGACACAAAGATATGATTGATGGATATCGGAACGATTCCTGCGCACGTTAAATCAATATATCAACACGCCCTCCATGAGTAATTGGAAGAAATGATATGAAGAACGAAAAGGATTACTATGTCATTCTGCATATTCCTCCCACCGCCTCCGCATCCGAAATCAAGGAGGCTTATCGGTTGCTCATATCCGCCCTTCATCCGGACAAGTTTCAGAACAATAGCAAACGGGCGAATCTCGCCAATAAGATAGTCACGGATATCAACGAGGCTTTCGATGTATTGAAGGATACACAAAAACGCGAGGAATACGATCTCCTTCGCAGAAGCGCAAGAGAAACGGATGTGAGCGGTGTCGAAGAGAGGGTTCGTACTGAATGTGAACGAAAGTATTCACAGGATATCGCCAAGCTGAAGCAGGAGTATAGTCAACGATTGAACAGCGAGGTCGAACGTGTAAGAGCGGACATGGAAGCTGAAATCCAAAGCCGAGTGATGAGTGCATCGCAACCGTTGCGCGAAACGATCATGATTCTGCGGGATGAGATCATTTCGCTTAGACAGAGAAATCCCAATGAATCTCATCCCTATTCATCGTCGGATCGCACCACGCACATGCATCCCGATTCCAATGAATTCTCCATGACCGAATTCATGCGCGTCATCCATGCATTCCTTAAGGGGGGGAAGAGCTAACGCCGCTGATCCATCATTGCATTCATGCTCGCCATCACATCCGCCGAACCGGATAGTTCGATCCGATTTTTGTCAACTGTGAATTGGTTCAGGGTAACCGGAAACGGCAAGGACGAGAAATCAAACGCATGGTTCACATATTTGGCGAGATACCTCAGCCAGGATTCGGGCAGGGGAATATGCAACCCCTCAACGGTCATGCGATCCGGCTCCATCTCCAATGTCGTAGGAGAGGTCAACAGCGGCGTGGCGGAGATGGTGAAGGGAATCTCCTTCCCGAGAAGCATATAATTCAGGTAGAGCATTAGCACGCCTTTGCGAGCCCCGATCATTCGAATACCTATGCGCTGATCCGGCGGAAGAGGATTCGATCGGATATACTGGTTTAAACTGTTTTGATCGAGCACAACCTGAAACGTTGTCTTTCCGACGGACTTAAGTTTCCTCTGCAGCGGATCGATATCCACGTTATCCATAACGATATGCAGGGATTGGCAAGTGATCTGGTTGTGTAGTTGAACGTCCTCTCCATCAATGGTGATCTTGCTCAACCTGCCCTGAATGGTTCGCAAAGGAGGATTGTCCACATGCGCCCGCCACACTTTCGCGGGACCAAGATAGACGGGGAGAATATCTCGAATTTTACGTTCCGCCGTTCGATTGACCACTCGCGCACAACCGACGGAGAACATTAGGGGGATGACGATGGTGGCAATCGACAAAAAAATACGTACTTTTCCGGAAACTTTCAATTTCAAGATCATTAACCTTGTAATAATCCGCATCGCAAAGCGTTAAAAATATCGCTTTGCGATGCATAACATCATTGTCCCCGACGTTTACAAGCTCATATTGCTGCTGTGTCCGGGGAAGAATTTCGAGTTTGGATCGACCCACGTCTTCGCCGAGCACACGGCGATGCAAGCCTCTCCGGTGCCGGTGGC
This sequence comes from Chthonomonadales bacterium, assembly GCA_027459625.1. GTDB lineage: Bacteria > Armatimonadota > Chthonomonadetes > Chthonomonadales > CAJBBX01 > DTKV01. Next base: position 143,870 of record DAIDHP010000001.1, read on the forward strand.
GATGAGCCTTAATTTCCCGTCATAGGTGCATATATCGCCCGCTGCGTAAACGCCCGGGATATTCGTTTCCATTTTTGAGTTTACCACAATTTGATTGCCTTCCATCACCAATCCCCATTCCTTGATGGATCCAAGGTTGGCGGCGAATCCAATGTTCACCAGGCAGAAATCCACCTCCAGGGTATCCTCTGCGTTGGTTTTGTTATTGAAAATGATTGCCTTTTCCACACGAGCTCCGCCTTCCAAACACCTCAACTCCCACCACAATTTGGTTGTGACTCTGGATTTATGGAAAAGCCAATCCACGCTCTCCTCGTGGGCGCGGAAAACATCGCGGCGGTGGATCAAAGTGATGCACTTTGCTATAGGCTCCAGTTCCATCGCCCAATCCAATGCGGAATCGCCGCCGCCGATGATCAGAATGCGCTTGTCAGTGAACTGGACTTTATTGCGAACGAAATAGTTAACGCCCCTACCCTCGAACTCTTCCAAGGATGGTATGGGAAGTCTTTTCGGAGAGAAAGCGCCGGGGCCAGCGCATATCAGCACGGAGCGAGCGATATGCTTGGATTTGTCCGTGGTGAGGAGAAACATATCTTTCTGATTTTTCTCCAAATTCACGACTCGCTCCCCCATTGCGAGCGTCGGATTAAACTTCGTACCCTGCTCCGCCATCTGTTCTCCCAGTTTGCCCGCCAATATTTGAGGGAATCCCGGCATGTCATAGACGTATTTTTCGGGATAAAGCGCCGAAAGCTGTCCGCCAAGTTCGGGAAGACTGTCGATGATGATTGTGGACATGCCCCGCATACCTGCGTAAAAAGAAGCAAAAAGACCTGTTGGACCACCGCCAATAATAGCGATATCGTGAACTACTTCGTCATTCATGAAGCCACCTCTTCTCGTTCATTTATTTTTTTGGCGAAGACGAAACGCAATTGCTGACGCACTATGAGATTGCATATCTCCCCATAGGTGCGTGTTGCGAATGGTTTGCCCTCACTACGATGAATTAATCGGGTCGATAACGACAGGCGTACTTCTCCGTTTCCCACACTGTGACAGCGGAGACGGAAAGCCCGCGGTTTTGTAGTTGCTCGAAAATCCATCGAGCCACATTTTCAGCCGTGGTTACGAACGGCATTACTTCATTCAAATAGGTGTGGTCCGGCAAAAATTCATTCAGCACGGATTTCAGATCGCCGAAATCATACAACATCCCAAGGGAATCCAACTCTTTGCCGGTGAATTCCGCCTCCACGCGATATCCGTGTCCGTGCAATCTGGAGCATTTTCCCTTGTGACCCGGTATTTCATGCGCCGCTTCGAAACTGGCGCGAACGATTAAGGTGTACATAATCTCCTTTCGCTCGGAGCGAAAAGGGTATTCAAATTACATAAACGCTTGTAACGCTCATACGCAATTCAACTCTTCGTTGTTTCTGATTTTGAGATTTTTTTCAATATCTCGACCATTTTCAATTTGAATGGTCGCGTATTCATCAATGATAAAGATAAATCCATATATTGATCAAGTAGGACATTGTTATTGTTTTTTATATTCCGCAAGCACCGTTGAGTGTATTCCGCCTCTCACGCTAAACTCCCCCTTCACGGTCATTCTGCGCGGTCGGCACGCCTCCACGAGGTCGTCCAGGATTCGGTTAATAACCGCTTCATAGAAAATCCCTTGTTGCCGAAAACCAAGAAAATAATACTTCAGAGATTTAAGTTCCACGCATAGCCGATCAGGTGTATATTCAATCGTTATCACTCCAAAATCAGGCAGTCCGGTAATGGGGCACACCGAAGTGAACTCTTCGCAAACATGCATGATTGTGTAATCCCGATCGGGTCTTGGGTTGTCGAAGGTCTCCAATCCCTCCGTTCTATCCGCCACTATCTCCTCCTTCAGGATCGTAATCGTCTTGACAATGATTCCAGCACATTCAAGTGCCTTTTGCAAACCTTATGTCAGGCGCTATCGGCTGATAGTAAACCGCATTTCGCGATTTCACTCATATCATTATACTGCGGTCGCGTGTAAAGTTCATTTCTCGCCATGTTGAAGACGGAGCTTATGATACTCTTCCCGCCTCCCTTTCCGGCATGACGGAAAAGGGGTATAGTAATAGAGTGTGAAATGACATCACATCTTGTAGAAATACAACCATCGTTATCGATGGAAATTCACGTAAACAAATCATGCTTTTACAAAAATCGGTGAAACTCCCGCGTCTTAAACATTGTAATTACCATTGATAAGCGTATTTATCTCCCAGGCGGGCGCATACATGGTGTTCAAGACGAAAGATTTTATAAAGCCTTCACTTGCTTGTATTCCTGCAGTCCCGTGAATTTTCCATATCCGCATTCTCCGTTTACTGAAGAGGAGGCTTTTCTTGGGTCACCATAGTAAAATGATGATCTTTATGGTTTGGTCATTCGGTTTTTTCGCTATGTTCGCTTGGCTTCTACCCGCCGTCGATTATCTTTTGGCTCATTGGAGACCGATACGGCTGGATTCCCTTCCGGAACAGTTTCCCGAATCCTTTCCCAAACTCTCCGTGGTCATCGCTGCGTTGAACGAGGCGAACACGGTGGAACAGGCGATGAAAACCCTTTTGCAACTTCAATACCCCGATATGGAGATCATCGCGGTGGATGATCGCTCGACCGACGGAACGGGTGAGATTTTGGATCGTCTGGCGCAAACCGATGAGAGACTGCGAGTGGTTCATATCACGGAACTTCCTGCGGGATGGCTTGGGAAAAATCACGCATTACATATTGGCGGACAGCAGGCAACCGGGGAATATATTCTCTTTACCGATGCGGACGTACATTTCAAAACCAACGCATTGAAACGAGCCGTGGCGTATATATTAGCAAACCGGTTGGATCACTTAACACTCTTCCCTGATATCGACCTCGAGGGTTTCTGGGAGCGACTATCCGTTGGCTTCTTCGGAGCTCTGTTTTCCATGCATACTCGTCCCTGGAGAGTCGCCGATCCCCGAAGCGGAGCATATGTAGGGGTTGGCGCATTTAATCTCGTCAGAACGGAGCCCTATCGATGGATGGGAGGACACGCCTCGCTGCCGATGGACGTAACCGATGACATGAAACTCGGTAAAAGGATGAAAATGAACGGCGGCTCCTCGGCGTGCATGCCAAGCGGCGCATTGGTGAGGGTGAGATGGGTTGTCGGTCTTCGCGGTTTGGTGGAGGGTCTTACGAAGAATATGTTCGCCGGATTCGGGTTTCAAGTTCCCTACGCCCTGGCTGCGGTCATTGCGATCTTTTTGATGTCCATGTGGCCATTCATCGGACTGTTATACGGACCTTTGGCGACGCGTTTGATGTGCCTTACTGCAATACTTCTAATGATGGCGACGGCGGATTCCGCATCCCCTGCAATGGTGGAGCTGACACCTATTTACGGCCTATGCTTCCCAATTGCGGGGGTCATCATGCAGTATATCATTCTACGATCCATGTTTTTCACGTTTCGACAGGGAGGCATTGTGTGGAGAGGCACTCTCTATCCTTTGAGGGAGTTGCGCAAGGGCGTGATATGAACGCCACTGCAATTCAAACATCGCGTAAATCTACGCTCGCTTTTTTCGGTACCCTGATTCCATCATATATTCGGAATTAAACCTCCGACGTCTCGCTTCAAACACGCAGGATCTCCCAAGATACCCCGCAATACGTCGCGGATTGTTCGCCTCCACCACCACCAGTCGCCCAATCCCATGCTCCACCATCCTTTTCACCGCCTCATAAAGCGTCTCGTTGGGCGTGCAGGTCAAAATAGCCTTGGAACCTGCATCCATGACTGTAATTTTATTGGCATTCTCGGAATTCATCGCCTGAAAGATATCTCCGACGGTTATTATCCCGCATATCTCATTTTTCTCATCCACAATGCAGAACGCCTGATGTCCGGTTATGACGTGGGCTCGCGCACTTATTCGACGGGAAACCTCATCAATGCTCATCTTCTTGGGAATGGTAAGAACCGTTCGATCCATCACCTCCCCTACGGTGATATTCATCAGCAGGTCGGTTTCATATCCGCTTTGAGGGATATTCAAACCACGCCTGGCTAGTTTTTCCGTCATTATGGAGTTTTGCATCCACGTCCTGCTGACTGCCTCTGCAATCGAACAGACAATCATCAATGGAAGTATCGCGTTGTAATCCCTTGTAATTTCGAAGGCGAATATCATGAAGGCGAAGGGGGAGCGAGCCGCCGCACCAAACACAGCCCCCATCGCAACAAGGGCGTACGCCCCCGGGGCTAGGTGTGCAATCGGAATAAGACGATCCATTCCAATAGCATATAGAGCCCCCATTGCGGAAGTCGCCATGAACATAGGGGCAAGCAAACCACCGGAGGTTCCGGAACCTAGAGAGATCAACAACACCAAGGATTTAAAGACCGCTATGGCGACCAGAATGTTCCCTGCGTAATGGTTGCGCAGTATGGAGGTGATGATATCATATCCAACCCCCAAAACCATTGGATGGAAATATCCTATCACACCAAGTCCCAACGCACCGATTGCCGGGAGCCACATCGAATTGATAGGGATGCACGCCATTCCGTCCTCAAACCAATACAGACTTTTGCTGAACACCACCGCCGCCACGCCGCAGAACAGCCCGAGTAAAATATAGAAAGGAATTTGGGTGGGCATTCCAAAATCCGTGGTACTGAAGTCAAAAATGGGATTCGGTCCCAATAAAAGAATGTGCATCGTGGCACCAATGGCGCTGGCGATCACAATGGGGATAAAAGACCGAGTTTTGAACTCCAGCGCCAATAGTTCGATCACCATTATCACCGCTGCGATAGGCGTGTTGAATATCGCCGCCATACCCGCGCCCGCCCCGCACGCAAGCAATGTGCGCCTCTCCACTGGAGTGGTGCTGATGAATTGGCCGCATAGTGATCCCAAAGCGGCGCCTGTCTGAATGATAGGCCCCTCGGCGCCGAACGGACCGCCGGTTCCAATGGCTATCGCGGCGGATAACGGCTTCAGAATCGCAACACGCAGGGAAATCCTGCTATCCTCAAAAAGCACAGCCTCCATGGCTTCGGGAATCCCATGACCAACGATTTTCGGCGTCCCGTACTTAGCCATCACACCTACGATCAAGCCGCCGATTACAGGGACCATTATCAACCATAAACCGATATGACTGCTGGCGGGGCTGATGAACTGGAGCGAAAATCGATGAAAAAAGAAAATGTTTGTTAGAAAACCGATCAGGTAATAAAAAAGATACGCCACCACTCCGGCCAGCACGCCTATGATTATTGCGAGAAGCGAAATAAATAACAACCTATTCGGCTTATCTGTGTATTGTCCAAGAGAATTGGAAACACCTGAAACGAAGCCATCATTCCCGTTATCCACAAAACATCCTCCATCCAACATACATCATCATGCCAGGCAATTTAACAGGTACTTGCATTATTCCAATATGGCTTTGCTATCAAAAGATACATATGCGATGTCAACCGTTTATTTTGATGGATGCAATCACCTCATTGGATATCAATCAGCACTACGTGTATTTGGATGAAAGGATTCCTTGCGGTTACACACCGCGAGTGGTGTGATAACTCGACTAAGGCAGCCAGCCCGCGGACTCCGTTCCAGGCCATAACGTTGCAACAAACCTTCTGCCCGTAACACCGTCGGAAACATTTGAAGCCAGATAAAGAAGGGGAGGCACTATGATCTCGGGTTCAAGCAATTTAATCCTGAAAGTATCAGATATTGCGTCAGGAATCATCCCCGTGCGCGTAGCCCCGCCAGGAAGTAATGAATTCACCGTGACGCCTGTTCCGTTTAACTCTTGCGCCCAGATCACCGTTTCGGATTCCAATGCGGCTTTGGAGGGACCATACGGAGAAAAACCGACACGCTTCATAGTCTCGTAATTCATTGAAATATTGATGATACGACCCCATGCCGCTTCAATCATAGGGACGACCGCCGACCTTGCCATTAGGAATGGGCCATTCACATTGGTATCGATAAGCCTTCTCCATGCGTTTATATCCGTTTGCCAGAATTTCACGGGCTCCGTCATGAATTTTTCCGAGATAGTGCGCATTCCCCTCCCAGCGTTGTTCACAAGGATGTCCAGCCGTCCGAAACGCTTTATCGCCATGTCCACGACCCGCATGCAATCATCCGGGTCGGTCACATCCGCCCTCATAGCCAAAACAGAGTCGGGATATGATGCGGAAAGTTGATTAAGCTCATCCAGTCTTTGAGACGCTGTGCAGACAACCCTGCAACCCGCATCCATTAACCCATTCGCAATGGCAAGGCCCAACCCTCTGCTTGCTCCCGTCACAATCGCTGTTCTGTCCTGTAAATCGGCGTATCCGTGCATTATTCGTTCCTTTATCCTTCTTCCATCATCGCATAATGGATAACCGCGTGCTTCGTATCTTTTTCGGTTGTTTTTTCCTTCCTCTTTATTTTACATATTTCTATATCGTCATAGAATTCGTATGTAACAGTTACCCGGCAGTCTCCTGACCAAGCCATCCATCTCGAGCAATGTCATCTGCACGCCCGCATCCACCGTGCTCACCCCAGCCTCGGCGGAGAGAGTGTCTATGTGCTTAGGTGTAAGGCTTAAAAGACCCACAAGCTTTTTCTGAAGGGGGGGTAACTGCGATCCCGCTCCTTGTTCCATTTCCTTGGGACGCTCTAACACTAGGATGCCAAGCGTGTTGAGGATATCCTGAACGGTGGTCACAAGTGCGGCTCCGTCACGGATGAGGGCGTTGGTTCCGCGACTGCCGGGACGGTCTATGTTACCAGGCACCGCCATCACCTCTTTTCCCTGCTCCGATGCGATGCTCGCCGTTAAAAGAGCGCCACTGCGATCCCCCGCCTCCACCACGACAACCCCCATCGCCAATGCGCTTATGATACGGTTCCGCATTGGAAAACGCCAAGGTTCCGGTTGAGCACCCGGAGGGAATTCCGTTATGAGCGCACCGAGATCTCTTTCCACCACCTTTTCAAAAATGGACACGTTCTCTCGCGGATAGGGAATATCCAATCCGCAACCATGGATGATGAGGGTCCTTCCGTTAGCGCGGATCGCCTCCTGATGCGCGATAGCGTCGATTCCGATAGCTCCGCCGCTAATGACCGTCAAACCAGCACCCGCCAACTCCTTGGCGAAGCGGGAGGTCACGCTGCGACCATAGGGTGACGCCTGGCGCGAGCCAACCAAAGCGACCGCGAACCGATCCTTTTCATCCATTCTGCCGCGCACGAAAAGCAATGGGGGCGGATCGGGAATGGTGCGTAACGACTGGGGATAGTTCTGGTCCAACCAGGAAATCACATTGATATTCTCACGGCTCATAAAATTTAGTTGCGAGGAATCTGGGGCGTAAGAGGAATCCAGAACACGCATTGAAAAACGATCGGTCATACCCTTAACTGAAAGGATATGACCCTCCGAAGCGTTGAAGATTTCCTCCGGATTACCGAAGTATTCCAACAAATCCACCCCGAGGCGGGGTGGAAGTTGGAGGTTTGCCATACGAAGCCATAAATCCTTCATGGGATGCGCTTCCTTAATGATCAATCAAATGAAAGTCATACGATCAATAACTCAAGCGAGAAAAAACAATCGCTTTTATCGATAGCCTCCGCCATAACCGCCATAACCGCCACGGTAACCGCCACCGCCACGGTAACCGCCACCGCGGTAACCGCCTCTTCCGCCGCGATAGCCACCGCCATAAGGATTGTTTCCTCCATAGGGGTTCCGACGATTGTAAGGCTGAGTCACAACATTAGGTTTCACGGTTTTGGCGATGCTGTTATCCACGATGAAACTCCATGACTTTGTAGCGACATTGCCTCGCCAATCAGCAACGGAGAGGGTGATCTCATGCCGCCCGTTGGTCAAGGGGTGAACCGCGCTGGCATCCGTCGGAGCCACGGTTTCATATTCCAAAAGACAGGTGCTCGGGTCGTATGTATAGCCAGGCTTTTCGCTGGGTTGACCCGTATATTGATCTCTCTCAGGTTTCTTGGGAATTGTATCCCCGTCGATAGTGAATTGGATGCTATCCGGATTTACCCCGGAACCAACATCCTCGATCTTCGCTTGAAAGTGAACAGGCGGGGTTCCATTAATAATCCATCCTATTTCCGGCACAACATCGCTGATAACCGGCGGAGTGGTATCCAAAGCGGAATTGCTGAATTTTGTAAGTGTTCCATCATCCGCCAATACGTACAAGGAGGAACCATCCGCAACGGGCGCCGCTCCGACATTCGCATAATCGGGAATATAATCCGGATTTGGGGTGGAGGGAGCTATGTCGTAAATCCATTTGATCGCACCGGTTTGTGTGTCTATGGCGTAAAGCAATCCCTGAATGGTTCCGACAAATAATAGGTTGCCGCAAATCGTAGGCGGTGCGATAACATCGTATTTCAGCTTAGGCCATTTTTTCCATAGAACTTGTCCCGTGGTGGGATTGAAGGCGTAAACGGTATGGTTATCGGATACGACGTAAATCCCCTGCGCTGAAATGGCGGGACTCGCCGCGATATCATCCGGGAGCAGCTGGGTCCATTTGCTGGCTCCGCTTCGAGCGAACAGACAGTGCAACTTGGATCCACTCGGAACATATATAAAATCCCCTTGGGCCAGCAGATTGATCCCTTGCACGCTATCGGATAATCGGTAACGCCACGTTTCTCTACCAGTCGCCAAATTTGCGGCATGCACCACCTGATCCAAGGACATGGCGAAAATCATGTCATCCGTGATGCAGGGAGATCCTTGTATCTCATCGTTAGCCTTGAAGCCAAGCCAACTTTTCACCTGATCGCCAGTTTTCGCGTCCACTGCGTAAAAATTACCTGACTCGTTTCCAAAATAGAGCACTCCTTGATAAAGGATAGGAGAGCATCCGATACTGCTGTGCGTGTCGAAAATCCAAACCTCGGCGCCAGTATCCTTGCGCAATGCGTAAAGCTTTCCGTTATCGGCGCCGAAATAGATCATCGTATCCCCGATGGCGGGAGTGGTGTGAATGCCGGCGGTTAACGGAGCATCGGCGGGATATTTCCATTCCAATGCGCCGGTTTTTTTATTCAGAGCGTAAACGCGGCTTACGGAGATGAAATAGACTGTGTCGCCCGAAACTGCAGGGCTACAAGGATTATAGGGAGACATCTTGGAGGTGTATTGCCAATCGACTGATAGAGGCAGAGTGACATCCGCATGGTAATCCCCGGATTGCCTGATGTCTCCCCTAGCCATTAGCGTATCCGCTTTGACCCCTGTAACCGATAGAGCAAACAACATACACGTTATAACCCCAACCCACCCGCTGAGCGTCCTTATAACGGTGTGTTTAAGCTGATTATTCATATGCATGGTAGTCATTCATCTCCCTTTGGAGTAGGAACTTAAGAGGGTTGCCGGCTAGTGAATGGCGTGGTGCGCATACACCCCATAGCCAGACAAGAACGAACCGTGAAAGACACGTTCGTATCTCCTTGTACCAGTATAGCGAAACGGATTTATCCTGTCAAGTACCAAATGGAAAGATATGAAACTCAATATCATATACATCTCTATTTCCGCTTGATGAGTATTATTTTCCATGTTGATCTTATACGAACGGAATCAGTTTTTTCATTTCCCACACTAATGATATCCACCGTTTGGATTTTACAAAAGCAGGTGCGGAACGCGCAATCCCTTCGTATTGAACGGTGACATGCCATGGTTGCGCATTCGACGCGTCATGGAATAGCTTTCCAACGTTTTCTCTTTAGTCTTTCGAGCGGGCTTCACTCCATATGAAGATTGTGACGCTTCTCTCGTATAATACATGAATAGGAGTTTCTCATGCAAGGGATAGATCAGGATGGATTATCCGTTCATTACCGCCTCAGTCCGGAACAAATAGAGAGCTATCAAACCGAGGGCTATCTTTTGTACCGCCAACCTGTTTTTTCGCCGATTAAGTTCTATAGATTGCAGGATATCTTTGAAGAGGATTTGCGAAAATACGGTGAGGATAATCTGGACACAATTCATTTTCGAGACGAACGACTTTTGGAATACCTGCTATCCGATGAAGTGTTGGATCTAGTGGAACCTCTGGTGGGTCCGAACATAGGGTTATGGAGCAGTCACTTCATTTCAAAACCTCCTCATACTGGCAAGGCCACCCCATGGCATGAGGATTCAGCCTATTGGAAAGGCAGGATATCCACCATGGCTGGGATATGCACTGTCTGGCTGGCGATGGATGCGGTGATGCCAGAAAACGGATGCATGCGCGTTATTCCCCGCACCCATTCCGGTGGTTTTTCCGAATACGAGCCAGTGGACGCGTCAAAGAATATTTTCGACTCGCAGATCAAACCAGACCTGATAGATGATACAAAGGCGGTCTATTTTACGCTCAATCCGAATGAATGCAGTTTGCATGAGGCTCGTCTTATCCATGGCGCCCAGGCGAACACTTCGGACAGGCGCCGCGCGGGCTATACCATGCGTTATTTTCCAACGTCCAGTTATATCATCCCCGATACGAACAAGGGACACATGATATGGCTCGCGCGTGGAAAGGATATTGCAGGAAACAAATATGTAAATTGAATGTCACCCCTCATGCAGCTTGAGACTGGGTAGCGAGGATTTCCTCCGTCAAGTCTATATTGTTCAGCGCCTCCTGATGGTTGGGCATCAAGTCGAGAACCCTCCGCCACGCCTGACAGGCGTTTTGATACTGCTTCAGTTGAAAGAAACAGTTGCCCAGCACGAAGAATCCTCCCGCATTGCCTGGGTCTCTTTTCAAACCCTCTCCAAGAAAACGCGCGGATTGCACATAGAGACCGCCTTGATATAAAAGGTCCGCAGCGTTGAAATAGGCGTTGGCGCATTGGGAATTGGAAAGAATCGCTTGCGAAAAGCATTTCAATGCGGCATCCTTCTCCCCCATTTTAACCAACACTCGCCCAAGGTTTATCTTGAGATCCGCAGATGTTGGATCCATTTCCACCGCCTTCCGATACGCCGCCAACGCTTCGTCATATTGCGCCAATCGATCCGCGCAATCGGCGAAACGCGCCACCACTCGACTCATGCCTTTTTCGCCCTTGTATGCCCGTAAGAGATGAGGATATGCGTCAAGATACTCCCCCCTGTCATAGTGCAGGACGCCAAGTCTCACAAGCCCTTCCTCATGCCCCGGGGCGACCTCCATCAGCATTTGCAAATAGGGTATGGCCTCCTCATCCCTGTTTTGCTCCATCAGCGCATCCGATAGGAAGAATAATCCGTCCTCAAATGTTGGTCTCTCCTCGATGGATTCCCGTGCGTATCGCTCCGTCGATTTCCAGTCCTTGCGTGCGTGTGAGACTAAAGCCAAGCCGAACAAGCATTTATAACCCGAAGCCGCGCTGTCGCCTATTTGAACAAAGATAGCGGAGGAGGTCTGTCCGCGTTTTCGAGCCAGCTTGAAATGGCGTTCCGCCATATCAAGCATCCCCTTTTGAAGATATGCATGGGCTCTTTCGAAATCCAAGGTGGAGGATTTTATCCCCATTTTCTCCGCACGGTCAGCCACGGCTATCATTTCATTGAATCGATGCAAGTTATGCAATGATGCGACCCAGGTGGAGTAGAGCGATATGACATATTCTTCTGTAAAGGATAATCCCTCCGCCGCCTTCTCCAACCAGTAAATCGCCTCCTCATACCGTTTGGAGGCGAAATAGGCGTTCCCGAGGTTGAACATATTGAACCCGCGAAGCCCCGTAAGATTCTCATCATCCACATCCCTGTGCAGCATGCGGATGAACCTTTCATACTTGTTCCTTCCCTCCATTAGGTCATCCAAGTATCCGTAATGACTTAAATTCACATGAGACATCACAAACTGATATCCAAGGGAATGCAGGGAGGGCATCACCTGTTCGTGCACTCTGCCAATGAACCGCGTTTCGGGTGTTATGCGGAACAACCGTACGGCGCGATGCCAAAAAGCGTCCGGATTATTCCGGTCACCGATATAGTTGCGGAAATTCACCATAAAGCCACCGGTATTATCCGCAGCGTTGGCGATTAGGGAGCGAACAAGGTCTTTCTGTCCCTTGTCCAATCTCTCATCCGCATCTATCCAAAGCGCCCAGTTCCCCGTCGCTTTGGCAAGCGACGCATTGCGCGCATCGGAAAAATCCTCGTTCCATGGAATTTCGATGCAAACGGCGCCATACTCTTTCGCAATCCGCATGGATCCGTCTGTGGAGCCTGTGTCCGCGATGACGATCTCATCAGCCACATCCTTGACGCTTTCCAAACACTCGCGAAGATATTGCTCCTCATCCTTCACGATCATAATCACCGATAGCTTCGGCTTTTGCCTGGAATTTGAAATCTCCTCGCGTAAGAGGGAATCCGCCCGGAGTGTCAATGCTTTCAACCGCGCGTATTCGGGATCTTTTTTGGCTTTGCCTTCCGTACGGCCTTTGCGAATCCTACGAGCCTCCTTAACGATAACGCCCCTGATTCGCTCCACCGTCCGTCTTATCTCGGGGCTATCAGGAGAGAGCGCAATCGAGTCTAAGGCGTGCTCCATCGCTTCCTCATACGCCCTTTTTTCCAATAGAACGAATGCCAGATTATGCGAAAAGTCGCGGTTGTCCGGGCAGTTATCCAGTCCGTGACGAAACGCCTCCTCCGCCTCTTTCATCCCGCCTAATTTCATGTGCGCAACCCCACGAGCGTTCCACAAATCCCAATCATCGGGACGATCCTTCAAGCATTCGTCTATATGGATCAGCGCTTCCTCCCATCTGCCGGAACGCGTAAGAGCGATCGCCTCTTGCTTTTTATCCTCGTAATCAGCGGTTTTCTCGTTTATTTTCAGTCCCATGGACCACTCCTTTTCTTCATGCGGCGAGCGGAAATCGTGAAAAATCAAAGCAGCGGAGAGAGTAACGCTTCTCGAGATGCGTATCCAACGGTCCTCCGCATAAAGGGATGTAAAACTCCCCTTCCAACGCCACACTATTGATGATTTCAATTTCGGGTGCGTTTTCAGGCTTCATATTTCGTTGATCAAGGTAATCCGACACAATTTGAAACACCTCGCGAGTATCGCTATTTGTCAAATCCCCAGCGTAAAGCGACAGGAGACAATCCTTATTTCCGGAGTGAGATTGGATATATGTATCCAACAATGGCATCCAGGTGCCTCGGTTCTCCCAATCAGGGGCGGCGAACCATCGCACTTCACGATCCGGTAGGCAGGATTTGAAGGCACTGAGTTCCATGAAATAGGCGGTGAGGGAGGGAGAGGAAATGCGGCACATCATTCCGCTCTGGAAAGCGAACCTATTCGCTGCTTGAAGCATGGATACGTTCAATCTCCCGGCATAAAGCAATATGATCCCTGTCGGGGAAATCATTGATTGCCAGTCATGCAAGGTACGCAGATATCCTTCGAAGGTTTTCATTTCACTGATGACAAGCAAGTCCACGCTTTCCGGCTCATATTCCGCGATAGCTTCGGAACTCTCCATACGTGATATCGCAATGATATGCTCGATATCGGTCCGCTTCAAGTGTTCCTTGATTGTCCCATGCGGCTGATCTCTCATTTGAGCATGATCACGATCGGTTCTTCTCCCCGAGCCCCCGCTTAAACGCTGATATTGAACTTGGTTTTTATTCTGCGCCTTGAGTCCCATGCCGATTATCACGGCTGGACGCGTATCCTCGCCTCCCAATTCAACCACTATCCCCTCATCCCGCACCCTCACGCTTAATTCGAGAAGATATTCCATATCATGCATTTGCAGGTCCCGGGAGATAACCCTTGGGATATCGATGCGAACAGAAGGTGTCCTCTGAGGATAAAATGATATGTTTTCCTCTTTGTTGAGTACACACTGCAGGGAATCCACTTTGATAAGAGACATACGGTTTCACTCACCTTCTCATGGAATCACTCCATCGGGTGACCCCTTCTCTCCGACTAATACAAAACTGTGATCCTTTAAGTCAGACAAATGCGAAATTCGAGTTTCAGATATTATTGTGCTGAACTCAATTGCATTCTTCGCTTCAGATTCTGAGTTTGCCATTTCCCAATCGGTTGAACTTCGCTTTTCGGATGGCGTCCCACGCCTAGGTGACTCTAAGTGCGGGAAATATCGCCAATTCCCTGTTCTATATTTCGGCTAAAAGCAGGTAAAAAAACAGGTTAAAAAAAGAGACGGACATGGAATTGGCTATTCCCTGTATGAATCCATATATTGTTGCCAGAAAAACGTTTTCGCTAAATCCATTCACGAATCGAATAGGGGAATTGCTGTGCATAGTTTGCAAAGAAAGCGAGCAATGGGTATTATAATTCCATAAGGTCCGAACGCTTTAACATCTATTTCAGAACATCTCGTTATCAGTGCGCATCGAAGAATGCATTTCACCCGGTTCTTATTCGCGAAGAGATTATGGATACAATAAACCCACCGGAAAATCCCTATCGTATTGATCGCGATTACACCCTGGACGAATCGCTGAGATACTGTACGCGACTGGCGAAATCGCATTACGAAAACTTTCTGGTAGCCACTTTTTTCATTCCTTCCGATCTAAAGCAGGATTTTTACAACCTTTACGCTTACTGCCGCATTTCGGATGACCTTGGCGATGAAAGCGGTGGGGCGGAGAAAGCTCTACCGCTTTTGTATTGGTGGGAGGAGGAACTCAAGGCGTGTTACAAAGGATCTCCGCGGCATCCTGTTTTCAAAGCGTTGGAGGTAACCAATCAACGGCACAAAATCCCGATTGAACCTTACTTCGATCTGCTCACAGCGTTTCGTCAGGATCAAGTTGTCAAACGATACGATACGTACGAAAGCCTGCTGAACTATTGCAAATTCTCCGCGAATCCAGTCGGTCGGTTGGTATTATTCCTCTGCGGCTATTCCGATTCCCAACGGCAAAAGCTCTCCGACGCCACATGCACCGCCCTCCAATTGGCGAACTTTTGGCAGGATGTGGTGAGAGATTACGACATTGGCCGCATATACATTCCCCAAGAGGATATGGAGCGGTTTCATGTGAGCGAAGAGGATATCTCGGCGAAACGTTTCACTCCGCAATTCGCGGAGTTGATGAGATTTGAATGCGAAAGAACCATGGAACTGTTCCGGGAAGGAATGGCTTTGCATTCCATGGTGAATCGAAAAGTGCGATTGGACATAGAAATGTTCGGCAGAGGCGGAATGGAGGTTTTGCGACTCATCAAAGCCAGGAATTACGATGTCCTGACCAAACGACCCGAAATTCCAAAATCACGACAGATAGCGATTTTACTCAGGAGGATGCTTTCCATATAACCCCCATGATTCGATCGAAGAACATAATCTTGGATAGATCTTACGACTATTGCCGCATGATCGCGAAAACTCAGGCGAAGAATTTTTATTACTCCTTTACCGTGCTGCCTCCCGATAAGCGAGCGGCAATGTGCGCCGTATACGCATTCATGCGCTATTCCGATGATATTTCCGATGAAGACAGGTCCGATAAAAAGGAGATGATTTCAAGATGGCGCGCCGCCTTGGACGAAGCATTCACCGGAGAGTATGGTGATAATCTCATCTTGCCTGCTTTTCACGACGTGGTGCGCAAGTACTCCATTCCGAGACGTTTTTTCTATGATGTCATTGACGGAGCGGAAATGGACCTGTATAAAACCCGCTATGAAACATTCGAGGAGCTAAGGGAGTATTGCTATAAGGTCGCCGCCGTTGTTGGCTTGGTGTGCATTCATATTTGGGGTTTCTCCGGGGGCGAAGCGACATATTCACTTGCGGAGACCTGCGGCTACGCCTTTCAATTAACGAACATCCTGAGGGATGTGCGAGAGGATGCGGAGCGAGGCCGAATTTATCTGCCTTTGGAGGATTTGCGGCGTTTCGGATTAAAAGAGGATGACATACTGAACGTCGGCATGGATGAAAGGTTCACGGATCTTATTCACTTTGAAGTGGAACGAACGGATAAACTTTATAAGGAGGCTTACCCATTGACGGAAAAAATCGACTCCGTGAGTCAATCCACATTCCTCATCATGTATCGTATCTATCACGGTCTGCTCGATAAGATACGCCAGCAAAAATATGATGTCTTCTCGGATCGCGCCAGTTTATCCACCGGCAAGAAGGCGGGCATAGTCGCCAAGGCGTGGCTCGATAGTCGCTTCAAATATAACGAGCGTCTGCTGAAGTTGTAAAAATCACTCAGCCATGATAAATCATCCCTCTTCACCTCGCCTAACCGGCGAAAAGGTCATTGTTATTGGCGGAGGAGTTGCAGGTCTTGCAGCCGCCGTCGCATTGGCGGAGGAGGATTTTCGGGTGACTCTGCTGGAAAAACGCGCCACATTGGGCGGCCGAGCATCCTCCTTTACGGATCAGACCACGGGCGAAATGGTGGATAACTGCCAACATATCACCATGCGTTGCTGCACCAATCTCGAGTTTTTTTACAGAAGGATCGGCGCTTGGGATAAAATACGGTTTTATTCCAAGCTTACCTTCCTTGATCATCAAGGAAGGCCGGCGGTCATTCAAAACGGATCGCCATTCCCCGCGCCGTTTCACACACTCTTCTCTTTCGCCCGCTTCCATCCTCTAAGCCTATCGGAGAAATCATCCGTAGCCAAAGCTCTCATCGCCATTCTCAAGGCGGGGACAAATCCGAAAATGGATTCGGAGAGCATTGGAAACTGGCTGCGCAAACAGAAACAACCTGCAAGGGCGATGGCGCACTTTTGGTGCCCCATCCTTGTGAGCGCATGCAATGAGGAACCGGATCGCATCTCCTGTGAACTTGGATTCAAACTGTTCCGCGATGGGTTCCTATCGAACGCAGAGGCGTACCAAATGGGGGTTCCGAGCGTTCGCCTAAGCGATCTTTATACACAGCCATCCATTGAAACTCTTTCGGCTTTGGGGGCGGATATACAACTCAAGGTGCATGCGGACGCTCTATCTGTCGCCAATGGGAAGGTGAAATCGGCGACTCTATCGGACGGGTCGACAGTATCCGCAGACTATTACCTCAGCGCGGTTCCCTTTGACATCATGCTGAAAATGCTCCCGAATGATATTAGGGTGACGCCCTTTTTCAAAGATATCAGTCGTTTGGAATATTCACCTATCACCGGAGTGCATCTGTGGTTTGACAAACCGTTTGAAGTGCGGGAACCGCTTGCATTGTTGGATCGCGATACGCAATGGATTTTTCCGAAAGAGAACACTCAGTCAGATGGGGATAAATTATCAGAAGGGGGGGCTTATCTTGCATTGGTCGTAAGCTCATCGAAATCGTTTCTATCTCTCTCCGCTGATGAAATCATTGATATCTGTTTGAAGGAGGTGCAAGAGGCGTTGCCGCAATCCCGATCCGCTCGACTATTGCACGGTCGGGTAATCAAGGAGAAGAAAGCGACTTTCGCGCCCATTCCGGGAGTGGAATCCCTCCGCCCAAGTCAAACCACTCCCATTGCGAACCTTTTCATCGCCGGAGACTGGACTCGCACCGGATGGCCCGCCACCATGGAAAGCGCCGCGCGAAGCGGATATCTGGCGGCGGAGCGGATAATGGAAAGGGCGGGACGCCCCAAGAGCCTGGTTCAACCGGATCTGCCGCCCTCTCGTCTCGCCAAGTGGTTTTTGAGGACGTAAATCGGGTAGGCGGGGTCATTACTGATCCCGCCTCCCACACCACCCGGCATGCGGGTCCGCACCGGGCGGTTCACACCTTCGCAAACGACAGATAACGTTCATACAAGCTGGAGTATCCGCGCAGCGCCAGTCTCTTATTGGTCAATGCCCTTTTCATTGCCGGTGAGTCCGACGCACGCCAGGGACCGCACCCTTTAAGAGCGATGCCATAAGCCAGATATGGACCCACCCCCGCTTTGACCATGTTTATCGCACGGGTGCGCCAGCGTTTCCAGAGCTTCCATTGGTAGCACCGAAGACGCCTGCGTATCCATGAGTCAACGTCCTTAAAGACGCTTGGCGTGTGGGCGCGCCAAAAGTAGCCCATCCATCCGTCCGTGAAGGAACGTAACTCCGCTATCACCGTATCAAAGCTCACTCCCCGGTTTCGCCGCGTGATAGCGCGAACTTTATCCATCATGCGCTTCTTGCTCTTAGCGGATATCAATTGGCGAATATCGCCTTTGAACCGTGCGAGCGTGAAACCCAGAAACTTGCGATTGGCAGGATGGTCAACCGCACTCTTCAGCCTGTTGACCTTCAGCTTTAGCACTGTTTCCAGATATCGCGTAACCGTGAGCATCGTTCGTTCCCCGGATCGCCTGCTCCGAACATAGATATTGCAGTCGTCCGCGTATCGGCAAAACCGATGTCCGCGCCGCTCCAACTCTTTGTCAAGGTCATCCAGAAGGATGTTGGCGAGCAGTGGTGATAAGGGACCGCCCTGAGGAGTTCCTTCCTCGGTTGCAACCATCACACCATTAAGAAGTACTCCCGCTTCCAGATATCGGCGAATTAGGCCAAGCAGCCGTTTATCTCCAATACGTTTAGCAAGACGACCCATAAGGATATCATGGTTTACCCGGTCGAAGAACTTTTCAAGGTCAAGGTCCACAACCCAATTTCCACCTTCCGACATGTGCTTCTTAGCCGCCGAAATTGCGTCATGCGCACTCTTTCCCGGTCTGAAACCATAGCTTGAGGTGGAAAACGTTGGGTCATAAAGAGGGTTCAGCACTTGTGATATAGCTTGCTGAACCAGACGGTCTACAACCGTAGGAATGCCAAGAAGCCGCACTCCCCCATCCGGTTTTGGTATCTCAACTCGTCTTACCGGTTGGGGTTGGTAAGTGCCGTCTAACAGTTCTTTACGAATACGGAGCCAGTGTTCCTTAAGATATGCCTGCAGTTCCTTCACAGTCATACCGTCTATTCCCGCTGAACCACCATTCGTACGAACTCGCTTTAAGGCCTGGCTCATATTGCTGCGTAGTACAATTGCTTCCATGAGATTCTGCGTCAAGGTTCGCATGGACGTATCCGCCGGGGATGGTTTAGACCCTTGCGTGGGCTCCGGCAGGACTTCACCAGCATCCTCCCACACGAAGGCCAATTGTTCCGCGTTAACCGCTGAGTTATTGGTTTTCCGTCTCATTACCACTCCGAGGAAACCTCCGCTCCCTTGTGATTGTGTGTTCCGTACTTCCTCACCGCGTCTCACCGCCGGGGTGACATGCTTCGCCAATAAGCGGTTCGCGTTTGATGAGTACTATGACCTCTGCTGACTTCTGACGTCCCTTCCCAGACGGTTACCCGTTTGGTAGCCTCCTCACGAGGCGGGACGCCAGATCTCCCGGGATAAGTTCATGCACTTTCGTCCCGAACCTGCCGGATTTACCACGAGCCAGTGTTGGAAACCACGGGTTTGACTGTCTTTTGCCAGCTCACCCATCGCTCATTGCCTTATATCCGATTTCTGTTCGTCAGGTCGTGACTGTGGCTCCGGCTTCTTTCAGACCCCACTTCGCAGTGACGCCCTTGCCTTCGCTTAACGGTTACGGTTTCCTGCACCGTAGAGGACTTGCACCTCCGAGAGCATGAACATGCCCGGCATACAAAAAGGGATGCCCGTCGGCATCCCTTCGTTTGAAGAAACTCTGTTTACTTAAGCGCTCATCCCGCAACAACGACGAATCATCATCTTCTTGCCGTTAGGAGTCATCGTCATAACAACATCTATCTTATTGCCGCAGAATTTGCAAAGCTGAGCGGCAGACTTTGCCTCCTGACGAGCTGCAACGTTTGTTTTAGATTTCTTTACATCCGCCATTGATATCCCCCCCCTTGCAACAATTAATATTTTTGCTTTTATTATACCTTGAAACGGCATTATCTTCCCTATTAAAATGAGATTCTCCAAGCTCGTTCTCGGGAGCATTCATCCTGCATTCTCGCTAAGTATTTCCGTATGCCATAAATACGGAATGCCTTCCGGCATGACAGGGGCTATCACGGATGTATATTCATGCAATGTGGCTCCCATTACAACATCAAGCGACAATGCGGTATTTGGATAGAATCCTCCAATCCTCCAAAGCCATCCCCATCCTCCAAGACGATACCCCCCGATAAAATCCTTGTCACCGCAAGACACGAGCGTTTGGTGATCGAGTGCAAAACCTTTTGGCAGGCTTCTGTTCGCATTGCACAATTCGCCTTGAATAAGATTCGCAAGCGTATCGCCCAGCCATTCCCTTCCCATCGGCGTTACGGATAGGACATCCGTGGCATTATCATCACTGTCAATTCCAATGCCAAGATAGGCGAGCCCATCGCCTCCCAAGGATTCGGACTGTCCATTCGGAGCGATTGGCTGCGTGAAAGATTGCCCCCCCGTCTCCCACCAGTTCCCTCCATTCCGAACATAATCACGAATCAGAGCCAGCATATCCTTCCAATGCGATAGTTCATCGACGGCGAATTTCTCTCCATATGGATTGATGATCGTAAGAAACTTATCCGCACCGGATTTTAACGCATCATCCAACTGTTCTATCGAATTGATCGTCGAAACGCGTATTCCGAGTGCTGATACAGAGCTATTTTTGGATAAGGCGTTAACCCAATCCTGCGGTTCCAGC
The DNA here is from genome assembly GCA_027459625.1 of Chthonomonadales bacterium. Taxonomy (GTDB): domain Bacteria; phylum Armatimonadota; class Chthonomonadetes; order Chthonomonadales; family CAJBBX01; genus DTKV01. The sequence goes on from DAIDHP010000001.1 coordinate 164,622, forward strand.
TTTGTCCACGCGAGTTCTCCCATCCACGGTATCTCCAATACGCCAATGCTTGGCGGTTTATCGCTCCATTTGATAGGCGGAATCGATTTTATCTCCCGAGGGGGCGATATCCTCAAAGTCGCCGCTTTTTTTGAAGGCAGCGTAAACTCAATAGTTTCATTTCCGACCGTTGCGATAGCCTTTTCGCCGGAATCAAATTTCAATCCATATTTACCGGAATGCAATCGGTTGACTGGCAGGCGCATCTTTTGCTCTTCGGGGGCGTACACCCATAAGCTTAGCGTTTTCCCGACCCATTCCTGCACAAATGACTGTCTGCCGGAACCGTTTGAACCGCCGTCAATTGACGAGATACTGCCTGCCGACACGTTGCCGCCCTCCGCAAGGAACCCGTAAGAGGCGATATCATGATCGTTGATATTACGCGGATTGGGTCCTAAATTAGCTAATATTCGGATTTCGCCGTAATTGGAACGAATGACACCGTCATCCTCCACTTTCGTGGTGGTTCCCCAGTCATGATCGAATCCAACGACCGCGCCGCCAATATACCTCGCGCATACGGACTTTTGCAGCCTATCCAGCCATCGCAGCCATTCCAGTTTCGCCCTATCCTGTAAACTCGAAGCTGATGTGGTGAAACTGAGAGAAAAACCCAATGCCAAAGCCCATGCGAGCGTCTGATGATTCATTACAAACTGACCCAGATCGTGAAACAGCATCATGGATCTCTGATGAGCTATTCTTTGAGCCAGGGGATACACGCGCCATGTGGTGACAGGGTATTGAGTTTTCATTAACCTGCGCCAGGGGGGACCGCCAATGGTCGGAACCAACTCCCATGATAGCCCACAAAGCTGGGTCTCAAACTCGGAAACCCTATCCCATCCCGCCTCTGTAGAAAGAGGAACGAAATGACTATCCTGGAGACTCTGTGATAGGAGCCCTTCCGTGTAAGCGTAAGGGGTCGGGGATGCCGGATTCATATCATACACCCATCCCCTCGCCCCTACTTGATCCTGAAACAAAACATCTGAAGGGTAGTCAACCGAGAATTGCCGTCTGATGCGGAGGTTGGCGGCGCGGACGTCCGGATGCCAGGGACAATCCGTCCAACCATCGTTGGCGTTGTATTTCTCATAAATCGGTTCTCCGTTAAACTGTTTCACCAATGGCGCATTGCCGTCCTTTAGGAATGTCGGTCCTTTCGGGTGATCGCACCACCAGGTTGTGTTGGTGTACGGCATTACGAGATGCCCCAAATGATGAGCTTGATCGTAAAACGCCTTTAACTCCTCGGGTGTTCCGAAATCGGGATTTGGGGGAAGAAGGTCCGGATACTGTTTATCAAAACCGCCATGGATATAGTCGGCGAAATGAATAAGTGTTGGTACGGGAAGCAGAGATAAATACCGCATCTTCTCTTTGGCGTTGCCTGCGTAATACACAAGAACGGAGCGTTTGAGTTTATCCAATGTTTCAGGTTTGACTTTATCTTTCAAAAACCGACGAATGTTGTTGCTCTCGCAATATCGCACCAAGCTTTTATCCGAGGGGTCACCAAAACGGATGCAGACGGAAGGGACATAACCCATTTCATTAGGTTTGAAATAGACGCCATATGTCCGATCGATATACCCTCCTTTGTCATCGCCTCCGCATCCTATATTTCCGGGGATGAAAATGTCGGATTTTTGTCTCACCCCTATCCAGGGTTCGGTGTTTTCAGGTTGAATCCGGAACAAGCTGATGGGTGCACCAATGAAGTCCATATGGATGAAATCAGCGAATAGAGATGGGTATGTTCCGTTGTACTGAAAGTATGTAAGCGGTTGCATTGCGTAAAAGAACGGATACCCGCCGGTTTCGAACCAATTCCCTCCATCTCGCACGTATTTTCTGATCGCTGCCACGGTCGCAATCATATCCTTGTTCGGTAATGTCGGACATCCCTCGCCGTAAGGATTGATAATCGCCAAATAGTCCGATCCATCCAGGGCTGACGCTAATTCCGCCGGTGTGCGAAATGCAATGACTTTGATATCGTTGGATACGGCCGTAGGCAAACCATAAAGCAATTGGATCCATTGCTTCACCGTTACCGCCGCCCATCCTCCTGAATCCGGACCGCCCTCCAGAGAGATGACGCCAATCTTTGTTCGCGATGGAGTTCCGGACGTAAGTCTCTTCAACACCTCGCCGACTGCGTTTAATACGAGGCTTGTCTCCGTATCATCCACCGCTCCCCCGATTCTCCAGATTGATCCGGCGCCGCCAAGATGGTTGCGGGAAAACCAGGAACCATTCGGCGAACCCACAAGCGATTGAAACGAATCGCTCGAGCTTGGGGGGCGGTTCACAACGGCTTTTGAACCGTTGAATTCCCTGATGACAGTTGAATCCAACCATTTTTCACCCTCATTGGTGACGGTGAGCGGAACGGGCGGATCATCATTGGGTCTCATCGCCGGAGAGGATCCGAAGACTAAGGCATAGCCTTGCGGTCCGGGGTTCACCTGCTGCCATCCTGCGGGATGGTCCGATGACTGTTTTTGGAAGAATAACGATTGAAAGGCGGCCCCGACTCCCATATTCCCGTTAATGGGAAATACCATTTCCTTAAGATTTGACGGATCGAATCGCAATCTAGCGGGCAATGAAAAATCAATCACGTTTTTGGTAACCGATTGAAATTTTGCATTCATAATTAGTTCGTTCCAACGCGGATGAACGCTTACTTTAACTTTTATTTCAGGGCTTGCATAATCAAAAAAAACCGTATTTTCCTTCGCTTGAACTTTTATCGCAAACAGAGCGTCTTCCTTTCCCTTTGCGAAATCAGAGGATTGGATTATCGTCCCATCCTGGAATTTGGCGGTCCAAAGACCCGTGGAATCGCTGTTAATGAGATTGGAAATGGAGCCTCTTTTTCCAATGGACAAAATCGATCCATTGGAAGCGCTGAATATAGTTTCGTATTCCCCGCATCTAATGGCAATGGCTCCATTCGACTGAATAATAGCTGGTTTGGGGTGCGTTTTTATTATATTATCCGTTGCGGCCAAACTATTCGCATTCGCGCCTGCGATTGCCGCCATCATACCGGCTTGGATACATTCGCGGCGAGTGATTTGCGCCTTGGATCTCTTCTTGTCCATTATCCGTATTTCCTTTCGGTCTATCCTTTTTAAGAGTATTGTGACACATCACCGGCAAGCATGGCATCCGTTTTAGCTTGACCAATCGGCATATTATCTGATATACTTTAACGTTGTATTTTCAAGGAGCGATGTCCGAGCTGGCCTAAGGAGCACGACTGGAAATCGTGTAACGGGGTAACACCTGTTCGTGGGTTCGAATCCCACTCGCTCCGCCATGTTATTGGCTTTCGATCGTCAAAGGCGGAAATCCGTTGAGTCTCAAGCATATACGCCGAGCGATATACATTTTGATATTGTTGCTGTTGGTATATTTCGCTACCGCCAGCGCGACTTTTCTTATCCATATTCACGCAGCCAATGAATCAATACCCGAATCCTCCTTATCCGATTATCCCCCACCCCCGCCAAACCATTCGCTGCTCATATTCTCTCCTCATCCAGACGATGAGACACTAGGATGCGCGGGATTAATTCAAGACGCCCTCCATAATGGGTCATCCGTGCATGTGGCATTCCTGACAAATGGGGATGGGTTTCGCCTTGCAGCCGAGAGGGAGTTCCACCGACTTAACCTATCCTCAGAGGATATGATAAAGTTCGGGAACATACGACAGAACGAGGCGATAAACGCTTTGGGAAAACTGGGCGTCCCGCGTTCGGATGTCCTATTTCTCGGATATCCGGATCAGGGCTTGACACACCTCTGGGAAAAGCATTGGTCTTCAAGCAATCCTTATACATCCCCTACCACAGGCGTGAATTTCTCGCCGTATTCGAACTGTTTCCATCCCGGAACCAAATACTGCGGATCATGTGTTCTTGCGGATATCAAGGATTTGATAAGGAAATACAAGCCCACGGATTTATATGTTACTCACCCCTTGGATGAACATCCGGATCACTCCGCCGCATCCTCTTTCGTCACGTTGGCTCTGGCGCAAATGCAGATGTCCGATCCAACCTTGACCAGCAATTGCCATCTGCACTATTATTTGGTGCATCGTGGTGATTGGCCGGTTCCACAGGGGTTGTTCCGTAAGAAATCGCTCACTCCGCCTGCGGAAATGGCGGATTTGGACACTCGATGGAGTGCTTTGCCGCTGACCCCTCACGAGGAGAATCGCAAAATCGCCGCCATCGATCAATACGCCAGCCAAACCGCCCTAATGAAAAGATTCCTTCTCTCCTTCGTACGTACGAATGAGATATTCGGCGATCTTCCCGTCAAAAAGATCGATTCATACACGCCGTCCGTGGATACCAACCTTGGTCTTTCCAACATACGCTGGTTACAACCACCGATAATCGAAGATCCCGTGGATGATAACTTGTTATGCAATTTTCTCGGTGCGGGTGATATTCGAAACATTTACGCAGTTACGGATGGAATGTACATGTACCTAAAAATAAGCACGTCGGAACCTATCACGAGTAAAATACAATATTCCATCAAAATACGCTACTTCGGAAATCCCACATTATACGAAACGGGAGGCATGTATACCATGCGATGCATTCCCGGCAAGCCCACAATACCGAATTTAACGCAGTCACTGGTATCGAAAAACTTCCTGTATATCAGAATCCCCTTAAGAGATATCGGTTATTCCCACTTAATCGGTATGTGTGTCGCATCCTCCGTAATGGGTATTCAGGAGGATACGACAGGCTATCATATCCTCCAAATGTAATGCCTACTTCGCTTCATGCTGAAGGTGTATCTTAAGCAACAGCATTAAAGTGTTCAGATCCACCACTCTAATATCAGGTCTTAGTTTCTCCAAATCATCATACATGGTTTTCAACCCCGATGGAGACCAAAGGATTGTACGATACACTCGAAATGCCGGGGCTTGCGCGGGGGCGTTTTGCGCGATGAACTGCGCAGCCTTTTTGGAACTGAAGTCCAAGTCCGACGCCATCGCTAAATAGGGAGTCCCATTGATCAATCCTTGATAAGCCGGCAATTTCTGAGCCACGAATCCACCCGGGGAAAAATGAGCGTAGGCTTCCAATGTGGCTTTATCCATCGGCGGGGCGTTTCCATCAATGATAAACCCTGTCACACGCAAATCCCAACGATCGTAAAACCGCTCGCAATGGGTCACCCAGTCCCCCAGCCCGGATGGCAAATCCGACCATTTGCGCGGCGGGTCCAAATACCCTGGATTCAGATACCCCGCTCCGGAGTCACCTGTAGTGAATGAGTCATTCCGCGTCGCCGTCTCCCTCGTGTACGCCATGCCTACCGGGAACCGCAAGGATAGGTTTGGATTAAACGCCCAAGCTATCGGTATCTCTCCTCTGGTCTTATCCGTCCATAGTTCCGGGAGTTTTTGATAGAGCCAAGCCGAGGAATCATAATCCCCGACGTATATTCCCACATAGACCTTAGGAGCCACGTCCCCATCCGATTGCACCAACCCTTCGTTTTTCAACGAGGACAGGGTTAACAGATTCATTTGAGGATAATGTTTCGCCAAAGGATAATGGCAATAAAAAGACGCATTCGCCATTGCGTTAATACCCGGGGCGTCTGCGTCCATATAGGCGTTGTAACATGACAATATCTCCGCATATCGCCACTCCGTAGCCACTCCGCCATGCTTGCCGCCTGTGAAATCCGTGTACTTCTGATCCCACGGCGTGAAACCGCCGACCATAATCATCCCGCTAGCCGGTTTGTTTCCTTCCAGATTTTCATATTTTTCATGACGGGCGCTGTGCAATTGATCGTAGGCGAGACGCAGTATGAATTTCATAGTGCGTGCATCGGATCCCAACGGTTGATTGGGGTCATCCCTCGGGCTTTCATCATCCCAAGGTGAAAGATCAAAAAAGAAGGCTTTATGGGAAATGAAATAGTCCTGATTCAACAGCAAAGTGCGGCCTGGAGGGACGGGAGACATGCTCCTAATCCAAAAGGCATCCGGGTAATACCCCATCACCGTGGGGTTACAGCGACCGGTTTTAAGGTATTTCAATCCCGCCCAAACATAGGCGTCATCCTTGGCGCTTCCCGTTGATGGCGTGTTCGTATCCGGTATGTCGCCGGTTCCCGTGAAGAGAGAGGTCCCATCCTTATGTATCAGCCATACTTTTACGGGCATTTTCGGCCCCGACGCGGCTTTCGTTAAGTCGGAGAAGAGGCTTCCAGCCCCAGGATCATAACGAACTATCTCCAAACTATCGACGCCGGCTATCGTCGCCGCCACGTTTGATGTTGACGGCACATTGCCATCCCATACGACCAATCCTCCGAGATAACCATGGAATATTTGCAACGCCTCATCGAAGTCGGATATCCGCTTCACTTTGCAATTGTGAAGCCATTGATTCGGTTCTCGCATCCAATCGAACCAAAAACGATCCGTTGAACCGTTATCCCCCACCGCGAAGAAATATAATTTCGGATGTTGTCGATTCACCAGCGCCTGAAGAGATACAAGGAACTGCAATTCGTCCCATAAGTGCTGCCTCTCCTCGAGAGTGGAGACAGGTGAATTTAAAAGCGAAGTTAAGTCATAGGTGTAGATTATGGATGAATTCATTTTAGCCGCCGCCGCTGAATTATTGGAGAACGCTAACACGCCCAAGCAAAAAATAAGACTCGCCAAACAAGCCGCAACGCGGGAACGATGCAAGTGATCATAAAGAATGTGAATTGGATTGTCCGTTGCTTCACTCTTTTGATGGATATCCTCGCCGATAATTCTGAATTGCTCCAATGCCATATTGTGATTTCCTCAAATCTGATTTATTGCACTTCCATATCCATATTGTTTTACCACTGAAAGCATCCGATCACTCACATACCCATCAAAGGGATTGATTTCGGGTCACTTATCTGAAAAAGAGAGGATGGCATAGCCAAAAACGCGCTCTGTTCCAAACGCCTATGGAAAGGCGGGACGAAAAAGATTTTCAGACGCTGGATACGGGATTACTTGAGTGAATTGTATATTTCCTGAATGGTTTCGCGGCGCAGATTGCCTACAATTGTGTAAATGCAGTTGTCGTGAACCCAAATCGCCGCGCCGGGACGGAAATGAAGTTTTTGAAATTGCGATTTTCTGAGTCTAACGGGCATCTTGCCGGTGTGGAACGGGTGTTCGAAGAGAGCGAAGTAGTTTACTCCGTCCGTATAGCGCAATATGGTTACCGGATAATCCAGCATATTAGGTAGAACCCAAATTCCATTCAACTTATACCCAGGTTTCATAGCGGGAACCTTGATGGGAAATCCGGCCTTAATACGAGCTTCTTCAATGGAGTTCAATGGGGGTGTCTCGGGAAAGACCGGAACTCTTGTAGCCTTAGGCAAGGATGACGGCGTGAATTCCTTCGGATTAAAAGCGGGGGAATATTTGATCCATGTGAAATAGCTTGAGGATAACACGCGTCCGTTCTTGTCCATATTTTCGTTCTTCAACCGAACACCCGTTCGTTCATCTATCCAGAACCGTTTATACGCTGTGCCGCCCTCCTTTGGGCGAATTTCGATAATAGCAGTCGGTTGTCCCGCGACAATCTCATTGCCTATGATTCGAACGATGATTTTGTTGGATCGAATATCCTTCAGCAGAGAACGAATATGAAAACGCACTCTGTTAAATGGCACATACCCCTCATCAATAGCGGGTGTGGGTTTCGGACGATAATTAAAAAACATGCCATGGTTGAAAAGCAGCGTCTCTCCTGCCAAGGCGGGCGGCTTCAAATAGATGATTTTTTCCTTTCCCATCGTCAAATGCTTGACGATTTGAGTGGATTCACGCGTTCCATCCATGTAAATCTGGGTCACCTGCTCACCGATGTACGGTTTTTTCAATCCCGTTCTGAGATAGGTTTCCATCACATACAGGCCTGCCTGCTGATCCGGCGTCATCGCGTTGACAATCGGATTCTTGCGATTCAAAGAACGAATGTTTTCGCGCCTGTATGCAATTTCGCTTTTCGCGGGCTTCGAAGATCTAATATATCTTGGATGGGCGTAAGCCGGGGCGGTGCATAGGATAAGGATTACGCCTATGCCGTATATAAAACAGGATAGGCATATTTTTGCATAATCCGGATATCTTTTATGGATGAAGTATGAGCCAAATCGCATCTTATTATTCGGATGTATTTGCATTCGAACCAAACTGACCGGAGGGATGGGCGGAAAGATTGGCAATGGAAACATCCTCCAATGGATTTACTGCTGAAAACGCCATGTTTTGAACCTTAGCCTGTTGGACAAAATTAGCCTCTGTGGAAGGAAAAGTGTTCAAATTGACCGTACGGATAGGTTTTTGATTGAAAAACACCATCATAACCAACAAGATGCCCAGTATTGACGCCGCGCCCCAGGCAGGAAGCAATCTCGGGCGAAACATACGACTTAACCCCTTTATCCACATGAATCGATCCGGCTTAGGCTGCAGTTCGGAAAGTTTCTCCTGCAATTTGGCGTCAAAATCCGCTGAAACCTCGAAGGAGGGTATGTCATGGAGCAATTTAATCGTACACTTCATCTCGTTCAGATTTCGTTGGCATTCATGGCACTCCGCCAAATGGCGGTCAACTTCCCAAGTATCTCTAGCGGAAAGAGCGTTGTCGATGAACGCGGAAAGCATGGGTTGTATTTTATCGCACTTCATAATTCTCTCTCTCATTTCCGGAGATGTCTCATACGGACGAATTCAAATAATGACTAATTTTTTTTCTTATCGTTTGTCTGGCGTTGAAAAGTCGCGATTTCACGGTGCCCAGCGGGCAGTCCACGATTTCCATGATCTCCTCATACGCCAGCCCCTCAATATCATGAAGCAATATCACTGTTCGCAATTTTTCGGGCAAATCAAGCAACGCCTTGCTAAGTTCCGTGTTCAGTTCCTTGGTCAATAACATATCTTCCGGATTGTATCTGGTGTCCGGAATGTCCATCTGCACATCTTCCTCGTTATCGGCATCCTCTCTTTGAAGGGGAACGAGATTGCTTTGAATTCTCTTGACCTTCCGTTGGTGGTCGATACAGATATTCGTTGCGATGCGAAAGAGCCAAGTGTTCAAAGTGGCGCGGCTTTGAAAAGATTTGATGTTCATATAGGCGCGAATGAACGTCTCCTGGGTGAGATCATCCGCATCCGCTCCCGGACCCACCGTTCGGCAAATATAGTTGTAAACCCTGTTTTTATAGCGTGCAACGATTTCATTGAACGCGGCAGCATCATTATCCTGACACCTAAGTATCAGACTGGTGTCTGCATTGGACACGGCGGTCACCTTTCGTGCTCCGAATCCGGCATTAGCCTGTGGTGATCCCAGCTCCATCACTCAGGTTTATTGACGGACGTTAAGCATGGAAGTTCATTTGTAAACGGTTTCATGAAAAATAAATGAAAATCAAGCGTGCGATCCACATTTTGTTTTCATGTTAGAGCCGCAGGCGTACATGTTTCCAACGGGTTTTGCGTCGATTGAACAAAATATGATACATTATACATGATTTGACTTTTGCCGCTACATCATCAGGATGACTCCGCACTTCATCCTACGCCTTATAATTCTGTTACAGGAGCGCAAAGTATATGGTGAAGCGTCTCATCAGCGCGCTTTTCGGGATCCCACTCTATATCGGCGTATGTCTTTGGGGCAGAGTGCCGTTCGCGATAGGAATCACAATCGTCGCGCTGCTGGGTCTGATTGAACTTCTGAAAACCTATTGGAATCAGGGTATTCGACCAAGTCTCATCCTCGCGTTTCTCGGTCTTACCTTCCCTGCCTGGCATTTTCTGACACTATTCATCCCATTAAAACCGCTAGTCATCATCATTTTAACGATGGCGATGTTCGCTGTGGGATGGGAGGTTATTCACGCCTCCATTACCGGGGAGATGAAGGCGGGACGAAATATCGGTTACGGCATGCTTTCCGGATCGTACATAGCGTTGTTCGGCGGATTAACCTCCTTACGATCGTACACCAATCTTTCTCAAAGTCAAACATTACACTCCCTGCAAGTGGGTGCCGCATACACTATTTTGGTTGCGCTATGCATATGGGCGACGGACAGTTTCGCGATGTTCGTGGGTGCGTGGATTGGCAAATCCAAACTCGCCCCCAATCTTTCCCCTCAGAAAACAGTCGAAGGCGCATTTGGAGGCTTGACAGCATCCGTCATCGTGGGCCTTGGATTTGGCTCCTGGTTGCTAGGCTCCCCGATATGGGGGGTTGTAATTGGAGTGATCGCAGGCGTCTTCGGACCCATAGGCGACCTCTTTGAATCCGCTCTGAAAAGGGAGGTTGGCGTCAAGGATTTCGGCAATGTAATGCCCGGACACGGCGGTGTTTTGGATCGGTTTGACAGCCTCATCTTTGCGGGGGGGGTATTGTCCTTAATTCTTTATCTCTGGGTGAAGTGATCCCTTCATATATCTCATGCTCTCTCTTGCGATGGTTTCCGGGTCCGGCGTATAATCGAACACCTCCACCGACACCCACCCATCATATTTCACATCCTTTAAAGCAGCGAAAATAGGGACAAAATCCGTTTCCCCAAATCCCGGACCCTTGCGATTGGTATCGTTCGCGTGAACGTGTTTGATAATAGAGGCGTAACGTTTGATTAATTCAGGGGTTGTATGATCTTCCGCCCCGGCGCTTTTCACGTCGAGAATTGTTTTAACCGCTGATGAATCAAACCGCATTGTCAACTCCCCAGCTTCCTCAAGAGTGTTTATGAAATCCGTCTCCTCTTTTGGCAATGGCTCCAAGCATATTGTAATGCCATTTTTCTCCGCCATCAGGACTGACGGCTGAAGTGTTTCGCATAGTCTTTGCACAGCGACATCCCTGCCGCCATCCATGGGAATGGTGCGCTGCTTGGGGGATCCGAACACCATAACTTCGCCACCCAGATCGAAGCATAATCGGGTTAATTCCAATAGGTAGTCGCTTGCAGCCTTGCGTACATCCGCTGAGGGACTGGTGCAGGACAATCCTTCGGGGGAGACAAGCAACCAGTGCAATCCGACAATCCGTATCCCGGCTAAATCCGATTCTGTTCTGATTTTCATTCGATCTTTTTCATCCAAGCTTCGAATATCATCAGCGAAAGTGTACGGGGCGATCTCCACCCCATCATACCCATGTTTTCCGATGCATTCGCATAGGTCTCGCCAATCCCAACCCTTGAACATCTCATTGCAGATTGAAAACCTCATATCCCCTACCCCCTGTGTGTTTAAAATCGCAAGATAATCATAGGATACTCGATAAACAATTCCGAATATAAGAATCCGATCACTTCTCGCATTAATCTGAAAGTGAGTAATATCAACATGAAGGGGATTCCATACATAATAAAGAGCGGGTAGTTGCAAAAATCGATTTTTGGGTCTTTCATCAAGCGTTATACGTGAGATATAATCCTTTATTCAGACTTTTCAAATTACCCCATGTGGACAAAATCCTACAGAGGAAGGAGAATGAACAATGGAAATGAGAACAATGGGCGCCACCGGGATGCAGGTAAGCGCATTGGGATATGGAGCGGCGGAAATCGGATTCACTCAAACTGACAAAAGCATCGTATCCCGCATTTTAAACGAGGCTTTGGACTCCGGGTTAAACGTGATAGATACGGCGGAATGCTATGGAAGCGAGGGGGTGATCGGCAAGACAATCGCGCATAGACGCAAAGATTATTATCTCTTCACGAAATGCGGGCACGCCTCCGGATTTGATCTGCCTGATTGGGATCCGGAATTGCTGCGTAAGAGCATTGAGCGGAGCTTGAAACTCCTTCAAACGGATTGCGTCGACTTAATAAATCTGCACTCGTGTTCCGAAGATATTCTTAGAAACGGCGAGGCGATTGAAATACTCAAAAAAGCGCGTCAGGATGGCATGACTCGTTTCATAGGATACAGCGGGGATTCATATGCAGCTCGATTCGCGATTGAATGCGGTGAGTTTGACGTTCTTGAAACTTCGGTCAGTATTGCGGACCAGGAAGCACTGACCTTAACCCTTCCCATTGCATTGGAAAAAAGGATGGGAGTGATTGCAAAGCGTCCCATCGCCAACGTCGCATGGGTGAAAGGTGAGCCTGAAAATGAATACGGACATGAATACTGGAAAAGGTTACAGGTTTTGGACTACCCATTTCTTCACGAACCGTTACCCAAAGCCGTGGAAATAGCATTGCGCTTTACTTTAAGCACGTCTGGTATGCATACCGTTATCGTGGGTTCCACCAACCCCAATCGATGGAAGGAAAATCTCCAATACTTTTCGAAAGGTGAATTGGACCCTTCCGAATATGCTGCAATCGTGGAAAGATGGCGTCAACGAGCCGCAAAGGACTGGGTGGGGCAGGCATAAATTACAAGGAGAGGTTGACAGAAATCCGCGCAGCCTCTCCGATATGGCATTGTAATAAGTGACCAACCATACGATATCTGTGAACATTTCGGATATAGAGGAGAATACTTTTATGGAACCTTCGCGGAAGACGATCAATCCCTATGAAAACGCTCAAAAACAACTCGCTATTGCAATTGAAAGACTAAATCTCAGTAATAGTTTGTATGAGGTTCTGAGATACCCTCGCAGGGAGTTGACGGTGAATTTCCCCGTTAAGATGGATAATGGCGACATAAAGGTATTCACCGGATACAGGGTGCAGCACAATCTTTCCAGGGGACCAGCCAAGGGAGGAATACGGTATAGTCCTCACACCGATCTGGACGAAGTTCGTGCACTAGCCATGTGGATGACATGGAAATGCGCCACGGTCGATATCCCGTTCGGAGGTGCCAAGGGAGGCGTTGCATGCGACCCAAACACACTTTCCATGGCGGAATTGGAGCGACTGACTCGCCGCTATTCCACGGATATCAGTCTTCTCATCGGTCCGGAAACCGACATCCCCGCTCCGGACATGGGAACTAATCCGCAGGTTATGGCGTGGATCATGGACACCTATTCCATGCATCGAGGACATACATTCCCCGCAGTCGTCACAGGCAAACCTGTGCCGATTGGCGGATCTGAAGGTCGTCAGGACGCCACAGGAAGAGGGGTGGTGATACTCGCGCGGGAAATGGCGAAGAGAATCAATCTTGAATTACAAAACGCGACAGTGATCATTCAAGGATTTGGCAATGTGGGCTCTATGACGGCAAAAATTATCCACGAAGCCGGTGCGAAGATCGTTGGCATATGTGACCGACGCGGCGGTGTTTGGAATCCTAATGGGTTGGATATTCCCACATTGCTTCCCCTATCAAATCATGATGGTGCGCTGATGGAATCGCACATGGGAGATTCCATTTCACCCAAGGATATCCTCGAACTGGAAGCGGACATCCTAATTCCAGCCGCAATGGAGAGCCAAATAACAATGGAGAATGCGCCGCGCATTAAGTCAAAAATCATTGTGGAGGGGGCGAATGGACCGGTGACACCCGAAGCTGATATTATTCTGAATCAACGAGGCATAATGCTCGCTCCCGACATTCTCGCAAACGCCGGAGGAGTGATCGTATCCTATTTCGAGTGGGTGCAAGACTTGCAAAGCCTATTCTGGTCGGAACAGGAGGTTAATAATCGAATGGAGAGCATGCTTATGAAAGCATGGCGACATATACTGGATGTGGCTGAAAAGGAAAAAACGGATTTTCGCACCGCTGCATACATGGTCGGCGTTAAACGGGTTGCGGACGCCACGATTCTACGGGGCATATACCCTTAAGTTTATCCTCAATACAAGAAAGGGATTGCAATGCTCCAAACAAAACCGGAAAATCATCGAAGCTTACGTCACAAGGAGATCGTTTCGGATATTACTATAGCGGGAGGCGGTTTGGCTGGAGTATGTTGCGCCATCACCGCTGCGAGATCGGGATTGCGCGTGGCGTTGGTGCAGGATCGTCCGGTTCTCGGTGGGAATGCATCCAGTGAAGTCCGCCTGTGGGCTCTGGGAGCCACCTCTCATATGGGAAATAACAATCGCTGGGCGAGAGAGGGTGGAGTCATTGACGAGATTATGGTCGAAAACCTGCATCGGAATCCCGAAGGGAACCCCGTAATATTTGACTCACTCCTACTGGACAAAGTATCCGAAGAGGCTAACATATGTCTTTATTTGAACACGGCGGTGTATTACCTTACCAAATTGGATGCGGAAACGATATCCTCGATCACAGCTTTCAATAGTCAGAACTCCACGAGATATCAATTCAAATCCCCGTATTTCTGCGATGCAACAGGGGATGGTATCGTCGGTTTCCTTGCTGGCGCAGCGTTTAGAATGGGCGCGGAAAACAGAGAGGAGTTTGGCGAAATGTTCGCACCGGACAAGGAGTATGGCGAGCTATTGGGGCATTCCTTATTCTTTTATTCACGCGACACAGGCAAACCCGTCCGATACGTTCCGCCCTCGTTCGCATTGCAGGATATCACACAGATACCCCGTTTCCGGAGTTTTAATTCAAAGGATCACGGATGTAAGTTATGGTGGATTGAATGGGGCGGCAGACTGGATACAATTCACGACACCGAAACCATTAAATGGGAACTTTGGAAGATCGTTTACGGGGTATGGGACTACATTAAGAATTTCGGTGCGTTTCCGGATGCCGTCAATCACACACTGGACTGGGTTGGATTGATTCCAGGAAAACGAGAGAGCCGACGATTTGAAGGCGATTACATGCTGCGACAACAGGATATCGTCGAGCGAACGGATTTCGAGGATGCGGTCTCCTATGGCGGATGGTCCATCGACCTTCACCCGGCGGATGGCGTCTACAGTCCCGAGCCGGGATGCAATCAATGGCATTCCAAGGGAGTTTATCAAATTCCATGGCGTTGTTTGTATAGCCGGAACATACGAAACCTGTTTCTCGCCGGCAGAGTTATAAGTTCCTCTCACGTGGCGTTTGGAAGCACACGAGTTATGACGACTTGTGCGCATGCCGCCCAGGCGGTGGGCGTGGGAGCCGCGTTATGCCAAAAATACGGTTTGTATCCCAAAGATCTACGTATTGGAAAGCCCCTCGAATATTTGCAACGCGACCTTCTGAAAATGGGACAGTTCATCCCACGAAAAAGACTTGAGGACCCGGAGGATTTGGTAAAGGAGGCGATCATCAAGGCTTCAAGCTGTTTCATTCTAGATGAGTTAAGGGACGACGGCAGTCTCCTTCCCCTCAAGGATTCCATGGCGATAATGATACCGTGCGATAAAGGGACTTTGCCATCCTTCTCATTTTTGGTGGATGCGAACGCCTCGACCGACTTCATCGTTGAATTGCGCGCCAGTTCTCAACCCGATCATCATACGCCCGATGTTTTGCTTGAAAGATACGCGTTTTATCTGGATCCGGGGGTAAGCATACCGATACATATCGCCTGCCAATATCAATTCGAACAAAGGCAATACGCTTACATCTGTGTGATGCACAATGAGAATGTGGTCGTTCATGGAAGCGATCAACGAATCACAGGCATTCTCTCACTATTCAACCATTATGATCCCATTTGTAATCGTCAACACTCGCAAAATCCTCCCGAGGGTATCGGGGTGGACTCCTTCGAATTCTGGACCCCTCGCAGGCGCCCTAACGGCAAGAATTTCCACATTAAAATCAATCCCGCAATCGCAACGTTCGGCACGGAAAATCTGAAAAATGGCATCCAACGTCCCACCATTCACCCAAATGCATGGATAGCCGCTCGATGCGATAAAAACCCGACATTGGAGTTGCGCTGGGAAAAGCCACAATCCATCCGCGAGGCGATGATATCCTTTGACACCGATTTCGATCATCCGATGGAAACGGTTCAAATGGGGCATTCCGAATGTGACATCCCCTTCTGCATCAGAGCCTTTCGCATAATGGATCAACAAAGGCGTATTGTGCACGAAACTCTGAACAATCATCAAACCATCAATCGGATCCGATGGGATAATCCGATAGTATCCGATAACCTGATCTTTGAATTCGACCATCCCTCGCCCCTCATTCCAGCCGCACTCTTTGAGATAAGATGCTACGGATGAAATTACAACTTGACAGGCTTATATGCTCATATTTCTTCGAACATGATCCCCTTCCATGATGGAAATCGTAACGATGATTTTTGAACCATCCCAATAGGAACGTGGTAGAATTGACTTATACCCAATAAGGAGAAGGACAATGCGACAAGCTATCTTCGTTATCACGGCCATGGGAATCATCATCGCATCCGCAATACCCTCGTTTTCAAAAGATACGGCAAAGGATTTCGCCAAAGCATCCAACCTTTTCGGATTTTCGATGCTGAATGAAATCGCTCGAAAGAATCCGAATTATAACTTAGTGCTATCCCCCCTTAGCATTGATCTGGCGCTGTTAATGACATGGAACGGCTCCGCCGGCGTCACGGAGAAAGAGATGGCGAACGTGCTCCATATTTCCGAAATTCCACGGAATGGAGTGAACGGGGGAATAAGGTCATGGACCGCACAAATCACGAAAGCCGACCCCCTAACCCAGCTAAACCTGGCGAACTCCCTTTGGATCAACGAACGATACCGTGTTAATTCGCACTTCATTGCGGAAAACAAAGAGGAGTTGCAAGCGGAAGTGCGTACACTGGATTTCCTGAATGCCGTCGATGCGGCGCATCAGATCAATACATGGGTGAATCAGCATACGAATCATCATATTCCAACAATCGTCTCTCCGCAACAGGTTCATGGCGCAGAGATGGCGCTGGTGAATGCCGTCTATTTCAACGGAAAATGGATGCATCCGTTTCAGTCGGATGACACTCACAAAGCTGTTTTCACTCCCTCCGATCAAAGTCAGCTTCAAGTAATGATGATGAAAAAACAGGGAGTGATGGAATACGGAAGCAATTCCCAGGCGCAGACTGTCATACTTCCTTACGGCAACGGAAACACGGAAGCGGTTATCATTCTTCCCGATCACACCCAATCCGCCAAGGAGTTTCTCGCCAAGTTATCGTTCGCCGAATTTAATGAATGGCTGACGCAATGCAAAATGAGACCGGGTGTATTAGAGCTTCCAAGGGTGAAAACCTCTTATTCCATCACACTAAACCAGATATTGGCGAACCTGGGGATGCGTTCCGCTTTCACCGGGTCTGAAGCTAATTTTTCTCGGATGAGCGCCGCAAACAAACGTGATCTCTTCATATCCCTGGTATTGCACAAGGCGCAGTTGGACATCGGCGAAAAAGGAACGGAAGCGTCCGCAGCAACAGCGGTGATCATGCTTCGGAGCGCATTAATTTTACCACCCAAAAACGCCTTTCGAATGATTGTGGATCATCCATTTCTTTTTTGCATCCGAGAGAAAACCACCGGGACTATTTTGTTTTTTGCATGGGTTGAGAATCCCGAACAGGATTGATAACAAACAGGGATAAAGATAATACATGCGGGCTTTTAATCCACATCGCCACTACATGGAGGATTGGTTGAAACGATCCAAAATGGGATTGAGGGGGGAATAGTCAGTTAAAAGATAGCATGCTCGCTCCAGTTCCCACATTGTAAGGTTATTCTCTTCAAACCTTATGGTAAGAGCCGCTGCGAATCCGTCAAGGAGGGATTGAATGATAATTCCTCCTTCAATATCACTTAAAGGATAATCCGAATGCGAGAAATCCCCGAGGAATACGTCCGAAGGGAATGCGGATGTCGGCTGATGGCGCAGCGAGCATTGCTCGAGAATGGCGTTTTTCACACGCCGTTGCGCGCATCCGAGAATTTTTTCGCCATTGGCGCATAATATATCCGCTTCGGACCGCAAGGCGAAGCAATCCGCCACGTGATGCTGACGTCTTTCCGAATAACCCTGACGAGTTTCAACCCCCATCCGCATCAATGCGGCTTTGAATGCCACGGCGAACTTGGCGTAATTTCCTGCGATGCTCTTCGACCACCCTTCACGGGGCTGCATGCATATGGTTATCCCCTGATCCCCCCCATGAAGAATACCCCGCCCGCCGGTAATTCGCCGAATAACGGGAATCTCTCGTCGAGAACACTCCTGCAGTCTAACACCGTTTTGAAGGGATTGATTATGTCCCAGTGTCACCGCTTCCCCTTCCCATCGATACAGACGAATCGTGGGCGGCGCCATGCCTTCGCTCACCGCATCCATAATCGCATGGTCCACCGCCATATTCCATGACGGCTTATTCGCCTCCTGTATGATAAGTCTCCATGTAATCATAGGGTGTCACTTAATGCAAAGGATGTATTCGACGGGAACCTTTTCTCAAGCATCCTTTGTTTCTTCGTGATGCGTTAACCAATTTACATTCAGTTGCTTCAACGCGACGGTTTCATTAAGCCTGCCAATTTCCGTATTGTGAGGGGCGGAGAAAAGAATTTCCGGATTCACCTCCGCCTCCTTTGCGATGCTTAGCATTGCATCGCAAAAAGCATCTAGGGTCTCTTTATTCTCCGTCTCCGTAGGTTCAATCATTAAGGCTTCGGGAATAATCAACGGGAAGTAGTTTGTCGGCGGATGATAACCGTAATCCATAAGGCGTTTGCTTATATCCAATGCGCGCACACCGCAAGCTTTCTTCTGATGTGATGCTGAAAGCACCACTTCATGCATGCAAAAGCGATCATGCGGAATCTCATACGCAACCTTCATCTTGCTGCGAATATAATTAGCGTTAAGCACCGCCATCTCCGCCACTTGACGCAATCCATCCGCCCCCAGATTGCGAATGTAAGCGTAAGCTCTTACCGCCACCAAAAATGCACCATAGAAACTGTGAATTCTGCCGACCGATTGAGGGCGGTCGCAATTCAATCGGTATTGATCCCCCGCTCTTTCTATCCTCGGAGTTGGCAGGAAGGGCTCCAATTTCTTTGTCGTTGCAACCGCGCCGCAGCCGGGACCGCCGCCGCCATGCGGGGTGGAGAAGGTCTTATGGAGATTGAAATGCATCACGTCGAAACCCATATCTCCCGGACGAGCGATTCCAAGCAAAGCATTCATGTTTGCGCCATCGCAGTACACCAACCCGCCGGATTCATGCACCACGTCGCATATTGTGCGAATATCCTTTTCGAATAGGCCTGTGGTGTTGGGATTGGTTAGCATGAACGCCGCGACAGTATCGTTCAACATCCGCTTCAGCTCCTGAACGTTCGTCAAGCCCTCGAAGTTGGTGGGGACTGATTTCACCTTGAAACCGCATCGAGCGGCGCTGGCGGGATTCGTTCCGTGAGCGGAATCCGGTATCAACACCCACTCTCTCTTATCATCGCCTCGGGATTTATGGTAGGCGTGAATCATCATCAAGCCCAATAGCTCTCCGTGGGCGCCGGCGGCCGGTTGAACCGAGCAAGCGTGCATCCCAGCAATCTCGGCCAGAATTCGTTCCAGATGCTCCATTAATTCCAGCGCACCTTGGATTGTTTCCTCGGATTGCAACGGATGCAAATCGGCAAACCCCGTCATTTTGGCGATAGCATCGTTCATTTTAGGGTTGTACTTCATCGTACAGGAACCAAGAGGATAAAAACCGTTATCAATGGAGTAGTTATTCCGGGAGAGTGCCGTAAAGTGACGAACCGTATCCATTTCCGATAATTCCGGCATGGGTAGTGAATCCCTTAGATTCTCCTCTCCAAGAAGATCCTCCAAGGGTTTGGATGGCACATCACAGTCGGAAAGGGTCACTCCTTTTCGACCTGCGACACTAAGTTCAAATACCGTTTTTTCTTTCAACGTTCATTCTCCATCGCCAGTTTCACCGATTCCACGAGATGATCGATTTCCGTTTTGCTGCGCTTTTCCGTGACGCACAGCAACATGCACCCTTTCCATTCAGGATAACTTCTTCCGAGATCGTAACCGCCGAGAATGCCGTCATGTAACAGAATTTCGTTGAGTCGCTGCGGAGGGATGTATTCCGGAAGTCGTATTACGAACTCCTTGAAATATCTCCCCTTCAAAGGTAACGTCACACCAGGGAGTTCTGATAGTCTTTCGGCCGCGTAATGAGATTTTTGCACGCAACTCTCAGCCACTTGTCGTAGCCCGTGTTTTCCCATGGCGGTCATATAGACTGCGGCGGCAACGGCGAGAAGGGATTCATTCGTGCAGATGTTCGATGTGGCTTTCTCGCGTCGGATATCCTGCTCGCGAGTCCTCAGCGTCATCGTGTAACCAAGCCGCCCATCATTATCCTGCGCTACTCCGACGATTCTCCCAGGAAAACGGCGTTGATGCTCCATTTTACAGGCGAAAACACCAAGAAGAGGTCCACCCAAGCTCATGCTTATGCCAAGCAATTGCCCCTCCCCCACCACAAAATCAACAGCGTATTCACCGGGAGGCTTTAAAAGAGCCAAGGAGATCGGATCCACAACCACTATCATCAACGCGCCTTTTTTATGCGCCAGTTCGGTGGCTTGCTGAATGAACTCCAACTGACCTAGGAAATTGGGGGATTGTACGATGAAACAGGCGCAATCCTGATTTAACTGGTTATCGATTGCGTCCAGATCGGTCACCCCTGATGAACCACCTACTTCGAGTAGATTTTTACCGGCGGAATTCAGATAAGTGCGTAATACATGTCGGTAATTGGGATGAACCAAGGATGAAACCAAGACTGTATGTCGGCCGGTCGCCGCAATTGCGGTCAGAGCTGCCTCAGCCATTGCCGTGGAACCGTCATACATCGATGCGTTGGACATATCCATGCCCGTCAACCCACAGATGAGGGATTGATACTCGTACAGGGCTTGCAGCATCCCTTGGCTAAGCTCGGGCTGGTAGGGAGTGTATGCCGTAAGGAACTCACCTCGGGAAACCATCGCATCCACCACTGACGGAGAGAAATGATCATAAACGCCAGCCCCAAGAAAACACGCCAGATTATCAAGCGATTGATTTTTCTTGGATAGCTCCAGCATATGCCGCCTTACCGATAATTCATCAAACGCCTCGGGAATATCCAAAGGATGCTTCAGGCGAATATCTTCGGGAATATCCTTGAAGAGGTCCTCCACCCTATCAACGCTAATCGTAGCCAGCATCGACCGAATATCCTGCTCTGTATGAGGAACGAAACTCATCTATTCACCTCAGTGTAAGTGTATTTCAAATGAGACCTCCCTCATTCTTCTAATAATTTGGAATACGTTTTTGAATCAAGCAGACCGTCCAACTCATCCGTCTTGGACACCCTCACCTTCAAGAGCCATGCCGTATTATACGGATCCTTGTTGATTGTCTCGGTTGCGTCGCACAAAGGCGCGTTGGTTTCAATCACCTCTCCGCTCACAGGGCTATAGAGTTCCGATACGGCTTTGACAGATTCGACCGTACCAAATACCTCCTCCTTTTGTAAAACCCTGCCCGCTTCAGGTAGTTCAAGATAGACGATATCCCCCAACTCAGCCTGGGCGTGATCGGTAATACCTATTGTGGCTACATCACCATCAATTTGCAACCATTCATGTGAATTCGTATATTTCAGGTTTTCAGGGATACTCATTCTTAATCTCCTTTGGATAATGACAACATCTTATGCTTTTCAATCGTGGAAACCGGATATAATTTGCCTCGAATCTCCACGAAGACTGTCCTGCCAGCTTTTGCGTAAGGTGCGTTAACTCTCACACAGCCCACGCCGCATTTAAGAGTTGGGGAATACGTTCCGCTCGTTACGAAGCCAACTTCATGCTCATCCGCAATGATGGGATACCCTTGGCGCGGGATGGTTTTATCCGTTGCCAAAATCCCGATAGATCTTTTCTCGGCTTTTTCACGATTGTTTTCGATAATCGCATCCGAGCCGATGAACTTTCCTTTATCTATAATTACCGCCCAAGCCAAACCCGCCTCTCGCGGGAATACATCCTCCTCAATCTCATGCCCGTATAATGGAAATCCCGCTTCGATGCGCAATATGTCCCGGGCGCCCAAACCGCAAGGTGTCACACCGAGTTCCATTATCTCGCGCCATAGGATCAATGCAAAATCGGCCGGCGCCGTGATCTCGCATCCATCCTCGCCGGTATATCCGGTGCGGGAAACGAGGAGATTTTGGTTTTTATAACTCAGCTTTTTGATTTGATACCGCTCCAATGGCGGATAGTATAGTTTGAAAAGTGAGGCGCATTGCTTTAACGCATCCGGTCCCTGCCATGCGATCATCGCCGTCTCACGGGTGATATCCTCAAGTGATACCGAGGCTGGCTTATGTGATAGTATCCAATCCAAATCCTTCCTGGCGTTCCCGGCGTTAAGAATCAGAAAATACTCCTCTTCAGATATTCTAAATTGAAGGATATCATCCTTGATACCACCTTGATCGTTTAGTAACAAGGAGTATTGCCCCGTTCCATTCGTTAGCCGATGGGAATCATTCGATGTAAGATATTGGATGAAATCGCCCGCATCGGATCCTAGGATTCGAACCCTGCACATATGGCTTACATCAAAAAGTCCGCTATGTTCGCGAACCCCTGTGACCTCATTCAAGATACCGGAATATTGCAGAGGCATTTCCCAGCCGGCGAAGGGTGTAATTCTGGCTTTCAAATCGGTATGCACCGAATACAATGGGGTTCTTAGAAGAGATTCGTTGATTTCCGTAATATCCACCCGCTTCCATTCGATATTTTCTTGTAACTTGAGCTAATCGCAAAATTCGTAAAAGAAAGGCTAAAATCGCCTATTCTGCGCACATGGAAAAAGCGTCAAAAACGATTCTTGCAATCACTTGGCTCTCGATAATACACCTATAATTATATCTGTTTCATTCGCATTTGAGATGGTTGTCAGGAAAAAATGGCTTCTCGATAAAAGGAGCGAGTGAGAAATGCCCAGCCTATTCCAATCCGTTGACTGATTCCGCCCATATACGCGCTTCATGCAAAATGGCTCTCAGGTCTCTTCCGGCATCCAATGCGTACGACCACCAATCTCTAATTCCCAAAGTTCTATGAGCATTCCAACAGATCGCTTTCAGATGCATGTTCCCGGGACTACCAGTCAAGGTTAGATTGGCTTGGATCATGTGTCTATTCCTCCACTTAATCAGGCATTGCGGTGCGGCGAGGGAATTTTGGGGAATATCCAGTTGAATATCCATCCCATATTCACGTGCGAATTTTTCCATGATAGGTATCAAGGAGGCAAAACGTAGCTTATGATGATCCGCAAGCACCTGAAGCCTTGACCGGCGCGGGGGGAGATACCTTCTTCGCCGCAACATAATTATTCTCCAAGGTACGCGTTTTTCACGCCTTCGTCAGCAAGCAAAGATTGAGTATCGTTTTCCATTACAACACTACCGGTTTCCAACACGTACCCTCTCTGCGCGATTCTTAACGCCTGCCATGCATTTTGCTCCACCAGCAGGATTGTCACACCCTGTTGATTAATATCTTGCAATATATCGAATATCTGACGCACCATAATGGGAGCCAAGCCCAGAGATGGTTCATCCAGCATTAAAAGTCTCGGTCTGCTCATCAACGCTCTTCCAATCGCCAACATCTGTTGCTCGCCACCGGATAGGGTGCCTGCGGATTGATTCAAACGATCCTTAATTCGCGGAAACAACGATAATACCCGATCGTAATCCTCTCGAATCTGTCTCTTGTTCCGATGATGAACATACCCTCCCAATTCCAGATTTTCGCGAACGGTCATATTCGCGAAAATCCTTCTCCCCTCCGGAGATTGGCATATTCCCATTTCAACCAGTTGATGTGGAGGTACCGTGGTGATATCCTCATTTTCAAAAAACACTTTGCCGGATCTGGGACGTATCAATCCGCTGATGGCTCGAATCATAGTGCTTTTGCCAGCTCCGTTCGCACCTATCATGGTGACGATCTCGCCCAGTTCCACTCTTATATTGATACCATTGAGAGCGCGTATGGAACCATAATAAACTTCGAGATTTTCGAGTTGGAGCACGTGATGTAAAGCCTTTCTCAGCAATGCATGTGAAGAATCACTCGCCAAGGTAGGCGGATAGCACTTGGGGATCCTTTCGAATAACCTCCGGTTTACCCTCCGCTATCAATTCTCCGTAATCCAGCACGTAAATCCGTTCGCATATTCCCATTACGACTCTCATATCGTGCTCTATGAGTAATATCGTAAGATGAAAATCCCTGCGAACGCAGCGAACCAGTTCCATCAATTCGACTTTTTCCTGAGGATTCATCCCGGCGGCGGGCTCATCTAGCAACAAAAGCTTCGGTTTCGTGGCAATCGCTCTTGCAATTTCCAACCTTCTTTGTAATCCGTATGGCAAATCGGAGGAGCGTTGATCCGAGACATCCTCCAATTTAAGACTACGCAAAATCATCAGTGAAAACTCCGTTAATTCTCGGTCGTTATTTAAGAGCCTGGTATTGCGTAAGATGGAATCCAATAAATTCGCTTTCGTATGCAGATGCGTCGCTATTCTCACATTATCCAACACATTCAACTGCTTGAAAAGTCGTATGTTTTGGAATGTTCTGCAAATTCCGAGAGATGCAATACGGCATGATCTCAAACCATTCAAACGCCTCCCCTGAAATATAACATCCCCGCTACTCGGTTTATACACACCTGTAATGAGATTGAACACGGTGGTTTTACCCGCCCCGTTTGGTCCGATAAGTCCAAGCAATTCCCCAGGCTCAATGATGAGATTCAGCCCGCTGACCGCCGCCAAACCACCGAATTTTTTTGTAACGTCACGTATTTCCAAAACGGACATTATGCGGATCGCCCCTCCGTCTTCGGCTGTTTGCGCCTCCATTTGGGAAATCCTATCTCCTTGGTGCCGAATATTCCCTGCGGGCGCGTGAGCATCATTACAATCAAAAGAACTGAGTAAATCACCATCCGGTCGTTTTTCAGGAAGCGGAGCATCTCAGGAAGAACAATCAACACGGTCGCCGCTATAACCGAACCGGTCACACTCCCGGATCCGCCAAGAACCACCATGGTGGTTATGAGGATGGATGTATTCATGCTAAAGATATCCGGAGAAATCCCCGTCAGGAAATGCGCATAGAGCACACCAGCCGCCCCTGCTAATGCTGATCCAATTACAAACGCGGTGACCTTAACTTTCGTGGTGTCCACCCCCATCGCATCTGCAGCAATTTCATCCTCTCGCACGGATAACCAAGTGAGACCTCTCACGGATTGCATGATGTTCCGTGAAAGTACAATGGAGATAATTACGAATAAAAATATCCAGAAAAGCGCAAGATTCCCCGAGGAGATGAGGGTTGGAATGCCATTAAGCCCCCTCGCTCCCCCAACGGAATTGATATTGAGCAGAAGTACATAGATCACCTCCGCGAAGCCAAGCGTGGCGATGGCTAAATAATCCCCCCGCAGTCGCAAAGATGGAAGTCCTACGACGAAACCCGCCATGCCTGCCGAGATCATTCCCAACACTAAGGCAATCAACAGATTCAGGATGTCACCATGAAGCGTCCCCATTTGCAAAAAAGAGTAGCGTCCAACAACCATGGGTTGCCAGATCATGGTCCAAGCGGCTCCCACATAAGCCCCCACCGCAAAGAAGCCTGCGTGACCGATGCTGAACTGGCCGGTTATACCGTTTATAAGGTTCAAGCTGACCGCAAGAATGATGTACACCCCGCACTCGATCAGCACCTGAAAATAATAGGGGTCCATCTGATATGTGACGAATTGGCTCAGCATGTATAACCCAATGAATGTCACCAGTATCGCGATCACTCTGAGCAATAAAATACGCATCCGCTATACCTTTTCCGCGACATTCCTGCCAAGCAACCCCGCCGGGCGAACCAAAAGAATGATGATCAGAATGGTGAAAGCTATCGCGTCCCTATATGTGGAAAAACTCGACCCCCCCACGAACGCCTCCGCCACCCCCATGATGATGCCACCTAAAACAGCTCCGGGTATGTTTCCGGGCCCCCCTATCACCGCCGCCACAAAAGCCTTGATTCCAGGGAGCAAGCCAAACAGAGGGGTTATCTGCACATGAGTCAAAACACCCACCATCATTCCGCCAGCTCCCGCCAGAGCACCTCCTATTGCAAAAGTGACGGAGATTACCTTATCCGTGTTAATTCCCATCATTTTTGCTGCTTCGATATCGTGTGAGATTGCTCTCATCGCCTTTCCCGTTCGCGTGTGTAAGACGATATGGCGCAAAATCAGCATTAATATGAGGGAAATCACCAGAATGGCAAGCTGGGAACTGTTTATAATGACCCCTCCCAATATTTTGAAATTTTTTTCCGGCACCATGGTTCCGATAAACTCGGGATTAGGACCAAACACAAGCCATCCGCCGTTCTCAAGCAACAAGGATACACCGATGGCCGTGATGAGCGCATTTAATCTTGAGGGGGAAAGAACTGTCCTAAGGCTAATCCAACGAATCACAGGGCGCAAAGCGTAACCAACGATCACCCCAATGAGTAGGAACCACATAATCCCGAATAGAAATCTCCCCGCCCCATCGGATACTTTATGAAACAGATGGAAGTGGAATGCGACAGGCAATGAGAGGGCGAAACCCCAAAAATGAGCGTCCGTGATTCCCAAACCGTTTCTCAATGGGCGATATGCGAAACGCTCGATTACCACGCCAAGCGCTCCGCACATCAGCATGGATAACAGCAGCACGACGACGGCAAGAACGATATTCATCACTGCGGCATGGGGATCGGCGGATATGCGCTGGAACGGAAGCCAATAGGTGCATGCGTAAAACCCAATGTACGCCCCCACCATATATACATCTCCGTGAGCGAAATTGATAAGGCTCAGGACTCCATAAACCATGGTGTAGCCTAAGGCGATCAAAGCGTATAAGCTACCGAGTTGAATACCGAATATCAGTTGCTGGATGAAAATCCGCATGCGTTATTGATCGATCTCCTCGGGAGTATATACTTTATAGAGCACCTTTTTCTCTCCGACGATTTTCATGATGATGGCCGCCTTACGGGCGTTGCGATTCGCATCAATGGTTATCTTTCCCGTAATGCCGGGAAAGTCCTTTGTGGTGGCTATTGCATCACGCAGGTCAGCGGGCGTTAGAGATTTCGCTCTTTTAAGTGCATCCACCAGCAAATTACCCGCATCAAAACCCAAAGCCGCCAATGCATCCGGACTGTAACCGTATTTCGCCTTATAGTCCGCAAAGAACTTTTGCATCGCCGGGTCCTTGATATCCTTGGAAAAATAGTGATCGCTAAAATAACATCCGTTAAGAGCGTTCCCGGCGGCCTGGATGAGTTTTGGCGAATCCCACCCGTCGCACCCCAGGAGCGGCACGTTTAATCCAATCTCGCGAGCCTGCCTCGCGATAGTCCCTACTTCGCTGTAATATCCAGGTATGAGCACTGCATCGGGATTCTGCCCCTTGAGTGAATTCAACTGAGCCTTGAAATCGGTATCGCCTTCCTGATAGGTCTGCTCCCCGGTAATCGTGCCTCCCAGGTTCGTGAATTCCGCCTCGAATATCTTGGCGATGCCCATGCTGTAGTCATTGCGGATATCCTTGAAAACCGCAACTCGCTTATACCCCTGATCGCGGGCGAAATGCGCCATGACTGCCGCTTGGAAATCATCCGTGAAACAGGTTCGAAAAATATAATCCCCTTTTTGCGTAACGGCCGGGTTAGTGGATGCCGGAGTGATCATGGGTATTTTATATTGCTGACATATGGGTGCCGCTGCGAGACTTCGAGTACTTGCCACCTCTCCGACCACGGCAATCACGTGATCCTCGGTTATTAGCTTGGTAACCACGGTTCTCGCGACATCCGGCATGCTTTGGTCATCCTCCGTATATAGCTTTATGGGCAGATCCTTCACTCCTCCTGCCGCATTCGCCTGCTCAATAGCGAGCGCCAAGCCATTGTGAGTGGAAGTGCCAAACGTCGCGGTGTCTCCCGTAAGAGATGAAAAGTCTCCGACGGGTATCTCCTGCAACCCTCCAGGACCGCCAATCTTCACTCCGTGGCTTCTACAACCGCAACCGCTAAGAATCAATCCCACGCCAAGTATCCCCGCGACAAGCCTATGAATACCCTTCATTCTTATCTCCTGAAAAAGCTATGATCAAAATTATGATGCGGTTATTATATTTGTCCTTCTAAAACCGCTTGACAAATATCAATTCGGCTTATGATACCCACCAACTTACCCTTATTGGTTACGGGAAGTCGTTTTATTCGTTTTTCAAGCATCACAGACGCCGCCTCAAGCACATCCGCTGCGTCATCAATGGAAATCGCCGGCTTGGACATCGCCTCGCCAACCGTTTTGTTTTTTATTCTCTCCACTCGGTCGTGCAGTCCAACCCATTCCGAACCGGACTCCTTTTTGACTACATGATATTCCGGAAGCAAGGCTTGAATGATGTCATACTCCGTTATTACACCGACCAAATCTCCTTGAGAATCCACCACAGGCAAACCGCTTATCTGATACAGGTCCAACATATCTACTGCATCCTGTAATGACGCCTCTGGGTTTGTTTTGATCACATGGCTTTTCATAAGTTCAAGAACATGCATAGTTATTTCTCCTTGCTTCCCACGGAAAACTACATTCTCTTTTCACAATACGGTATTCGCAAATATCATGACCATCTTATTTTTATATCATCAATCACCGAAGGTAATAGAGTGGCTTAAATTCCCACCTATATTTTATCCTCTAAACTCTCAGGTTATGATTATCAATATATCGATGTATGGTCATATGGTATCCATCTTTTTCCGCAACATTTCACATACGCACCAAAACCCAATCCCATTGATATCAACAAACCACCGATCAATGAGAGATACAGGGCGAAGCGAAATATAAAAGGCTTATATTCAAATGTGATATGATGCATCCCTGGAGGCACTTTTAATCCGAGATAGGCGTAATCCGTTCGGTATATCGGAGTGTGTTTCCCATCCACATACCCTTTCCATCCCGGATAACAAGCCGAACTCCAAACCAACCATTTCGGACTAGTGCCCGCATCGACGTAACATACGAACTCGCCATGTTTGGGCATAGCGCTGTAAATCACCTTGCCTCGATGATACATAGCCTTTGTGTCAATATATCCGCTTTCCGGATAAGCAATGGGAATGCCCTTTCCGCCGCTCACGATTGCCGTGGTTCTCGGATCAAAATGCGGGTCCAACACCGCCGCCAGGCTATCCTTACGCGTATCCTTCCTGATGGTGTGACTCACCAACCAACATGGATTCACCGTTTCCTTGTTCACATAGATGGAAACGCCTAGATGCGACTTCAAGGACGATAAGTATTTTGCATCTTCTCCGATTGGAATAACGTCACCATCCGGATATCTCGTGTAGATCGGAAACAGGATGAATTTAACATCCATCAGGTAAAGCCATGATGCAAGCCTTGGCGATTGATCCACTATCGCGAGTCGGGTGGCGGCGGCTACATCGGAACTCTCTTCCAAGGGCACAGGTTCATATCCATTCGCCTCCTCCCAGCCGTATCTCATGCCGAAATTGGGGGTGAGAGTGTCAGTGAAATTTTGCATGTAGCGTTTCGTATTGGGCCCATAATCATCATAATTCACATAGCGGTGCCAGGTTAAAGTGTGCAGCACGGAGAATGTTCTCCCATTTCCAGGCAAAGGCAGGTATTTAAGAGCGACCGGCTTGCATTCCAAAGCGGATAAACTTACTCCGGGATTGATATCTGAACTGAACCAAACCAAATTGATCGCTGAAAATATAAAAAGTGCATATCTTATATTCGCGGACACACCAAAATCTCTAAGTTTACGCAAGCCTATGGCGGAAAGAACGGCTAATGCGAAAGTGGATACAAAGGCGAATCTGGCGGGGTCATGGAAATTGGATATGCCTGGCACAATGTGGTAAGCAATCCAGAACAACCCGCCGAACTTGCCAAGCGCCAGCCACACGGAAATCAGCGCCGCACCTGCAAAAAACCTGGTCGCCAATCGTTTATTAGATCTCCAAATGGCGTATCCGACAAGAAAAAGTGGAATGATGCCAACGTAAACGCATGGCTCCCAAAAATTGCCCGGTCCCCAATAATCCCCCCTGGCAGGATTACCGAAATAATGGGGCAGTATAAAATTAACCAAATCTCTTGGCCATAGGGTGAAACGGTTGGCTTGAAGCCACCCCATACTCCCTCTGGGTGACCATTTGAACAACTGGATGGTAGGCAAAAGTTGAATGCTGGAGGTCAGAATTCCAATCAAAAAAGCGGTTAGCATTCTCCAGAACGCCAACCAAGCGCGACCCCGGTGACGGTGAAGGTGCATCAATCGAGCTATCGCATAAATCCCGGCGCATGCGAAGCTCATATAGGCTATTTGGGCGTGCGCCGCCAGCAACTCCAAAGTGACCACAAGCGAAAGCAATGAGGCGTACCAGATTCGCGGGCGATCAATCATTCGATCCACAAGCAACATCATCCAAGGCAGCCATGCCTCGGCTTGCAACATCGGGGGAAATTGAGCCCTTGCAATGAAAAACCCGCTTCCAGCATATACGATCGCCCCCAATTGCGCCGCTAAACGATCTCCGCAAAGCCTTCTAAGGAAAAGATACGCCCCCAATGCCGCAATTAGCGTATGAAGGATGGTGTTCAGAGTAAGATATTCCGCAGGGGACATCCAACGAAGAAGCAGCGTTCCTGGATAAAAAAGCCAAACCTGCGGGTTTCCAACCAATGGTTGACCGCTAGATATGAATGGGTTCCAAAGCGGCAAAAGCCCTCTCACGAGGTTATGCTTCTCAAGAGTGACTAGGGGAAGAAAATAGAGAGAGACATCCCCCCAATAAAGGTTCCAGCCATGAAAGATAATAGGGTAAAAAACCGCGACAGTAAAACATGTCAATACAATAAAAGGACCTAATCGCCGCAGTTTGTTCATCGTGTAAAAGGGGTCATATCATTTGGGGATCAAACTAATATAATCGGGCAATTGCCCTAAAATCATACATAGGCGCAAAAATCGCCCAGTGAATGCTTGTTATCTTCTTCAAAAAAAGACGGTTATTTTATATTACCGAATATTATGAGATAACGTCAAGCGACGGCGCGCGCAATTAACTCATGCGTTAAACAGCCCGTTCCGCAATCAAATCCAACCCAAAAAGCTTTAGCGACTCATAACGCAAATTGAAATCTTGCCGTAACATTATTTGGGCGGTCGATAAGCGTAAAGATACAAACCATCGTATCGTTCATCCTCTTGCGTCGATCGCCCATTCAAGCTTTTGACATGCGTTTTAATGTTCGCATACCATATGGTGAATTAAGAGTTGGTCATCCCCCTTAATAATCCTTTGCAATAGCCAACGCTTTCAGCCAAACCGGGAAGAGGATCCGAGCCATCCTTTTCATATTCAAAGGATGCCAGATGCGAGTATTTAATCTGCAGTAAAGCCTGAAAAATCTCCTTCAAATTCATCACTCCTCTTCCAGCCTCCACAGTCTGTCCATCAGGGGCGAATTTGGTTTCATCCTTCAAATGCATATCATACAGACGATCTCTGTATTTCAACACATCATCGGCGGGATCCTCTCCCGCTCTAAGAGTATGACCAACATCAATGCATAGTCCGATGCGTTTGTCGTATCCCTTCACCAACTCCATGACATCCGATGGGCGGGGAAATCTTTTATCACCTGGCCCATGGTTGTGGATCGCCAATCTAATATCATACTCCTTAACGAGCCCATTCAAAGTGTCAATGGAAGAAGGATCAAAACTGCATACGATTGTGGGGACCCCCAAGTCCTTGGCATATTCGAACGCGTTCCTCATCCCCGACTCGTCCGTGGGAAAATAGACTACACCGCAACTCAGGGGTGTAATGCCAGCGTCAAGAAATTGCTGCCGCACTCTCCTTCTCTCTTCCGGAGTGCTTTTCATGGGCAGATGCACGTCCTTGACGGATACATACTTCAGATCCACTCTTTGAATGCCTTTGATGCAATCCGTCAATGAAAACTCACGAAAAGTATAGGACGCAACCCCGATTTTCAAACCATGCCAGCAATTTGCGTTGGAAACAGTCATTGGAGCCTCCGCATAACCCGTGGATTCGGACATAGCAAACATGGATGCCGCTATCCCCAATCCAAAGAATTGACGTCGATCCAGGTTCATGACTCACCTCGAAAATGAAATGGTGATACTGAGATTTATGAGATCGTTAGCTCATTAACAAACATTATGGGGATACTCGGGAGAGATGTCAAATGATAATAGAAAATCATAAGCCAAGCGTTTCAAAACCTTCATCATGAGGCAAACCAGGCAGTTTGGCGCACGCCACCGCCAAACGATCGCAGTATTCGTTTTCATTCTCGTTGTTATGCCCTTTAATCCACTCGAATATCACCTTGCGTTCCTCGCATAACAGCAATAATTCCTCCCACAAATCAACGTTTTTCGCCCGCTCCTTATCCTTGTTCCTCACCCAGCCGTTTTCTCGCCATCTTCGCGCCCACCCCTGATTAATCGCATTCGCCACATACTGGGAATCGGTGTAGACTTTTACTGCGACCCCCATTTTAAGGGCTTTCAATCCTGCGATCACAGCCATGATCTCCATACGATTATTCGTTGTTTGACGATATCCGCCGGACAACTCCTTGCGGCGTTCGCCATAAATAAGCACTGCGGCGTATCCTCCCGGGCCGGGATTGCCAATGCATGCCCCGTCCGTATACATCACGACTTCCATGATTTGATTCATTTTAAGCGCATATCTCACCGGAGATGATCATAGTTTAATTAAGCAAGTGATAAGAAAGAGAGGTATATATAACTACTTCGGCGGATTTGGAGAACGCACCTTTTTCCTTCGGGAATCGTTCGTATCCGACACACAAGGACCCTCCAGCGCGATTTCCAATACCTGTTTAATATCGGAAACAAAGATGAACTCCATCTCGTTTCTCACCACCTCGGGTATCTCCTCGAGATAATCCTTGCGATTCTTCTCCGGGCAGATGACTGTCTTGATACCGGCGCTCCGTGCGGCCAGTGCCTTTTCCTTCAGCCCCCCAATGGGTAACACGCGGCCTGAAAGGGTAATTTCACCCGTCATCGCAAGTTTTGGCCGAATGCAACGCCCGCTGAAAAGAGACGCCAGTGCGGTGGTGATGGTGATGCCTGCGGACGGCCCGTCCTTCGGTATGGCTCCTGCAGGAACGTGCATGTGAATGTCGTGCTTTTGAAAGAAATCCGTATCGGCTCCGATATCCTTTGCGTGAGCGCGCACATACGACAGGGCGGCTTGCGCCGACTCCTTCATGACATCCCCCAGTTGTCCGGTGATGATGAAGTTCGACGGTCGATTGGAGGGAGTTTCAATAGCGGTGGCTTCTATGTAGATGATATCGCCCCCAACAGGAGTCCAAACCAGCCCGATCACAACGCCTGGAATTCGAGTGCGTTCATCGATCTCTTCACGTTCAAATCGAGGCGGACCTAGGTATTGAACCACTACGTCCGGAGTTACGTCCAAGTTCTCCATCAATCCCTCGGCGAAACCTCTGGTGGCTTTTCGGCATACGTTAGCGATCTCGCGCTCCAAATTTCTCACGCCAGCCTCGCGCGTATATCCCTGAATGATCTTGGATACGCTCTCCTCGCTAAAATTAATGCGCCCCTCTATTCCATGCTCGTTTATTTGCTTTGGGAGTAGATGGCGCGTAGCGATAACCTTCTTCTCCTCCTCCGTGTATCCGGCGATCTCGATGATTTCCATCCTATCTCTCAATGGAGGAAGGATCGTATCAAGAACGTTTGCCGTTGTGATGAAGAGTACTTTGGAAAGATCGAAAGGCACTTCAAGATAATGGTCGCGAAACGTGGAGTTCTGCTCGGGATCCAAAACCTCCAGCAAGGCGGATGATGGATCACCTCGAAAATCCGATGTCACCTTGTCTATCTCGTCAAGCATAAACAGCGGATTATTGGATTCCGCGCGTCTGATGCCCTGGATAATCTGCCCCGGCAATGCGCCGATGTAGGTTCTCCTGTGCCCACGTATCTCGGCTTCATCACGCACCCCGCCGAGAGATATCCTTATGAACTTTCTGCCAAGCGCATGCGCAATGGATTTGCCGAGAGATGTCTTACCCACTCCTGGAGGTCCTGCAAAGCATAGTATGGGATGACGTATCGAACCTTCCGACTTGAATTTTCGCACGGATAGATACTCAAGGATGCGATCCTTAACCTTTTCCAATCCGGAATGGTCGGCGTCCAAGGTTTTCTTAACATCGGTGATATCCAGATTGTCCATGGTGTTTATTGCCCAGGGAACCGCAACCAACCAATCAATGTAGGTCCGCGAAACCGTGTATTCGGGAGAACCTGGAGGAATACGCTGCAGACGATCCAGTTCATTCGACGCCGCCTTGTGAGCTTCGTCTGACATGTGAGCCTCTGCGATTTTGGATCTTAACTCCTCTATCTCCTGAGTTCGATCATCCCCTTCGCCAAGCTCTTTTTGAATGGCTTTCAATTGTTCCCGCAGGTAAAAATCACGTTGTGTTTTTCCGAGTTCCGAATTAACTTGGCTCTCCACTTTGTTGCTTAGTTCCAACACCTGCACTTCCCTCGCGAGGAAGCCGATCAATTTCTGCATGCGTGGAATTACAGGCAGGGTTTCAAGGATCTCCTGTTTCTCAGCAGTGGAGAACCTTGGAATTTGGGCGGTGATCATATCGGTGAGAATACGCGGATCATTTATGGATGTCGCCATTCCTTGCAGTTCATCCGACAGATCCCTCGATTGGCTGACAATCCGCTGGAAAAGGTTCGAAATGCTGCGTTTCAACGCCTCCACTTCAAGCGAATCGGCGGAGTCGATCTCCGGTTCTCGCAACACTCTCACATTGCACCTTAGGTAGGGAGTCTCCTGCACCGGTTCCAATATCTCAATTCTTGATATTCCTTGCACGATCAATCGTAAGCCGTCAGGCATTTGCCCCATCATGCGGATTGCAACCGCAGTGCCGATTTTGTGAATGTCATCAAAAGTAGGGTTCTCTATTGAGGGGTCTTTTAACGTGGCGACCGCTATTATTCGATTGCCTCCAACCACCGATTCATTGACCAGACGCACCGAATTCTCTCTTCCTACGCCCAACGGGGTAACCAACACAGGAAAAATCACCCAGTCCCGCAATGGAAGAAGATTCAACTGATCGGGCAATTCTAGTTTGTCCGTGTCGTTCGTTTCCAAAGGTTCGAATATGTTTGTAAGCTCGGTATCTGACATTATCTTTTCAAACACCTCTGAAAATAAAATCTGGAAATTGCATAATACACGATGGCGAAGCGGTTTTGAGTGCGACGAATATCATTACTGCACACGGCTGATTTTTGGCACATTCCGGATATAAAAGGAAGAGTTGATCTGCAAGGAGACATCGTCCCTCATTCGGTAACAGGAATAGTGCGTAATTCAGATGTCACACCTTCACGTTTTGGAAGAGTGATGATGAGAAATCCATCGCGATAATTAGCAACTATGCCATCGCGATTGATCCTTACGTTATTAGGCAGGTAAATTTGCCGCTCGAACGGTCCAAAATATATCTCTAACTGGTAACACCGAATTCTGGATTCTCTCTCCTCATCCTCTTCATAACGCTCTCCGGAAATTGTCAGGAACCTATCGTCGTTAGAGATCGAGACACTCAGTTTATCGGTCTTCACTCCTGACACTTCCACTTTTATGACAATGCTGCTAACGGTCTCATGGAGGTCCACTCTTGGTTGCCAGAACTTGTTCGGATTTGGAACCTCTCTGAGGAAACCCCGGAGGGTCTCTTCGGCGATTCGTTGCATTTCCGCATCCATCTGTCTTAATATATCCTGATCCCTGTAATTCATATGGCTCACCCGCTTGGCTCACTTGGAATAAATATAACGCCATTTGTCAAAAATGTAAACTTTGGAGTTAATATATATTACCTCATGTAACCTAACACATCTACGATACGTCAAAAGGATACATTCATGAAATGTTTGACATCTGAGAAGAGATACGAAACATGCAACAGGAAATGTTCGCAGATCGCCGAAGGACTTCAATGAAAGAGTTGGATGTCACTTCGAGCATTGACCCTGACATCCGGATGATCGTTCGATATCTGGAGGGGGATCAACGCGCATTCGATGACATTTTCTACAAATATCAAACTTACGTGTATAACATAATTCTTGGTATCGTCGGCACGGATGACGAGGCGCGCGACACGACGCAGGAGGTTTTCCTTCAGGTACATCGATCCCTCCGCACATTTCGATTTCAATCACAGTTCTCGACTTGGTTGTATCGGATCGCCGTTAACCGCGCCATGGATGCTGCGCGAGCAAAAAAACGTCGGAACTGGTTCTCTTTCGAGCAAACGCCAAAGGAAACGACATCACCAAATCCCTCCCCGGAGGAGAGGGCTATCGAGGAATCCGAACGTAAATCGATACGGGACTTACTTGCCATGGTACCCATTCAACACAGAGACGTGCTCGTCCTTAAGTATTACCAGGAGTTGTCAATAGAAGAAATCGCTCAAACATTAGGATGCTCAGTTACTGCGGCAAAGGTAAGACTCCATCGTGCGCGACAATATTTCAAGGAAAGGTATACGGCGATCCATGAAAACAAATAGCTCGCAAACGGTTCGCTGTAAGCGCATTAAACCTCTTCTTTCCTCGTACGTGGAGGGGGAGTTAACGGATGATGACAGATTGATGGTTGAGTCACATCTGAAAAACTGCGATGCGTGTCGTAAGGAGCAGATGGAGTATCGAAAGTCCCTCAGCGACCTGAAAAATGCCGCGCAGGTGCTTGTCCCTGATAATCTCATATCCGAATTTCACTCCAGATTATCCTCGCAGCAATCGAAAACAAGGCATCACGGATTCGCTTGGCAATTGGGTACGGTCGGCGTCGTTGTGCTTCTGGCGTTCGTTTTTCTAAAAGTATCTTGGCGCGTCAGCCCTGTTCCTCAACCCCATCATTCCATGCAGGAGATGAACTCGTCAAGGAACACCAATTCAAATAAGATAGCAATGCTCCCTAAAAAAACCGATGGAATCACGCAAGACAAATCGCTGAAATCACATTATACGAAGATTCCCATCCCCATGCATTCGTCCATGCCGATTGAGCCTCGGAAAAAAACAGGAAATCACCTAACGACCAGGGTGGCGGAAAACAATACTGCGGGACTGCACCAAACGGAGCACAAAACAACTATATCGAATACGACACGTCAAAAACATCATAACTCTAATCAGATATCCGCTCTAGCGATTGCGACGAATCTCTCTCGATTGGAACACGCCAAGCTTGCTCAAAAAATAGCAATGCTTAATCAAAGCCACACGCCTTTCGAGGAGGATGTTTTGCCTCCAGTTAAAGCCGCTTCGCCAAACCGCCCTATGATGACCATGATGAGCGAATCCGTTCAGACGCCAGTATCAAGAGCTGAGGCGCCTGTATCAAAACCCATCACCGCAAATCCGCCGTCGGGAAATATACGGGGAATGGGGGGATTTGGCGGAGCCGGACGCCCGATGGAGGGAAAAACACTCTCTTCCAAAATCTCACCCATAGCACCCACACATTCCATGAGGTTACAGGGTGAAAATATTCAGCGAGTCAATGAACTCATACGGTCAATTGATAGGGTCACCGTTCTCAAAGGCGAGAGAGGGGTAAACTCCTCCGGGGCATTGATGTGGATAAAGGTTGTGATTGAAACAATGCTGACGCCACATTAATCACCACACAGAGCGAATGTGACCTAATCCAAATATAGCCTAACAAGCATTCTGCGGAGAGCATTATGAAAAGTTATTTCATGATAGTTGTTTTAATTTGCGGCATCGTATGCGAGTATACCATTGCCAATAGCCAAACATACCCCGTGCTTAACAAAGCCTATCAAAACATTCGTTTGTCCGGCAAAGACAAGAACGGCGTTCCATTGTATAGCATGCAGGCTAATAATGCTGATATAACCAAGGTGTTAGCGGCTATTTTCAGTAAATCGGGAGATCAGTTCCTTATCGATCAGGATGTAAGGGGAGCAATATCATTCTCGCTGAAAAAAATGCCGATTACGGAAATACTGCGCTTCGTCGAGATTGCCGCCAAACCTCCAATCCACGTTGAGCGGGGGGAAATTATTCATGTTACAAGGGAAATGTCGCTGCCAAGGACTACTTCTGAAGATACTGTTAGGGGAATCGGAAGTGCGCTTGGAGTCTACGGAGGGGCAAGGGAAAATCCATCCCACTCGATTCCCCTTGGCGCATCAAATCGGAACATGGTGAATTTGGTTGTTCCTCAAAGTCGTCCCATAACTCTTCAACAAGCCTTGCAAAAGATACAGGAACAGTCGAACATCCCTATTTCCATGTCAAACGAGATACCGAGAAACGTCCAATTCACCGGTCAAATCACAAACACGCCGGTGAACTTAGCGTTGGACGCAATCGCCAAAACTGCGGGATTAAAGGTCCTCCCCCTGCAAAATGGAGGGTTGTTGCTTACCTCCGGGAATAGCTTTCGCCTATTCATCGAAAAAGTTTTGATTGGGTCTTATCCTGATCATCCGTTGCTTTTTTGCACAAAATGCCATTATCCTCTCTCGCCCAATTGGGTCGTTTGTCCGAATTGCGGTCAGATAACGCCTCACGGCTATGAGTTATTGGAAAAAGCCAATGCAAAGAAACGTCAAGTGGGAGATCAGCAGAATCGATAAGAGTGGGTGCGATGAATACATACCAAAGGGCTTGCTCTCTTCTTTGAAACCGAAGTAAACCACAGTAATAGAAGGAGCAAGCCCGGTAGTGAGATGGGATTTCCCTAATTCCGATGTTTACTTCTCAAAAACCATAAGCCGCTGAAACCCGAACATAGGAGCGTGCTTATAACTCCCGGTTCGGGAACATTGGTGCCCGGTTGTTTAGGTGATGGAGTAAACAAAGGGCTTGGATCATTCGGAGTTAAAACTGGAGTATTATCCCTGCTAGAGGAGCCGGATGGTGTCAACGTAGATCCGCCAGTAGGCGCATTATTGAACGACGCCCCGTTTCCGCCCCCGCCGGAAAAAGAAAACCCAAATATGGCGCTTAATCCCGCGCCAATCAACAGTGAATCGAGTGTTTTGTTGTTACGATAGCTACTGTGTTGTCCTTGATCTGTTGTAAGGTAATTACCTCCCTGGTCATAAGATAGATTTGAGTAGTTTTGACTACCGCCCTGGTCCTTAATAATTGGGTACAGGGTGATTGCGGATGCCGGCAATACAAGCGACATGGCGCAAATGAGCACCACCCCTCTGATAGCCATCCATCCTGTCCATCTTTTCTTTCCTTCATGCATTGACATGGCGTTACTTCCTTCCATTGATACATGCACAACAAACACTCAATATCTATTAATGCATATTGCATGCCAAAATAAAAGGAAAATGGCGTGATATGAAAAAAAAATTGGGCTATTTTATTTTTGTCTCATGCCAAAGACGTGATATATCATTCGGATCTAACACATCATGCCACATTTCCACGTCGCCCACCCAACCTATATAAAGCGCCGGGGTATCCCCTTTGGGAGGATTACCGCCCCATGCCTCTCTGCCAATGTACAGGGATTCGGTTGTATTGCTCACGGATTCCTTCACATCCTTCCGCCCCGCCTCCGCACCGTCCGCATATAAAACAACCCCTTCCCCATCTTTTACTACCGCCACAATCTGGTGCCAAACATTGGGTTTTAAAGTTGTGTCGCACTGAAAGTTAAACGCCCAATTGCCATCGCCGTCCGTTGCCTCAAAGGTGGGATGCCCGTCCGTCACACCAAGCACAAATGGTGTTTCCATACTCCCATATCGCTTGGAAAGCAAACCCCATCTCCCTTGAAGATCGCTTGATTTAAACCACACGGAAATCGTAAAGGATTTAGGCATCAGGATGGGCGACCGTGACACAATAAGATAGGATTCACCATCCAATTTCACGCTGTGTCCGGCTGGCCCCTGGTCGGACAGCTTGCAGTCGCCCATGCACACGGCGTTAAAACCATTGCCAGTTTCATCGGGAAAGACATTGTCCGTCATATTGTCAAAGGTGATGTGAAGCAACGGACCAGGTTTTGCCGCAAATCGTTCATACGCCTTTCTTAGAAGATAAGCCTCGGCGCCTTCGGAAGTGATATTTTGGGAGCAGTCGATAAAATGGTTGTCGTGAAGATAGACGCCCAAGGTGGATTTTGAAAGGAAAAGCCCCTCCTCGGCGTTTTTCACCGTGTTTTTCTCCGCCACCACCTCCTGTGTGTAGGGAAATGTCACACTCTGCCCCGACGTATCCGTACCGCCGATTGTCAAATGTGCATTGTTATAAAGTACATTGCCTCTCATAACGCAGCATAATGTCAACGGGGCGTCCGGCGTAACGCCAGGGGGCAATGCCATAATGCCTAGGTGAGCCTCACCCATGGTGACGGACTGATCGTGCCCCCCGGCATAAGTATTGCCCTCAATGATTTTATTGTCGAGCCATTGGTTATACCATGAGGGTTGAATTCCATCGTAATTCATGCCGAAGTTGTGGAACCCTCCGGTCCTTGCGGAAATGTTGCGGTATGCGATATTTCCGATACTTGTGCCATACATCTGTATCGCTATTCCCGCATCCTCAAATCGGTTCTCGACGAACAGATAATTACGATGAAGCATAGTGATCGTGATTATGGAAGTGTTGTCAGGCGGAACAAGCCACGGGGAATCCACCGTCACATTGGAGCCATCATAAGAGGATATTCTCCTGTATTGCCCCTCCCCTTTGCCGCCAAGGATGAACAATCCGGTTCCCACCCAGTTTCGGTCATTCCAATTCGGATCGTTCTTCAAGTGAACCACCCTGCCATTCGAGCTATCAACGTATCCGTAATAAGCCCCTCCGCCCGCATCGGTGGTAATCGCCTCACGATCCCAGCCAAACATGTTTTTAAATAAGTTTTTGGAGAAATAGATATCCTGGGAATAACTTGTATCATAGCAGTTCGGCGAGCCACCGGTGGACATCAAACTGGCGCCAATAATATTGTTGCGTTCCATTAGCAGCCCGTCGGAACCGGTGAGGCAATACCATCCCCAACGACCGTTGTAAAAGGTGTTGTCATGCACCCAAGCGCCTGACGCCTGTTGCAGGTAAAGACTTCTTCCCCCGCCGTATATATCGCATCCGGATATCTCTATGTCCTCTCCACCAAGGCGAAGCGAATCCGCACCTCCAGTGGAATACGTCATTGCTTCCTTGAATCTCTTTGCAACCTCTTCCTGAGTGATATGCCCTCTGTAAGGATCCATTCTCAGACGCACATTGATGATGTTAATATGCCCGCAAGTGGGTTTTCGCAAGTCCGAAACAATGCCGTGTTTCCAACTCATGCTGTAAAGTGTTAGATCCTTGATTTGAAAATGGTCGTATCCGCGAATCAGTTCCTCCGGAGGATTTTCCGTATCCGCCCAGCATAGAGCCGTCAGCACCTCTCCCGCGCCCTGAAGAGTAACGTTCCTCGGTATAACCAATCGTCCTGTTATCGCGTATCTGCCGCGAGGAAGATAGACAACTCCCCCGCCCGCATTGCCGGCCTTATCCAAGTTACGCTGTATTTCCATTGTGGTGTCCAAAGCTGACACAAATCCCGCCACTGACGGCACGACGTATTTTTTGGATGGAAAAACATAAGGTTTTACGATGGCAATGCCTGCCGGAGCGCTCCAATCCTTCAGATTTCCAACCCCCGAATGGACTTTCAGAACGTATTTGCCGGGTCTAATGGAGGATGGAAGGTTTGCCGAAATTGAAAAGGGTTCAAATACGGAGGGATGAATTGTGTAGGAGCCACCATTTCCGATAATTCGAATTAGTGGCTTTTCATTGCCAGTCATAAAACATTTACCCATAATCCGAAGTTCGCCGCCAGGCGAGGCGTATGTTCCCTGATCCCCTTGAGTCCACAGAATTTGAGGTCGGTTAACAATGACACTTGCATCGCCGTTAGGTGTGCAAAGCGTCGCCTCATAGACGCCCGCTGGAAACGACCGGGGAATTTGGAATTTAACGCATCTCTCATCCTCTTGCACCGGTTTCAGCGAGGTAAAGCGCGTAGAGGTGTTCGAGGCGAGATTATTGGAATCGAGCGACACTTGAACTTTTTCGCACCCGATGAATCCTGTGCCGAAAACTATTACAGTATCCCCGGGGCCGACCGGATCCGAAGCCCAAAACACAACCGGTTTGGCGCCTGCATACAATCCCATGCATAGGAGCGATACTATCATCCAAAAGGATCTCATGAAGACCTCCCCTGCCATCGGTGTAACGAGGTAATCGCCACAAACCTCTCGCATCGCGCTGAATATCTTCACTCATCGGAATGATGGATAAGGAAGTGCGACCACCTCGTTCCATATTAATGACTCCCAAAGTAAGCTGATAATCACAGTTCGTCGTTATGGAAAAACTCTATGATCTCCCCATTCGGACCTTTGCAAAATGCTATTCGAAACGTCAGCGGACGATCGCCGTTAATGGGCACATCCTTCGGCTCAGCGGTGATACGCGCCCCGGCGCTCACTGCGTTTTTCAGTGCAGCGTCAACATCATCGGATCGCAGAGCCAGGTGCAAATACGCCCCCTCGGGAGAGTCAGGAGCGTCCTCGGACCCACCGGCGAATAGCTCGATATAATTTCCATCCCCGAGGTCGAGAAGAGCCGTCTCCGAATCTCCCGAACCCCAACCGTATGCTCGTTTTAAACCAAGTCCCTTGGTGTAAAACTCTATGCTTTTTGTAAAATTCTTAGCTTTAAGGGCTATATGATGAAAGCCCTTGACATTACCGGACATTATCCCTCTCTCCTTTTGGCGAATGCAAGTTGACGTCCTAATGGGAATTTCGTAATATCTATCAGAAGCAAAAAATGATCATGTCAAGCCCCGATAATTGATGCACATGAATTGGATTGATTGGAAATGCGCGAATGATTGCATCCCTTGTCCATCACCATTGAGGTAGTTCCGCACCCGCCTGTAATTTATTTGAATACTTTCCTTCTTTTTGCATCGCTTGATATGGAAACTCTTTAACACAAACAAGTAGGTTACTCTATTTTGGCAGTTATCCCTCGGTAAATCCAATATCAAACCTCGTTTCCAACAAAATAGCCCAAAACTTGCAGGGGAACATTATTTTCAAAAACCTGCGTAACAAATACAGAAAGCAAGAAAGTGTGGGAGTCCATACACAGGAGGTTAAGAGATGATGAAAAACGTGATATCAAGGCGAAACACAATGATGGGCGTATTCGCCATGATGTTGATCGGAGCATTGGCATTTTTCGCGGTGGGTGCGATTCGAAATGTCTCCGTTGCGGAGAAATCGCACATTCCACCACCCATCCCGGAAAGCAAAATCGCAGGATTGGAGAGTTTACAAAACGGATTCACAGCCATCGCACAGAGGATTGAACCCTCCGTAGTGATGATTAAGGTTGAGAAAAAGGTGCAAGCGGTTGATGAGTCACCTGGTATCAACAATATGTTCCCGAATTTCCCTGACTTTGGGTTCCCGGGTTTCC
Source organism: Chthonomonadales bacterium (assembly GCA_027459625.1). Lineage (GTDB taxonomy): Bacteria > Armatimonadota > Chthonomonadetes > Chthonomonadales > CAJBBX01 > DTKV01. The sequence continues at coordinate 208,502 of DAIDHP010000001.1, forward strand.
AACAGACACCTCAAACCTATCTACAACAAGCGGCCGGTAGCGGCGTGGTGATACGTTCCGACGGTTGGATACTGACGAATGATCACGTTGTTAGCAACGCGGCGAAGGTTACCGTCTATTTCCAGGATGGCCGTCAATTGGAAGGGACCGTTAGAAGGGATTTCCGAAGTGACATTGCGGTTATCCACGTGAACGCCGATGACCTTACGCCTGCGGAATTTGCGAATTCAGATAAGCTCAAAGTCGGACAATGGGCTGCGGCTTTTGGGGCGCCATATGAATTATCAAACACCATGACTCTTGGAATTGTTAGCGCTTTGCATCGGCAAACAGCAATTCAGGAAGGACCGGTGGGTAGATTCTATCCCAGTTTGATTCAAACGGACGCCGCCATCAATCCCGGAAACTCCGGCGGACCATTGGTGGACGTTCATGGCAGAGTGATAGGGATTGATGTTGCGATTAATTCACCCAATGGGGGAAGCGTAGGCATTGGGTTCGCCATTCCATCCAATCGCGCCATAGGCATAGCCAATGATCTCATTAACAATGGGAAGGTGGTTCGCGGTTATCTTGGAGTAGCCCCCGTCGCTCTCACCCCGCTGCAACGCCAACAATACGGCGTCTCCGAGGGCGGGGCTTTGATCGAACAGGTTTCCGATAACACTCCAGCGTCCAGAGCCGGTTTGCAGGTCGAGGATGTGGTGCTTAAGATAGACGGCAAACCGGTAAAAAACGATGTGTCCTTGAGGGATATGATTGCAAACACACCTCCCGGAACTCGAATATCCCTGCTTGTTCGAAGGAACGGTAAGGATATCATGCTTTACGCCACTCTAGGCAAGCTTCCGGAGGAACTATCAACAGGGGAACCCGTTGCATCTTCCAACCCGAGTAAATTAGGATTGAAAGTGGAAACGATTACACCCCAAATTGCCCAATCGTACAATCTCTCCAATATCACATCCGGAGTGGTTGTGACGGCAGTTCAATCGGGAAGCCCGGCGGATCAGATCGGCATACAGCCCGGAGATGTCATCACTCGAATCAATCAGGATTACATCCACAACATATCGCAGTATGACGCTGCCGTTTCAAATCTGAAGAGCGGACAAAATGTGACGTTGGTGGTAAAGAGAGCCGACATGACAATGATGGTAACAACGCAGTTACCTTGATCGTGTATCGGTGACGCTGAGGGGCTCTGTGATGGAGCCCCTTTTTTATGCGCCTCAAGTAATGAGTTCTTGCATGCCTGCAACACCATTGAAAGTCCCGTAAAAATACAGTGCATATTATTCCCGAACATACCGAAAATTGGGATGACATGATTAAGAATCGCTCATGGTAACAAGAAACCAAGGACATAGGTTTTGGAAAGAAAGTACCGATAATGTGGATCGGACATGCACTCTTTGGCATTGCTTGGAGGTCACAATCGGATGGAAGAGAAGATTGCCTGAATCCACGATAGGAGGAAACATAAATGGATTCATTAGAGGTGTTGGAGGATAGGAGAGAGGCGTTAAGGCAACCAAGCCAGGAATTGGAACTCGAAGTAACGTTTGAAAACGGTTTCATTGGCTGCGCTACTTTGAGGGATTTAAGCCGCACAGGTGTTCGGTTTAGAATGTCAAAATGGCTGAATATACACAGTTTCGTCACATTGCGTCCGCCTGCAGGTTCGGGATTGGACGCATGTGAAGTTGAAATCATGCGCGGCTATGAGGTTGACGATGGAGGAGAGAAAGAGTATGAATTTGGCGCACGGTTCAAGGAACTAACAGGGTCTAATCGGCACCAGTGGTTCCTCTCACTTCGAAAAGCCGCCTGATACCATACTATTTCTGCAAAAAAACCGCCGGCAACAATGCTGCCGGCGTGTTTTAACCTTCCAGTAACGCCGCCACGAATTCCTCGGGATCGAAATCCTCAAGGTCGTCCAGCTTCTCACCTGTCCCAATAAATTTTATGGGTAGTTTCATTTCATCCACGATGGTGATGACAATACCTCCACGAGCGGTACCGTCAAGTTTTGCGAGAATCATTCCGGTCAGAGGTGTCGCTTTTACAAATTCCCTTGCTTGACTGATAGCGTTTTGCCCGGTAGTCGCATCCAGCACGAGCAATATTTCGTCCGCAGGTCTTCCCAGTTCACGCTCCAGTGTGCGGTTGATTTTACGCAACTCCTCCATCAAGTTATTTTTGGTATGCAATCTTCCCGCCGTATCGGCGATAACCACATCCGTATTCCTGGCTCGCGCGGCCTTTAACGCATCAAAAATAACCGCTGAGGGATCGCTCCCCTCCCGATGACGGATTACATCCAAGCCCAAACGATCCCCCCATATCTGCAACTGTTCAATAGCCCCCGCTCTGAATGTATCCCCCGCTGCAAGGAGAGATTTTCTTCCTTCCTTCTTGAATCTGTTCGCCATCTTGGCTATCGATGTCGTCTTCCCCACCCCGTTCACTCCGACTATAAGAATGACCGTCGGCGGATTTTCGGAAAAATGAATGCCTCCCTCGGGCATTTCAGTGCTACGAAACACATTGGAAAGGCTTTCTTTCAGCCTATTCTTCACATCCTCCGCATCTTTCAAGCGATTTTCCCTGACCGAAGTCCGCAAATCATCCAAAACTGCAAGAGTGGTGTGGATGTTCACATCCGATTGAAGCAACGCGGCCTCAAGATCATCGAAAAGATCCTCATCAATTCTGCCTCTTCCGGTGATAACCGAATCAACCTTCTGAAAAATGCTTTTTATTATCCCAAATCGCACATGAATCTCCTGAATTGACCGTTAATGTCACATATGTTTTTAACATCCATTCATTATACCGCCCTCCTGCAAACCGATGCTTGATCTTCCGCTCTTTTAGCATCCCTCCGCTCCTGCCACCGGTGGTTAGCGCATGATTTCCAATTCTCCATTTCCGCACAGGATAATTGATTCGATTTTGTCCAAAAATCATACGCTGTAAGGGTTTTTTCAAGCGGCCAAGTTATAATGTCATCCGTCACTTTTGAATTATGTGGTTTCATTGGGTGCAATAAATCAACGAATACTCGGTAATAACTGGACGATAAGCCAAAAAATCGCTTGCGAAGTAGGTAAACTGATTTAAAGTTTTGCATGCATCTCACTCATACAAGTATAATCCAGGCATCATAAGCGAAACCTGTATGTTACTAATTCAGGGAGGTCTTTTATGCGAACCGTCGCGATAGCAGGCATTGGTAAAACAGGACGAAGACACGCGTATACTTACACCAAAATACAAGGATGTGAATTAATCGCGGTAGTGGATCCAAATGAGAAATCCAGGCAGGAAATCGCCTCGATGTTGCATTTGAAAGCTTACGAAGACACCGAAAGCATGTTGAAGGAGATTCAACCGGATATCCTCGACATCTGCACTCCCACGCATACTCACGCTCAAGTAGCCCTTCATGCCGTTCGGTATCCTTTCAAAGCCATATTTATCGAAGGGCCTTTCGCTCGAACTCTTTCAGAAAGCAAGAAAATCGCCATCGACTTCGCGGATGCTAAAATCCCGCTCTATGTAGGTCATCCAACCAGATATTTTCCGTCATACGCAACAGCGTACGGACAAGTGAAAAATGGGGCTGTAGGACAGAGCGCCGTTGTACGGACCAGCAGAAGCGGACCGACGCCTCATTCGACGGACGATTGGCAATGTGATTATTCTCTAAGCGGCGGGGTCACGCTGGATCTGCTTACTTCCGAATTTGACTGGCTGAGATGGTGTTTTGGTGAAGTGAAATCGGTGTACGCGAAGGGGTTATCTACGGGATTAGCTGAAGAACAACCCATGAAGATGGATTACACGCTCGTAACACTCAAATTCAAATCCGGTGTGCTTGCGCATGTCGAAGGCAGTTGGGCCGATCCTTCCGGTTACGGGATGAGCTTTGAGATCGCCGGAGACAAGGGCCTTTTGGAGTATAATTTCAACCTTCCCGCCTCTCCCGCCGCTGAGATACGCGATGAATCAGGAAAGAGAGTCTTGCTAACCGATGAAAATGTATATACGCCGATGATTAACGATTTTCTCCGCTCCTTGGATAGCGGTGATCCCCCATGCTGCACCGTTTCCGATGCCATTGAAGCCATTAGGATTTCCGAGGCAGCATTGGAAAGCATCAAAACCGGAAACCCGATAACCCTTTAAATCAATCGTATCAACATATCAATAAGACCATGGCACCCTACAAGGATATAACATCCATGCATCGAAATCTATTAACGTTTTTCATACTCATATCATTGAGTCTCTCAGCGAACGCATACGATCGTATCGTGCCGTTGCCTGTTTTGAACACCCCATCCCTCTGGAAAGTTCACCATGACGGAGGGGTGTCATGCCAATGGTTCAAGGATACGTCTCATCACGGCATGCGGGTTATCTACAAGGACGCCCCGCCGCACTGGGGAAATATTCAATGCGCCTGCACGGTGCCCGCGAATGCCACCGCATTGAAATTTCGCCTCTACAAATACTCCTCCAGTCCCACCGCTCAACTGCACATATGGTTATTCCAACCGAGTGGGGACGGATGGTTGCAACGCGTCACCGTGGGTGGTATAGGCATGGGGTCGCTTTCGTCGGGCTGGCATGAAGTAAGCATGCCTATGAATGGCTTTCAATTTCAAAATCGCGGAACCGGCATGAAAGATATGCCCTCGGTCAATATGATCCTAATTGGTTGCAATTACGGAGATATGGAGTTCACGATGAGTTCAATGGAATGGGAAACAAGCGGTATGGGAGCAACGCTTCCATCCGTCACACCCGGATTGAAAATCGAATCCGGCGTGCGTGGCAATATTGGCATATTAATTCTCTCCGATTTGCCGGACGGCTTTCAGACCTCAAACCCTCCGACCAAACTCGCAAAAATACTTCGTAAAGAGGGTTTTGGAGTCACTCTCCTATCGGCAGGAGATTTGGCGGATCCGAACATCCTCACGAAATCTCATTTCGACGTAGTAATACTCCCCTATGGCCCCTATTTCCCCGCTGGAGCGCGGAACTCATTTATTTCCTATCTCAAGGGAACGGGGTGCTTTCTCACCACGGACGGTTACGCATTTGACAACCTAATCTATTGGAATGGGAGCGGTTGGTCTGAAAACGCCGGGGTTACCGCGTCGGAGATGGATTCCAAATTGCCCGCCACCTCCCTCATGAACACGCGATATGGCTCCTCCGGTGATGCAATGACATTCACCCCTGAACAAATCGGGCTTTTCGATCCCTTGCATCGGATTCTACGGAATGGAACTCTCAAGCTGAAATTGGATGATGCCCTCTCCGGAGCCGTCAAAGCAAACGCAGGAGATATTATCGGAACGGAGCCAATGGAAGGTTACTCGGCATGCGGCATAATTGGAGACAACAATCCCGTATTTCCCCCCGTCTATCGTAGGTGGATTCCGTTGCTGTCCCTGTATGACAAGGAGAACCGTTTGCGCGGAACCGCACTATCCCTGATGCGTAATTTTGATGGTGTTTACAAGGGGTCCAGCTGGGCCTTTAGCGGTATTACCAATGGCAAGGATCTTTTTTTGGATTCATTGGCGAAAAGACAAGTTCTAACCGCCGTGCTTGATGCTTTGGTGCGTAATGTTTTCCTTTATCAATTGGAGAGCGATTTCGCCAGTTACAAGCCCGGAGAAACCGCAACCATAACATCCCATGTAGCCAATTACGGGAAAAAGGATTTTAAAGGAATAGTGATTTTCCGTTACGCTGGACGAAACCTGAAGGAAATGAATGTGGCTGTCGCCCCGAATACCGAGTGCTCCTTCAGCGCGACGGTGAAAGTGAAGCGAGGTGGAATCCTTCATTACTTCTCCGCTGAACTGCTTGGAGTGCAGAAGAAACGCGTCGATTATGAAACCGGAGCATTTTGCGTATGGAACCCAAAGGAGTTTTCCAATGGAGACAAAATTGCCTGGAAAAACAATTACTTTCATGTCAATGGCAAGCCGCAATTTCTTATTGGCTCTAACCAAACGGGAATGATGTTCTATTCTTCGCACGAGAACCCGCAAACATGGGAACGCGATTTCGCCCGTATGGAGAAATATCATATGCACATCCTGCGGATCCTTCATTTCTCGCCTTTCGCCGCCAACGGGGAACAAGGGCAATCGGCCAACACCCCCTCGCAGCTTGCCAATCGACCTAAATTCCTGCGCCGAAAGCTGGATGCGATCGTGCAATTGGCGCATGCGCATAATATCGCGATTCTCCTGACATTGCATGATTGGCAGCGGATGGACCTCACCGATCAGGAATTGCAGGACCAAAGGAACTGGGGTAAGTTCTGGGCGGAGAGATACAAGAACGAACCGGGAATATTCTTTGACATCCAAAATGAACCGAATCTGGAAGTGGCGGACAGTCCGGATATACGCGCATTGTGGAACCAATGGCTTAAAAACAAATACGGGGATGATTCAAATCTACGGAAGGCGTGGAGATTGAACCCGCCTGGAGCCGATATGCCGAACGTGCCTCTCGGAAACATGACGGATAATTGGGAGGATATGCACACTGCGGACTTATGGCAATTCCGTGCTTTCCTGATCAACCGCTGGATCAAGGCGAATGTGCAAGGCGTCAAGGCGGGCGATCCCAACGCAGGGTGCACCGTGGGATTCATCCAGATGATGAGTTCCGCGGATAAAATCATTGGTTCCAAGCACCTTGATTTTGAGACCACGCACTATTACGGAGATCCCATTGATTATCCCTTGGAGATGAAACTGATCGACCGTCGCTTTGAAGGCAAGGGGTTCAGCCTCGGTGAGTTTGGTGCGCAGGAAGCGCATGATGTGCGTGACAGAGGCGATACGAACCCCAATACAGCCGCAAACATACGTCGATTTGAAGATGTGGTGCACTATTGCGTAGGCCTGGGAGGTGCGTTTGCGCTTAATTGGGATCTAAAGGATTTCGACGAGATGGTGTTCCCTTGGGGATTATTCCAACGTGAAGACGGGCTTCCCAAACCATGGGCTAAAACATACTCGGAATTAGGCGAGTTTCTCCAGTATTTCCATCCCTCCCCCGCCCCCTTGAAAACGATGCTATTGCTGCCGGATGAGAACAGACTGGGGGCGCTTTTTCATGATATCAACAACGCCTTGCTACGAAGTGTCGGAAGTCTCATGGATAACAATGTGAATTTCGGGGTGATCGACGAGGATTGCATCAGCCAAATGCCTTCGGAAACCAAGACGTTATTATGGGTTCTTCCATACTGCCCCACGGACGCTTGCTTTCAAAAGGTGGTGAACTGGGTGAGGGGCGGAGGAACGCTATATGTGTCCGGTGACGTGGCGTTCGACGACCTGCGCCGACCAACGCTGCTGGAACGTCGAGCGGAGATAGGCGTTCAAGACTCCACGCCCCCTGTATCGCCTTTTGAAGCGATCAAACATCCTTGGAACGGACGAATACTTAAGGCGAAACTTGGCAAAGGGAAGGTGTTCTATGTTCCCTATCCGATCGAACTGAGCGATTCCTCCGATAACAAAGCGATTTACGCCGAATTTCTCAAGTATGCCGGAGTGAATCCCATACCCATCCAATCCTCTGACGCCTCGATCCGCGTTATGAGCATTCCATTGACGAACGGTGGCACACTATACTCGGTTGTACGAACCGACGGAGCGAACAACGTGATAACGGTTTCCTTGCCTTCCGCGAAAGTCAATGTTCAACTCAGACAATACGGTACGGCGTTTGTAGCAATGGACGCCAAAAATAATATTATCGGTGCGGAAAGCGAAGGGAAACTCTCCATAGGCGGAAAACTCGTCGCTACTGGAGATGGGCACTACGGCCTCGTATCCCTGGATGGGAGGGATTTGAGAACATCCCGGAAAATCCTCATCCTTCGTCATCAATTGAAAAAAGTGAATGTGGTAGAGACAGAATAAATGCTTTTAGGTGATCGCGAGAGGAATATCATACCCATCGCCAATACCTCATTATTGGTTCGAGGATAAAGGCTTATGTTTCAGCTTTATTCGCTCCTGCGTATAAGATTAAAAGGCGCATGAATGACTTTATGGTCAATCTCGGAATATTGCGTAAATAATCCCTGACGCCTTTCATGGAAGCTATTCAATTTTAGTCCGCGCATCGAGGGGAAACCTACGGGATTCCGTTTACAATATGCCTATGCATTCACATTTGCTTTCGAGATAAATCTATTGAAAGGTTGTTCCGTTACCTATCGAAATGCATGCATTGTCGTCTTTAACGGGAGGAATTGATTGCATGAATCGAATGCCGTTCACCGTTTACGTGTATCATTTGATCCTTCTCAATTTCATTCAAATCATTCTGATAGTTTCGTATGCTCCAGCTCGCTGGCTCTTCATGAAGGGCTATGGCGTATTGAGTCAACGCCTCCTTATGCCGTCCCATGTCCGCTAGAAGATTTGCGTAGGTTGTGTGAACAAGCGAGGAGCCTTTGCCAACCATTTTTAACAGTTTTCGATAATCACGGATACCCTCTTCATCCATATTATAAGAACGGCATTGCACCGCCATCATCCAAAGTAAAATCGGATCATTCGGGTTGGCTTTCACTATACGACGAAGCAAATTCAAATTTTGATTCGCCGACAAACTTTGGTCCAAGTCCCAGACACATGCCGCGCATTGGCCATCTGGGGTTTTCGGATCCAGCTTTCGAACTGCATCCATCAAAGGTTCCGATAGTTCCGTATCAAATCGGCTTCGCATGCACGCTGCATAAAAGAAAAGCAGTTTTTGATCATTGGGATTTTGTTCCATCTCCTTCTCGGCGAGATCCTCCGCTTGAGCCTGATCGCCATTCTCCCAAACACTCAGAATGCGTTTATAAGCGTTGGGGTCAGGATGCGAATTGCTATCCGCCTCATTGATGATACGGCGTCCTACCGTAAAACAACCTTGCGTGGATATTAGAAGAATAAGTAAACTGATCAATAACATAGGGGAAACGAATAGCCTTGGTTTCATATCCCATCTCGATGAAGTGAATTAAACCTTGCATGTCGTCTATTATAGAAAAAACAATGCGATTTGTCAATTGGGATTGGAAATTGCAGCGATTCATTAAATTAGGATGGCGTTGAGTGGGAAAATTCAATGACCATCCTTGGCAAATTATCCCAAGAGGCAATCCTTCAATCTCTTCAAATTGACGGGATGCATCTTTTCGCTTTCAGGCGTCTCGATAATCACTGGGATATGAAATAGCTTAGGATCGTTAACCAATCTGCAAAACATCTCCATCCCTATTTCCCCCTCGCCCAAGTGCTCATGACGATCCACATGACTGCCCAAAGGCTTCTTCGCATCGTTAGCGTGAATCACTTTCAAACGATTCAATCCGATTACCCTATCAAATTCATCGAACGTTTGCCGATACGAATCCTCATCCCGAAGTTCATACCCCGCCGCAAAAAGATGGCAGGTATCCAAACATACCCCTATGCGTTCGGATCCATCGCACAACTCTATCACCTTTGCCAGATGTTCGAACTTATAGCCAAGATTGGACCCCTGCCCCGCCGTGGTTTCCAAAGCCACTCCGTTGTGATAACCCTCGGTCTCTTTCAATATCTCATCTATGCTTCGGGATATGAGTTCCAAACCTGTCTCCTCTCCGGAATTCAGATGGGAACCCATGTGAGTCACCACCCAAGGGATACCCAAAGCTTCGGCGCGGTCCAGTTCACCTCGAAATGCATTCTTTGACCGAAGCAACACCGACGGGTCGGGGGCGCATAGATTGATAAGATAGGAATCATGAGCGACTGTAAACCGGATGCCTTGCTCCGTTTGTGTGCATCGGAAGAGTTCCGCCGCTTGCGTATCCACCCCGGGGGAGTTCCATTGCCGCGGACTGGCCGTGAAAAGCTGCACGGCGTTGCATCCAATGGATTTACCATTGATCAAACTGTTTTGCAACCCCCCAGTGGTGGGCATATGGGCGCCCAGAAGACGCTGCGAACTCTCCGATGTCGCTATCATTTTGCTTACTTTCCTTCCCTTTCCTGTGCCCCCTCCCATGTCACCGAGCTGATCCGAGCCGCTATCTGTTGCGCTATTGCTCGAAACGCCTTGGAGGATTCCGATGCCGGGGCGCTGACCATGGCGGGCTTGCCGTTATCCCCCCCCTGGCATACCAAAGGATCAATGGGAACTGCGCCAAGAAATGGAATCCCCAATTCCTTCGCGGCTCTCTTCCCACCGCCTTGGCTGAAAAGATGTGTCACCGTACCGCAGTGCGGGCAAACGAATCCGCTCATGTTCTCAATAATACCAAGAATAGGGATATCCCGTTCCGTACTTTCCCGCATCATTTGGAACATGATGATGCTCTTGTTTGCAATCTCCTTGGCGACATCCTGAGGAGTCATCACCACCACTACTCCGGTCAATGGAATCAATTGCGCCAAGGACATGGGTGCGTCTCCGGTTCCGGGCGGTAGATCCACTACCAAATAATCCAAATCATCCCAAGCCACATCCGTAAGCACCTGCTGCAGATATTTCGCGATCATCGGACCTCGCCAGAGCACGGCTTTGTCCGGATTGATAAAGAACCCCATGGACATCATCTTCACCCCGTACTTTTCCACGGGGATGATTTTATTGTCCATCATGTAGGGTTCCTCGTTCACACCCATCATCATGGGAATGGAGGGACCGTAGATGTCGGAATCGAGCAATCCCACACGGGCGCCGGTATCCGCCAAGGCGATGGCGAGATTACAGGAAACAGTGGATTTGCCAACGCCACCCTTGCCGCTGGCGACGGCGATTATATTTTTCACATTAGGAATCAGGGGCCCCGTCGGCGCATAACCGCGCACTGCGGCGGTCATCCGAATTTCCACGCCTTTAACACCGGGAAGTTTGGAGACCTTCTCCTCCGCCTCCGATTTCATCTTATCCTTTACAGGACAAGCGGGAGTGGTCAGTTCAATTTGGAAAGAAACATGCCCATTCTCAATTTTCAAATCCTTGATAAAACCAAGGCTTACTATATCTTTGTGCAGATCGGGGTCCTGTATGGAGCATAAAGCCTCAAGAATCTGTTTTTCATTCACTTCGCTCATTTTTGTATCCTTTTCCCGGAGGCGTTCTTTATCTTTACGTCCTATCGCCTTGGGAAGACGTGATGATCACATGTGTGATCAAATATAGCCCTACTAATAATATACCGCCAACCCTCCCTTTTCGATATCCCGAAAAGCAGGCATTTCAACGGGTGGGCATAAGTTCTTTTTCAATTGAAAACTCTATCGCGGGGGCGGAAAGAAGATGCAGCCATGCGATAGCTCCCGCCGAATGGGAAAAACCGATGAAAATCAACGGCGGAAAGCCAGGCATCTTACATATCTACAATGGAGAGACAACCGGGCTGCCGAAGCGGATTCAGCAGGATATCCTGCAACACAGAATCCGTTATCACGAAAAAGGAACGAATAATAATGAAGAAACTGAATAGCATTTTGCTGATTGCTTGCCTTGCAGCGTAGTCCGTCCCAAGTAGGGCGTGCATGTTAAATATGGGGTTAAGTTTGAAGTACGGATCAAACACGCACATAGTGAGTTTAACTTACAATAACATTACCTATAGTAACGTAGGTGCGGACGCATTATCCGCGACACTGACATCGACCAGTGCATTGCCGAAGGGGTATCCGTCATCCTTTGACACCTATTGCGTGGATTTAAATGACGATATCACGGTTCCCACATCCTATTGCGTGAGCATGCAACCCGTCAACAGACTCGCCAATTGTGGAGGGGTGGCATGGTTATACAATCAGCATGCAAACAACTTAATGGGTTTGGGACAACCGTCGACCAATTCCAGCAACGATCAATCCGCAGGCTTGCAAATAGCCATATGGAAGGTTCTTACGGATGGAGAAAACACGAATTTGGGAGCCGGTAATTTCCAATACACACAACCGGATCAGATCGTTTCGGATGCAAACTATTAACTAACCTAATGGGCGACCAGCGGTTACCAAACTGCGGACGCCACTTGGTTGGTGGGCGGTACGTATAAGAACACCACGAACCATGCTCAAAACATAATCAGTCCTCCTGTGCCGAAATCGAGTGTTTTCTCCCTTATGGGAGCCTGCATGATCGGGCTTACAACCTTCGGGTGGAGCTTGAAAAAAAGACGAACAGCATCTTAGGATGGAGGCGTCAACCATTGACTCCTCATTTTTTCAATCTCCTAACCGATATCAATCTCTCCGCATAGGAATCCTCTTCAAGGTCGCTGATCATCACCCCGCCCTTTCCGCATGAGTGAATAAAACGAGACCCACCCAAGGATATTCCCGTGTGAGATATCCGCTCATCAAAAGGGGTTGTTCCAGAAGAAAAATACAAGGTATCCCCTTGTCCCGGATTACGGATATCCGTAGGTTCAAAACCATCCCACATCTCCTGTTGCCATGCGTCCCTAGGCAAAATGATCCCGCAAAGGTAATAGACCTTTTGGACGAATCCGGAGCAATCAATACCAAACGTACTTCTGCCGCCCCATAGATAGGGCACTCCGATCATCCCTTTCGCAACCACCGCAACTTGATGACCGAGTTCCTCAATAGAGGGATACACCGGAATGATCAAAGAGTGGGCATAGACAAAACCGAATTGAAGACTGGGCATCTTGACAGCATAATAATCGGCGGTGGTTTCGTTTGTTGCAAATTCAACAACACTACCCAATGTCAACAAGGAGACCCTTTCGGCGCGATGAGAGGGGGCGAAAAAAACGGGAAGAAAAAGGTCGGAAACCATTGCGGCTAACGTTGGATTAGGATATGTTTCTCCGGAATCCAACGGACGCAAAGCGTGTATGATAGTCCAGCCGTGGTAACCATCCAGAGTTTCGATTTGTCGGTAGTCATCCATCGAGTCATGGATTAAGACGGTTTCCCCGAATATCGCCTGGCTCACCCTTTCCGAGGATGAGTTTGGCTCCCTATGCATATCTACGACATTCCAGGTTATTACCCCAATCTCATTCATATTCATAAGTCCTCGCTTTTACAAATATTACCTTGTGAAATGCTGAAATGTTTGATCATTGCGAAACATGTTCCCATAATAAACGTATCTTTATTTAGCTTGAATATTTTTAAGGAGAGAGAGATGGTTCGCTTGAATCGATTGCATAATATCACATGGATGATGTTTGTGTTTCTGCTCGCCCTTCCGACATGGGCTTTGGCGTTAAGGATTGGTCAAAAAGCTCCTGACTTCACCCTCCCCGATCAAAACGGAGTGATGCACAGTTTAAATCAATATTCCGGGCATGTTGTGGTGTTGAACTTTTATCCAGCGGACATGACTCCGGGTTGCACATGTGAGATGAAATCCCTCCGAGATAACATAAATAAGTTACACGCGAACGGTGTGGTGATTCTTGGGGTGAGTGTGGATTCCGTTGCATCTCATAAGCAATTCGCCAAGGAGTTGCATCTCCCATTCCCCATCCTTGCTGACCCTGGCAAACATATGGTAGAGGAATATGGAGCGCTGGGTTCCAACGGCAGAGCGAACAGGATAACGGTAATCATCGACAAGAAAGGCGTTGTAAAGGATATTGACTGGGCGGTCAATGCAGAATACACTCAAGCTGGCGGAGAATTAATGACTTGGCATAGCGCCGACCTTGCATTAAGACTCTCCGATTGGAAAGCGAAAATAGGAGGGCTTATCCCTAATTTCACGTTAATAACGGCAAGCGGGAAGGAATCAAGCCTATTCGATCCCGGTCAAAAAGGAGCCGTGGTCATGTTCATCGGTACGCATTGCCCCGTTTGCAAAGAGTATTTAGGCAGATTGGAATCACTTGCCAAATCCTCCTCATTTAAGGGCGTTCATTTTGTGGGGTTGGACTCGAACGTGAATGAAACGGAAAAAGCCGTATCGAACTACGAAAACAAATACCACCTCCCCTTCCCAATCTACAAGGACACCGGTGATGTGTTAGCGGATCATTTCGGAGCGACGCATACGCCGGAGGTTTGGGTGATTAACTCCCATGGGATTGCGATGTACCACGGGGCGATTGACGATAATATGGACCCAGCCAAAGTCAAAACGTCTTACTTGGAAAACGCGCTAAGGGAGATGATCAGCGGCCAATCGATAACTACAAAGGAGACGCATTCATTCGGATGCTCCATCCAGCGAGCGATGTAAATCCTCCCCGGTTTCGGAGGATACTATCCTATGCGGTTTATTTTGGCTATCTTTCTTCTATTTGGCGTTATGTAAGCCTTGCATGTTTGCAGCATACGGTGGCGCAATTTAAGTTGTTCGTCAATGGATTGCATTCTGTTTCGGAGATAGGATATGGTTTCGGTTTGCAATTGGCTTAGAGCATGGATTTCCCTTTGCAATGCAGGATTATTCCGTATGTATTCCGAATCCAGGCTTTTAATTGCGGATGGCAGAAGAGATGCGATTCTACATACCATTGCATTGTCATTGCGTAAAACAGCCAAACGTTCCTCCGACGCTAGTTGACGCAAACGTATTATCGCTCTCTCAGGATCAGTACAATTTGGTTGCATGAGCATCAGCCTCTCTGGATTTTTGTTGTTGCTTATCCACCTCAGCCCAGCTCTCGCGCAGATCCTTCAGCATGGAAAGCACAGTGTCGATGTTGCTCGACTTATTATATAAATTCGCTTCGACTAATTGCTCCAGCATGTATTGATATATCCTGTGAAGGTTAACGGCGATTTCACCCCCTCTGCTTCGATCCAGAGAGGACATTAACTCCATGACTATCTTTTGAGCCTTGATTAGATGGATGTGTTTGCCTTCTATATCCTTTGCTATCATACGTTCCTTTGCACGATATAAGAAACGGATCGCTCCATCATACAACATAACAACTAACTGAGTAGGGCTGGCGGTTTCCACCTGAGTGCGTTGATACTGCTGAGCATAATTTCTGTATGACGCTGATAAGCCCATTTGATGTATTCCTAACCTTTATTTCATCTTATCCCGTGGTTGATGTACTAGTAGAAGACGTATTATTGGTTGACGACGAACTCGTCCCGCTTGATGATCCACCGGATCCCGAACTTGAGGAGGATGAGGTGGATCCGCTTAACCCCGCCAAGCTCGCTAAACTTGCCGCGGAAGCGTTCAGATTGGCTACGGCGGTGTCCATATTGGTGAACTCCTGTTCCAAAAACGCTTGTTGCGCATTCAAGTTCGTCTGCATATCGGATATTTGCGAACTTAAATCACTGATTTGGGAACCCAATGAATTGGAAAATTGCGTCAGGGTTCCATTGACGAAATCGGTAACGGAGTTGGCGAAATTCGCAATTTGATCCGCAACACCTTGGGTGAAAATTACAGGTCCATGCGAGCCTGTGGTTGTGGATTGCACCAATAGTGTCAAGCCGTCCGTGGTGGCGTTTCCGGAATTGCCTGTCAGCAACTGGCCGTTTCCGGTAGCCGCCTCGCCGTTGATGGTTCCTGCAACATTCAATCCCTGAGCATTTAGAGCCGTTGTTCCAATTCCGCTGTTGTTCGAAGCGGCGGCTTCATTGGAAACCACGGAGAAATTATAATTGGAACCATACTGTTTTGCGGTCAGAACCAACTGATTATTGATATTTTGCGCGGTGATGTAGTTGGATAAGGTCTTATCCCCATTGATCTGCGAGATGATCCCACCCAGTGTGCTGTTGGGAGCCAGAAATAGATTGTAGCCATTCCCGAACATGTTGCCTGAAAATGTAAGAGTTTCCGTATTTGGATTATTATCGCTTGTGTGAGCTGTTCCAGCCGTAGCGGAAGCCTGCGTGGCAACTTGCGTGATGTTCACGGGGTACCCCGCCGATCCGCTGGGCTTTGTATTGCTGGTGGAATTCACATAACTGATGGTGTTATCCGTGCTTGTTCCAACCGCTTGAAAAATCTTCGCAACGGCTCCGAGGTTGCTTTGCAATGCGTTGTTAAGCGTTGAGCTATCTATGTTTAAATTACCGTTCTGATCGAGTGTGATCCCGATTTGCGCCAATGTGGAGTTGGCTCCGCTAAGCCCGTTCACCTGACCGACGATTATGTTGGACACCGAATTCATCATATTCTCAATAATCGAGTTCCCAAATAACGGACCAGCGACTTTTGTGGATGAATTATAGGTTGCCACGCCGTTTACCGCAGTGACGAGATTGTTATACGCGGTGACAAAATTAGAGATATTCCCGGATATCGTGTTGGTGTCGGATGTTATCGAGACATTGGATGCAGGCTGTCCGCTATCCGAAAGGAGATTAATGGTGACATTAGCGAGTGCGTCGGATATCGTATTGCTGCTTCTGGTGATATTTAGATTATCCAAGGTGAACTTGGCATCCTGTGCGCTCTGCAATAAGTTCGTGGGCGTATTCTGCACGATCCCAAGATTAGCCAGGATGTTATTGGAATCTGTCAGAGATGTGATTCCAGTCAATTGAAGCTGCTGTTCGGTGCCAGATCCGTTTGGATTCTGCACGGAGACAACATTCGCGGAGACGCCGGAGATACCCGCCGAGTTTATCTTTTGAGCTATCGTAGAGAGGGAATCCGTGGATAAATCGATGCTTACCCCCGTCCCGTTAATGCTGACCGTGCCGGATTGCGGTGAGGTCAAGCCAATCAAGGTTCCCATAGAGGTGGCGCTGTCGGAAAAGAGATTTGAAACCACTGCATTGCCGGAAGTATTGTTTGTCGTGGTGGAACCTACCAACCCGAGTTTGTTTTGGACTATCGTTCCGCCAACATTGTCCGATATTGATATCGCATTGATCGTGCCGGAATTCGAACTGGTTAACACCATCGTGTAACTATTGGAAGTTGTGGAAATAATTGACGCGTTAACCCCGGCGTTAGCTGAATTGATATTCGACACAAGCGATTGCAAGGTATCGGTGGAGGAGACATTCACCGCATGTCCGTCAATTATCAACTGCCCCGAAACACCTAAAGGGGTGGATGCGCTGGATTGGGCCGCCGACGCCATGCTCTCTGCTTGAGCCAGTTGGAGCACTTGAATCGTATGATTCCCCGTCTGCGCACCGTTCTGAGCGGTGACTGAGACAGCAGAAGTGTTTGAACTGGAAGCTTGCACTGCATTGAAGCTGCTTTGTCCGTCCAAAGCGTTTGATGCGGTTTGAAAGTTGGACATCGCCGAGGAGATAGTCTGTACTGCCGCCTGTTCCGTCTGCAACTGCGTTTGTTCCGCCTGCAGGTTCTTCAAAGGCAGGCTTTGCACAGCCATCAATTGATTGACAATGCTAGTGGTGTCAATACCACTTCCCAATCCCGTAAATGTTATTCCGCTTGTACTCATTACGTTGCTCCCATCCTCCCCATGAAGGAGAAAGGATGGGGTGAGTTATGTGTAAGCTCACCCCTGTGACTATTCCCGCTTTACTGCAAGAGTTTCAAGACCTGCTGAGGCGCCTGGTTTGCTTGCGCCAAAACAGACATGCCAGCCTGCTCGAGAATGTTGTATTTCGTCATGTTCACCACTTCCTGCGCCACATTCGTATCGGCGATGGATGAGTTCGAAGCCGACAGGTTCTCTGACGTAATTCCCAATGCATTGATGGTGCTGTTCAAGGTGTTATCCTGGAAAGCACCCAATTGCGCCCTCATAACGGACACTTGGGAGAGCGCCTGCTGCACCATGCTGATGGCATCCGACGCCCCCTGTGCAGTGGTTACGTCAATGTTGCTGAGGTTCTTGCCTGAAATCACCGTGTTGCCTAATTGCGAAATAGCCATGTTACCAATGGACATGTTCACAAACTGTCCGGAATTGGCGCCAATCTGAAACTGCATCGAACCTGCGGATACCGTTGCGACGGTCGTGTTGGTATTCAACGCCAATTTGTTTCCCGCTTCGGTTAACAGAATACTGTTGCCATTCGTGTCCGTCAGTTGCAATCCACTGGCATTACTAGACTGCCCCCCAGTGAAAGTTTCCGTCACGGTACCGATCTGCACCGTGGCGACTGCATTCACCCCTGCGGTTACAGTCACCGCACCGAGCATGGTGCTGCTTTCAGCGTAGTTGATTGAAAACTGAGATCCATAATTGGTCTGAGTTAATTCAACCGTTCCGCCGCTTGAACCGCTTACAAATTGCGCACTGACGCCGGTCGTGGAGGCAAGATTATTGATCTTATCCAGCATGTTTTGAACCGTGTCGCTTGCGCTTATCTGGATGGATTGTCCGTTTATGACAATCGTCCCGCCTGTGCCAGTTGATCCCCCGTTGACAGCCGAAACCAAGGAACTGGTGCTTGCATAGGTCGCCGATCCGGCGCCAATCGCCCTTGTCGCAGCTTGTGTCAACGACAGGGTTACATTTCCCGCCTGAGTGGTCCCCGATCCAAACGTGCCGCCGATGGATATTCCACTGAGGTCGGTGGTATCCGTAACCGCCGCGCTTACTCCGGAACTGCCATCAAGCAACCTTCTTGAACCGTATTGCGTATCGGCAACTATTCGATTGATGCTCTGCAACGCGGATTGAATCTGAGTCTGATCCGCTTGCACCGACGCCGAATCGTTTGCACCAGTATTGGCGGCGGCTACAGCCAGTTGGTTGATTGACTGCAACAGATTCGTGATTTCGGAAAGCCCTCCGTCCGCAGTTTGGATCACGTTATTTGCGTCCTGCGCATTGGATATCGCCTGGTTCATCCCGTTGATCTGTGCGGTGAGATTGGTTGATATGATCAATCCCGCCGGATCATCCGAAGCGCTGTTGATTCTCAAGCCCGATGAGAGCCTTTGAATGGACGTCGAAAGACTGTTCGTGTTCTGCTGCAAATAGCGGAGCGCGGTTTCCGCAGTCACATTGGTGTTGATGTCGAGAAGAGACATGATAATTATCCTCCGTGAAAAAAGCGAAATCGTGTATTTCGCATCATCCCTGCATCCTGCATGGGTGTGTTACTATGAGATGTTACACAGACCGCGGTTTCTGTTGGAACACTCGGAGAAATTATTGGCATAACGTATAAGGATCTTTAGATGTCTTAAATGGAAAAGGCGCCCAAGATATGAAAATCCCAGGCGCCTTGCAATCAAGCGGATAAGGTATTTATCCTAGAAGTTTCAGCACCATCTGCGGTTCCTGGTTCGCCTGAGCTAAAACCGACATGCCCGCCTGCTGTAGAATGTTATTCTGGGTCATGTTCACCACCTCTTGTGCCACATTTGCGTCCGCGATGGATGCCTGAGAGGCTGTGAGGTTCTCGGATGTAACCCCCAACGCGTTGATAGTGCTGTTCAGTGTGTTATCCTGGAACGATCCCAGTTGAGCTCGAAGCACGGAAACCTGAGAGAGAGACTGCTGGACGATTTGGATCGCATTTTGAGCCCCTTGAGCCGTGGTGACATCGATGGAATTCAGGGTTTGACCGTTCACCACGGTATTGCCCAGATTAGAGGTGGACATATCACCGATGGAGATGGAAACATTCTGTCCCGCGTTCGCTCCGATCTGGAAGGTGAGCGAACCTTGAGAGACTGTGCCCACGACCGCTGGAGTGGTGTGCAATTGCGTATTTCCTGCTTCCGTCAAGAGGATGCTGTTCCCTGAACTGTCCGTTAGCTGCAGTCCGGAGGAGCCAGTCGATTGACCTCCTGTAAACGTGGTGGTCACCCCGCCCACAGTGACCTGGGCTACTGCGTTCGCACCGGTGACGAATGTTTGCGCTCCCAGGATTGTGCTGCTTTCCGAATAATTGATATTGAAGTTTTGACCGTAATTTGTCTGGTCCAACTCGATGTGTCCTCCACTAGCGCCGCTCACGAACTGCGCACTCACACCGGTGGTGGAACTGAGATTGTTGATCTTGTCAAGCATGGTTTGAACGGTATCGCTGGCGGAGACTTGGATGGATTGTCCGTTAATTACTATCGTGCCTCCACCAGTCCCTGTCGTTCCACCATTAACGGCGGATAGAAGCGAAGTGGTGGATGCATAGGTTGCAGCGCCGGCGGATGTGGCAAAACTCGCGGCGGTTGTCACATTTACCGTCACATTCCCTGCAACAGTCGCTTGTCCAGCGAATGTGCCGCCAATGGATATTCCGCCCAGATCAGTTGTATTCGTAACAACGGAAGTCACCCCGGATGTGCCATCCAGTAATTTCTTTGATCCGTACTGGGTGTCGGAGACGATTCGATCAATGCTTTGGATTGCCGAGGATATCTGCGTCTGATCCGCTTGCACGGCGGTGGGGTCGTTTGCTCCGGTGTTGGCTGCGGCGACCGCAAGTTGGTTGATGGATTGCAGCAGACTAGTGACTTCGGAGAGACCGCCATCCGCGGTTTGGATCACGTTATTGGCGTTTTGCGCGTTGGTAATGGCTTGATTCATTCCGTTGATCTGGGATTTCAAGTTTTCCGAGATGATCAAACCCGCAGGATCATCCTTGGCGCTGTTGATTCTCAAACCCGATGACAGTCTTTGGATGGATGTGGACAACGCATCGCTGGTATTCTGCAAATTGCGAAGGGTTCCCATCGCGTCCGTGTTTGTGTTGATGTACAGTGACATTCTTCAATTCCTCCATGAGTTAAGAAGCTATGCGCTTCGTTAGATATCCGGCTTCCTGCCGGAAGGATTTGCGCTCCCATATCAATCGTCTCTCGACGTGAGAGCGTTGAAAAGGTAGTTGAAGGAATGTTCCATACTCTTACACGGATTGGGACGGTTTTTTGCGAACATGAAGTCAAAACACCCAATATTTTTACAGGGTTCCATGCGGTTCAATTATTAGGGTCCCCCGGATGCATTCCAACGAAGTGTTCAATGGTGAATGGGTCCCATCCGCACCACTTCCAAGTCGCCGCCATTCACCTGTTTCAGCGTAGCCAGTTCCTCGTCGCTCCATCGGGGATCTGGGGAGCCGCTGATGAACCAATCGCCTCCGTTATCCGCAAGGATCATCCCGTATTTCTTGAGGGCGGTTAAAATAACCTTTGCCTGAGGCGGAAACTTGGAGATGTCAAAGGACGCTTTCAAACGCACCCTCATCCCCATTGGCGGCAGAAATGGATCATTGCTCCTGCTGGCAAAATGAGTCGCGGGATGTACATAGCCTCGTTGAGTTCTACTGCAAGTGAAACGCAATGCATGGTCGATTGCATGATTATCCATTACTTCGTCATAACGCACCAACCCGGGAAAAATCGGCAATCCAGCCGCATCGGCGGAGGTCCAACCATCGGGTCGAAGCTTGTTTGAATTCATGTTGAAAATTGCGCCGGAACCGGCTTTCCAGGATTTTCCCCCATCCAACGGGTATGCATCGAAAAGCTCATACAGCATCCAGTGGTCCCTATCAATAATGATCACATGCCGGTCGCCGGTGGATGAAGGCCCTCCCTCTATCGGAGCATTATGTGGAATCGGATAAGGGCCGGGGTCGCTCTCATCCGCATAGGTGAAGGTGACGGGTACCTTCGGCTGTTTTCCGGAAACAACCATGTATGGGATTCCGTTAGGCGCGCCTCCCCAAACCGCACCGAAATCCGGATGCAACCCTTTGTGCAATCCGATGCTTCGAATATACGCCCCGGAGTGCGGATCAACCGGTAATTTGGAGATGTCTTCGTTCCAAGGATTATTTGGAGGGAACGGTCGTCTGCCATGCAGGCTCACATCAATCCCCAACGGTATCGTTTTTTTCATAGCCGTTGGCTTATGATTATTTTTCTTTGCGTACGCCGAGAAGCAAATCGCGAAGATAAGGAGTAAAATGGGAAATGAACGCTTCATGTTGAGGGAACCCTTCTATGAGATTTTTTGCCACTTAACTTAACTATAAATACCTGTAATTTAAATACAGTGCAACCATGTGGCTCCTATGATCAAGATATCTCGGAACAAACCATTTGAAGGAGGATTATTTCATGCCTATTAAAATCGCGATGGTTGGGGCGGGCTCAATCGGATTCACAAGAACACTCATTCGTGATATTTTATCCGTGCCGGAGTTCTCAAACACCCATTTTGCTCTAACAGACATATCCGAACGCAATTTGGAGATGGTAACACAACTCTGCGAAAGAGATGTGCAAGCGAACAACAGCCATGGGATTATCGAATCCACTTTGGATCGTCGCAAAGCGATTTCCGATGCTGACTATATCATCTCCACGATCCGGCAGGGCGGTTTGGATGCCTTTCAATTGGATATTGATATTCCTCTCAAGTATGGAGTGGATCAATGCGTCGGCGATACCTTATGCGCGGGTGGAATTATGTACGCTCAACGCACGATCCCGGCTTTACTCGAATTTTGCATGGATATAAGGGAGGTGGCGAAACCAAACGCACTACTCTTAAATTACTCAAATCCAATGGCGATGAACACGTGGGCGTGTAATTTATATGGCGGTGTGAATACCATCGGTTTATGCCATGGAGTGCAGGGAGCTCATTGGCAGATAACTGAATGCATTTCCAGATGGGCGAAACGGGAGGGATTGATACCTGAAGATTACAAAATGCACAGAAAAGAGGTCGATGTCATCGCTGCGGGGTTAAATCATCAAACATGGTTTATCAAGGTGTCGTGGCGAGGACGGGACATGATCGCGAAACTGCCTGAACTTTTCGCCACGCATCCGGAATTTTCACGCACTGAAAAGGTGCGCATCGATGTTCTAAACCGTTTCGGATATTACAGCACCGAGAGCAACGGGCACCTTAGCGAATACCTACCCTGGTATCGCAAACGAACGGAGGAAATAAACAAATGGATCGATCTCGGAAGCTGGATTAACGGGGAGACGGGTGGTTACCTTCGCGTATGCACGGAAGGGCGCAACTGGTTTGAGACGGATTTTCCAAGCTGGATGAAAGAGGAGCCGCGAATATTCGCAGAGGAAAAACGAAGCGAGGAGCATGGAAGTTACATCATTGAAGCTTTGGAAACCGGGAGGACTTACCGCGGTCATTTCAATGTTGTCAACCATGGACACATCACCAATTTACCGGATGGATGCGTCGTGGAAATCCCTTGCTATGTGGATAAGACGGGTGTTCACGCGCCAGTGGTGGGAGACCTGCCGCTTGCTTGCTCCGCGACCTGTTCCGCTAGCGTTCGAGTGCAGCAGATGGCAATGGATGCCGCCGTTCATGGAGATATCAACCTATTAAAACAGGCGATGCTCCACGATCCCTTGACTGGAGCGGTATGCAATCCGGAAGAGGTGTGGCAAATGGCTGATGAGATGCTCGTCGAGCAAGCCAAATGGCTTCCCCAATACGGGAATGAAATATCACTTGCGAAAAAAAGACTAGAGACTGCGCTGGAGGATGGAACACGAGTAGCGCTTAGGAAAACCGAAGGAGCCGCGCGTCTGCACACAAAAACGGTTGAGGAAATGAAGCGGGAAGCGAAACTCGCACGAAAAAACGCTGAGTCGGTGGACAAAGCCAATTTAACCAAATCCTAAGAAATCAGATATCTAATCGCACAATAAACAGACTCCTCGTTCATATAACGGGGAGTTGGTTTATTCCCATCGCAAAGCCTGAATCGGCTCCTGACGAGATGCGCGGATGGCCGGTCCCACACCAAACACAATACCTGTAAGGAAACAGACACCAAACGCCATCGCCACGATTCCAACGGTGATAACTGGATGTAACACGGTACGCATCGATATAATACGGCATATGATCTCCGCCAATCCAACCCCAATAGCGCCGCCCAACAAGGACAACAAAGACGCCTCCGTGAGGAACTGCAGGAATATATCGCTGTTTTTCGCCCCCACGGTTTTCCTGATTCCTATCTCCTTCGTCCTCTCCGTCACAGTTACAAGCATGATATTCATAATCCCTATTCCAGCAACAATTAGGGAGATCAAACTGATTCCAGCCAATAGGGCTGTGACGATATTGAATACTTTGAAGATCGCCGTCATTAACTGTTTTTGTGTCCAAACGGTGAAATCATCCTGGTTATGATGGTTCGCAAGGAGTGTGCGTTTCACTTGTTCAAGCGATATATCCGGATCGATACGAGGATCAGTCTCAATGATGATACGATTGATTTGAGTCCCCTTAAAAACGCGCATGCTTACATTCAAGGGGATGTAGACCATATTCGCAAATCCTCCTGCACCGAACAGACTGGGCTCCTCTTTGGTGAGCGTCCCAACAACCTTAAACAATTTATTTTTGATCTGAACGCTTTTTCCAAGTGCGCTGCCTGAACCGAATATATTCTGTTTGGGTTCATTTGCGAGAACACACACAGGTTGATTGTCGTCATTCGAGTTGAAATACACGCCTTCGCTGAGTGGTTTCTTAATGATGGTAAATAGATCCGGATTGGTGGCGATAACGAATGTGGAATATGTGGCGTAATCATAGCCCACCATGCCGAATACAAAAGAGACGGGTGCGCACAGTCGCACGCATGGCAATTTCCGAAGTGAATTCACATCACGCTGAGTAAGAGTGGAAATTCCGAGGGAGTTCATCGGCCCTGGCTCACCGTGCGAATCCATTTTACCCGGGAGTATGAACGCCACATTCACCCCAAGGCTGTCAATTTGGCGAGTGATGTCCTCCTTGACCCCTTGACCGATGCCCACAAGAAGCGTAACGGAGCCCACCCCTATGACTATTCCCAAAATCGTCAAAATGGAGCGAACAAGATTCTGACGGATGGCGTCCAATGCTATTCGAATATTGTTCAAAAGAAAATTCATGGTTTCAACATTGCAAAATAGTATACCTGTCATTCAAAATAGAGTGATGGGATATAATTCGCTCATCGCAAAAGATGAATTCCTACTGAAAACAGATATACTATATATGGATGGCCGCAAATGCTGTTATCAATATATTGCATCGATATCTATCCTATTCGGCAATACCATGAACATGGAAACGCATTGGATTAGCCGAGAGTAACCGAATATTTTCCCAAATGATAGGCGGGTTAACAATATGTCCGGTCCTGGTTTTGTACATTTGCATACTCACTCCGAATTTTCCCTTTTGGACGGCGCGGCACAGATGGATCGTCTCATCCAACGCGCGATCGACCTTAACATGGAGGCGTTGGCTCTGACGGATCACGGCGTCATGTTTGGCAGCTTTGACTTCTATCAGAAATGCAAGCAGGCGGGTATAAAGCCCATTGTTGGCATAGAGGCGTATGTCACATCAGGCAGTCACCGCGATAAAACGCCTAGAACTGAAAAAAACGCCTATCATTTGATCCTTCTCGCCAAAAACGAAACTGGATATAAAAACCTCATGAAGCTTGCGACCAACGCCTCCGTGGAAGGTTTTTATTACAAGCCTCGCATCGACCACGATCTGATAAGGCAATATCATGAAGGGCTTATCGCCACCACCGCCTGCATTGGGAGCGAAGTCTGCGTGGCGTTGCTGAAGGATGATTACAAAAAAGCGCTTCAAATCGCAGGAGAGTACCGCGAAATATTCGGTGCGGATAATTTCTTCATTGAACTCCAAAACCATCATCTTGCGGATCAACAAAAAGCGAACGAGGGTTTGCTATCCATCGCCAAGGATCTCAAACTTGGAATCATCTGCACCAACGACATCCACTATCTTCACAAAGAAGATGCATACGCGCATGACGTCCTGCTGTGCATTGGAACCGGTGCAAACGTCACTGATCAGAACAGATTGAAATACGACGCCCAGGAGTTTTATATGAAGTCCCGGGATGAAATGCTGGAACTTTTTCAGCAATATCCCGAAGCTCTTGATAACACCGTAAAAATAGCGGAACTCTGCAATATAGACATAGAAATCGGGCGTGCTCCGATGCCCGCGCCGGATATCCCCGAGAATCACAACGCCCAGTCCTACTTGCGTGAATTGGCTGAGGAAGGCTTAATAAGAAAGATCGGAAAAATCACCGACACATACAGCCAGCGTTTGGATTATGAAATGGATATCATTCAACAAACAGGCTTCGCGCAATATTTTCTCATCGTTAGAGACTTCGCCATTTTCGCCCGACGCAAAGGGATATATTACGGGGTGCGCGGCTCCGCCGCAGGTTCGCTGACATCCTTCTGCGTGGATATCACGGACATAGATCCAGTGGATTACGAGTTAACGTTCGAGAGATTTCTCAATCCCGAGCGAATTCAGATGCCTGATATAGATATGGATTTCGAGGATTCCAGACGGTCGGAAGTGATCGATTACGTTACGAACAAATATGGCGAGGATCACGTGGCGCAGATCGTTACTTTCGGCACCCTTGCCGCCAAAGCCGTTTTAAAGGATGCCGCCAGAGTGCTCGGTATGTCCGTTCAGGAAGCGAACAAAATTGCAACCATGGTTCCAAGCTTACCCCTGCACATCACGATTAAAAAAGCTATGGAAATCAACTCGGATTTCAAGGATTTGTATGATCAAAACGAGCAGGTTCGGGAATTGGTGGACACCGCAATGAGACTGGAGGGGATATCCAGGCATTCATCCGTTCACGCTGCGGGAGTGGTTATCTCTCACGATCCGCTTGTGGAATACACACCGATGCATCGCTCATCGCAAAATGGCGGGCTTGTAACACAATATTCAGCCTCCAACCTCGAAAAACTCGGATTGCTAAAGATGGATTTTCTAGGACTTATCAACTTGGCCATTCTCGGAAGAACCATCGAAAACATTCGGAAATCCCATGGCGTCAAGATAAATGTCAACGAGATTCCCATGGATGACGCAAGGACATTCGAATTGTTGGGTAGGGGTGAGACCACCGGAGTGTTTCAATTGGAGAGTTCCGGAA
Organism: Chthonomonadales bacterium; assembly: GCA_027459625.1. GTDB lineage: Bacteria > Armatimonadota > Chthonomonadetes > Chthonomonadales > CAJBBX01 > DTKV01. Next base: position 235,414 of record DAIDHP010000001.1, read on the forward strand.
TGCGCAGATACATAACCGAACTGAAACCAACCACCGTAAGAGATCTCGCAGCCATGGTGGCTTTGTACCGTCCGGGGCCAATGGCGCATATTCCAACATTCATTCGTGCAAAACACGGACTGGAAAAAATCAAGTATCTTCATCCTTGGCTGGAGCCGGTGCTGAAGGAAACCTATGGAGTGATTGTATATCAGGATCAGGTTATGAGGATCGCTCAAGTTATCGCCGGATACACCTTGGGGGCTGCGGATATCCTGCGTAGAGCCATGGGTAAGAAGAAAAAGGAGGAGATGGCTAAACAGAGGGAAAATTTCCTTGCAGGCGCGAAAGCGAAAGGTGTTGACGAGAAGACCGCCGGGGAGATATTCAATCAAATTGAGCCATTCGCGGGGTATGCGTTCAATAAGGCGCATGCTGTCTGCTACGCCAACGTCGCTTATCAGACAGCCTATCTCAAGGCGAACTATCCAGTGGAATACATGGCGGGGCTCCTAGCGTGTTACATACAGAAACCGGACAAGATCGCCACCTGCATGGAGGAGTGCTCCCGCATGAAACTGACCCTTCTCCCTCCCGATATCAACCTTTCCGATACGGATTTCAGTTCGGAAAACAGCGCAATTCGTTTTGGCTTGACGGCGATCAAGAACGTCGGTAAATCCGCAGTGGATGTGATTCTCAACGCAAGACGCGATGGCGGTAATTTCACATCGCTGCTTGATTTTTGTATCCGCACGTCACAGGAAGGCACCATATCCCGGTCCACAATCGAAGCTTTGATCCAGTCAGGAGCGTTTCAAGGAATACACTCCAATCGCAAAGCTTTAATCGAAGTATTGGATCAGGCTATATCCATATCATCAAAGATGAACAGGGATCGGGAATCCGGGCAAGGCGATTTATTCGGAAGCGATAGCGGAAATGTCATCGTCAAGGACGCCCAACATCTAACTATCCCAAATATTCAGGATTACACCACCGCTGAGATTCTGCAATTCGAACGCACATTGCTTGGACTATATCTTTCAGAACATCCTTTATACAGGTATGTTCGTCAGATTAAGAAGAGAACACGGGATACGATAGAAAGATTATCCAAAAAGAATAACGGCGCGACGGTTACAATTGCTGGGCTGTTAAGCAATGTTCGTCCCCATCGATCGAAAAAAACGGGCAAATTGATGGCGTATTTAACACTGGAGGACATGACCGGCTCCGTATCGGTAACTGTGTTCCCATCAACTTATGAGGAATTCAAGGATAACATCGTTAAGGATTCGATTGTTTTTGTTACGGGTAAAATATCCGAGCAAGCCTCGGTTAGAGACGAGGAGAATGAAGAGAGGACCATTGAGATTCATGCGGACGCCATCACCCCGTTGGATACTGAGGATACTCAATCATCACCTCAGCATGAGATTCACATCCGATTGAATTCTGAAATGATAAACAAAGCGATGAACATACGAAGGTTACTCTCCAAAGAGGAAGGCGATGATTCGGTAATTTTGCACGTAACAGATCAAGGAATGGAAAGAAAGGTGCTAAGCGGCTATAGTGTGAAGTATCATGATGACTTGATCATGAACATCAAAAAAATCACCGGTGACAATTTCGTCTGGGTGGAGCAAGCAATCGAGCATAGTTTCTTTTAGAAACAGAGGATGGATCATATTCAAAATCATACGAACCATTGTCGAAAACATTCCGGGTCTTTACCCTTTAAGGTCGCGAGACAGGGATTGATTTGACTTATTGCATAGAATATCAATAAAATCAGGCATATGCACAATACGGTGTGACCATTTGGCCCAGCTTGGAATGAAGGATTTATCCACAATTTCGAAATGGCGATGATATCATAAAACATGATCGGTCAGGCATTTTCCATGATGCGTTTGCAATCAATGGGAAAATTCAATCCATTCGTTCGATTTTCCAAACCCAGGGATTACCAATTCCGCGTGACATCTAATTTGAAGCATGATAAGAGACAAATCCAATGATCAAAAATAACCGCTGTTACCGTTTCAAACATATCCTATTGCCACTCCTAACATGCCTATTAGCTCTATCTCTATCCATCTCCACCGCCTTCGCGCAATCGGAACAGGAGCATGTGCAGAACGGAATGAACTTGGTGCAACAAGGAAAACTCGATCAAGCCATCACTGAATTCCAAGCCGCCCTTAAAATGAACCCCAAGGATATCGCCGTTCATGTCATTTTAGGTCAGATATACGAGCAAATGGGAAGAAACGAGGAAGGCGTGGCGGAGATGCAAACCGCGGTAAATCTCAATCCCACGTCGCCTGATCTCTACAACGATCTAGGGTCGGCATATTTGAACGCCAGCATACCTAACAAAGCCGTAAACGCATTTCAACATTCCCTCGTTCTTAAACCCAATCAATCGGAACCGTATGTGGGCATTGGAGATGCATACAAGCAGATGAGGGACTTTCGTGATTCCGAAAACGCTTATATCATGGCGTTAGGTATCAATCCCGATGAATCGATCGTGCCATTCGCATTAGGACAACTCTACGCCTATTTTCAGCGCCCGGAAAAAGCAATTCCCGAATACGAAGCGGCGTTGAGAATCAAACCGGACTACCCATTGGCGAAAGCGGCGTTGATATCCGCAATGAATGATGCGAAACGCTATGACGATTCCATACAAACCGCCATAGCGTTCCTTAAAGAGACGCCAAATGATTCAAATATTCAGGAACAACTTGCATTCGCCTATAGCGGCGAAAAGAATTATCCTCTGGCATTGAAAACTTACCAATCAGTCATCAACGCCGACCCTAAAAACCCTACAAGCTGGGGAAATTACGGTTGGCTTGAATACTTGGCAGGGAACATCAAGGATGCTATCGGCTTTAGTCTGAAGGCCTTGTCACTGAATCCAAAGCTTGCATATGTCAAATACAATTTAGGCTTGTATTACGCCGTCAGCGGCAATGAAAGTATGGCAATACAGACTTACAAGGATGGATTCAACATCGCCAGCCAAGACGATACGTTGAATGCAATGCCCGATCTCAAGAAGGCGATAAAGATGCATCCGGATAACGAAATCCTAAAAGAGGCCTTAGGTCTGTTGCAATCCCTATCCACAATCCATAAATGAAAAACTCGAAGGTTTGTACGAATGAACAAAATTCGAAAGGCGGTCATTACCGCTGCGGGACGAGGCACGCGCATGTATCCCGCAACCACCACAATCCAGAAAGAGATGCTTCCGTTGATGGATGTGGACGGACTTACGAAACCAGCAATCCAAATCATCATTGAAGAGGCTCTCGAAAGCGGTATTGAGGAAGTCTGCCTTGTGGTGAACAAACATAACCGCGCTCAGATCGAAAGCCATTTCAAACCGATATCCAATGAAGAGATTCGCCTTTTCAAAGGCAAGGAATGGGCGTTGCTGGCTTCGGCTAAGGTGCAAAATATCGCATCAAGCCTTCATTTAGTTGAACAATCTCAACCCGAAGGATACGGACACGCGGTATGGTGCGCCAAAGACTTTGTGGGGAACGAACCTTTCTTACTAATGCTTGGCGACCATATCTACACATCAGGCAACGAGACACGATGCGCACGTCAAGTCATGGATGTTTATGAGAAATATGAGACAAGCGTATCGGCGGTTCAGCAAACTCCTGCGGAGTTATTACATCTTTTCGGGACTGTTCGTGGTAAATTAATTCAACAAAATCCTCGAGTATATGACATTGATCTCATCACGGAGAAACCTACTTTGGAGTACGCCGAGGAAAAGTTGCGAGTCGAGGGATTGTTATGGGGGATGTATCTTTGCTTTTTCGGGATGCATGTCTTCACGCCTTCCATATTCGATAGTCTTCGTTACGCGATTGATAACGATCTGCGCGAAAACAACGAGATACAACTCACCAGCGCCCATGAGCGTCTTCGAAGTGCTGGGGAGAGATATTTAGCATTGGAATCTATCGGGGAGAGATGGGATATTGGCATACCCTTCGGCTATGCACAGACGCAAGCGGCTCTGGCGGTGAATTCGGTTTTTCGCGAACAGATGCTCGCCGCATTGATAAAAATGCTCGCCGTTCCGATGCACCACATCCCGGAAGCTTTTAAGGATTGATTCGTCATTTCAAGGGCATAGGTTGGTCGTATTAATGATATGGTTCATTACGCCAAACAGGGAAGCGATTAATACATCCCCAACGTATATTGTAATAATGCGTGACAATTCATTTACGTGTTTAATTTACGTGATGGCAGTGCATATTCGTGTGGCAACGCTCCATATGATGCTTCTGCTTGATTGCAAACCCGTTTTCTTAGCGAAGAAACGACGTGTCATTATTATCATTCGAGGTGATTGCAAAATAGAGTAAATGATGCTGGTATCGCTCATTTCACGCATGGTGATATCTTTGAAAAGGGCTTTTGCAATTACTTGATTTTACAAAAAAAACGGAGGAAGAGCCTTTGGGTAACAACCCTTCCGGTAAAGTTCCGGTGCCGACGTTGGAACGTATGGCTACGTATTTGCGCTATCTTCTGGATCTTGAACAAGATCATGTCGAAACCATCGCCTCGTCTGATGTCGAGGAGCAAACGGGAATAAACGCCGCTCAATTTCGCAAGGATTTATCCTATTTCGGGGAATTCGGAAAGCCTGGAGTTGGCTATAATGTGGCGGAGCTGCAAAATCGCATCACCAAAATCCTGAAGATTGACAGAGAGCAGCATGTGGTGATGATCGGAGCTGGAAATCTCGGATCCGCGCTTGTAGGCTATCCCGGTCTGAATGAGCATCATTTCAATCTTGTGGCGGTATTCGATAATAACTTCGCCAAGATTGGCAGGAAGTTATGGGAGTTGGAAATTTTCGACATATCTCGCCTGGCGGAAATCAACGCCGTGCTGAAGGCTAGGATCGGCATTCTCGCCGTACCTCGTTCCGCCGCTCAGGATGTGACGGAACAGATGATTGATGCGGGCATCAGGGCGATTCTGAATTTTGCGCCAACCATTCTACGGGTACCCGATGATGTCGTTGTACGCAACGTATCGTTCGTACAGGAACTAGCGGTGCTTTCCTACCATCTCTCCACGGATATGGTTTTTAACGAGCAAGGATGATACCGTTATTGATATCGCTTTCAGACAAGCGCTGCATCATCATAGGCGGGGGCGCGATGGCAACTCGCAGGATGCGGTCCTTGTTGAATGAAAAAGCCCAAGTCACAATTGTATCTCCCGAAGTAACCCCTGCTATCGAGGATGCAACGAAAACCTCCCAAGTGACTTGGATTCAGGATAGATACAACGAAACCCATATTGACGGTGCTTTTCTCGTCATCGCTGCCACGAACAATTCCGATGTGAATCGTGGGATCATGCGGGATGCTAAAAGACGTGGTATCCTTTGTAATGACGCGGGAGAAGCCGAAGAAGGCGATGTGATATTCCCCGGCTTTATCCAAAAAGGCGATTTATTAATCTCCGTCTCCACACACGGGGCGAGCCCCTCCATCGCCAAGGATATCCTTCATCAAATTGATGCATTCTATGGAGACGAATACGGTACACTCATGACAATTTTACGTGATGTGAGGAATGAGATCAAACTCAAGATTCCGGATCCCGATGAGAGAAAAAATGTGCTGAATCGCCTGGCGAAGGAGGATGTCCTGCTGGAGATGATACGGAAGGGTCGCGTCGAAGAGGCGCGTCAAACAGCATTCTCGTGTATTTGGTAGTTATTGGATTAAATCATAAGACCTCTCCCATTGAGATACGAGAGAAGTTGTCGATTCCGGAAAACAGATTGCCGGAAGCGTTATCCGTTCTTTCTCGTCATCCAAGCATTTCGGAATGCGCCATTCTGTCCACGTGCAATCGCACGGAGATCATCGCTCTTTCCCCGCAAAGTGATTTTCTTGAAGACCATCTTATTCGTTTCCTCTCGGAATTCCACAACATACAACCGGAGATATTCCGATCGCACCTCTATTTTCACACCGGATCGATTGCCGCATCTCATCTATTCAGCGTGGCGGCCGGATTGGATTCCATGGTTTTGGGAGAGCCACAGATTCTGAAGCAGGTACGCGATTCTTTCGCTGCGGCATTATCCACGCAGAGCATCAGGCGCGTATTAAACGGTCTCTTCCGATCCGCCATCATAGCCGGAAAAAGAGCCCGCACGGAAACCCAAATAGGAGCCGGTGGATTTTCGGTGGGTCATGCGGCAGTGGAACTGGCGCAATCGATATTCGGTTCGTTGAATAACGCATCCATATTGATTCTCGGCGCGGGGAAAATGAGCGAGTTAACAGCTAATCATCTGATTTCTAATGGCGCCAAGCTGATATTCGTCGCCAATCGAACCCATGAGCGAGCTGTATCACTCGCGGAAAAACTAGGCGGCAACGCCATTCGATACGATGATTTTCCAGAGAAACTGCTTTCCGCCGACATCGTTATTAGTTCCACATCCTCACCTCACTTCATTCTCCGCAAAGATGGCTTGGCTCAGATGATGCGCAAAAGACGCAGCAAGCCTATTTTCATGATTGATATCGCTTTGCCAAGAGACATTGAGCCGGAAGCTGGGAATATCGAAAACCTCTTCCTTTATGACATCGATGATCTCGAGGAGATCGTAAGCGACATGGTTCACGGACGCGAAGTCGAAGTCCAAAAGGTTGAGCGGATTATTGAGGAGGAGGTTGTAAAGTTTATGGATTGGTGGAGATCCCTCAACGCAGCCCCAATTGTTTCACAGCTTCAGCGAAAACATCACAGACTTAAGGAAGAGGAGTTGGCACGGTTAAGGCGTCAGCTCCCTGAACTTTCCGAACATTCCTGGGAGTGCATTGAGGCCGCCATGAAATCCTTGACAACGAAAATCACGCGCGATCCAATAGGGCGGCTTAAAGAGGCGGCGTCAACGGATGAAACATCAAAACAGTACACTCTTTTGGATGCCGCTCAGGAAATATTCGCTCTCCAAGAGGAAAACGATTCCTTTGACACGTATTCGCAATCTTGTGCGAACACCTCGGAGGACGCCGAATCATGATAAGTGCAATCCTTCATAGCATCGTTCTTTTCGCCTATCTCGCGGCCGCGGTTCTTTATGGTGCCAATCTGGCATTAAAAGAACCCAAAAGGCTGCTTCAAGCGAGATATGTATACCTCACCGGATTTGCACTTCACACACTGGCGATCGGTCATTTTTGTGTCACCTATCACCAATCGCCATTTTCGAGTGCATTCGGCTCATTAAGTGTTTCAGCATGGGCGATGGTGTTGCTGTTTATTCCTATCGATTACTGGTACAAACTGCCTGCGCTTGGTTCCATCCTTATGCCTTTAAGTTCCGCGTTTATTTTTGGCGCGATACTGCGTTCGGACGAGGCTATTCGACAAAATCCTGAAATACAAGAGCATTTTATCAATTTACATATCATGCTCGTGCTTTTCTCTTTCGCACTGTTCGCTCTTGCCGCTTGTTGCGCTATTTGTTACTTATGGCAATACCGCTTCTTGAAACGACCCAATCGAAAAGCCATGTTTCTGCGTCTTCCCCCGCTGGAAAAATTGGATTCGATGGCGTTACATTTGATCGCTTTCGCATTGCCTCTGCTTACTCTCGGTCTGGCATTTGGAATAATCAAAGCTTTATCGGGCGGGCTCAAGGGCGACTGGATATGGGATCCCCACACAATCATCTCGTTTTTAGTTTGGCTGCTGTATGGGTCGTATTTGCTGCTAAGAAATTTCACCGGATTCCGGGGGCCTAAATCGCATTTTCTTCTGGTGGTTGGTTTTTTCGTTTCGTTAATTCTGTTTATTATTCCAAGCGGGTCGCATCACTTTCGATAAGGGTTGACAGCTCCATTCAATAAATAAGTTGCGGGAATTGCATCTCCAGCCAAGTCACTGACATCTTGAGATTTGCGTTTCCCAGATAGTACATTCAATTTCATTCATTGCGGATAAGCTTCCTATCCCAACGGGTAAACTATATGAAAAGAACACTTAGGGTGGGCACTCGTGGCAGTGCACTCGCCATCGCTCAAACGAAACAAGTAATCGCACTCCTTGGAAAACTGAACCCTTCCTTGGATATCGAAACGATCATTATCCGCACCACAGGAGACACGCAAAGTCAACAACAATCAAATAACATCATAACCAAAGGGGTCTTCGTTAAGGAGATCGAGGATGCGCTCCTCTCAAATAGCGTGGATTTTGCCGTCCATAGCTTAAAAGACTTACCGAGTGAACTATCCTCGGAATTGGAAATAGCCGCAATTCCTAGTAGAGAATCGCCATGCGATGCAGTGGTTTCCCATTCCCTCTCTCTTAACGATCTTCCTTTCGGCTCGATCATAGGCGCCGGTGGCCCTCGAAGGATGGTTTTAATTCAAAACATTAGACCAGATCTCCGAATGGAACCTATTCGAGGAAACGTGGACACTCGATTGCGCAAATGGCGGGAAGGGCGATACGATGCCATCATTCTAGCCGCAGCGGGACTGAAACGCCTTGGTTTGGAAGATAACATCGTGGAGGAATTGGACCCTACCGAGTTCATCCCGGCTCCGGGACAAGGAGCCCTCGCCTTGGAGATTTGCAAGTGTTCCACTGATGTCCGTTCCATTTTGGAACCGTTGGATCATCCGCATAGCCACTTAACGGTCAATGCTGAGCGATGTTTTCAATCGGCGTTGGGCTCGGGTTGTTCCATTCCTGCGGGGGCATACGCGTCAATCGAAGGCGAAATGCTGATAATGCACGCTTTTCTTGCGACACCGGACGGCGTTAAAATCGTAAAAACTCATAGGAGTGATCATGTATCAAAAGCTCATGAGTTGGGTAATCGCATAGCGCGGGAATTGATGGATGGGATTGAGGGAAAAAACTGAGTCTTGTATTCGTACGCATCTTATCGGAATCGGATCAATCGTACTTTGTTAACGAACAGCACTGCGTCTATCCGATAGATGAACGATCTTACAGGACGGAAAGGACGCTTTTCCATCATGAGGATATCTACCTCTTCAGTGGCTCAAATAGTGGATTATCTTATCATAGGAAGCGGCGTAGCGGGTCTGACATTCGCAAGAAATGTTGCGCCTCATGGTTCCACGCTGATTTTGACGAAGAAAAGCAGGGCGGAATCCAACAGTAATTATGCTCAAGGGGGCATCGCCGGCGTGATGGATGAAAACGACGATGTTCATTTGCACATGGAGGACACCTTGATCGCAGGCGCCGGCATCTGCAAGGAAGACGCCGTGAAAACTCTCGTGACGGAAGGACCGGACCGCATCAGAGAGTTAATTGATTTGGGCGCTCAATTTAACATGATCGAAGATGAACTCGGAGGGCATCGACTTGCTTTGGGTAGAGAGGGTGGGCATTCAAGGAACAGAATAGTTCATGCGGTTGACCGCACAGGATACGAATGCGAAAGGGCTCTCCTTTCCGCCGTAAAGGACATGCCTAACCTCGAAATACTTGAGAATTACTTCGTTATCGATCTTTTGGTTGGAAATGCCGACGGTAAACGCCGCTGCGTCGGCGCCATCGCTTTAAATACGCAAAACGGGAAACTTTACGCTTTTTTGGCACGGATGGTGATGCTATCAACCGGAGGGTGCGGGCGCCTCTACTTGCATACAACCAACCCCGAAATCGCCACGGGTGACGGTGTGGCGATGGCGTGGAATGCAGGGGCGGTGATTTCGAACATGGAGTTCATCCAGTTTCACCCCACCTGTCTTTACCATACCAAAGGGGATTCTTTTTTAATATCCGAAGCTGTCCGCGGCGAAGGCGGGATTCTACGCACGCTTGACGGAGCCACCTTCATGCATAAATATCACCCATTGGCAGAACTTGCTCCCAGGGACATCGTGGCAAGAGCGATACACGCAGAGCGTATCAAAAAAGGCGATCCGTGCGTGGTTTTGGATATTACCCACCTTGACGATGACTTTATCCGCAAGCGATTCCCAACCATCTACCAACAGTGTCTCGAATACGGAATTGACATCACCAAGGAGCCCATACCTGTGGTACCCGCAGCTCACTACATGTGCGGCGGCGTCAAGGCGGATCTTAACGGCTGCACGACATTAAACGGGTTGTACGCCTCCGGAGAAGTGAGTTGCACAGGGGTGCACGGCGCTAACAGACTAGCATCCAATTCCCTGTTGGAGGCGATGGTTTGGGGACACCGGTCAGCCATGCATGTCATTTCTTCCCCCCCTCCCCCGCTCCCTAAAAATATTCCTACGGAGGATATCCCGTTATCTGCCAAGATGGCTCCTTTGAACGAGATCCGCAACATGAGGAATGAATTAAGGCATCACATGAATGATTTGGTGGGAATTGTGCGCACAGATAAGGATCTTGCAAGAGCGCAAGAATTACTTTGTGCAATGGACGCAACCGTTTCTCAATGGCTGAACGATTACGCACCCCACCCGGAGCTTTACGAGTTAAGGAATATGGTGACCCTATCCAAACTCATCGTAACATCCGCAATCGGGAGAAGAGAGAGTCGGGGATTGCATTATAACTTGGATTGTCTGGAGAGAGATGACATTAATTGGCACAAAGACACCCAATTAATCAATGAGGATGCATAAAATGGATCAATCCATAGGTAAAGTTTATCTTGTGGGAGCGGGACCAGGAGATCCGCTTTTGATTTCATTACGAGCAGCGCAATGTCTCGCTCAATCCGACGTCGTGGTTTATGATCGTTTGGTCCATCGGGACGTTTTAAAACATGCCAAAAAGGATGCCGAGTTATTTTACGTTGGCAAGGAATCCTCTCGGCACACGATGAGACAGGAGCAAATCAATGAACTGATCGTGCAACACGCGCTGAAGGGGAAAACTGTCTGCAGGCTCAAAGGGGGGGATCCTTTTGTTTTCGGAAGAGGGGGAGAAGAGGCGATAGCGTGCAGAGAAGCTAATGTGCTATTCGAAGTGGTGCCTGGCGTGACCTCCGCAATAGCCGCCCCGGCATACGCGGGGATACCGGTAACGCATCGGAATATCGCGTCCTCCTTCACTGTGATAACGGGACATGAAGATCCGCTGAAGAACGAATCCAGCATCCGTTGGAAAGAGATCGCCACAGGGGCGGACACACTAGTCTTTTTAATGGGAGTTGAAAATCTTCATGCGATAGTCAGTAAGCTGATCGAAAATGGCAAGTCGGAGGATACTCCGATTGCGCTTGTGCAATGGGGCTCATGGAGCAAACAGCGTACGTTAATATCCACCTTGAAGGCTGTGGAGGAGAACGCGTATCTTCGCAACTTCACTGCGCCATGTGTAACGATAGTCGGTGATGTGGTGCGATTAAGTGATAACCTGAGATGGTTTGAAGACAAACCGCTGTTTGGAAAAAAGATCATGGTGACACGCGCACGGGAGCAGAGCAGCGATCTTTGCGATATGCTGCAAGACCTCGGCGCGGAGCCAGTGGAATATCCGATGATACGTATTCTGCCAATGGTGGATTTGTCATCTTTGGATCATGCCATCCATCTGTTTCCAAGCGTAGCGGGTCTTACGGAAAGCGGAGAAGCATCATCCAGTCTGTATTCATGGGTTATATTCACCAGCGCGAATGCGGTAACCATTGTGGCGGACCGGTTAATTCAACTCGGATATGATATGCGATCAATGGCGGGGTTGCACATCGCAGCGATTGGACCTGGAACTGCTGAGGTTTTGCGCAAACATGGAATTCGAGCGGACTTCGTTCCCACCCGCTTTGTTGCGGAGGCTATTTTGGAGGAACTCCCCGATCATCTCATCAAAGGAGCCCGTATCTTGCTTCCAAGAGCGTCGGAAGCCAGGGAGATTCTTCCTCAAAGGCTTACGGAGATGGGTGCCGTGACCGATGTGACGCCAATTTACCAAACGGTTATGGATGATTCGGATAAAGATGAAATCATTTCCGAATTGGCGGAAAAAGCGATCGACGTTATCACATTTGCAAGCTCATCCACGGTACACAATTTTATGCAGGCTATCTGTGAACAGAACATACCGGAACTCATTGGTGAAACCGTATTAGCCTGTATCGGTCCGATAACCGCGGACACGCTTCACACATACGGGTTCGCTCCGCAAATCGTGGCGTCGGAGCATTCCATTCCCGGATTAGTGAAGGAGATCGTCGCGTATTTCACCGCACGGAGGTAAAAATGTCCTCATATCCTGATTCTCGTCCCAGACGATTGCGAGCATCTGATAATATTCGCAGGTTGGTTCGTGAAACCCATGTCACTAAAGACGATTTGATCCAACCTCTTTTTGTGCACTCTTATGAAACCTCCCCTATTCCGTCAATGCCCGGAGTGTTTCGTTTCAGCGTGGACAATCTTTTGAAGGAGGTGGAGGAATTAATTCATCTCGGTGTCCCGGGAATAATCCTATTTGGCATTCCGGATACAAAGGATGACATCGGTTCGGAAGCGTGGAACGTTGACGGCATCATTCCATCAGCCTTGCGCCGACTGAAGGCGACTTTTTCGGATCAGATACTGTTAGCTGCGGATGTCTGTCTTTGCGAATACACTTCCCACGGACATTGCGGCGCTCTTAAGGATGGATGCGTGGACAACGACGCAACACTGCCTTTATTAACCCGCATTTCGCTATCTTACGCGGAGGCAGGAGCGGATATCATCGCACCATCCGACATGATGGATGGGAGAATCGGCGCCATTCGCAAAGCGTTGGATAAGAACGGGTTTTCCTCACGCATACTTATGTCTTACGCCATCAAACATGCGAGCGCTTTCTATGGTCCTTTCAGAGACGCGGCGGACAGTGCACCTCAGTTCGGAGACCGGAAAAGTTATCAGATGGATAGTTCCAATTCGCGCGAAGCGATGAAAGAGGCGGATATCGATTCGCAGGAGGGGGCGGATATCATTATGGTGAAACCTGCGCTTCCAAATCTCGACCTCATCTATCAAGCCCGGCAGTCCTGTCATCTTCCAATCGCTGCGTATAACGTCAGCGGAGAGTACTCGATGATCAAAGCGGCGGCGGTCAACGGCTGGCTGGACGAGGAAAAAACAGTGACTGAAACATTAATCGCCATCAAAAGGGCGGGCGCGGATATCATATTGACTTATCATGCGAAAGATTACCTGACTTGGATGAAGCGGTAAGGATTTTACAAACGACCTGGTTGAAAGGGCTTAGATGATGATTATCGGCATTCCAAAAGAGATCAAGAACAATGAATATCGCGTCGCGTTAGTCCCCGCCGGCGCCGAGATATTGACGGAGGAGGGGCACACCGTCATCATCGAAAGCGATGCGGGCGCAGGTTCAAGTCTATGCAATGAGGACTACACCGCAATGGGGGCGGAAATCGCATCCTCGGCGGAGGAAGTGTATGGCAGATCCGACCTTATTCTTAAGGTCAAGGAGCCTCAGCCTTCGGAATATCCATTGATTCGCCCCGGACAGGTGATATTCACCTATTTCCATTTCGCCGCTAGCAAGGATTTGACTATTGCCATGATGAAATCCGGAGCGGTTTGCATTGCGTATGAAACAATCCAGCTTTCGGATGGATCATTGCCCTTGCTGACTCCGATGAGCGAAGTGGCTGGACGTATGGCGGTGCACGAAGGCGCGAAATACCTGGAAAAGCCCATGGAGGGCAGGGGTATTCTTCTGGGGGGGGTGCCCGGGGTCTTGCCGGCGAATGTAGTGATACTTGGCGGAGGAGTGGTGGGATCAAACTCCGCTCGCATGGCTGCGGGTCTAGGCGCGAATGTCATCATTTTGGATGTCAATTTGGATCGTTTGCGCCGTTTGGCGGACATATTGCCCCCGAATGTAAGAACGCTCTATTCCAACCGGCAAAACATTAGACAGTGCTTGGCGGATGCAGACCTTGTGATCGGTTGCGCTTTGAGCAGAGGCACGAAAACTCCGATACTCGTCACTCGCGAAATGCTGGGTTTAATGAAGAAAGGGTCAGTTATCGTGGATGTGGCGATTGATCAAGGCGGCGCTTTCGATACATCTCGTCCGACCACTCACAGTTCGCCGACCTATATCGTTGACGGTGTGGTGCATTACTGCGTCACAAACATGCCTGGCGCCGTCGCCGGCACATCCACGTTCGCATTGACCAATGTTACTTTGCCATACGCCGTGCAAATTGCTCGACATGGATGGCGGGACGCGGCAAGGAAGGACAAGGCGCTGATGCTGGGGCTTAATATCGCCGAAGGAAAAGTGTATCTGCCCGCGCTGGCGGAGTTGTTCTCAATAGAGAACGTCGGAAACGCGGAAAATATGAATAGTCTTTGTTAGTCCGATGGGATGGTTCGAGTTCCATACTTTATCGCGACGATATTGAGATTACAGGCTGATGGTTCATCTGGCGGTTGTCAAATCGCGAACTCACGCCGCCTTGGCAATTTCCCTTTTCCGTATGATAGAGCTTTGGCGAATCGTTCCGACGAATATCCTTGCAAGCTTTGGGTCGAACTGCGTGCCATAACCCTTCTCAATTTCAGCAAGCGCCTCCTCTGCGGACATCCCCGCTCGATAAGGTCGATCCAAAGTCATTGCTGAAAAGGCGTCGGCTATCGCCATCACTCTTCCCAGCAAAGGAATTTGCTCTCCTGCAAGACCTCTGGGATACCCATTCCCGTCCCATCTTTCGTGATGATGCGTCACGGCGTCCAAAACATCCGCCAACCTGGGCAAACCGTGAATAATCAACCCGGAAATCGTAACATGATTCTTCATGATCTCATACTCTTCCGGACTGAGTTTGCCGGGCTTGCGCAGTATGGCGTCCGGCACTCCGATTTTCCCCACATCATGTAACAATCCCGCCACCCGCACGGCGGAACAGGTCTCGTCGGATAGCGAAAGGGATTGGGCAAGCAAGAGCGCGTAAGTGGTGACATCCTCCGAGTGTCGCTTGGTGTAACGATCCTTGTTATCGATCGCGGTTACGAGGCTATCAAGAACATCGAACGTCGTTCGGTTTTCAATGTCCCCTTGCTCCTTGATTGTCATATGAAGCATAATGGCGTCTCCGCCTTTTTTCTTGCCTTCAAACAACGCGGCATCCGCAGCCGCAACTAAATTAATGGGCGACGAGCCTGCGGTGGTGGTATCCGCAATGCCGAAACACAACCGAATGGGTATCGCCACTCCCTCAGGATTGCGGAAAGGATGCTGCACAAGAAGTCTTTTTATGCGGTCCGCAATGATACTAGCTTCCGGGGCGCTGCATCGAGGCAATACAGCCATGAATTCATCGCCGCCGCACCTCCCGGTATGCACATCATCGGAAAAGGACTGTCTTAGGATATTCGCTATATGCTTTAATACCTGATCTCCAACCTGATGTCCGTACGTATCATTGAACTGTTTGAAGCCATCCATGTCAATCATCATCACCGAAATATGGTCGTTGGGATGTGTGTTAACGCGATCCATTAATCTGCCATGGATGGTGCGATGGTTCAACAATCCCGTCAAACCATCATGCTCGGCTAGATTTGCCAGTTCCTGTCGAGTTGCCTCCAACTCGTGGACTCTTAATTCGAGATCGATGATAAGTTTTTTATTCTCCATTCTCAGCCGTCTGCGTTCCACCGCACGATCCACCACCGCATCCAGTTCGTTAATATCATCAAGCGGTTTGAGAAGATAATCAAACACATTTCCAGTTTTAAACGCCTCCACGGCATTCTCCATGGAACCATGCCCGGTCAAAATAATGAACTCCGTGTCTGGAATAATGCTCTTTGCACGCGAAAGTAAACCCATGCCATCCAGCTTGGGCATCTTGATGTCACTCACCACTACATCGAATGTAGGGTCTGCTTCCATTATTTGAAAGGCGTCCAATCCGTCTGACGCGTGAATTACTTCATGCCCGGCTTTACTAAGTTGACGTCCCATCAATAGCCGTAAAGCGGCTTCGTCATCGGCTAATAGCACTTTTGCCATATCGCGCTCCATTATCCATCTCGCATCCAGGCGAAGCATGTCTTAATTTTTGGAAAGTAGCTCCCGTTTTTGTAGTGCATTTATTTTGTAAATATGAATCTGTTTTCCAATATCACTTCCCGCATGTTGAATGAGCAAACGGAATGCGATTATTTTCGTCCATGTCGCTCTTCCAACAGGCCTTGAGCAAATCCGGAGGAATTGAGACACCCATGCTGTTTTCAATCTCAAGCGGCATCCACAAGGCGTTGTTTTTCCTGCAAGGCGGTAACTGGGTTCAAACAAATAATGAACAGTGCGCCATTATCATTTTTGGCTTGTATGGATCCTTTCATCTTGGTTATGATTCCATGGCTGATGGATAGCCCCAAGCCTGTACCCTTGCCCGGATCCTTGGTGGTGAAGAAAGGATCGAATATTTTGTTCAGGATGTTGTCGGGAATCCCCGCACCGTTGTCTTGAAACATCAGCGACACCCCATGCTCATCACGGAAGGTTTTAATTCGGATCCGTTTCTCATCCATGGTATTGATGGCATCGAGGGAGTCTCGGGAATTTGTTATCAGATTCAACAAAACCTGTTCCATCTCATTCGCATCTCCAATGATGGATGGCAATGCGGGATCCAAGTCCGTTTCCACCGTTATGCTGTGCGATTTCAATTGCTCCCCGACAAAGATAAAACAGTTTTGGACCACTTGGTTAAGATCTACATTCCCATATTCCGCACCTCCAATGCGTGAAAATGTCCTCAGGTGTTTGATTATTTTCATCATGCGAGTGGTTTGCCCCTCTATCAATTCAATGTCCTCAATCAAATCCTTGCTAAGACCATCCGCATGTTTCATTTGCTGCGCAACCCCGCGAATAACCGCAAGTGGCTGGTTTAATTCATGCGCAACTCCCGCAGATAGGGTTCCGAGAGAAGCCATTTTTGCGCTTTGGATTAATTGCGCCTCGGCATCTTTCAATTCGGACTGACTTTGGCAAAGCGAATCCACCATGATATTGAATGAGTGCGCCAATTGCCCGATCTCGTCAGCTCCATTTTCCTCCACTTTGGCATCCATTCGTTTTTGGCATATTTCATTCGTCGCGTTGGATAACCTAATAATAGGAGTGACAATTCGCATGGAAAGATACATCGCCCAGATCACCCCTATTACGATGGCAATCAGGATCAACAGAAGCGACATCCTTACCATTCCGTATCCCGTCATGATGGTCGTCATGGATATCAGCGGTTTGAAATTGGAATCGAGGTTAAGCGTTGCAATTTCGTTCGCATGGTTCATTTGCGCTTGGTTTTCCATCATCAATTGATTGGTGTGCTTTAATATTGCGGATCGCATCATTGCCAGTTTGTTGACGGCTCTTAGCTCGGTGTCATGATGAAGGTTTTGCTCCAACCGGTGGGATGACATCTCGTACTTCGCAGATATTTTGCGGTTTAATCTCGAAGTGTCGTGTTTTATCTCGACATTGGTATTATTAACCGCTGCGGAGATGCGCCTGTTTAAATCATATTGCGCTTGATTTAAGGATGTGTTAATTCTCTTGGTGAAAGATGAGATTGGCTGAAGTATTTCACGAGCGGATTCCATTACGACGATATTCTCATCCACCGACGGAATCGGCGCGGAACTTGTTATGTATCCTGTAAAGCTGATCCTGTTTGCGTGGATGTCGGGATATCCGGCTTTGGAGATAAAAAAACGGGCGTTTTTTTGACCTGTCGTTTTCTGGAAGTTGCTTTCCAAGCTTCCTAGTGACATCATGCACTTTAAAGCGCCTAGTTTTCCGTCGAAGTATGGGCCCGGAGCGACAACTTGAATTTCAAGCGGGCGGTTCATACCACCGGAGTTCTTTTCGGGCAAGTATCCTGAGAATTTCAGGATTGAGTGGTTTCCGCTCGTTTTTCCAATATCATCCGCAATGAAAAAACCGTTTCCATTATATCTAACGGATTCCAACACGCGTCCATGCGGGTCGACCAACAATAGTCCATGAATATCATCTTGCTGGGATAACAGCGCCTTGATGACATTCAGTTGATCGTTTGAAAAGCGTCCGCTGTTGTTTTGTATGGACCCAATCAGTTCCATGACAGTCCTTGTTCTTAGGATTCTGTCATTAATGTCATTTGCCAGATCGAGAGCATATTGATGCAACAACTTTGCATGCTCCTCCAACAAATATCTGTCGATCCTTGAGAGCGATGATTTCTCGATGGAGGAGTTAGTCTTTGTAAACATCTCGTTCATTACATGTGTGACTGTCGTTAGCTCTTTTCTATTTTCCCTTAGCGTTTGCGAGCATGTTTCATTGATCGCCTGTTCGGACAGATTTCGCATCCCATTCATGGAGTGTTCTATTATCCTCTGCTGAGAATGATCTATGTCCTGAAAAGTTGACTTCAAAACCGCAACGGAAATGTGTGAGCTTTCATGCGTGGATTTATTGACGGATTTCGCCCCCACCCTCTTGAACTGGGAGCACACGGATGTCATCGCCATGGAAACTATATTTTGGATATCATTCGTGAGCGTTCCGACTTGCCGAGCGCCGGTAATAACGAGAAATAACAATGCGACAGTTAACGGCGCGGTTACAAGAAAAAGAAAGATTTTTATAAATCGTCGTGCGAGTCCGCTTTTCCAAACCTCCAAAATCATGACAAAATCCTTCCACCGAATATCTCGATAGAGTGAAAATAATAGTTTTCAACCCCAAACATTCGCCAATGCATATGGGCACGCGCAAGAGAAGCAACTGGGATCATTAAAAAACAAAATACGCACTGACTTGATCGTGATGTTAATTTGACAGGGCGTTGGGTATGATTATCGTATTGTCGGACAGAAAAACCTAGCTCTGAAGGGTCGCATCGAAAATGACGCCGAATCCAATAAGATGCCTCCTGTGAATGCATCCACACACATGGAAGGAGAGATGATGAAATGGCTGCGGACTTTTCCGATTCAGGTGGTAATGGAAAGATAAAACAATCAGTAAGTCGGTGGTGTTTTGGCGGGTTATCCTTGGATGAATTATGCATTGAAGTGAAAAAAATCGGATTGGTTGGTCTTGACCTTCTTGGTCCGAATGACTGGGATAGCGTAAGGAAACATGGACTGATTTGCACGATGGCTTCCGGTATCGGCAACATACCGGATGGATTTAACCGCATCGAAAACCACGAGAAGCTGTTTCAACAAGCGGAAAATATGATTCCGCTCGTCGCATCCGCCGGTTTTCCCAATCTTATCACTTTTTCCGGCAACCGCAATGGAATCTCCGATGACGAGGGGTTGGCGAACTGCGTGAAGGGTTTGAAATGGATCATACCAATCGCCGAAAAGTACAAAGTGACCGTATGCATGGAGTTACTGAATAGTAAACGGGACCATTGTGATTACCAATGTGACACAACCGCCTGGGGGGCTGAAGTTGTGAAGGCGGTTGGTTCGGAAAAATTCAAGCTCCTATACGATATCTACCATATGCAGATTATGGAGGGAGACATCTGCGCAACCATAAAGGAAAATATACAGTATATCGGTCACTTTCATACTGGCGGCAATCCAGGGCGCAATGAGATTGATGACACTCAGGAGATATACTATCCCAGAGTGATGCGTGAGATCGCGAACTCCGGTTACGACGGTTTTGTGGCTCACGAATTCATTCCCCGCCGCGACCCCTTAACATCCCTCCGAGAAGCGTTCAGTATTTGCAACGTATGAGATTTCGCCCTTCGATATTGTTTCGAAGGGCTTTCTTTGCATAAGGCTCAGGTGATACGAGATGAAGATTTTCACAGGTTTATGCATTCTATCCTTGCTCTTATCCGCCTATCAATCTCGCGCGGATATCTACGACCGAATTGTCCGTTATGCAATGCAGAGAGAGCATATACCTGCAGCGACGATAGCGATCATACGCAATGGTAAGTGTATTAAGGAAAAAGCATATGGGGTCGCCGATGTGGAACTTCGCACGCCTGCGAGCATGAAGGATGTTTTCGAGATTGGCTCGATGACCAAGCAGTTCACCGCCACATGCATCCTTTTACTCAGACACGAAGGAAAGTTGCGCTTATCTGACACACTGTCTCAATATCTCTCCGATATTCCGGATGCTTGGAAACCCATCACTCTGGAACAACTATTAACCCACACATCCGGAATTCCTAATTTCACAGCGCACGGCGATTTTTTTCAGATTGTGCGTAACCCTGAAACCCCTGAAAAGATACTCTCGCTCGTTAACCGCCTCCCTCTTGACTTCCCTTCCGGAAGCAAGTACGAATACAGTAACACCAATTACTACTTGCTCAGTCTGATCATTGAAAAAATCACGCGCATGAGCTTGTTTGATTTCATGAGCAAGAACATCTTATCCCCTCTACACATGAAGGCGACAATTCCCACCGGGCCGGACAAGATTGTACCAAACCGTGCGCCCGGTTATCTCTATGACCATCATTTACAAAACGAGCCCTTCATGTATTCCGATTCGGTGCTTGGGGCGGGGTTTCTTCTTTCGGACTTGGATGATCTTATTAAATGGAATAGAGCGCTGGACCAAAACACCATTTTATCCGAATCCGAAAAGAAGTTGATGTGGACACCCGCGATTCTAAACGATGGTTCCAAAACAGGGTATGGTTTAGGATGGGCTCTCGGGAATGTGAACGGGCACCCGCTGGTGGAACATGCCGGAGGCACGGCTGGATACTCCACCATCATATCAAAATACTTGGCGGATCACATAACGATCATACTGCTAACCAACCTTTTTAACGCGGATGTGGCGGGCATATCGCTTCATATCGCCTATGAGATTGTGCCAGGGATGAAAATAAAAGCCAAAATCATTCCGGACAACAACCCGGAACGCACCTTTAGACTCACTCGAATACTCGAAGGCATAGCCTCGCGTCACATGGATTCCAATGACTTCACCTCTGACATGTACAAGGTTTTAACAGGCGATCAAGGCGTGGAGGCGATACGCATCCTTTCGTCTCAGGGCGAGCTTAAAAAGCTCCAATTGGTCGGACAAAAAGTCGAAGGTGAAAATACTATCCTTACATACAAAGCGATTTACGCCGCCGGGAACCTTGCAGTCACCTTCACTTTACGACAGGATGGAAAAGTGGAGGGTTTCTTCGTATCATTTGACTGAAAGACGACACTTCAGGAATTACCTGTTCCACCATCTTCTTCCATCCTTGGCTAAAAGTGCGTCGGAGTTTGCTGGTCCCCACTCGCCAATTCGATAGTTGCATGGCGGCGTGTTCGACTCACTCCAGCCGTCCAAAACGGGCTGTAAAAGTTTCCAAGCCTCCTCAACCTCGTCATCTCGGGCAAATAGAGAGGTGTCACCCTGCATGGCGTTTACAATTAGACGCTCATATGCATCCGGAATCGCTCTGCCAAACTCCTCGCTGTAATCGAAACGCATCCGAACGGGCTTTACAGACATTCCCATTTCCGGCTCCTTGGCGCTGACGTATATCTCCACGCCTTCATTCGGCTGAATTCGAAAAACGATGCGATTCGGATGGATGTTCATGCATTCCATCCTGGCGAAGAGAACATCCGGTGCGGCTTTAAGTTGAATGCACACTTCCGTCGCGCGTGAAGGAAGTCTTTTTCCCGCTCGAACATAAAACGGAACTCCGGACCATCTCCAGTTGTCCACATGAAATCGAAGTGAGGCGTATGTCTCCGATTGGGACCCCGCTTGCACTCCCGGCTCCTGTGAATAACCCGGATTCGTGCCGTCGGATACGTATTGCGCACGAACGGTGTTTTCGCTAAGCTCATCCTTTCTAAACGGACGTATGGATCTCAGCGCCTTCACCTTTTCGTCTCGTATGTGATTCGGATCCAAGGATATCGGAGGCTCCATCGCAATAAGGGTGAGAATCTGCAAAGCGTGATTTTGGATGATATCCCGACAAATTCCCGCTTTGTCAAAATACGCCCCCCTGCCCTCCATCCCAAGCGTTTCGGCAACGGTGATTTGGATGTGATCAATGTAAAGGTGGTTCCAGAGCAGTTCAAAGAGATGGTTTGCAAATCTCATGACAAGAATGTTCTGAACTGTCTCCTTGCCAAGGTAATGATCCACACGAAATATGTCATTCTCTTGAAAAGAGGACTTCAAGAGTTCATTAAGCTCACGAGCGGAATCCAAATCACGACCAAACGGTTTCTCTATCATGATTCGGTTCCATCCTAGTTCGGATGGCTCCGCATGGGTCAATCCAGAATCCCGTAAATGCTCGATGATGGTTGAGAAATAGTCTGGCGGGGTTGCCAGATAGTAAAGATGATTGCCGCATAAACCATATCTCTTGTTCAACTCAGCCAGGAGCGTCTTTAGAGAGCGATAACCATCGGCATCCCCTAGTTCCGCCTGATGATAATGGATATTGGATGCAAACGATCGCCATTTTTCCATCGGTACGGCGCCTGTGCCCGCGAATTCATTGATCGCCTCTAACATCTCATTCCGAAATATATCATTGTCCTTCTGTTTGCGAGCATACGCGACGATAACAAATGGATCCGGCAATAGGTTCTGTGTATGAAGCGAAAACAGAGCGGGAATGAGCTTCCTACGGGTTAAATCGCCGGTCGCTCCAAACAACGTAATAATGCAAGGTTGAGATTTCGGTTGAGGGACGCTTTCGCAAGGTGCATCAAACATCTTCAATTCTCCTGAGTACAGATATGATTGAAGCCCGACAAGTAACTTGAACGGGCTTCTTTAATCTCCAACTAAATTTTATCCATGAAAAATCTTATATGCAAATCCCCGCTTTTGGTACAGAGATCGCAATTGCCTGATAACCGTCGATGAAAACTGACACGCTCTGTGCAAACACGTTAATTAACCACCTCTTTGAGTCTGGCAACCGTATGCGAATGGCGCAACTTTTCCATCGCTTTGTTTTCGATCTGCCTTGCGCGCTCACGCGTGATATGCAATCGTCTGCCCGTCTCTTCCAGCGTATGCGGGTCCTCATTCTCAAGCCCGAACCTGAGAACAATCACATCTTTCTCCCTTGGGGTCAGACTTCCAAGGGCTCGTTCCAATTCCTCGTGTACAAGAAAATGAAACACTCTGTCCGCCGGAGAGCTCTCCAATCCAGCTTGCAATAAATCCCCAAGGCGAGATTCCCCCTCCTCGCCAATCGGGCTGTCAAGGGAGATCGGTTGCGCCGCATTGCGAAGGACCTGCACCAATTTCTTTTCGGTCATCCCGCAGGCTTCGGCGAGTTCCTGACGAGTGGGCAAGGAACCCGTCTTTTGAATCAGATCATCCTTCACTCGTGCGACTCTGCTAATGGTGTCCACCACATGGGCGGGCAAACGAATGGACCTGCCTTGGTTGGCGAGAGCGCGAGACACCGCTTGACGTATCCAGTGGGTGGCGTAGGTGCTGAATCGGTACCCCTTGCGGTAATTGTACTTCTCAATCGCTCGCAATAATCCGATGAGCCCCTCCTGCATCAGGTCTTCCAACGGCAAGCCTCTTCCCATATACTTGCGCGCCACGGAAGCAACCAACCTAACATTGGCGTTAAGCAACTCCTCACGCGCTCGAGCATCTCCTCGCTCCACTCGTTTAGCCAGCACGATCTCCTGGGTGGCGGTTAAGAGAGGCGCCTTACCGCTCTTCGCCATCCAAGTATCCGCCAACTCATGGAAGCTCAATCCTGGCTCCAGTGAGGTTTTTTTCTCAGGATAATAGTCATCATGCATTTCTGTTCCCTCCTCGCACAAACAGTCCATATGCGACTTGGCGGGGTGCAGGGGTCGACTCTCGCTTTCGTCATACTGGCTCAACAAATTTTCCAAGCTTTCAATATCCATCATCTTATAATCATCTGGCAAGTCACCATCCCTCCCATCTGGGAGGGAATGATGCGAACCGCCATATAAATAGTAGACCGGTTGTTCATGTTCCGTGTACATTATTATGCTCTGTCTTGTATACGAAATATACGAAATATAATTTCATATATTAAAAAACTGTAAAACGACGGTTATTTGCTTGAGTTATCATCTCGCTGCAATCATCCATCAACCGATTTCACTTATATTCCAATACGATTTAAGGTGCATCTTTCGTGCCATATGGGAGGGGGGAGCCACCACTCTTTACATGTGCTCATCTAATCGAATTTTCCATGAACGATAAGCGATCAACCGGCGGTAAATACCGGCATTATGTATGAATTTCATTTCGTTTTTTCTCTTCATCATATTTTCATATATGGGTATGTATACTATCAGCGTACAAATAAACACCTTGAATAAAACTTCAGAGTTTGCAATACGTCTATTTTATAGGTATAAAAGTTAAGTTGTCTTAAGTTTGGAGCAATCAGGTGATAACATACAATCGCGTATTATTGGGCCAGATACTGGTGGAAAACGGGGACATCACGCCTCAGCAGTTGGAATTGGCTCTTGATGAGCAAACCAGACAGGATCATCAAAAACGAATCGGTGAAATCCTTCTTGGGATGCACTTCATATCCGAAGCCGCGCTTTTGAAGGCCCTTTCCACACAACTCGCCTGTCCGATCGTTGACCTCAACGCAGACCCCCCCGAAGTAAGAGCTTTGCAACTGGTTCCGAGCGAATTCGCGCTTCGTCATCAACTCATTCCCTTGCAGCAAACCGATCACACCATTGTAATCGCCATGGCGGATCCGTTGGATTTGCAGACCATGGATGATTTGCGCTTACTCACAGGTTTCAATGTAATCCCAAGGTTAGCCAATTCGGTGGATATCCGTCGCTCCTTGGAACAGTTCTACATGAACCGTATTATTCAGGATGTGGAACAGGCGGAGCATGTTTCCATAGAGGAGGAAGGCTTGGATGTCGCCGATCTCCAAAAGATGGCGCGAGAAGAGCTAGTGATCCAAATGGTCAATCTCATTATAAACCAAGCCATCCAGGATCGAGCGTCGGACATCCATGTGGAACCTTTTGAGAAAGAGCTTCGCGTTCGATACCGCATCGACGGCGTCCTCCATGAAGTAAACGCTCCACCCAAACGACTTCATCCGGCGATCATATCCCGTATCAAAATCCTTTCTGATATGAATATCGCGGAACGCAGATTGCCTCAGGACGGGCGAATGCGTATTAGATCGGGAGGCAGGCAAATTGACCTCCGCGTATCGACCATTCCCACCTTGTACGGGGAAAGCGCAGTGATGCGAATTCTTGATAAGCAGACTGCAATGCTGGGTTTGCCGGAATTGGGGATGAAAGGCAGACTCTTCGACCTCTTCCGAAGGCTGATCCTGGAGCCACATGGAATCATTTTGGTAACGGGACCAACCGGTTCCGGCAAGACCACAACCCTCTATGCGGCATTGAGCGAGATATACTCCTCCGAAAAGAAGATCATCACCATTGAAGACCCGGTCGAATACCAGTTGAATGGCGTCAATCAAATTCAAGTCCATCCGCAGATCGATCTCACTTTCGCTAGCGGTTTACGGCACATTGTGCGTCAAGACCCCGACATCATCATGGTGGGGGAAATCAGAGATACGGAGACCGTGGAGATCGCTATACACGCCGCCCTTACCGGTCACCTTGTATTTAGCACCTTGCACACCAATGACGCTCCAGGGGCGATAAGTCGACTTTTGGACATGGGCGCGGAACCCTATTTGGTCGCCTCATCCTTAATCGGTGTGATCGCTCAACGACTCGTTCGGTTGAATTGCCCCAACTGCCGCACCCCCGTTCAGGAAAAGCAGGTGGCGATGGAGGAGATCGGCATCCACCAGGAGAATCTTAACGGTCATAAGCTTATGGTGGGGATGGGATGTTCCGAATGCAGAAACGTGGGCTTTAGAGGTCGCAGCGGCATTTATGAGATGCTTACCGTGGATGACACCATACGGCAAATGATCACGCACCGTGAGCCTGCAAACGCCATCAAACAATATGCGATACATAATCAGGGCATGACCACGTTGCTTCAGGATGGGCGAATTAGAGTCTTGAATGGAGACACAACCATCAAAGAGGTATTGCGGGTGTGCCAGCGAGAGGATTTTCAAAACTGATGCCATATATACAAAGTGATTGTAAAATACGACAACCGGATTTCGCAATTGCCTGCATATGCGAAAAATCATCAAAACTCAAATTTGATGATTCAAGAGTGGTAATAAGATATGCCTGATTTTCATTATACAGCGCTGGATGCCTCCGGGCATGAGATAACGGGCGGAATGGACGGCAGAGACAAGATGGACGCCGCTCAGAAGATACGCGCCCTCGGATATTACCCCATATCCGTAAACCCCACAGGCAGCGCTGCGGCGCGAACCAATCAAGCCAATAAGAAATCGAACGTCGCAGCCGACACGAAAAAAGTCAACCGCATGGCGACATTGCTTTTCACACGTGAGTTGGCGGATTTGATAGAAGCGGGTTTGCCCATAGACCGAGCCTTGACCGTATTGATCGAGCAAACCGACAATGTTCCACTTCAGCATCTGATCAGCAAGTTGCAGGATGAGGTGCGAGCGGGCAACCCGCTATCCAGCGCCCTGACGTCTTTTCCCAAACAGTTTCCCATTCTTTATACAAATATGATAAGAGCGGGAGAGGTCGCCGGCCAATTGCCGGACGTGATGACCCGGCTAGCGGATTTCCTAGAAAAGGAGCAGGTGAGAAAAAGCCAATTGGTGGCGGCAATGACATACCCGATGGTGTTGATCGTTGTCGCGATATCCGCTGTTACCGGTCTTCTCACATTCGTCATCCCTCGCCTGCAATCCGTATTCAAGGATCTCGGTTCCGCTCTGCCAGTGCCGACGCAGATATTGCTCGGTGTTTCCGGATTTATATCTCAATACTGGTGGGTGATAATCGGATTCATTATTGCGTGCGTGGTGGCATGGAGATTATGGAGCAGAACATCCACCGGTCAGAAAACGATAGATCAGGTGCGATTAACTCTTCCAATACTCGGTCCGATCACCGTGAAAATCGTCATGGCTAGGTTCACGCGGACTCTCGGAACGCTACTCGCGGGTGGCGTTCCCATTTTGGATTCGCTGGAGATATCCTCGTCCGCCGTAGGCAACAGCCTAACATCCAAAGCTATTGAAAGCGCGAAGGACAGAGTGCGTCAAGGTGAAACTCTCGCCTCATCGCTCAGGGAAACAGCCGGTTTTCTCCCCCTAATCGTCCATATGACCGCCGTTGGGGAGGAGACCGGAAGACTGTCTCTGCTTTTAATCAGAACTGCAAACACTTTGGACTTGGAAATTGACACCGCTCTAAGGCGTCTCACCAGTCTTGTGGAGCCTTTAGTGGTGCTTTTCATGGGGGGATTCGTGGGATTTATAGTACTCTCAATTCTGTTGCCCATTTTTCAAGCGGACACAATCGTCAAATAGCGAAGAAAGGGAGATGCAACTTTGACACCTCAAATTTCAAATCAAAAACGTCGTCAAGCGGCATTTACGCTTATTGAACTGTTAGTGGTAATCGTCATTCTGGCGATACTCGCAGCCGTGGTTATCCCACGGGTTATCAACCGTACGGAGGATGCGCGCGTGGCTCGGGCTCAAAGCGATATAGCCACAATCGATTCATGTTTGGATGCATACAAGCTGGATAACGGCAGCTATCCTTCCACTCAGGACGGATTACAGGCATTGGTGACCAAGCCTTCCGACGCTACAAGCTGGAACGGTCCGTATCTCAAGAACGGGCTGCCAATGGATCCGTGGGGTCATCCCTATTTGTACAAATACCCAGGGGATCACGGACTGGAATACGATCTCTATTCCGCCGGACCGGACGGACAGCCAGGCACATCGGATGATATCGCCAACTGGAATATCGAAAAGTAATAGGATGGTGCGTTGTGTGCAACATGCGACACAAACAAAACAGGCGCGCATTTACGTTGATCGAGGTGCTGACGATAGTTTTCATCATGGCTATCCTCTCCGGGGCTGTCGTACCCATGTGGTCGAAAATGCGACAGCATGTTATCTTTATGGATCAAACGGAGAAACTGCAGGATTTTCTGTATAACGCAAAAAGGACTGCGGTCAGCACCAGTCAACCTGTTACCATTACATGGGATCCGACGAACAATGAGTTGCAGATGAGCGGTCAGCAATATCCGCCGGATCCCGATCAACCCGTCGCATTGCAAGATACCACCAATACATCCAATTCACCGGGTTCGTTAACAACATCCTTGACCAATCCGCTTGGAGTTCAAACATCACAGACCATAACCGAAAACTTTGACCTTCAAAAAGGATTTTCAATCGCGAACTTTCAAGTGGATACAAGTTCCGATACAAATCAATACTACTCATCCGACAGCAACAACCAAACCACTTTTTACCCGGATGGCTCCGCGATAAACACACAATTTTATTTCCAGTCTCCGGAAGGATATGTGGCGGTCTTTGTAATTCACGCCGGTACGGGCGATGTGGACGTGACGGAAGGTAGCGGAAGTGGATCATGAAAGTAATGAAGTTCACTTCTCAAGATCATACTTACGGCTTCACTTTGGTGGAGATGCTGGTGGCGACGTTTCTGCTCGCCATCGGCATCGTGGGGGCGCAAATATGTCTCACTCACGCCGCCCGTACCTCCGCATTAGCCAAGGAGTATAACCGAGCGGCGTATCTGGGCAGAGAACAGATGACCACTATCCTTAGCAGTTCCGACGACATGACCGTCGGTAGCCATAACGGAGATTTCAGCCCGGATGCCCCGAACTATACGTGGGAATGCGATGTGGACCAACCCGATCCCACCAATTACCCGAATTTAATGCATGTCACACTCACCATCTCATGGATGGATGGTTCCGTGAAAAAATCCTTGCAATTAGAAACCTATGGACAGGCACCGACCACTACCAATAGCTCGCCAACCTCACCATTTTCATCCAATATGAATATGGGGGGTGGATTCTGATCATGAACCTTGCCATTCATAAAACCAAATACGGAAGAAATCGCGGGTTCACAATGGTGGAGTTGCTTACCGTGTCAATCATGTTCGCTATCATCACCGCTGCGGTTGCTACGTCAATCGGCGCCGGCATCAAGGTGCAAACCGTTATTCATAACAATGCGGAGGATGATCAGGAGGCGAGAACAGTAATGGATCACCTCTTAAAGGATATTGGGTCCGCATATGTTTCTCAAAACAATCAAAACACGTTTTTTGTTTGTCCCGGAAGCACCGACGGCAATATTCTTATGCTTAGCACTCGTGATCATCTTATCCAAATGGATTCTGGATACAACTCGAATCCAATGAATACAAACCTTATGAGTTCGCCCGCAGGTTCCCAAGATCAGCCCGTTCAATCCGATCTTTCGCTTGTCAGCTATTACTTTAATCAGCAGACGGGAGAGCTGAGACGTTTCGCCACATGCGCGCCAAATCGCTCCTTGGTGCCAGGGCTAAGCCCGGGAAACTCAATGTCCTCCACAAGCGTATCCACCGTCACGGATTACGGAAGATTGATTTCCAGCCATATAGAGGATATCGAATTCACATTTTACGACCAGAACGGTAATAACTATTCGGATTGGGATTTTGATCCAATGGGTACTCAGATCACACCGGATACCCAGACACAGTTTCCAAGCGTCATGCAGATTCAAATTAAGATGAAGTTTCCTGACGGTAGCGAGAAACAATACACAGCTTCCGTAACTCCGGCTATGACCTATGCGTTCGGTGCATCCACGTCCTCTAGTTCGTCGGGATCATCAACGCCCGGAGGCATGTAATGAGACAATCCGTCGCTTTCAAAACTCGCTCTGATAAGGGGCAGGCATTGGTGCCGGTGATCTTCGTCACTCTCATCCTAACAACTTTCGGATTGATGACCGTTTCCATCGCGCATCAGCAAATGCTTCAAGCGCAGGAGACAGTGAACAATACGAGGGCATGGTATATCGAGACTGGTGTCGTTCAATTGGAAGCGGAGCAATTGGAGGTGGCGACCAGTGGAGGCGTTACGCCTCCCATTATGAACACCGTAACAACCGCCGACTCAAACGGATGGTATCCCATGGGGGGAGGATGGTACAAGCCCTTCTTCTGCGACACATCTTCGCGAATTGATATCAACACAGCATCTCAGAACATACTTGAGAATATACCCGCTTTCCAGCAAAATACGGATTTAGTCAACGCCGTGTTGGATTGGAGAGGATCTCAGCCCGATCCTTCTTATGAGTCCTATTATGAGTCTTTGAATCCTCCATACGATTCAAAGCGACAACCGTTTGAAACCACAAACGAACTTTTGCTCGTGGATGGCTTTACTCCCAGCTTGCTATACACTCCTTACCAAGGAACGAACATATCATACTCGACATCCAACGGTCAGCCTCTTCCTTTGTCGGAGATGATCACGACTTATTCCGAAGAGCTAAATATGTCATCGAATAATACGGCACGCGTTAACATAACCACTGCGAACGCGTCGGCGTTGGAGCGAGCGGGATTCACTGGCGCACAGGCGAATGCAATCGTAAACTGGAGGGGGCAGTCGGGTCACACCTTCGGTTCCATTGCCGATGTGATGAATGTTCCCGGCATCGATCAGTCCACGATGGCGAAGGTGGCGGATAACATCACCACATCCACGGCGACATACCTCCCAGGAATGATTAACGCGAACACCGCCCCGGAGGAGGTGATGGATATCGTAACCAATAACGATCAAACTCTTGTGGACGCCATCATCAACGCTCGTGAATCAAATCCATTTCAAACTTTAAATGATCTATTTTCCATCCAAGGGTTATCGACAGTTGAGATACGGGAACTCGCGTCCATGTTTTGCGTGAAATCCTCGGTTTACCTCATCCGCGTGAAGGTTCGTCTTCCCGGTGAGAAGCGCACTCGCGCCGCCGAAGCGATGGTTGAGATGAATGCTCCTTCGAATACGGGATCTTCCACCTCATCCAGCAATCAGGGGAATTATCCCGCCCCTGTGATCAGACAGTTCAGAGAAGTGCCACAGGAACCAGGTTGGGATGAATGGCTGACAACTAATCAAAACGTGGTGATCAACCCGTCAAACACAACCCTTGGATCCAATCAGGCCGCTTCTCCGTTTAGTACACAATTTCCTTGAGGTGTTACCAATAGATGATATCAATCGGTCTGTCAAAACAAAATAGGTCCAAGTCGAATCTACCCACCCACTCCAAAAGATATGTGGGAGTGGAGTTCGGCGTTGGAGCGGTTAAAGTGGCTGAGGTGGAATTTCATGGTGACACCTGCAGAGTGATCAAACACGGCGCGTCGCCATATCCTATCTCCTACTGGGATGACCTACCCGCGCACGTGGATGATTTCAGCCAAGCGTTGAAAACCGCCATGAGCGGAGCTGGGATAGCCGCAAATCGGGTGGTGGTGGCAATTCCGAGACGGCTTGTGACTCTGAAATTCGCTAATCTGCCGAAAGCTAGCGAGGAGCAGATAGAGGGGCTGGTGCAGTTTGAAGCTCAGCAATATATTCCATTCCCCATCGAAGAGGTGGTTATTTCGCATCAGTCCTTCCCTTCGGTAAAAAATGATATGACCACCGTGATGATCGCAGCCGCTCGAACCCAGACGGTGATAGATTTTCTGCGTATTTTTGACAAGGTCAACATATCCGTGCGAAGGTTATCCATATCATCGCTTGCTTTGGTTGATATTCCCGGTCAAGAGGAGGGTCACCGCGCCATTCTCCAATTGGAGCCGGGAGAACTGGGATTGACCATGATCGAAAACGGAAACGCGATTTTCACTCGCTCGGCTATATATCATGAACTATCCAATAACGCCACGGATATCGGACCTATCTCTGATGAGTTGGCGCGCACACTCGCCGCGTTTCAAAACGAGCGCAGGGATGTGGAGATAAAAGAACTCTCCGTCTGCGGAGATCATCGTTTTTATTCCGTGTTGCTTTCACAGCTTAACGATATTTTTAACATCTCATTCCAAAATCTGGACGGCAATCTATTTCCTGCCGCAAACCCGGATACATTGGACTATGCGGTATGCATTGGGCTCTGCGTCGGAGAGGTTTTACGCAAGTCCCATCCGATAAACCTTATCCCAGCCTTTCACCAGGATAAGCGAGAACTGCAAAAGAGGAAGATGAATCGCACCGCCATGTTGGCTCTCGGAGCGATTGCGGTTATCGCATTAGTGTGGTTAGTGACACAGTTTATCTCCACAGAGAACGCACAAAGAAAAGAGGCTTTACGCTGGAATCTGAGCTTGGATCAGGCTAATAAGAGAATCAAAGAGTTGAAAGAGGATAACGACATACTTCAAAAAATGATAACGAGCCTAAATTCCAGCGCAGTATCCCGTCCGGATATGGTTAGTATCATCAAAGCTGCCGGGGACGCAGTGCCTAACCATCAAACGTTATATCTAACTCGGCTCTCCTACGGTGCGGGAGGGATTATTACCTTGAGAGGCAATGCGAACACTCCGCTGGACGCTACGAAGTATGCACAATCCTTGGAGCAATGCGGCTTATTTAGCGAAATACATATCGGTTATTTGGGGGATTCACAGAATAGCGGCATGAATGCGCCAATCGTAAAAAAAGCGACACCTCTGGCGCCTTTGGGCAAATCCGGAACTCCCGTAGGTCAGGATCCCACGCTGAATGGTTCCTCTGGTCCAACGGAAACTAATTTCCTGATTACCTGTCAGGTTCGTGATGTGGGATCGGCCACATCACGATATGTCATGGATAGCAAATCGGTTTTTGTCAAGCATACTCTTCTAACGGCCAAAGGAAATATGGAATGAAAGAGTTTTGGGAAGCGCGCAACAAAAGAGAGCGTTGGTTAATAATCATGGCGGTGTTATCCATTATCACATCGGTACCATTCATGTTCACACCAACTTCGGGATTGACCAAAGCGTTATTGCCCGCCAATGTTGCACGTCAAAAATACCAGCAAGCGGTGGAGCAGAATAAGGAGATGATTCTGGATGGAAAGCAGATGAAGCACAAGCTGAGCGAATGGACCTTCCATTCCAATCCGGACGCACTAATCCCCCAACTCATAGACACCCTCCAGAAGCAGTCCGATAAGGGTGGGGTTCACTTGATTGAGATACGTCCGTTGCGCACCATCCAAAATGATAAATTGGCAATGATCCCGATCAGTATCCGTTGCGAATGCCCCTTCGACAAGGCAATAGCCTTCCTTTATTATTTGGAGGATCCCTCTAGCAAGATGGTGGTGGATAGAGTGGACATTTCCTCCTCAGGCACAAATGGTAACTTAGTGGACATGAATGCGCAGATCGCCGCATACACCCAAACCCAGTAGCGATCATGCATGTGGAACAGAAAGCGGAATAGGTGGAAGATATGAAAACACGAAAAAACAGACGGAATATTAACGTGATGGTGTTTTTGGTTGTTGCGATTGTGGCTCTATTGGCTATTGTTTACGCCTCCACGCGCAAACCGGAAAGTACCCGTTCCAACGTAAAGGCGAATTCCGTGGAGAGTGCAAATTCCACTCAAAAGCACATCTTGACGGCGACACAACGTCCTACACTCGCCTATTATCAAACCGGTATGAGCGGAAACCTTTTCACAAATCCGGCTAATGAAACCGCTCCCGTATCTACGACCGCAACGCAGTTGCCTCCGGCGAATACCGCTCCCGTTGTGGTTGATCCGCTAGGCGATTACAGTTACACCGGAACGGTTACATTCGATGGACAAACGCTCGCCCTTGTTGAGAATAAAAAAACCAATGACGGGCAATATCTGAAATGCGGGGATTCCTTCCTAGGGGGGAGCGTGAAATCCATTTCCGATTCATCGATCACATTGACGATCGCGGGTAAACCCCGCACCATGGATAAAACCAATAACTTCAAACTAGTTCCTTTGGATAAGGACGCGGTAATGCCAAAGCAGGCAGAAGCCACTCCTGAAAAAGTCAAGACGGATAACAAGAGTGAGACGAACAACAATAATGATAACCAGAATTTCAATCGTGCGAATTTCTTCCAGCAATTTCGCGGACGTTTCCGAGGACGCTTTCAAGGCGGTCCCGGGGGGTTCCCGCCCCCTCCAGGTGGTTTTGGCGGTTAAAAATCGCAGAGTTTTAACATACCCTTACAACCAAGGATAATCAGACGTGATCTTTATATTTCGGCGGAAGGATGACAAATCTAGCATGAAGAGAAAGTTAATAACTACAAATCCAATACGCTTGTCCATGTTGTGGATGAGGGGACTGCGGCTGGGGCTTCGATTCATACCGCCCCTATTGTGTTTGCTGGGTTTGCTCACCTTCGGGTACGCCCAAACCACTCCTACGCCAAATCCACCCGCTCCCAAGCCGCCGGCGGGACAACAAGGCGGCGTATCGCAACCCGCCCCTACCCCTCCCAATCCAGCGACCAATCCGCCTGGGGGGCAAAATGGCACCGGTTCGCAACCGCCTCAACAACCTACCACCGTTCCGCCTCCGGGATCCGGCAATGTGGGAACTCAGAATACTTCGGGCACGGTCGTTCCGCCGAATAACATTCCCTCCAACCTCAGCGGAACGGTGACGATGGATTTCAGGAACGCAGACATCGACAATGTTTTGAAGTTTTTCGCCATGGCGACGAACTGGCAGATCATCCCGGATCCCAGCTTATCGGGAACGGTTACGATTATCTGCCCTCATCCGTTGAGTATCGACCAGGCGTTCCAAGTGCTTCAATCCACGCTACAGGTGAGAGGATTCATAGGGCAATTCGACAACACCGGAAATAATGTCATTTTGAAGATTGTCCCCCTCGCGCGTGCGGTTCAGAGCACCACCCTGTTGCAGAC
Source organism: Chthonomonadales bacterium (assembly GCA_027459625.1). GTDB lineage: Bacteria > Armatimonadota > Chthonomonadetes > Chthonomonadales > CAJBBX01 > DTKV01. Next base: position 270,385 of record DAIDHP010000001.1, read on the forward strand.
AAGCACGACCAATTTGAGCGATCTATCCGATCAAGTTGTGACTCTCGTCATTCCAATTCAAAACGCGGACGCAGCCACGCTGGCGAAAGAGCTACAGCCCGTAATAAACATAGGGGCGAGTTTAACCGCAAGCTCCGGTACAAACTCCCTAATTGTCACGGATGTCGCCTCCAACGTGGAAAGAATTAGCCAACTCGTCACGTTGCTCGATAAGACCGCGAGTAGCAATGAAATCAAAGTGTTCACGCTAAAAAACTCTGACGCCTCGGAAGTCAGTAGCATCCTGAATCAAGTCTTCCAGCAGATGTACAATAGCGGGAACCCCGTTCAGACGGCGCAACCCCAACCGGGGCGTCCCGGTTTCCAGCAGGAAAATCGGCTTCATGGCTCCTTTACAAGCATTGCGGACACCAATACAAATTCCGTCATAGTTCTGGCGACCAAGGACAATATGGAAAAAGTTACCGCACTGATAAATCAGTTGGATGCGAACATGAATGGTCCCATGTCCACCAAAATTGTGAAGTTGAAATACGCGGACGCCACCGATGCTGCAAGCATTATCAATGAAGCGGTTACTTCCAATACAACCAGCAATAACGCAGGCAGAGGCGGGTTCTTCGGGCTCATAGCCAGCCGCCTAACTCAGGGGCAAGGAGATCAGTTTTCAAATGTGGTCGCGGATGCACGCACCAATTCGTTGATCATCACAGCAAATGCTGACAGAATGCAGAAGATAAATGCGATCATCAAAGAGCTTGACGTCGATGTTCCCGCCCAAGCGACTACCGCAGTGATTCCTCTGCAAAATGTCCAAGCGTCGAATATTGCGAGCATGTTGAACACGGCTTTCGGTGCCAACGTAAATTTTAATAACCTCACCACTTCGAGTATGTTTAACAGTTCAACTTTCGGCACAAGCACAAATCGGAATTCCAGCCTCGGATTGAACACTAGCACCATGGGACGTTCCGTAGGAAACGGCAGAGGTGTAACTTCGGCAAATGGTTCGACTATCTCCTCCAATGATCCCACCACAAATAATCAGGGCATCCCTGGAGTGCTTACAAACCAAGGTTTCGTTCCGGATACGACTACTGACCCGAATGCTCCAAACAACAACCTTTCACGCCAAGGTCCGTTCATTAGAAATATGATGAACTCATTTAATCGAAGCGGCACGAATAATACCACCGCCGGCATTCAATGGGGCCGGGGTCAAACCGGGGAGTACACCGGATTGATTGATCTGAGTAATAACGTGAGTATCATACCGGATACCACAACAAACTCACTCATCGTGAATGGCACGCCCGATGCAATCGCCGCAGTCAAAGAAATTGTCGCGAAACTCGACGTTGCGCCAAAGCAGGTGATGATTGAGGTGATTATCGCGGAAGCCTCCCTCGACGCCGCGGAAAAGCTTGGTTTCCAGTTCGATGCACACGGAATTGGCAAATTCCTTGGCACGGAAGTGAATCACGGCGGATCCAGCAACTTCTCCGTATCCGGAGGAACCTATTCATCCAATACCGGTTCACCCATGACACCTGGATTCCAATATGGCTTGTCCGCTTTAAACGGCAATTTCGATGCCTTGCTGCAGGCTTTGAAAACGGACCAAAAGGTGCACATCATATCGACGCCAAAAATATTCACAGCTAATAATCAAACGGCTGAAATTCAGATTACAACGGATGTGCCTTATGTGACTAGTTCCTACTCCGGTGGTATACTGAACACCGGCGGGTCGAACGTGAATTACTCTTTCCTGCCCGTTGGCGTGCAATTGGAAGTTGATCCTCACATCGCAAGCAACGGACTTGTCACAATTGATGTCGCATCAACTACAAGCGAGTTACTTGGATATATCAACCTTTCCTCGGGGCTAAATTCAAGCGGCGCCCCCGCAACCATTCAAGCTCCGGAAACCGCTGAACGCACAGCGTATACTAGCGTGGCGGTGCGAAACAACGAATTGGTGGCGCTCGGAGGAATGATGAGCACCACTGAATCCAAAACGGTGAACAAAATCCCAATTCTCGGAGATCTCCCGATAGTAGGCAGTTTGTTCCAATCCACGAGCACGGATAAGCAAAAGACAGAGTTGATGATCTTCATGGTTCCTCATATCGTGGAAACCGATATGGATGTGGATATGATGACGAAGGATAGCTCAAAGGGAGTTGTCAAAGAGTTCCCAAATCTCCCGAAGCAGTTTCCATCCCTTACTCCGATAACAACAGATAAGAAATAGGCTTCAGTAAGAATGAGGATGCATATATTGGTCCGAATGAAACATGTCGTTTTTTTGTTCACTCTAATAGCGGGATCTTCCATGATCCCGCTTTCCTCATATGGATTGCCGAATCCACCCACTCCGGCAAATCCTATCATCAGGGTCGCATTAATCCGCCATTTCGGTCATCCAAACGAACTTTTGTTAAGGATTCCTGCAAATTCGGAGTTGTACACATCCTCCTCCCCCACCCCGATTTCAGTGCACGAAGAGAGTGTCGTGCACATTTACCTTCAGAATAATCAATTGCATGTTTCCGGATTGCAAGACATGGAGGCAACAAACTGCGATAGCGCAGTTTTCACCCCCAGTTCACCGCAGGATACGATTAGGATATCGGTTGCAACCTATCCTGGAGCGGATTATCAAGGGGACATCAGGATTTCCCCATGGGTGCATGACGGAGTTAACGGCATCCTGATCGTGAACGAACTTCCAATGGAAACCTACTTGCGCGGTGTGTTGCCTGTTGAAATGGGGGCGGACGCACCTATGGAGGCGTTGAAAGCTCAGGCAATCACTGCCAGAACCTACACTTTGACATGCCTGAAATCACATGACTATCCCTATGACGTCACGGACACCACGCAATACCAGGCTTACGGAGGCGCAGATGTGGATAATCCCAGATCGGATATGGCAGTTGAATCCACCCTGGGAATGGTTCTTTTTCATGATGGCAAGTTGGTCCCTGCGGATTATTACGCGGATTGCGGTGGTATCACGGCTCCAGGCAACGGACCGCAGGATTACCCGCCGTCCATTGTGGACGCTCCCCTTGGCTCCACAACCGACTATTGCACGAATGGCAAATATCACAAGTGGTACCTCTCGTTACACCTATCGGATATTCAACGCTCACTGCCGGTGTCTATCCAAACCAACGTTGGCAATCTTAAGGAGATCACCGCGCTGGATCATGACATATCCGGTCGCATATTGAACCTTTTATTAATAGGTGACAAAGGCGAGGATATCGTCAAAGCGGCGCAGTTCCGCGCCATGCTGGGGTTCGATCGTTTGAGATCCACTCTTTTCACGATCAGCGCGCAACCAGACGGGCGTATCTTATTTGACGGCAAAGGATGGGGGCATGGAAGGGGCCTATGCCAGGATGGCGCGATGGGGATGGCGTCTCCACCGTATAATATGAACTATCGACAAATTCTTCTGCACTACTTTCCAGACTCGGAAATCATGTATTACGCTGTTTCATATTGATTATCCGCGATCACATCACTCACCTTCGTACAACTCACTTTTTCGGTTCAATCATGGGTGGATTTGCCATGCAGGCTAAACTGTGCTATCCTAATTCCAATAGGATGGAGGAATGATTGAATGTCTAAGCCGTTAGTAGCCGTGGTGGGACGCCCCAATGTTGGGAAATCCACATTTTTCAACCGATTAACGGGAAAGAGAATCGCTATCGTGGAGGATACGCCCGGTATCACACGCGATCGCCTTTACGCGCCAGTGGAATGGAGAGGGAAACAATTCACTCTCATAGATACCGGAGGTATCATCCTCAACGAAGAAGACCCCCTTACGTTGCAGGTGAAGCAACAGGCGGAAATCGCAATGGATGAAGCGGACGCCATTTTATTTATGTGCGACGGAGTGGATGGTTTGACCACTGCGGATCAGGAACTTGCGAACGCCTTGCGAGATTCCGAAACCCCGACATTCCTCGTTATCAACAAGGTTGACAATAATCGTCAAGGTCAGGACGCCGTGGATTTTTACCGTCTCGGCATGGGAGACCTGTACACGGTTTCATCCGTTCATGGTCATGGTATCGGCGACCTCCTAGATGATCTTTTGAAGGCACTCCCCGAATCCAAGGAGGAGGATGAGGACGAAGCGCTGGTTCGTTTGGCTTTTATTGGCAAACCGAATGTCGGGAAATCCTCGTTTGTCAATGCGGTGTTAGGAGAGGAGAGAGTCATTGTAAGTCCCATCCCGGGGACGACTCGCGACGCAATCGACACTCGCATCACTCGCGATGGCAGGGACATCCTGCTTGTGGATACGGCGGGCATACGTCGTGCGGGCAAAATACAGGGGAGCGTTGAATATTACACGGTGCTCCGAGCGAAAACAGCGATTGATCGCTGCAATGTCTGCGCCATACTCATTGACGCAGGACAGGGACTGACGGATGGCGACAAACGAGTGGCTGGATTATCCCAGGAAGCCGAAAGAGCCGCAGTGATCATAGTCAACAAGTGGGATCTGGTGGACACTGGGGTGGCGATGGGAAGACCTCCCAAACGCGGGTTAATGCTGGAATTTACGAAAACCATACGCGATGAAATGCCGTTTCTCGCTTACGCACCGATCGTCTTTTCATCGGCTCAATTCGGATTTAGCATCACAGAAGTGTTAGACACCACAATCACATCGGCGGAAAATTTCGCACATCGCATTCCAACAGGAGAGTTGAACCGCCTGATCAAGGATGCCGTCGAGGCTCATCCTCGCTTCGTACATGGCAAGCAGCTTAAGATATACTACGCAACAATGCCTCGCGTCCAGCCGCCCACGGTTTTGTTGTTCGTAAACGATCCGGATATGATTCATTTCTCATACTATAGATATCTGGAAAACAGACTAAGACAGACCTATCCCTTGGATGGCTCCCCTATTGTGATTCGAGCACGCAAGGCGGAGAATCAGGAAGAGAAACCCACCCCTCAACACAAATGATGTTTGCTTTCCCAGGAAGAAACCATGCCTGAAACATTGGATTCCATATCGACCACTAAAATGCATGAGATTGGTTGCGCCGATCCCGCCAAGGCGTTAAGTACGCTCAAAGCCCTTCCCGGAATGGGTATTACTGACAGCATGATTGATGATCTCCTTCCCTCCCTGCTGGCGGCGATGAAAAACAGCCCCGATCCTGATCGAGCTCTCAATAATTTTGAAAGGTGGTTTATCTCTCTCACAAATCGAGCACCCTATTATTACAACCTCTTGAATCATCCCATCGCTCTTCGAATCTTTTTCTCCATATGCGGGGTGAGCCAATTCTTTTCCGATATCCTCATACAGAACCCCGAATATTTCGATATCCTGGCAAATCCGAGCGATCGCGCCAAAACCAAAACAGCATCCACGCTATACCAGGAGCTTTCCGCCTTTGTGGACATCGTTTCCATACTCGACATGAAATTGGATGTGATGAGGCGGTTTAAACGAAAAGAGATACTGCGCATTGGGGTGAGAGATATCCTGGATTTGACGGATATGCCTACCGCCTCTTTGGAATTCTCCGATCTCGCGGATGTATCCGTGCAAAAATGCCTTGAAATAGCGATCAATACAATTAGCGAGCGTTATGGTGTGAAGAATCCCCCCGCCATGACTATTATCGGAATGGGCAAATTGGGCGGGCGTGAGTTGAACTACTCAAGCGATATCGATTTGATGTTCGTTTGCGATGATGATTGCGATCAGTTTCAATCCGAAAAATCCATATCCCCCCTTGATTTTGCGCTTAAAACAGCGGAGCATGTAGTCAATTATCTCTCAAAAAACATCTATGGCGGGCATCTGTTTCGAGTGGATATGCGCCTGAGACCGGAAGGTCGATTTGGTCCTTTGGTTCGCACTCTCTCATCATATCTCGCATATTACGAAAGCTGGTCGGAGCCTTGGGAGCGGCAATCCCTGCTTAAGGCGAGACCTATTGCCGGCGACCCAAGATTAGCCTCCTCCTTTATGGAGATGATTACCCCATTCGTCTATCGCCCGCTGGTAACCACCGATTTCATCCGCTCCATTCAGGAAAACAAGGTGCGGATCGAGCGCAAGGCTCTTATTGACGGGGTTGAGCATACGAACGTTAAAATCGGTTACGGAGGGATTCGGGATATTGAATTCACCATCCAATTGCTTCAACTTGAACTCGGCGGGAAACACCCCATCGTTCGAACGCAAAACACCTTGGAGGCGATCAGACGATTGCGCCAAATTGGAGCTCTGAAGGACACGGAAGCCATGCATTTAGCCGAGGATTACGTCTATTTACGAAATTTGGAGCACCGACTTCAGATCTTATATGAACTGCAGACTCAAACGTTACCTTTCGATGTAAAGGAACGGCAGTTGCTTGCCAGACGCATGGGTTATTCCACCTTGAATGAGTTTAATACAAACCATCTCTTCCACACCCAGCGTGTGCACAATATCTGCCGGAAACTGTTTTATCAGCGGTTGACGGATGATCCGCTTCTTTCTCCGTTAAGTCAATTACTTGAAAATATGGAGGAGCCTTCGGCCAAGCAGGAGATTGAAAATCTGCTGAGGGAATTCGGCTTCGTCGACATCCCCAGGGCGTTCGAACATTTGAAAATCGCGACCATTGGCGGGGAATACGGAAGAACCCGCCCGGCGTCGCAAAAAAGATTCCTTGAATTGGCGCCACGGTTACTTACAGCCTGCAGACGCACTGGAAATCCTGATGCGGCTTTGGATGGTTTGGAATACCTTGCCTTGGCGATGCCCAATAGAGAGCAATTGTATCGCACTTTGATTGAGAGCGATGAATTGCTTGATCGCATTTGTTTGCTTTCAGCTTCAAGTCCCGCGCTCACCCAAACGCTTTCGAGGCATTTGGAATGGATGGATATGCTTGTCGTCGGGGATGAATCAGATGCTCAGCCGCAAAGCACGGAGAACTCGATTGCTGAACTTCGCGGAAGGCTCTCCAAGTCGGATTCCAAGGATGCGTACTGGGAAACTCTAAGCCATTGGTATCAACGGCAAAGGTTACTCATCGGCGCAGAGGATATATGGATGGAGATATCCATCCGTGAAGTTCAAAAAGAGTTAAGCATTGCAGCGGATACGGTGTTGGATTCCCTTCTGCTTAACGCCATCGAAACCGCCGCGATCCGCTACCCGGAAACGGAAGTCTTGCTGCAAAGCGTTGCGGTAATTGGGCTTGGCAAATTGGGAGGCATGGAGTTGGGATACGGCTCCGACTGGGATATCTTGTTGGTTTATGAGGAGGAGCCATCAAGCGATCCCCCCCCAAAGTTGCATCTTTCTTTGGAGTTGATGGCGGAGACGCTTCTTGGTGCGTCCAGCGTACTCCGAGTAAGAGGAGCCGAGGTGGAGATCGATGCGCGCCTGCGTCCCGAGGGCAGGTTTGGAGTCTTAGTGCGATCTACGGAGGATTATCGGTCCTATTATCTCAACCAAGCGGACACATGGGAGAGGCAAGCTCTTATGAAAGCGCGTTATTGCGCAGGCAACGCCGCCACCGCCAGCCGCTTTATAAAAATCGAGGAAAATGCGGTGTATGAAGTTCCTTTTACCCAAAAGACTGAGGACGACATAAAACACATGAAACACCGTATCGAAAACGAACGTCTCAAGCCGGAGTTAAAATACTCGGATATCAAGCTAGGTTTCGGTGGGATAAACGATATTGAGTTTACCGCGCAATTGTATCAGATGAAGGAGGGCGGGAAGAGGGAGAAGTTGCGCATTCCGGAAACGGTTACGGCGCTGCACCGCTTAGGCGCATTCGGGATTTTGCGTATTTCGGAAACCACCAGGTTAGTGGAAACCTACCTCTTTCTGTCCCAGGTACGGAACCGCCTCGCGTTACTTGGGGGACTTCCCACGGACACGCTTCCCGAGAATACCATTCGCTTACGCACGCTCGCCATCGGGCTCGGAGTGGTGGATTCTAAAACCGATAAGGCGGAAGAGAGACTAAGAGGAATCATTCAAGAGCGCATGAAGGAAGCAAGAGGCATCGTGGAGAGATTGTTTTGGGGATGCTGATAGAGGTTGCGTTAAATACAATGCTCAATTCCGATAATAATTATCGATGATAGCTTTAGCGAACCATGTTGCGAGGTTTACGATAAATGATTCCTGATTATCTGTATTGGTATCCTTGGATACCCGTGATAATATGGCTGATTCTTTACATCAGCGATTATTATCTAACCATATGGGGCGCCAAGCTCTACCGCTCTCAACACGTCGTGAAGCTAGAGGGAAGCTATGAGCTAACGCCTGCATATATCAAAGACATAGACTCGCTCAGGAAATTCAGTCCGAGCTTTCTCTTTCGGCTTGTTTTCGGAACTTTTGTTCTCTTATTCACATTGATCCTCATTAGTAAGGCCCCATGGCTTTACGGAATCATCGTGGGTGATTTTCTCTTCGTGGAGCTGGCGATTCACATCAGGCATTTCTCAAATATCGATACTTATCGTTACTATTCCAAGATCAAGGAGAGTGATATCACCGGCAGCATATCTTATCCCAAGGTCATCGCATACAAGCGATCCTCGAACCAATTACTTGCTTTTGGCATTTTCATGTTCATCACTTACGGAATGACATTAAATTGGATGATTTTAGGCGGAGCCATCGGCGTTTTGCACCTTGCATTTAATCACCGCATGCTCGCATCAAAAAGTCAGCCCGCCCCGAAAACCGATGGAAATACGAGTGATGGATCAAATAGTGTTGGAATATGATATTCAATGGTCCGACCGTTTACGTCGAATGGAACGATATCCGGAAGCAACTAATTCACTGTACAGGAATACTTTCTTCTGACATGCCGAGACTCGTTTTATAGGTTCTTTCAATATGCGGTATTCATAGCTATCCTCGAAAGGCACAGACCGTGGGACACCACATATTGCTCGCAATCCTGCATTCAAAAGCGTCAAGCATTCCGTCCATCATGCGACCGAATACCCACAGCCTCGTCAGGCGGAAAGGGATTTATGAGTTATTCAAGTGCGGAGTTACAATAATAGCCACCCCGTTATTTGACTTACAGGCGCTTGAATGCTATACTAAATTAGAGTGTTTCCGTCCACCCCATCCCCCCAACAAATACTTGCATAGGCGGCTGGATACGATCGATGAGAGTTTCCTTTTTTATAAACGTATGAATTGGAAGGTTGCGACACGATAGGGTTCGATGAAACCTGTAAATTACAGGAATAACTTACACATATAATAGGAATTACAACGCATGGACTGGCTCCGTAAATTATTTGATACTAACGAACGCGATATCGCCAAGTATCGCGTAAGGGTTGAGCGAATCAACGAACTGGAACCCACTTATCAAGCGATGAGTAATGCTCAGTTGAGGGAGTTAACCGATCAACTCAGGGAAAAAGTTCAAACCGAATGGCAGGCGAATCTCGAAAAAGCCGAACAAGATGGCATTCTGGAGTCCGAACGCAAGGATAAAACCAGAAAGACTTTGGATGATGTTCTGGATGAGATACTTCCCGATGCATTTGCGATCGTACGAGAGGCGGCGAAACGCACCTTAGGCCAACGCCATTACGACGTACAGTTGATCGGTGGAATGGTTACTCATGACTGCCGAATAGCCGAGTTGAAGACAGGTGAAGGCAAAACATTGATGGCCACTCTCCCCCTCTATTTGAACGCTCTCGTAGGGCGCGGGACGCATCTTGTGACCGCTAACGATTACCTGTCCAAGGTCGGCGCCGTTTGGATGGGACCGATCTATCATTTTTTAGGCATGAGCGTCGGCATCATTCAGGGACAGTCCCCTGAGACGGGGGACGAAGGCGGCTCGTACATATATGACCCCGAATATGAGGATCCAGATCCTAGATTCACCTACTGCCGACCTGTGACCCGAAGGGAAGCCTATCTTTGCGACATTACTTATGGCACAAACAACGAGTTCGGTTTTGATTATCTCAGAGATAACATGGCGTTCAGCGCCGATGAGTTGGTGATGCGGGATCTCCACTATGCAATTGTGGACGAAGTGGACAGCATCCTTATTGACGAAGCGCGAACGCCTTTGATTATTTCGGGGTTTGTCGAGCAGGACACCCAAGTTTACGGACAAGTGGCTAGAATTGTGAGTCAGTTAAAGGGCGGTAAGGATATAAAAACCCAAGAGGAACGGGACGATCCGAACGCTGATATCCACAATCCTAACATCGATTACGTTGTGGATGAGAAGCAAAAAACCATCGCTCTAACGGATGCGGGCGTGCAACGTTTGGAGCGCATGCTTGGGATTAAAAACCTCGCGGATGACCCCGAGATGATGCACCACGTCACAGCCGCCATAAAAGCGCAAGCCCTGTTTAAAAAGGATATCGACTATGTCGTGAAAGACGGCGAGATCATCATTGTGGATGAGTTTACAGGGCGTTTAATGTTTGGTCGCCGTTATTCGGACGGTCTGCATCAGGCCATTGAGGCGAAGGAGGGGGTGGAGGTTAAGCATGAGTCCCAAACACTCGCAACAATCACCTTTCAGAATCTTTTTCGTCTCTATTTGAAATTGGCGGGTATGACCGGAACAGCGAAAACCGAAGAGGATGAATTCCGTAAGATTTACGGATTGGATGTTGTAATGGTGCCGACGAATATGCCTATGATCCGCAAAGATCATCCCGATATCATTTACAAAGTCGCGGAGCATAAGTTCCGAGGAATCGCCTGGGAAATATTGAGGTTGTACGCTCGCCAACAACCGGTACTGGTGGGCACTCGATCCATTGAGATGTCGGAGAAGGTTTCCGAGAGAATCACCTCCACAAGTCTGCAAAGCCTATGTATGGTCAATTTGATTCGCCATACCATTGAAAATACGAAAAACTTGGATAAAGTGAAACTGGAAAAGTGGGCTGAGACGTTAAATGGTGACTTGGACAGGATAAGTCTTAATCGTCTCAATCCAATTCTGAAGGAGCTAAATCTTCCGACCGACCCGTTGGCGGAACACACATTGCAAACCCTTGCGGAGTTATTGGAGGTTAACAAGGATGAGGAACCCCTCAACAACATCGACGAAGCGCTAAGACACGGCATCCCGCATAATATTCTTAATGCCAAATATCACGAAAAAGAGGCTATTATCATCGCCGAAGCAGGACGCAAAGGCGCTATCACCATTGCCACAAATATGGCGGGAAGAGGCGTGGACATCCTGCTTGGCGGCAAGCCGCAGGATATGGAGTTGCCGGACGAGCCGAGTGAAAACCAATCCGACGATGCGGAGAATTCCGAAGAGGAGATGGTTCTCTCCTACCGCAGAGGCGGCAAGCACAGCGTTCTGGATTCCGTTTCAACTCTGACACCCGAGGAGTACGCCGCCGCCGCTGATGAAGTGCGTCGCGTGGGCGGGCTCTACATACTTGGCACCGAGCGCCATGAGAGCCGCAGAATTGACAACCAGCTTCGAGGACGATCCGGAAGACAGGGAGACCCAGGCGAAAGCAGATTTTTCGTGTCCTTGGAGGATGAGTTATGGAGACTCTTCGGTGATCGTTCCAATCATCCCCTTCTGCGCACATGGCCCGAGGATCAGGCGATGGACGCAAGAATACTCTCCAAGATGATTGAACGCGCTCAGAAAAAAGTGGAGGAGAACCATTTCGAGAGTCGAAATCATGTCCTGCAATATGATGACGTGATGAACAAACAACGTGAGATCATTTACGGCGAAAGAAAAAGAATATTGCAAGGGGCTGATCTCAAAGAGACCATCACGGGATTCCTGACTCAGGTTGTATCCGATGCCGTGACGCTCTTTTGCCCGGATACGAGCTCTCCGAATGAATGGGAGATCAATGACCTTTATCGGGGTTTGGATGAATACTTTCCTCTCTCACAAATGGCGGAAATTGAGGAACTTGCTGGAAAGACGCAAACTGAAATTCGTGACTTCCTGACTGATCTGATCCTGCAAGCCTACGAACGAAAGGAACAGGAAATCGAGAGCGCAGTGGACGAACCGGGAGCCATGCGCGAACTGGAGAGAAATATCGCACTGCAAGCGATCAACCGCAAATGGATGGAACATCTTGCGTCCATGGATTATTTGCGGGAGGGAATTTTCCTGAGAAGTTATGCGCAGCAAGACCCGTTAATGGTTTATCAAAAAGAGGCGTTCGAAATGTTCGAGGATATGCAACATTCCATACAGGACGAAATCGCTCGATATCTCTTCCGCGTACAAGTGGTGCAGCAACCTCAACGACGCAGATACCCGCAATATGAGAATTTGAAAACGGGCGACGGCAAGACTTCTGGCGGCGGAACGGGCACAACGGTTCGCCAAACGGGCAAAAAGCTTGGCAGAAACGATCCCTGCTGGTGTGGCAGCGGCAAGAAATATAAAGCCTGTCACTATCCGGATTAATAAAAACGAGGGGGAGCGGAAAACTCCCCCTCGTTTTATTGTTTGTCAATCCTTTATGGTGAATTAATCGGTCACGCCAATCTTATTGAGGGCGATGGATATATCGTTCTGAAGGAATCCGCCCTTATATTTGCGCATATCCTCCAATGCGGTTATGGCATTCTTCCCCCCTATTTCACCGAGCGTGATGGCGACCCAAGGACGGGCGGCGGGCGATCCCTTTGCTGCGTCGGTGATCAACGGTACGACCGATTCGCCTTGCTGTCCCAGCGATTGGGATGCGTAATACGCCACGACGTCATTCGGCGAGCTAAGCGACTTCATTAGCGCAGGTTGAGATGCAGCGCCGATCATTGCCAGGGAATTCGCGGCGGATTGCCCTAGAACGGTATTCGCTAACTCAGCGATTAAGGGTTGCACAGCACTCGTATTACCCTGAAATCCTAGCGCGATGCAGGCTTGGATGGCAACCCTGTGATCTTTGTCCTTCATCGCGGCGATCAGGCCGGCGTTCGCCTCGGGAAGAGCGATACGGGCGAGCGCCTGAGCGGAGCGATACTGCAAGTTGGTGTCCGGGGATTTCAGTAACCCCAACAGGGTTGGAATGGCCGGTTTTCCCGCCACCGCCAGCGCGTCCGTTGCCGATTCCTGTATTTTCAGATCGTAATCTCTTAGGGCCTTGACCAAAGCGGCAATCGCTTCAGGTGTGCCTATCTTGCCCAGACCCACCGCCGCCTGCTCTCGCACGTCATGATCCACGGTGGGATCGTTCATCGCCTCAATGAGAGGCGCTTCACCCGATTTATTCGCTATAAGCGCAATCCCTGCAATCGCGGCTTTGCGTACGTCTGCATTTTCCTTTAGGAGTGGCATTAGATAAGGGATGGCCATCTTACTGCCAACTTTGCCAAGCGCATCCGCCGCACCCTCCTTCACGGTGTCATCCGAATTATTAAGCAAAGGCGTCAAAGCCTGCACACACTGCGCGGACTGATCGGTGTAAGAGCTTAAAACATCACCACCAGGGCTTCGCGCAGCAGTATCGGTCACCATCTTCGCCACGATTTCTGGGATGATCATTGAAACGACTTGAGGATTGCGCAACGATAAAATGTACTGCGCCGCAGCCATCGCTCCCTGGTTGCTTTGGCTGGAGTAGGAGATGGCACCTAAGGAATGCAATATATCCACAGTTTCCAAGGGAATCAATCGAACCGCATTATGGGCGTTTGTTTGTCCGAGGATTTGGAGCGCTAAAACGCATCCCTTGCTGGTGTTGGCATCGGTGTCCTCCATTCCGGTGATAACGTTATCCAAGTTCGCCTTCGATAGAGCGCCAACGCGCAGCAAACCCACGATGGCACGATCACGCACCGGTTTGTCCTGATCCTTCAGAAACGCAACGATTTGCGTCACGGCATCCGCCGGAGTTAACGGCTGATCGGAGGAGGACGAGGCGGAGGAGGATGACTGCGCTGTTGCCGGAGGCGGCGGCTGCTGAGCCCAATCCTCCAGCGCCTGGATAACGGCTATGCGGGTATCCTTTGGCTCACCGCTTATGGTGTCACTAAACTGCTGGGATTCAACCAGACTTTTCGCCGCCGCTATGGCTGCGGCTTTGTTAGGACCGATCATGGCGTCGATCTGCGAGCGGATATAACGACTGTGGTTTACAGCAATTCCGATGACGATGAGTACTAGCGCAATAAAAATACCGTAATTGAGATACTTACGATTCATTTTTTTTCCTCCAGCGTTTATATTATAACATTAAACGCGATGATTCCCGCCGTGATTTTATCGATTCGTAACCTTTTCCCAGCCTGAAACGTATGAGGTAAAATAATACAAGTTCAATCGTTAATACATGCATGGAGGTGGTACGTTTTGCCAACATATGGCTATGAATGCACGGCGTGTGGCGAACAGTTTGAGGTAAATCAAAGAATCACCGATGAGCCGCTTACCATTCACGAGAGTTGCGGCGGAGAATTAAGAAAGCTGGTATATCCAGTCGGCATTGTTTTCAAGGGTTCGGGTTTTTATGTCAACGATTATAGTCGTAAAACCATGAATTCAAACTCCGAATCGGTTACCAAGCCATCCGAAGCGAAAAGTGAGGAAACCCCGAAAACGCCGCAGAAGCCGGCGGAAACAGCTTCAGCCACAACCAAATAATGATTTCTTGGTTCGCAAGTTAATAATCGGGTAGGCGGGGTCATTACTGATCCCGCCTCCCACACCACCCGGCATGCGGGTCCGCACCGGGCGGTTCA
>DAIDHP010000002.1 GCA_027459625.1 Chthonomonadales bacterium
CCGCCTGCGCGGGTTGTGGGGGATGGGAAATCCACGGAGGTGGATTTCGTGTATTTGTTAACCGCGAATTTATTCGCCGGGGATGGTGGGAGGGGGTATCGGGTATCGGGTTTTGGGTGTCGGGGTGTAACGGTCAAATCCGCCGGACCGAACCGATACGTCCGATCCGACCGATTGGGATTTCAATGTCATATCAGGCGCAGCGCAAACCCATCGCGTAATCCCCCGCCACGGAGCGGATATCGTTTTCCTTTGCGTATAATTGATTCGTGAAAAACTCAATTCCATTGTCACGTATCAACCCTATCCTCTCCTTGTATTGATCCTCATATTTTTTCTCCGTGACTCGATAATTGAAGATGTAATCCTGGAAATCCTCAAATGAATCAAACATGGCATAGCATAATCCCGCGCACATCCCCCATAAAGTGAGCGAACCGGCTAAGTTCTCAAGAAGCGGAGGACAGACGCTTTTCCGAGGCAGCGAAGCGCGGATGATCCAACCCATGAGGAGCATGTACGATCGAACGGTTAAATCGGAGTGGTTAAAATTCCGTATGAACTCCTTGAGCGTTTCGCTGTCACCATTCAGCTTTTTGTCCAAGAATTCCAGGAGAGACTCCACGGAAAATGGTCGTACAAGCCCGCCGGTCCCCTCAGGCTCGCCACCTCCCGGCATTTCGCCAGGCTGCCGCGTACGGTCGGCGATAGTTTTTTGTGGTATTCGGCGCAGATTAAGAGGCAAACGAAGCTCATCTTATCCGCATAAGCGCTCAATGACGAATTTCCCGGGATCGTTTGGGCGACTTCCTGGTATTCATCGCAAAAGTGACGCAGGCATGCCTCCGCGACTGTCAGGTTCACCTCGTCCATCCGCCAAAGCCCCGGCTGATCCTCGGTCTTTTTTGGGGTCATCTCACTCCTCCTCTCCTCCCATTCGGTACTTGATATCATAATTGATGATGAAATCCAGCTCCTCCTCCGTGAAGCCGTAATGCTTCGCAAGCACGCGGTCTATCTCGTCTATGATAGGCTTGGATTTCTGAACATCAAAATTCACCTCTTCGCCATTTATTATATTGCCATGTCTTTGACGATTGATGCATGTCGATTCATAAGAGGCAAGGAGAGTTTTATTTAAGGCTTCTACCTCAACTTTATTAGCTTCATTTAGAGAGAATACGGGGAACTCAAATACTTCGCGCGATACTACATCCATACAGTTAGAGTTACAGATCCAATACCAATAAAATAATTGGCTATTTAATATCGCAAGTATCCATGCTGAGCTTTCTTTATTAATTATTATAGGTTTGTAATGTGAAGATAATTTTTTCAGAAATGCCTTTCTCCAATATCTACCACCTGAATGATAAAAGATGATGTCACCAAGATTTAAAGTGTAATCTTTTATATAGTGTTTGAAACTCAGCATATGGTCTATGATATAGTGTTCTATGTGTGACCCGATTTTAGGATAACCGTTAGCAAGTTTCTTACTATATTGATTTTCTGTATAATTTAGTGTCGTAAAAATGAAAGGGCGGTCTGATAATACTCCACTCGACCAACGACGATAGCTTGTCACATAACATCTGCCATTTTTTGCATGTAAAAGCGAGATCGTTAGATTCATATCGACATCAGAAAACAACTTCCCCGGACGGACTGCAAAATGACTATGATACTGTTGTCGGTTTTCGTAAAGTTCTTGAAGTTCTAACATGCCGTCGGTAGAAACGGATGCTATTGGAACTATCATTCCAAAGCGTGCTTCTAAATTAAGAAGAGATAGAGATCTTTCTATGACGAAAGCATATAGGTTTCGGCAAGGTAATGTTTTAAATCCGTATATTTGATAGATGCTACTTACCTTGCTGTAGCTAACAAATGGTGGATTACCGATGATCACATCGAAGCCTCCCTTGCTCATCACCCCGTAAAACTCCGTGTACCAGTGGAACGGCTTGTGGCTCGCCTTCCATTTCCCGTAAGCCTCTCTCCATTCGGGCTGCACGCCGTATTGCTTCGCCAGCATTTGATTCAACTCCTCGTTCAGCGCTCCGAGTCTCTCCTTCAATTCCGCCTTCAGGATTTGCAGGCTCTCCTTCATCACATCCTTGTCAGCCTGCAGCTGCTCCTCGCAAAAATGATCGTATTGTTCCCTTATCTCCTCCGCTTGGCTCAGAATGCGCCGCAACGCGTCATCCTCGAAACCGAGCTTGCCCTGCTTGGCGTCAAAGGCGCAGGCTCTATCCAACTGCTCCAACGTGGCGTAACCCACCAAGGCGTTCCCGGGAAGGATGTTGAAATCCATGTCCGGCAAAGGCTCCAATCCGTGATTGGGGGCTTCGGGATGATTCGACTTTTGCGCGGCGAGTTTGAGGAACAGGCGAAGCTTGCATATCTCCACCGCCTCCTCCATGATATCCGCGCCGTATAGGTTGTGCAGGATGATGGTCTTCAGGGTATGATAGGGGTCCGCTTCCGGATACACGGCTTTGTACAGGGGGAGAAGGATATTCAGCGCGGCGAAAAGGAAGGCACCGGAGCCGCAGGTGGGGTCCAGTATGCGGCACTCCGTGATTGATTCCTCAAACGCTCTTAGATAGTCGTCATCGCGGCATTCATGGAGGAAATCCTCCAGCCATTGCCGAATGTTCAGGTTCCAGGTGATGAAGTCGTTGATCTCGAAGCTCGTCTTCTCGGCGATAAGCGCGCGTATCTCCTCGCAGCGTTGCCTGCGCGCCACCGTCTCCCGCCACCACTCGGTGGGGAGCGCGTACTCCTCGTCGGCGGGTCTGTTCCACCCCCCTCGCCTGCTCACGTCCTTCACTCCCGCCTCTATTTCCGGGGGAAGAGGGAGTTCCACGCCCTTTTTCACGGCGTCGAAGATATAGTCATCGGGATTTCCCTTCAGCAGTTCGAGCATGGAGGATTTCAACGCCTCCAGCCTGGCAGGGTCCGGCTTGCCGGTTCGGAAATCCGTCACTCGCAGCGAGTAGTTCTCCAAGGATTTTTCCGCAAGGAAGGGGACAATGGTGTTTCGTCCGATATACTCCGTGATATCCTCCTTGGTGTAGTAGGCGCCCATCTGCTTGCGGTTGATGTATTTCTCGAAGATGTAGCCCAACACATCCGGGTTGATCTCTTTCTCAGTCCTCAAAGGGCGATCGTCCAGGCACCAGTTCCAATCCCCGAAGAATTGGAACACAATGTTGTAAGCCTCGTCCGGAATGGCGATACTCTCGCTGTATTTTTCCTCAAGAGAATGTTTGGCGAAGATGCCTCCGTTCAGGTAGGGCACGTCCCCTGTCAAATGCCTCAGCGTCTCCGTGCGGGACTGGGAGCCCAGCGCCTCGTGAAAAAGGGGAAGCATGAATTCGCGATGGAAGCGGTCCACAGGGTGATCGCCTCGGAAATTCACCCATCGATTGGGCAGATATCGCAAGTCGTTGTCCATATATCCCTGCTCCTGAAGGAAGAAGAGGAACATGATCCGGTTCAGCATCACGGAGGCGTACCACTCTCGGTCCTCCGTATCGTCAATTCCCCGTATCTGCTCCAGGAACGGCTTGCGCGCCTCTTTGTCGAACTCGTCGTAAAACCTCTTCGTCACCTTTTCCGCGCTCGCCATATCCTGCAGGGGCTTGCGAAATCCTTCGTTCGGCGCGCGCCGCAGACGATCCACGCAGCCGAGATCGCTGGCGGAGAACTTTTCCGTGCGCATGTAGGCGCAGGCGACGGTTAGCGAGGAGTTACCGTTCGTCGTCCTTGTCGGATCGGCGGGAACGACAAGCAGCACGCCACCGGCGAGGACGCAGAAGACGATGGCGAAATGGGGCTCCGCACGAAGATGGCTCTGCACGACGGACTGCGCGTCCCTCCAGTTCGCCGAGGGGGGCAGATGAAGGCGATAGACCCGGACGCTGGCGGAATCGGTTTTGCCGAAATAGCGCAAACGGGGATCCAAAGCCGCGAACGCTCGGCCTCGATAGGGAGTATCGGAGGGTTCCGGGGGATAACGGAACCAGCCAAGAGCGCGCAAGACGGCGCGAAAAGCGTCCTCGTCGCCTCCGAGAGATACAAGAATTTCCTGATTCGTCATCCGTTCCTCCAGCCATCGTATCGGATATGCGCTTTTGCGCGCCATACAACCCATTCCGTGCATCGAAAATCTTTTTTCAGCGCAGCGAACCCTTTTTCTCCAACGAGAAAACTTGTTTTCGATACTCCTTGCGAAAAAAATCTCCCGATGCGCATGACAAGCCTCATTCCAAAGATAGCGGAGCTATCGCTCCTCGTGGTCGGATCTTTTGCGCCCTATGCGGCTTCGGGCGTCAATTCGAGATAAGCCGCCACAGTGAGCGGAACGGTCTCCGCGTTCTCCGTCCGGCGTTGGAATTGGGGAAGCTTCTCATCCATCCACGCGATCAGATCGCTCGTATTCCCGCTCCGCGTCGCCTCCCTCAGCAGACGCTCTCCCTCGGCCTTGTCTCTCTCCAGACTGTGGCGTCTCAGTCGAGCCTCGATATTCACCTCCAGCCCGTCTCCGTGAGCGGAGAAGAAGGAGATCAGTTTGTGATTGATATGGGTTCTGCTCCAAACCTGACCCAGATCCCTGCTTCTCTCCAATTCCCGCAGCATCTCCCTGCACCGCTTTTTCGCCTCCAGCGCGATATCCCAACGAATGGCTCTCGGACTGAAATCCGGATGATGATCGTCCTCCCTTTCGGGGCGCGAGCTTCGGATCAGATCGATGATGCGGCTTGGCTCCTGGATCGGCTCCGGCAGGGACTTGTCTTTGTCGTTTGAATCCAGAGGATAGTAAAGCCACCAGCAGGCGATGGGATCATCGGTTTTCCCCGCCGCCACGCAAAGGAACACGCCCCGATAGGTGGCTCGCTTGTTGCTCTGGCATCCCCAGGGAATTCGGTTGATCTCCTCGATCCCGAACTCCTGAAGCATCTTGATCACCTCGTTGAGCATATCGTGGAATCGGTTGATCGGGTTCTCCGCGTCGATGGCGTCCAAAACGGTCACATCCCCCGAACGGGTCCTGCGAAGCTCCTCGAGGGAGAAGACCCGAACCTTCTCACCGATGACGCTTGCGTCCACCGGCATGTTCTCCTGGATGGTGGCGATTCTTTGTTGGAGCCTTTCTATTAATCCAAGCTGCTCCTCCAAACCGCCTTCCGGGAAGAAGTTGGCGATGGTGATGCTTTCATGCTCCGAGAAGAGGCGATCGATGCGACCGTTGCGTTGGATCATGCGCACCGGGTTGAAATGCAGATCGTAGTTGATGAGAAAACCACAGTCCTGAAGATTCTGCCCTTCCGAGAGGACGTCCGTGGAGATCAGGCATTGAATCGGGCGTTCAGGGGGACCTTTGCGTTCGTTGGCGATGGGGGCGAAATCCTGCACGATCGCGTTTTTTTCGGAGGACGTGACGCCACCGACGATCATCTCGATCCGCGCATGACTAACTCTCTTCAGAAACTCATCGTCTTCGGTCAATTCCCTGTAAAGATACTCCGCAGTGTCCGAATAGGAGGTGAAGATCAGCGCCTTTTGATCGGGGAGCAACTTGCATAACTCCACCTTCAGGCGACGCAACTTGCCGTCGTTCCCCCCCAAGCAGCGTTTAATCCGATTCACCAAGGGGGAGAGAATCCGAAGATCGGTTTCCACGTCGTTGGAAAGCCGCTCGATATCATACTGACTGGCGTCCTTCTCGCCTATGTCCCGCAGGTAGGCGGACCCCTCCCCTTCGTCGTCATCCTCCAGTTGCCTCGCGAAGGTCATTTGCATCCGGCGATATTCGTCAGCGGTCAGCCTTCTCCCCTTTTGAAGCATTTCAACAACTTTCCGGCTGAAATCCCGGAGATTCTCCGCAGTGCTTACGAATGAGATGACGCTGCTTTCCAGTCGCTTCAGCAGCAGCATTTTGAAAAGGGTTTGCAAGCGCATGAAGGTCTGATTGCGCTGCAGGTCCGGAACCAGTGCGTATTGCTCGATGTTGTAGGCTCCCAGAGTAAGGTTTTCAATGGCTTTCGCGATATGATCGATATCCACCGTTTCGTCATCCGAACCCAACCGGTATTCCAGGGAGATCATTTTGCGATTCGGGAACCGCACCTCCCTGTCATTGATGATGATCGTCTCCCCATTTTCCTGCCTGCGCCTGATATCCAGACGGCTTCGGCAAACCATGGTCTCCAGCAGCAGGTCCGTCGTGCTGACAAATCCCTTCTCCACCCGCTTGAAAAACTCCTGCAGGCTTCGGATACGCAAGTTGGTGTTGAGGAAGAAGTCGTCCTGGTCGCGTGTCATTAGGCGGTAGAGGCTGTAAAGGTCTCCGATGCCGTTGTTGATGGGAGTGGCGGTGAGGAAAAGAGTCTCCTTGTCATCGGGACCCCCTTGCAGTATGCGCATGAGGCTGTTGAAGCGATTGGTGGCGGGATTGCGGAAATTATGCGCCTCGTCCACGATAACCAGGGCGAAATCCTCCAACTCCGACAGTCTCCTCTCGGATCCGGAGCCATTTTGATTGCCCAGCGTCTCCATGCTCTCCGTCTCGATCATGATTCCCTGGTTATTCGCCGCTCTTCTCCAGACGGATTCCAATTGCGCCGGACAGATTACCAGGACTCGCTTGTGACTCCGTTTCCGATTTCTAGCGCGTTTCTGCATGGCGCCCAGCGCGATATAGGTTTTGCCCAAGCCGACCGCGTCTGCTATGATACAGCACTTATGCTCCGCGAGGATGCCAAGCGCTGTTTCACGCCCCTCCTCCTGAAACACCGCGAGGTTGATATCCGAGGGGGAGGATGCCAAGGAGATAAATCGGCTCCGATAGCGTTCAAAGATCGCTTTTGCGTAAGGGTGGAACGGTGCGAAGCGGCGCAGGCGATTCGTGCGAAGCCATTCCACAAGCTCATTCTTGAAATCCGATCTTTCCGCCCTTGAAGCCTCGTCCCAGTTTGACTGGAACCATTCCCTGAGTTGAGCGATGGCGTTCGGATGCTGATGAATGAGGTTCAACTCCCGCTGCCCCATGATGCCGGAACGTGTGAGGTTGCTGCTTCCCACCACGCCGATTCGCTCATTCACGTATAATTTGGAGTGGGTTTGCAGCGCCGTCCGTTTCGCTTGCAGACTCTCCCGTTCAAGAGCGGCAATCGCATTGAAGACGGTTTCATCGTCATTCACGCGGTGAACAGGATCCAAACCGCTCTTCCGCCACTCCTCCGCCATTTGGAAAGTGACGACATCGTTGTTTTGCGGCATGTCGCTCAGGTCGTACCCCACGAGCAGGCGGCATTTGCTGTCGGGGGGCATGGCGTTAAGTTGCGCGACACCGTAAGCGTCAACGAATGCGACGGCGACATCCAAGCTTTTGGAATCCAGCAGGGCGTCGAGGGTGTCCTTCATGCGAACGCGATTGTTATCCACGATGAAGAGGTCCGTGGCATCGGTTGCGAAGGAGGAGCTATTCTTTTCAGTCATGGGGTGACACCTCGCATTAAAGGCGATGGAACATTAATTGGAGCCATTCAAAATTATACTCAAGATTGAGATTGTTTGACCAATCCGTGTCGGGTCTCGGGTATCGGGCGTGCCGGTTTTTCTCAGCATCGCGGGTTAGTGTGGTTATTGGCGTCGGCGGTTCAAACCGCGCTTACCGAAAACACGAAACCCGCCTGCGCGGGTTGTGGTGTATGTGAAATCCACGGAGGTGGATTTCGTGTATTCGTTAGCCGCGAATTCATTCGCCGGGGATAGTCGTGTGTCGGGGTTGTTGGTCGTATCGGTCCAATCCGTCCGTTGCGCCGTTTATGCCCGATACGTGCCAGGCATGTTCCCATATGCCATATATTCCCCCCATATCGCGGGTTCGGTTTTGTTTTCACCGGCGGTTTAAACCGCGCCTTCCAAAAACACGAAACCCGCCTGCGCGGGTTGTGGGGGATGGGAAATCCACGGAGGTGGATTTCGTGTATTCGTTAGCCGCGAATTCATTCGCCGTGGATGGTCGTGTGTCGGGGTTGTTGGTTGTATCGGTCCAATCCGTCCGTTGCGCCGTTTATGCCCGATACGTGCCGGGCATGTCCCCATATGCCAATATATTTTTCCCCATATCGGGGGTTCGGGTTTGTTTACACCGCGGTTCAAACCGCGCTTACCGAAAACACGAAACCCGCCTGCGCAGGTTGTGGGGGACGGGAAATCCACGGAGGTGGATTTCGTGTATTCGTTAGCCGCGAATTCATTCGCCTGGGTGACCACCGCCTATTTTCCGCACGTCGATTTGGGGTATTTTCATGGTGACGGAAGTGTTTCTTCGAACCGCTTCACGGTAAGCGCAGCGTCAGGGGGATAGGATGATAATTCGTCACGTCATTATTGTCGTATCGTTGCTCGCGGTTTCACGGGCGTTGGGGCAACAGACGCCCACGGGTCTCGCTCTGCCGCATACGGAGGCTGTGCGGGACGCGCTGACGTTTCCGGAGCCATCGCAGGTGCGAATAGGGGGCTTGCTCGGGTGGCCGTACGATATCAACGAGAGAAACCGGCTTCTTACGATCAGCGAATCCGATCTTCTTTCGGGCTTCCAGCTTCGTCCGGGTTCGCAGGCGTGGATCGGGGAGCATATTGGGAAGTGGCTGCATGCGGCGTCGATCGTATGGGCGGCGACGAAGGATCCAAAGCTGCGAGCCAAGCTGGACCGCGTGGCTTCGGCGTTGATGGACACCCAGGAGCCCGACGGATACCTCGGAACCTACTCGCGCAATGAGCGATTTGGATTATATCCCGGGGCGGAATGGGACGTTTGGGTGAACCGCTACTGCCTCACGGGCCTTTTGACCTACTATCAATACACCGGCGACCGCCGCGCCCTAAAATGCTGCGAAAAGATAGGAGACCTTCTTATCCGAACTTTCGGTCCCGGGAGGAGAAGCATTCTGTCAGCGGGAACGCACGACGGCATGGCTTCCACCAGTGCGTTGGCGCCGATGCTGATGTTGTATCGAGCGACGGGCGACAAAAAATACCTGCAATTCGCAAAATACATCGTCTCCTCTTGGGAGGAACCCGGCGGACCGCAAATACTGAACAAACTGCTTCGAAAAACGCCGTTGAACGAAATAGGGGACGGCAAAGCCTACGAGATGGAGTTGAACCTGAACGGCATTTGCGAGCTTTATCGCGTGACTGGAGATCGGAAATACCTGGTAGCCGCATTGAACGCATGGAGGGACATCCGGGATAACCGCCTGTATATCACCGGAAGCGGATCGATACGCGAATGCTGGGGCGGTGACCACGTTCTGCCGGATGACCAGAGCGACAACATCTGCGAAACATGCGTCACCGTCACTTGGATGCAGTTCAACATGCAGTTGTTACGGCTCACGGGCGAGGCGAAGTTCGCGGATGAGTTGGAGAAGACCATTTACAATCATCTTCTCGCCGCTCAGAGCCCGCTCGGTTCCGATTGGTGTTACTACACCTCCCTGGACGGTTTCAAGCCTTACGATTCCGCAATGACTTGCTGTCACTCCAGCGGACCGAGAGGAATCGCACTCATTCCTCTTGCCGCTTACGGCAGGGAGAGTTCTGCGATTGCGGTCAATCTCTACGTCCCCTCGACCTGTACGATCCCCATGGGATCAGGGAGCGTAATTTTGAAACAAGCGACGGATTATCCTCTCTCGGGAAGAGTAATTCTTTCCGTGAAGGGTCGAGGAATCCGCTCCCCTTTCACCCTGAAATTGCGCAAACCAGTTTGGTGCAGCGGGATGGAAGTCAAGTTGAATGGTCAAAAACTGGCGGCGACGATCAAAAACGGTTATTGGGAAATTCACCGGCATTGGGGGGATGAATCGAAATTGGAGATCGGCTTTCCGATTACAGGGAAGTTGGTTCCGGGTCAATACGGCAACTCCGGGAGGGTGGCTGTTTGCTACGGCCCGCTGGTTTTGGCGTACGATCAAGGGTGGAACAACGATGTCCCGCCGATGCGAACAGCGATAGACATTCCCGCCTCATTCAAACATCGTTCGCAACCGATTAATATAAAGCCTCAAGGAGGCTGGAAAAATCCGGTTTTCGTCATCCAAGGGGAGCAGTTAACGGTGTCCGGCAGGCATCGCGCCGCTCTAAAGTTCGTCCCCTTCTACGCGGCGGGTGCGACCGGCAAAAGGTATTGCATCTGGATGCAACCCCCCCATACATTGAGATTGCGGCGAATCTCGCTGTTCTCTCAGGGAACCGCAACGCGATCCAGGGAGGGAAATCGCACCGGAGATATTCGCAATCCCGCCCCCGGGGTTTTCGTGGTGACCTACGATGGCACCAAACAGGAACAAGACTGGTACGCCATCCGACTCGATTCCCCTGTGACCGTGAGCGAGATACGGTTTACGCAGGGCGGATTGTTTCACGATGGCGGATGGTTTGACACCACGGACGGCAAGCCAGTGATACAGATTCAAAAGGAGCCGGACGGATCGTGGGGCGACCTCGCCACTCTTGCCGAATACCCCTCGACCACCGCAGCAAACCCCGGCGACTTAAGAGAGGGCGAGAAGTTCCATGTGGTTTTTCCGCCCGTTAGGATTTACGGTGTGCGCGTGATCGGGCGCCCCGCGTGCGGCGACAACCCCAATCAAAGTTTCAGTTCCTGCGAAGGGCTTGAGGGGTTTCAATAGTCTGGCTCGCAGCGCAGAAGTTCCAACTGATAGGCGAGGACGTTGTTTTGCCACACGGCGGAGTTGACCAAAGCCCCTCGCCATTCCCCGCCATCCGGCGAGCGGTATGTTGCCGTGAGGGTGTACCATCCCCACCATTGGGAGCCGTTTGCGGTCATGCCGGCAGGGATGGAGGAAAGAAGGAAGCCCCCTCGCTCGTCCGTGTCCGTTTCCGCCACCAGGTCTCCTCCGGAGAGTAGTTGCACATGAGCCTTGCCGGCGGGGGAGGATAATCCTTCCGGTGTTCGGCATAGGCAAAGTCCCGAAATCGCCCCCCTATTCGCGGATGTATACGACAGTGTAATGACGGTCGGGCTTGGCGGGGGAAGGTTCGGAGCGCACTCCCATCCTTGGAACCACGGGGAGAAAATCCAGGAGTTATATCCTTGGCGCCAAGCGCCGATATGATATCTGCCCGCCGGGATGTCCCTCATGTCGAACTGATAATTCCCATAGGCGTCGGAAATCGCCGTCAGCGGGATAAAGCTCCGAGATGAGAGATCGTATAGATGAACCTGAGCGTTTCTGACTGGCAACGCTTGTTCCGTGATAACCTTTCCGGTCCAAAATGAGGCAGGCTCGCCCACCCTCGCCCAAGCCGTCGCCCACATCGACACGCCTGAGAGCGGGTATGACGAATACTCCTGCAGGGTCCAAAGCGTGCCGTCGTCAAGGGGATCAACGCAGGTGGTCGTGAAGTCTCCCCAGCGATTTTTTCCGGATGTCTTCACCTTATAATAAGCGGCGGTGCCGTGCGCGTAGACCGTGGCGGGCGATAGCGCGTTAGGGGGGTCCCCATGGAGGTGCGTGGAGAAAGCCGCGGAGGGGTAATCGTCCGCTTCGAATTTGGTGAAGCCGATCAACGCATCCCCGTTACGGTTGACCGCCAAAGAGGGATAGACGTACTGGCAATGACCCGTGGTGTCATCCATCCTGCCTCGTTGAAGGATGTCCCCCTTGAGACTCAACTGCCACCATTGGATGGATGCTCGAGTGGGATGTTTGGAGGGCAGAAAGATTGTGTGAGCGCCCCACAGAGTGTGATTGCGAATCACGCAGTTTTGCATACGGGAATCAAAGCAGTAGATGCGATGGGTGGTTGACGCCTGTTGTGCGATATCGTCGTCTCCGCCCGCCATCGTCGCCCATCTCTCACTCACCGTGGGGTAAGCGATTCCCAGCAGCGCTTTCTCCTCGCCAGGCTCTCCTTGAATGGCGGAGAGTCTGATGGTTCCGGCTCCTCCGCTCCAATCCTGCAGGAGGAATAGATCGTCGGAGTCGCCGTCGAGATTGACGGCGGGCGCGAACGACGAGGCGATCTCCTGGAAGCGCGTATAAGCTCCGATGCCCCCGCGCGACAGGTCCGAAGCGGAAAAGATCAGGATATTCCCCTTTGCGAAGCTGTCGGTGTTCAGGTCATAGAGGTTAGCGGTGATCGCTATCTTATCCCCGGCGTAACCGAGCATATCGTAGTCCGCCCAGTATTTGTCGGTGATATCCGCGTCGATTTTCCAAAATGTCCATCCCTCGTAAGGATCTTCGCCATCCGACATCGCGAGGAGCAGCGATGCTTGTATCGAATGAGAATCGCAGCACGCGCTTGCTATCCAGCGTTTGAGGAAGGGGTTGTAAAGGCATCTGGGGTCGAAAGGCCCGCGATCCGTGGCGAATTGCCCCAGTGCGCTCCAAAACTGCTTCAGAGGCATGATGGCGAGTTGCGCTCCCGCTCTCGTGGTGATGCGCACCTGGGAATTATGCATGGTCATCAGGTGGTAAGGACCAACCGCCCCCGACACTCCCGGCGGAATGGTTGAGTTATCATCCTTTAGCCCTGGAAGCACGCGGCACACCAAATTCCTCGTTTGGAAATAGACGCGCGCGGCGTTGACCAGGGCGGATTTCGAGGTGTAGGTAAGATCGGTTCGGAGATTTAAATGCGCCTTGAGAATCGGGACATCCCTCACTCCGTTGAGCGGGGAGGACGCAGCCTGCACAACGCCCCCCAAAAGACAAAACAGGTAAGCGGATACGGCGCATCTGATGAGGTTTCCGGGTTTCATACTGTCACTCCTTGTCCGTCATGGGCGGAGCCATCCAACTCAAAACGAGCGCTATCACGGGAATTTCAGCGGAATGTCCCTTTGCTTGTAGGACATTTTCCCGTCTAGTCATAGCAATGGGGAGATTTTTCTGTCACATGCATTGATTATAATGCATCTTTTATGCCATGATATCCTTCAAATCTAAATTAATCACGCCCATGTTACGAGAGGGATACCCTCCAAAGAAGACTTGATTTTTACCTTAAGATATGATAATATTCAGTTATCATAATCCCCCGTGTGCGAATCGCCTCTAAACTTGCGAATCGCCAAGGATCTCGAAGTCTATATTATTCAGATCGCAGCAATACAAACTTGGCGGGCGTTTGCTGAAGTTTGGATTATGCATACAACCGCGTTTTTGTAAATTTCGTACAGTCACCTCTGTTGATATACTATTGTCGCGCTCTCCATGAGGCGTTTCGACAAATGGAGAAGTGGAAAGGACAGCGCGGATGAAATCCTCTCGGGCTTGGTCCGTTGGGTCACGTATCTGTGTTCCCGCAATTATATTGATATTAGGTTTGGGATTCACGCAAGCTCGCGCCGATGATTCTACAACCACCGCCAGCCCGGCTTTGCAAAAGGAATATCGTTTCCTCTTCAACCAAGTCAATCCTGATTATTTGAAGCAAACCGTGGACACGCTAGCGTCGATGAAGTCGCGTGTCGCCGGTTACCCAGGTGACGCGGACGCTGCAAAGTACGTCGAGAATCAATTTCGCCAGATTGGCTTGTTGAACATACGCACCGAGCCTTTTCCTGTCACGGTTCCCATGGACGAGGGCGACGCAAAAATCTCTCTTGTTTCCAATTCAGCGCTTCCCCAAGGCGGGGGGAAACCGAAAGCATCCGTCCCATCAAAATCCGCCATCCCATCCGCCCATCTTTATCCCCTCTGGCCCAATCTGGTTCGCACCTCTCAATTGCCGGAAGCCGGTCTGACCGCTCCTCTAATCTACGTTGGAGACGGCAAACTCAGCAATTTCAACGGCAAAAACGTTGCAGGCAGCATCGTAATGGTGAATTTCAACAGCGGTTCCCAATGGCTGAACGCCCCAAGGCTGGGAGCCAAGGCTGTTATCTTTATAGAGCCGGATACCACCATGCGCGGGGAGGCGGAGGATAAGTTCATCTCAATCCCCATCGCCATACCTCGTTTCTGGTTGAAAAAATCCGAAGCCGCACCGTTTCTCGCAGCCGCGACTTTAGGCGACGCGACATGTCACATTCAATGCGACATGCCCTGGGTCACAAGGACGGCTTCCAACATCTTCGGAATGATCCCCGGAACCGATCCCGTGATGAGCAAGCAGATCATCGTAATCGAGGGATATTTTGATTCCATGTCCGTTGTACCCTCATTGGCTCCGGGAGCGGAAACATCGTGCGGGATCGCCAGTCTGCTCGATTTGGCGCGTATTTACAAGGCAAACCCGCCCAAGAGAACCGTTTGGTTCATCGCCACGGACGCCCATAACCTCGCGCTGCAGGGTATACGCGAATATTTGAATCAACACATGGATAATTGGATGGCTCCCAGCATGCTGGAGAAGGCTGAATCCCGTCGGTATTCCTTGACCACCACCATTTGGCTTCTGGGCGTTTTGATCTTGCTCGTCATCTGGTTCCTCAACAGGGTGCTCAAATCGAAAAACGCGAAAGGATGGAAGAGGATCGACGCCGGATCATGGGTGCTCGCCTCGTTTATCATAATCCTTCTGTTTTTCAATATTGGATTTCAATTCGTCAAAACAGACAATCCTCTGCGTCATCCGCATGAAATATATCTTTGGGCCGGGTTGGATCTCACTAGCCAATCTCGAGGTGTGGGGATTTTTTACAAGGGTTGGTATATCGACTGCCGAGAGGATATTCAAAGCAAATTCTCCGATATCGCCCGAGTGTGCAGGGAGAATGCGGCGAAGATTGGGCAAACCCTCGGATTTGACAGCACGAACTATTTCGCGGACGGTGTGAACCCCATTGATGGCAAAAGCTGGAGAAACTTCATCCCCGGAAAGCCCGCGTTCGATTCCGAGATTGTCACCATGGCGCAGGGGAATGGAATCACGTTCGCGACAACCGATGATTCCCGTGAGCTTGTGGACACCCCATTTGACACTGCAAATCACGTCAACATTGCTAATCTGGCGTTCCAGACAAAACTCCTCGCTTGCGAATTCTATAACATCCTTAATGATTCCAACGCTCCTGGCGACGTGAACGCTCAGCGCATGCCCATAACCGATCCTTCGCAATGGTCACGAATGGCTCTTCAGGGCGGCTTCGCCACCGTCAAGGGACGAGTGACGATGTTCGATCCGAGGAAGAGTTTTATGGCTTATCCCGATCCGATCCTCGCCGGATCCCTGGCGGTGTTGAGAAACCGGGTGAAAACCTACATGGGGGTTCGCGCGGACATGGTGGAGGAGGTGAATCCGCCCGATTCGAAGCAAGGGGTTAATTCTTTCGCCTTCTACGGAATTCCGCCTCTTACAACATACGGCGGTCCGGCGACGATCAGAGTGGCGGCGTATCATTTGGACAGCCGGAGCTATGTGGAAGAGCGCGACCCCAACACGAACCAGGTCATTGAGAAAAATGGGAAGCCGGTGATGATCCCCAACCCCAACAAAGGGGAGATTAACTATGCTCCGGATCAAGGGGTGATGGGAGCCCAGTTCGAGCCTCTCGATATGAGCATCACCACCGCCACCAAGGTGATCTCAATCGTGGAATTTCGATGCGTGCCCACCGCCATTTACGATTTGGTGGACCAGCAATCCTTAAACGCATTGAATACGCTCACTATTTTGGATGGCACCACGAACGGTTCTCCGCGAATGTACGGATACGCATTCGACCCGCAGGATCCGGGTATGGTGGGTTCCTATGTCGAGGACATGGCGGTTATCTTCTCGCAGCCTGGCACGCGTTTGAAGATCATGATGGGGTATGGGCCTGCGAATACGAGCCTCCTTTTAATCAATCCGATTTACAACCCGAAGAAGCCGTTCGCGGCTTCGAACCAGGCGGATGGCATCGGTTATCTTGTCGGAGGTAATCCCCACGAGGCGCAGGATGCCGAACTGATGACGATCACCCAGGAAAAATATGATCCAACCCGGGAGATCGCCAGGGGCGGAGCCATATACAACACCGCTCTGCATGTCGCCAAGGATATGTGGGCGTTGGACGATTTCCGTATTAAGCGTCTTGCGAAATACAGGATCATCAATCAAGGTATCAACTCCCTTCATAATCTCGCCGCTCAATACATAGCCAAAGCCGAACAGGATCAGAAGGAAAAGAACTGGGAGCTATTCGACGCCGATAGTCGTGCGGCTTGGGGGTTTGAATCCCGAGCGTACCCGGATGTCCAAGCCACGGCGGTGGATGTCGTGGAGGGGGTGCTTTTCTACCTGGCTCTGCTCATTCCATTTGCATACTTCATGGAGCGTCTCATCTTCGGCTCCTATGATTTGAAACGGCAGTTAGGCTGGGCTTCGCTCATCTTCCTCGCCATCTTCCTGATATTCACCCAGGTTCATCCGGCGTTTGAGATCACGATGAACCCAATCATCGTTTTGCTCGCGTTTATCATGCTGGCTCTCTCAAGCATCGTGATGATACTCATTACGGGCAAGTTCGAGGAGCAACTCAAGCAGATGAACAAGGAGATGTCCGGTGTGCACAAAGCGGATATCGGACGCGTCTCCGTCGCACTCGCCGCCTTCAATCTGGGGATATCGAACATGCGCCGTCGCAAGGCGCGAACCGTTCTGACATGCATCACTTTAATACTGCTCACTTTCACGGTTTTGTCATTCACTTCCGTTGTGCAGACAATGCGCTTTAATAAAGTCCCATCTCAGGGGATACCGCGATACAACGGCTTAATGATCCGCACCGCCATGTGGGATCCGCTTCAGAATCCGGCATACACCGAGTTGAGCGATGAGTATGGAACCAAGTATCATGTGGCTCCTCGCGCATGGTTCTTCGGCACCCAGTTGGGCGAGCAATCCTTCCTAACCCTCAAACGAGCGGACAGGCATTATGATGCGAAGGCTCTTGTGGGGATGTCGCCCCAGGAGGCGTACATCACCCGACCGCAGGACGCATTAATCGCCGGTCGATGGTTCCAGAAGGGGGACACGTATGCAATCATCCTGCCGAGCAACATTGCCAACGCTCTAAGGATATCCACGAACGAGGTGGGCAAGGCCACGGTGACATACGCCGGCGTGGATTACACTGTTATCGGCATCCTTGACAATCAGAAGTTAAAGAGGATTACCGACTTGGATAACGAGCCGATCACCCCCGTGGACTTTATCCTGATGCAGAAGCTAAACAATCAAGGGAAGGGCGGGAATAGTTCCGGTTTCCGTGAATACACTCACCTCGAGCCGGATTCGGTGTTTTTCATCCCATACCGCACCGCCACCGATCTCGGCGCCCAGTTGCGCTCAATCGCAATTGATTTCGGCAATCCGGACGTGGTGGCGCAGAAATTAGGCTTGTTGATGCCGCGCTTGGATTTGAACCTTTACGCCGGGCGAATCCCGACGAACGGAGAGCGACCGACTATCGTGCGCTACTCATCCATCGCCGCAACATCGAGCAAAGGCATGGAGTTGGTTTTCTTCCCGGTATTGATCGCGGCTCTGATCGTTCTGAACACGATGCTCGGTTCCGTTTTCGAGAGGGTGAAGGAGATACATATCTTCTCCTCCATTGGATTGGCGCCTTCTCATATTGCGATGCTATTCATCGCGGAAGCCTTGGTGTACGCCATCATTGGGTCGGTCGCAGGCTATCTGCTGGGTCAGTTGGCAACCAAAGTGCTTGTCCTAACCGGCACATTCCAAGGGCTCTATTTGAACTTCTCCTCGGTTTCAGCGGTGATGACGACAATGGTGGTGGTGACTGTGGTGCTTCTCTCAACGCTCTACCCTGCGAGGAAAGCCGCCGAAGTGGCGACGCCTGCGATAGATCGCACTTGGCGTGTGCCGGATCCCGACGGGGATGATTGGACGATTCCGCTTCCCTTCGCCGTGACGGGCGAGCAAGCCACCGGTCTCAACTCTTTCCTCTCTGAATGGTTCGGAGCTTACGAGGAGTACAGTATCGGAGATTTTGTCACCCAGGACGTGGAGACGGAGGAGTTTTTGGTGGATGTGTCATCGCTTATAAATCTTTCGAGGGTCAAGCTGGATGCCGATGAGATTCCGGAAACGTTACCCGGATATCGCATTCACTCCATGTGCTGGCTGGCTCCGTTCGATCTGGGGGTAAGCCAAAAGGTAATGATAGAATCCGTTCCCACGGAGATGCTGGATGTGTATGAGATACGAGTGATAATCCACAGGGAAAGCGGCGATATTTCAAACTGGAAACGGGTGAATCGTAGGTTCCTTAACACCTTGCGGAAGCAATTCCTGATTTGGAGGACATTAAAGCAAGGTGAGCGAGAGAGGTATATGACGGATAAAACGCAGCCTCAAGTCGCTGATTGATACAAATCCTCGGCTGTCGCGAACGAATCGTTGCCGCATGGCTCATTGGAAATCTTCGCGAGTTTGCAATAGCCGGTCTCATTCCGTTTTATTTCGCTGGTAACAGATGGTATTGTTGTGTTTTTATATTCAGTAAGAAGGGTAAATTTCAGGAGCCAATACCTTTCGCCATAGGAGAGGATCCTGAAGGAAGGAGGACGCACGCTTGGCAATGGATGATGTCGCCCGTGCAAGGGCGCAAGTGGAAATATCCTCAGTTGAAGAAGGCGCTGAAGGGCAAGCGGTAAAGTTCGAAGAGGGCTTTACGGCTAAAACCATTGTAGGCGCCCTGTTCGTTGGCTTCATCATGCTTCCCGGCGCACTCTATCTGGGGTTGGTTGCCGGTCAGGGATTGGGGCCTGCCGCGGAATGGGTTACAATAGTCCTTTTCGCGGAGGTGATGCGACGTTCCTTCCTACCCATGAAACGTCAGGAAGTGTATATTCTCTATTATGTCGCCGCGATGCTATCCAACGTCGTGCTGGCGGATAGAGGGATATCGGGAGGGCCGTTCGGATATCTCATCTGGAATCAGTATTTCCGCACCGCTCCTCAGGCCGGGATGATCGCAAAGGAGATTCCCAACTGGGTCGTTCCACCTGCAGGATCGGCGGCGCTCACGGAACGAACGTTCTTGAACATGGCATGGGCGGTGCCTATCCTTTTGCTTGTCACCAACGAGATACTTGGGCGATTAAACTGGATGAGCATGGGGTATATGCTCTTTCGTGCGACTTCCGATGTTGAAAGATTGCCTTTCCCGATGGCTCCCGTAGCCGCTTCCGGCGCCACTGCTTTGGCCGAGGCAGCGACCAAGGAGGAATCCTGGAGATGGAAAGTGTTCTCCATCGGATCGGTGATCGGAATGGTGTTCGGATTTTTCTACGTGGCGATACCCGTTTTCACCGGTGTGGTTTTCGGGACGGCGCTCACGCTCATTCCGATTCCTTTCTTTGATTTAAACAATAACACCGATTCCATCCTGCACGGGGCTCTCGCATGCGTTTCCGGCGACTTAGGCAAATTGCTTGCAGGGTTCGTCATACCCTATCCGATAGTGGCGGGCGGGGCTCTTGGAGCGATACTTGCAAGAGTTTTTCCGATGCCTAATATTCTCTACGCGGTTGGAGCGTACGGTAATGGCTCCAATGGCGGATGGACCAGAGGCATGGATTGCATTCTCACCCGCCAGGTTACGGATATCAAATTCTGGCTTTCAATAGGTATCGGCTTGCAAATCGCCATCGCCATCATTGGACTCGGCGCGGTTGTGAAAGCAATGATGGATATGAAAAAGGAGATGGCTAATCGCGGGTCTCGGCCTGAGTTGCCTAAGGGAAGAGGGGATATAAATATCCTAATTCCATTGGTGGTTTGGATAACGGTCACGATATTTTATATCTGCCTCACACAATACCTTTTGGCGTTGGATGGGCACGCAGGGCAGTTCCCATGGTGGCTCCTGATCTTCTTCGGTCTCATATTCACTCCGTTAAACTCATTCGTTAGCGCTCGAATGATGGGGCTTACCGGGAGCGGCGTTACTTTCCCCTTCCTGATACAAGCGACCGTTATGAAGTCGGGATATCCCCATGTGGATATCTGGTACGCCCCGATACCGTTGAACGATTACGGCCCCTTGGCGCAAAAATTCAGGGAGGTGGAACTGACCGGGACGAAATTCGGAAGTATTGTGAAAACGGAATTCTTTGTTTTGCCGATCTTCCTGCTTTCCTCCTTCATCTTCTGGGCGTTTTTCTGGCATACGACCGCCATACCGTCGTCCCAGCAGCCCTACGCTCAAAAGTTCTGGCCGCTTGTCGCCACATTCCAAGCGATGTTCCAAACCATCAACAAGCCTAATGGACCTAAATGGGTGTTGGAGGGCATCAACGTGTCGCGCATTGCCGCCGGAACCGTCGTGGGGCTAGCGTTGTATGGAATAATGTATGCGTTTCGGGTTCCAGTGCTCTTCTATTACGGATTCATAGGAGGCACAAGCGCGTGGCCGGGAGACGCCGTAATGACGTTCATTGGCGCATGGCTCGGCAAACGTTACTTTGAGAAGCGATTCGGCATGGATCAGTGGCGAATGTACTCTCCGGTTCTGCTCGCAGGTTTCTCGTGCGGCACGGGATTGATCGCCATGGCGGCTATCGCTCTGGCTTTAATCGCCAAGTCCATAAACTATCTGCCTTTCTAGGGAGGATTCCGTGTGAAATTCCCCGGTATGGGAGTTTCGTTTGATTAATATGTATGAACCAAAATAACCAACAACCAAAAAACGATTCATTTCTTTCCGCCCTTGGATGGTCCAGCTTCGTATCGTTGGCTTTGAGTCCGTTCCTCTTTATTGCACCGATATTCGCGGGCTATCTTGGCGGAAAGAAAGCCAAGGATACGCCATGGAAAGCGATCGCGGCGGTTGCCATACCCGCAGCCATCTGGTGGGGGGTGTTCGTATATCTCTCAACATTTCAAGTGAAAGGCACCACTTTAGGCATCCTTACTTTTCTTGGTCCTATAACCGCCTTGGGGTTGTTCGGCGGTGCGTTGCTTGGGATTAAGGGCAAAGGATACAATATTGCGGGGATTTTTCTTGTAGGAATTGGGATCGGCTACATCATACCCAGAGCGCAGGCGATAGACGCCATCATGCAAATCATGCGCCCGGTGAAGGTCCAAAAGACATCGTCATCCACTGCGAGTTGTCCGAAAGACCTTAAGAAACTGTATGACGCCATGATGAATTACGCGCAATCCTGGGATGACACTCTGCCTCCGGCGAATCGCTGGGGTACGGCAATTACGGATCCGATGCAGGCATTCGCGGATCCATTGTTGCTTAAATGTCCGAACGCAACGCAGTACGGATACGCCATGAACTCCGCCGTGGGTGGGAAGAGGTTGGAATCGATTAAGAACAAAGCAATAACTCCTTTGTTGTATGATTCCTCCGATCTGAAATTGAACGCGAATGACGACGTTAAAAGTCTTCCCGTGCCTGGGAGACATGACGGGCAAAACTATATTATCTATATGGACGGGCATGTGGATGCCAAGCCTTAACGCCACGCTGAATCAGACTGGAACATTACTGATTTGCGTTATTTGAATTGACTAAACGTGGAATATCGGAGATTAGATGGCTGTATCGTCCTTAAAGACTAACATGAGCGAAGTGTCGGGACCGAGAACTTTGATCGGATGGCATGGTGTTCGTTTCACTTTACCGCCCGATTGGAATTTAATGACCTATTCACTGGATCCGAGCGAAGGATACCTTAAGGTGGATTCCCCGGATAACAGCATGTTTGTCCAAGTGAAATGGTCCCGTCCCACGGTAAAGCCCGCTCGCAGCTTGGCTGGCATGACGATGAATTTCATTCGTAAATACGCTATGAAGCCGGTTGTCGACACTTCCGAGCCGGATCTCAAACAGATTTTGGATAATTTTCTTAAAAGCGCGGAGAAAAAAACCAAGAAAACAAAAACCTCTTTTGATTGCAAAGTCAAACCAAGATCGGAGGAGGCGAATGGCGTTCGCGTTGGACATCCGTTCAGTTGGTCCGGGGGCGGATATGGCCAAGGGAAAATATGGCACTGCAAGGAGTGCGGAAAGGTCGTAATCGCCCAAGTCGTCGGACAGAACCGGGACGAGGTGGGGAAGGTAGCGGCTGCGCTTCTGAGTGATTTTCACGACCACAGCGAGGGCGGTTGGGATGTCTGGGCTTTCTATGATCTCGTGGCGAGCATTCCATCCGAATATCGACTTGCGAATCAGAGGTTGCATTTCGGTCAACTGAGATTGGAGTTTGACAAACCCGGCGGGGATAAGATCATTCTCGACAGATGGGGTCTGGCGGACGTTTTAAAGAAGCGTGTCCCCATAGAGGAGTGGTTTTACAACACCTATGATCTGAAGCGAACCAAAATGCAAAAAGAGCAGATGCAAGTTCAGGGGCATTCGGCGTATAGAGTGAAGCGTAAAATACGAAACCCTCTTGATTTGCTGAGAATTTACAAGGATGCAGGTCTCTCCATGCGTCCGGCGCATTATTACGACACCTGCTGCTGGGAATGCGAGGAGACCAACAAAATATACGCCATTCAAGTGTGGCATAACAGGACGATTCAAGGTGTATTGGAGAGTGTGGCGGAGCGGTGTGAATGTCACTGAGCCAGAAAATTCGTAATTTTGCGGGAAAAAACCTTCCGTTTCTCCGAATGAGACCCGCTATGGAGAAATCGCGTATCATGTCTTTGCGACCTGTGCGTCATTCGGCGATTGAATGGGAGCAAAATGACGATTTTACAATCCTAAGGATACCAAACCGAAAGGACAAGCTGGGGAAGATCATGACGCTTTGGTTCAGAATGCCGGAAACTCGCGCGGTTGAGCTTGATGAACTCGGCTCCTTTGTATGGGGGATGTGCGACGGGGAGAATACGGTGGATAAGATCATAAAAAGTGTCAGTGCGCGATACAAACTGAATCGCAGGGAGGTCGAAATGTCGGTAGCGACCTATTTGCAGATGCTCGCCGATCGTAATTTCATAGGTTTCTTCGAGCGAGGAGGAAAGACCACATGAGCGTGGATAAACCGAGTGCACATATGTCCCACAAAGAGGTGAGACAGCAGATTAAACTGCCTTTTTCCAAAGCGGTGGAGATTAGCCTCAGGAGCATAAAGATCCGATTTGCTCGCTCTATCATCACTGCGGCGGGGATCATGCTGGGGATAGCGTTTTTCGCATCGGTGAGAATGTCCGCCGAGTTCAGCGTGATACATGAAAAGATCGTCCACGAGACCGTGGCTGCGTTCCAAGCGGGAAAACTGCATCATATCACCGAGGATCAAACGCGCATGATCTCATCCGCCACCACGGATGTCAAGGCGGCGCAGCAGGATGCACTCGCCGCCAGAGAGCGGCTGGATTGGTTATCCATTATGGCTCTTATTGTCTGCACCGTTGGCATTACCAATGCGATGCTGATGTCCGTAACGGAGAGATACAAGGAGATTGGCACCATGAAATGTCTTGGCGCTCTCGATTCATTCATCGTCAAGCTTTTCTTTATTGAATCCTGCCTGACGGGATTCATCTCTTCGGTGATTGGTTTTCTGTTGGGGTGGTTCATTATATCCCTGGTTCATATCTTCACCGATGGTATGCTGGCTTTTGGAGCACAGTACTGGAAGTCATCGCTCACGCTATTCGGTTTATCCGTTTTAATTGGCACATTTTTAACATTTATTGCTACAATAGCCCCTGCGGTTCGCGCGGCTCAGATGCCTCCCGCCGCTGCGTTGCGGGTGGAAATATAACGAGAAAGGACGCTAAGCATGGACGCCAATGAATATGTAGTTCGCACGAAAGGTCTTGTCAAGGAATACACCATGGGTGACCAAACGCTTCGCGCCCTGAACGGTGTGGATCTGGATATATATCGAGGGGAGTATATTTCCATCATGGGACCCTCCGGTTCCGGCAAGTCCACGCTCTTCAACGCGATCGGAGGGTTGGATAAGCCCACCTCCGGATCGGTTTTTATCAACGATGTGGATATGGCGCAACTGGACGCTCAGGAGCTTGCCTATCTAAGATGCCATACGATCGGATATATATTCCAAACATTCAACCTTATCCCGGTTATGACCGCTCTCGAGAATGTGACCCTTCCGACAATCTTCGCCGGTATGTCAACCGATGACGGTATTGAGAGAGGCATGGAGCTATTGAAGATCGTGGGATTGGATCAGCGACTTCATCATAAACCATTTGAACTTTCAGGCGGGCAACAGCAACGCGTCGCCATCGCCCGCGCCTTGGCGAACAATCCCTCCATTATTCTCGCGGACGAGCCTACGGGCAACTTGGACTTGAAAACCGGTCAGGAGATCATCGCCCTGTTAAAGCGATTGAATGTGGAGCAGGGAGTTACGATCATCTCCGCCACTCATGACTTAAAGATGCTTGATATCTCCGATCGCATTGTTTGGATTCGTGACGGCAGGATAGATAAGCTTGAGGAACGCAAGAACATTGAACTTAAAATGGGTGAGATGGAAGGCGAACCGGTTCATTAATGCCCTTCCGGATCGGTCGGGTCGGGCGGATATGTCCGATCCGTTCGATCCTACAATCCCTTCCCCACAACCATATCCCCGCTTGCGCTTGAATCCCTTTTATTGGATTTACCGCCATTATCCACCATGTCCGGCCCCACGCTATAGAGCATAAATGCCCGACCATTCGATTCCAAGCGATAATGGAAAGGTTGGTTATGGTAGAGAGAATTTTCAAGGATATAGGATCGCCACGGGAATTTAAGGGGCACCGATGGGGGGGCGTTGTTAAAAGGATCTTCCGGAACGGACGGTATATATTTTGGAACCAACGCTTTTAAAGAGGGGGGATAACGCCCGGTTTGAATGCGATAAAGGTAAAGCGCCGTTTCCACCAGGAGTA
The DNA here is from genome assembly GCA_027459625.1 of Chthonomonadales bacterium. Classification (GTDB taxonomy): domain Bacteria; phylum Armatimonadota; class Chthonomonadetes; order Chthonomonadales; family CAJBBX01; genus DTKV01. Next base: position 24,895 of record DAIDHP010000002.1, read on the forward strand.
GTTCGTGATAGGTTTGGTCATAAACATATTTTCCCCAACACTCCTCCCATATCTTTGAAGGGAAATCCAACATGAACAGATTATCCGGCGCACGATTAATCATTTGACGGTGGTAAGAGTGGCTTGTCTCCTTGGCGATGAGTTGATAATAGCGTTGATTTTCCCTAAGCAACTCACTCTTATTCTCAATGAGATAGGTTAGCCACGGATAGGGATGATGCAGGATTCTATTCAAGGGAGTAATATTGTACATCTCCTTCCAAAATCCCAAATCTCCCTGTTTTTCGATTTCATGATAATCGGTATTGGTTCGTGCTTTCCCCTCCGCCTTTACGATCACAGGAAAGCCGGGTTCCTTGCTTTCAATATCCTTAAGCCTTTGCAGGATAGCTTCGAGTTGATTCGCGCTTAACTTTGAAAGCGTTTTTTCCAATCCCCGTCTACATATCGTGTCGATGTAATGGCTTGCAAGATAATTCTTCAGTGCGCCTCCATGTGAGGCAACAGCCGCCATTTCCATTCCATCCAGCCTGATTTGTGCCGACTCGAAGGGATGTCCGATAATATATTGGTAATCGGCAGCATCCTTAATGAGGCTGGCGAGAATGCGAAGCTTTGTTAAATCCGTTTTGTTGGAAACCTGAGATGATACCAAGGGGCACATGCATGGTTTGCGCAAAGCGGTTCGGATTAAAGCGAGGATCGGTCGTGCATCCTCATAGGCTAAGGAGTAGTTTGGCAATGAATCTGGAAATGTGGAGGTGAATGGATCGTTGGATGGGAAGGCATGTTTCACATCCTGCGCCATACTCCCCGCTCGCAAGAAATCGGGGTAACCGTTTACTGAAGGAGACGGATTTTCATTTGGTTGGAAATCCAGGGGTTGATGATTGATTATTGCGACATATCCGACCAGAGCCGCTATCGCAAGTAACACGGCACCGATACCTCCGCGTAAGGCGTGCGAGATGCGTTTCGTTATTCCATAGGATGACACAACGAACTCCTCTCTATCAAACGGCGGTTACCACTGCCTATGATTGGAAGTGGATGAATAGTCATTTCAGTTTGATGCATTTATCCTTCAGCATGATTATTATATTACATGCAAAAATATTGTTCGCTGATGTATCGTTAACTTGCCGGGACTGATGATGAAGTATATTACGCCTATTTATGGTAACGTATTCACACGATCCATTCAACCACTTGAAAAGGACATTCACCGAACCATGATCACATCAACATTACTCATTTCCGCCGCCCTCATCGCGCTTGCGCCCATGGCATCCTCCGCTGCGGCGGCACAGAAGGACGCGTTATTTCAGAGGCTTGATAAGTTTAACGTGGTGTGGACCTCCCCAAGCGCGGATGCTTCAGGCTCCATGCCGCTCGGCAACGGAGAGGTTGGGATTAACCTATGGGCTGAGAAAAACGGAGCGATCTATTTTTACATCAGCAGAAGCGACTCCCTAAGCGAGATTGCGAGACTTGTCAAGGTGGGGGGAATGAAGATCAACATTCACCCGAATCCTCTTGCGAACGCTGCGCCTTTTAAACAGACGCTTATTCTTAAGGATGGCGTTTGCAGAATCGTAATGGGGTCTGGAAGAAGCAAAGTGGTGTTGAAGATATTTGTGGATGCGGATAACCCGGTTATCTATTGCTTGGGGAGTTCCGCCTCGCCCGTATCTGTCACTGCTTCGGCTCTCTGCTGGAGAACGGAGCGGCGTGAGATCACCGGCGGAGAACAGAACTCCGCATGGACAATGCAAGGGGTGCCGTTCCCTCTTTATGAATCGGCGGATGTGTTTCCAAACGACACCGGTGACGCTTTGGTGTGGTTCCATCGCGATGATAAAAAAGATGAGACGGCTTTTCCATCAACGATGGAACTCCAGGGATTGAAGTCCTTGGAAGGCACAGTGCATGATCCGCTTTTGGACAGGACATTTGGAGGATGGGTGGTTGGCGACGGCTTCAAAGCGACTCAGGGGCGCACCATCGAAACACGCAAGGATGTGCGGAGTTTCGTCCTGCGAGTGGCGACTCCCTGCGCACAGACCGCCACCGCTAGGGACTGGATGCGTATGGCGCGTAAAATCGCCGAGAATTCGGCGGACTATGTCACGGCGCTGAAAAGAACCGAGGCATGGTGGAATAGCTATTGGCGCCGTTCCTGGGTGTTCGTGGATAAAATCGGCAACACGCGGATGGAGGTCCCCGGCGCCGATCATCCCCTAAGGGTGGGGTACGATTCCAATGATCAAAATCATTTTCCCGGGGAGATGAATCACGTATTGGTTTATGACAGACCTCTTTCCACCAAGAATGTGGCATTGATCGCTCAAAATCCCGGTAATGACCTAAAACTGAAAGGTCTGCTTTGGCAAGGAGATGGTTCCAGACAGGAGATCGGTAGTGGCGCGTTGAATTTCTCAAAAGGCTTCACACTCGACGCATGGATTAAACCCGACGGAACGGGAGTGGGACGTATCTTTGACAAGCTTACCGCAGGGCAACAGGATGGATTTCTGTTCGACATATATCCTGTGAACACTTTGAGGCTGATTATCGGCGAATTGCAGTTGCAATCCCATAATAACGCTTTGGCACCAGGCAAATGGCAAAATGTCGCCGCCACCTTCGATACGAAAACAGGGGTCGCGGCAATCTATTTGGACGGAAAGCTGGCAAGCCATTCCTCCGCCACGGCAACTCCGGATATGATCAGCAGAGGATATCTTCTGCAGAATTACGTTCAAGCCTGCGGCGGAAGAGGAAACTACCCCATCAAGTTTAACGGCGGGATATTCACCGTGGAACCGAAGGCGATGGGCAGACCTTACGATCCGGATTGGCGCGCATGGGGGGAGTGTTACTGGTGGCAGAACACGCGCCACATGTATCATCCGATGCTCGCAGCAGGGGATTACGAGATGATGGAACCGCTTTTCAAAATGTATGAGGATGTGGTTCCGCTCGCTGAGGCTCGCTCGAAAATCTATTATGATGCATCGGGAATCTACTTCCCGGAAACGATGACCGCTTGGGGAACCTACTCCAATTCGGATTACGGTTGGAACCATAACGGAAAGGCTCCCGGAGATATCCAAAGCCCCTGGTGGAGATACGCTTGGAATCAGGGTCCGGAACTTGTCGCGCTGATGCTAGATCGCTGGGATTACACACAGGATCCGGTATTCCTGAAGAGTCAACTCTTGCCCATGGCGGTGCAGGTTCTGAAATACTTCGACACCCGTTTCAAAAAAGACTCAAACGGAAAAATTATTCTCGACCCGGATCAGGCGATTGAGACCTACTGGACGGGAGTGATCAATGACACGCCCGATGTGGCGGGTTTGATAGACATTACCAGGCGTTTGTGCGAATTGCCGAAAAAATACGTCGCCCCGGAAGAACGCAAATTCTTTCTGTATATGAAGGACGCTTGCCCTTCAATTCCCACGGAAGAGGCGACAGTGGATGGGCATACCGTGCGTATTATCTCCCCTGCGGAGAAATACGACAAACACACCACTAATTGCGAGAACCCGGAATTATATGCGGTGTGGCCATTCCGGCTATTCGGAGTGGGCAGACCCGGATTGGAGATGGCGCGTGAGACTTACGCTCATCGACTTTTCCATCTGTATGTTGGCTGGGGATACGATGGAAACTGCGCCGCATTGCTGGGAATGCGAGATGAAGCCGCCAAGATTTTAAAGATCAAATGCGAGAATTCCAATCCGGCTTATCGCTGGCCCGCCACATGGGGGCCCAATTTCGATTGGCTTCCGGATCAAAATCATGGAGGCAACCTTTTGGAAACCACTCAGTTGATGCTGCTCCAGGGACTGGGTCGTAAAATTCTGCTGCTTCCCGCTTGGCCTCATGACTGGGATGTGGACTTCAAGCTGCACGCCCCCTATCGAACGACGGTGGAGTGTAGTTACCGCAATGGAAAGATAGTGAAGTTAATTGTGACACCGAAATCCCGAAGGAAGGACGTGGTGGATATGAGCCATCGGTCCAAACTGTGAAATGAGGAGGATGGAATATTACGGTTTATGGCATGCGTAAAATATCCGATCGGTGAGGGGGTTGACCGGCTTAAATGAGTATCTATGGAAGGTTTGGAGTTCTCGGAATCCGGCAATTAATAGCATCTCCCTCACCTCCTCTTCGCGATATGCGTATTGGATATGAGTTTCACGAAATTCCTTCTCCTCAGTGCCTTCATTCACGATGAAATGCATGCGTATGCGGCATATGCGAGTGTCAGGGTTGAATTCGCTTCTCCAGACATAGCGCACTGGATCGTCCTCGTAAGAGTTCTCCTGATCGAAAAAACCGTTTTCCAGTGCGTAAATGGAGTTCATGTCAAAGATGAAAAGTCCTCCCTTGCGTAGGTGGTCAAAAACTCTTTTCATTGCGTTTTGCAGCTTGTTCGGATCGAGGATATAGTTCAGGCTGTCAAAAAAACTTACGCAGAGGTCGTAGTCGCGTTTTTCCAGCGAGAGTTCCGAGGCGTCTTGAACATGGTAGGGAATTGAATAATGCTTGTTTTGAGCCTTTTTCCGCGCCACCTTGATCATCTCGGAGGAGATATCCACCCCCTGCACATCGTAACCCTGGTCATAAAGAATCTCAGTTACGTTACCCGTTCCGCAAGCGAGGTCTAAAACCGTATGGACCTTGGTTTCAAGCTTGCGGATCATTTTACGGAGATAAAGAATCCACTCTTCGTATGGAACCCCGGTCATTAGCTTGTCGTAAAAGGACGCCACAGCGGTAAATTGCAGGAGTTGAGCCTCCAAATATTGCTGGTCAATATTTCCTTCGTCTGTTTTGTCCGAGTGGTGCAGGGGTTTCTCATCGCAACTCATTTTATTAGGTTCATACTCCTTGCGTGAAAATTTAACATCTCCGACATCCTTGCGTTCCAATAATTCCAATTATGCGCCCCGGGATACTCCCGATAATCGTGTTCCACACCTCTTTCCGATAAGAAAGAGTGAAACTCCTGATTATCTCCCTTAAGAAAGTCATCCGTGCCGCAATCCAACGAAATCTTCGGAGGATTCATCCGAAAGGATGATGCCGCAATCTCGTAAAGATCGTTCTCCTTGCATCGCATGCTCTCCAAACGCTTATACGCGGAGAGATACTTACGGAACGGTGCCATCATCGCCAATCGGTAAGGAAGTCCACCCCCGAATAACCATCCGCTTTGATGATGCAGCAGGAGCTCTTTCCATGAACCTTCGCCCTCCAGCGGTCGATGCCCCCAACCCACCGCACCCGAATGACAGCTAACCGAGCCATATCGTTCGGGATGTTTGAACGCAATTTTTAACGCACCGTATCCCCCAATGGATATTCCAGCTACGCCCCTGCATTCTCGTTTTGGGATCACCTCGATGCGGTTCTCCATGATTCGTGGGATATCCTCTACGAGATAACGCTCCCAAACTCCGCAATAGAGTCCGCCGCCCTCCGGTATAATGATTGCGAGCGGGAGGGAGGCGGCGATGGAGGCTATCGGTGAACGCCTGAGCCAATCTTCGGGTCTGTCCGGCAAGCCGTGCAATAGGTATAAAACAGGAAACCGATTAACACCTTCGGGAATAATTACCCAAGAGCGACTTTTCCTTTGCAAAGCCGGGCTATGATACTCAATTTTAGTTACAGGCATATTTTGCCGTCAATGTTTGATCGGATTCCCGTTATATCTTTATCTTTTGAATACGATGCAATCGGGATATGTTCTTAATGAAGGTTTTTCCACTCGTCCGGCTGGATTCCCAACCCTTTCAAAATGGTATACGCCATCAATTGATTTCCCGCGTTATTCATATGTACGCCATCAACGGTTAGTAAGAGCGCCGTAGCCCCTGTGGCTCGATATGGGAGCAGGATGCGCCAAAATACGGGCTGGAAATTAACGAAGGGTAGGTGGCGCTTCTTTGCAATCTCTTCAAGGGCGGCATTATATCCCTTGACCTTCAAATTTTCCGGTGAGTTGGGGTCTTCGTAAATAACGGTGGTTGAGAGAATAACGACTCGAATGTGCGCCGCCTCCGCCATGGAGATCATCTTTTCGATGTTCGCACGATATTTCGGAATCGGAATGCCCCTTGGCCCGTCGTCTTTGGGATGATTATCATAAAAACCGTGCCATACGTCGTTCACGCCGCAACTAATGGTTACCATATCGGGATTTTTATCGATAACATCCTGTTGGAATCGCGCCAGCATTTGATTGGATTTATTTCCTGATATCCCAGCGTTGATCACTTCGAAATTTTGATCCGGGTAAAGCTTTTGCAAAGTGTTGCGAATGATGCCAACGTATCCTTGCGGTCCGTCCCCAAACTGAGTGATACTGTCGCCGAGTGCGACGATTCTATGGACGTTTCGCAGTAATGGCGGCAAATTCTCGGCGTGCACCGCCGATGCGCAAATCAGGCTTAACGATAGTGCAATGAGAACGCTGAATTTGAGACGCATGAGAAAAGCTCCTTGATGATTATTTATATTTGCACTGTGGACAGGCATCTGCTATACGTCCGTCTCCACATGCAGGGTTTTTTCGTACTGATAGGATACCATTCCTTGGGCGGCTCCGCGAGGCTTGCGAACATATTTTCTCAATGTATAGTCCACAGGCACCGTTCCGGAGTGCTTCGCCGCACTGTGTTTTGCAGCGATAACCGCAGCTTGGCGTATTACTTCCAACGGCGTTTTTTCAGGATGGCGATTTGTCCTGATCACCACATGGGCGCTGGCGTTGGATCGAACATGCAGCCATATGTCCGTTGGCTGAGCGACACGTGTGGTCAGGTAATCGTTCGCTTCGCTGTTCTCGCCGTAGAGAATCTCCCAGCCATCGGAAGTATGGAAGGTGCGTATCTTCTTACCGGCGAAATCAAGTGGCGCATTCAGCTTGCCAACCGGAGAAGGTTCCCGAGATTCCTCCCTCAACACTCCTTGTGATATCAGTTCCTCGCGCAGCCGCTGCAACTGATCGGTCTGCGTCAACTGAGTTATTTGTTCCATCGCCTCCCGGAGTGTTTGAAGCTGAGAATGAACCCTGTCCGCTTGATGACGCAAAATGTCCATACCATCAATCGCCTTACGGCTTTTACGATAATACTTCTCTACGTTGTCCTGGATGGAAAGGGATGGATCGAGAGGAATGACTCGGTCTTCTTGCTCGGGGTGATAAAGATCCGGCGTTCTCGCTTCCGAGGCGCCTTCGGGAATTAATTGTCGATTGATAACGAGCAAATCGGCGCACTCTTTCCACCATTCCGCCTTTGAGGCGTTTGAGATTGATTCATCCAACTCCCTTTTTCTGTTCCCCAATGAGCGTTCCGCACGGCGTATTTGTCCTGTTAACTCCATTGCGCGGATTTCGTTTTGTATGCGGGGCAGGAAATCGCTGAAATAGGCGTCCAACGCTTCATTTAGAGAAGGAAATGCCACCTGTGAATTCGATGGAAGTTGCGCTGTCGGAATGGGATAAGCGCCGATGGGAACGCCGTTTTCACCTTTGGCAAGATGAGGATTCCATACGTTTTCCCGAGCTTTCCTGATGACATCCTCCCACGTCTGATGGATGGAATCTCTTTGGATGCACAAGGCTATCTCCGCAGCAAGGAACGGGGAGAATCCGCGATAGTTTTTCAGTAGATAATCCGCCAGGGAGTTTTGATCCTCGGAAAATCCGGGCTCATGAATTATAGGTTCGTCGTTGAATTCCTCGAAAGGGTTCTTTTTATCCGTTTGAACTGGGGGGGGCGAATACGACATATTGGGAAGCAACTGTCTAAATCTGTTCAAGCGATACGGGACATGGCGAATCGCGTCTATAATAACCCCCTCCGTATTCAGTAGAATTAGGTTGCTGCGATTTCCCATCATTTCAGCCATGAAACAGAATGTTCCCATTGAGGAATGAACCATGATGCGTAATATGCGATCGATATCCGCTTGGATGATGGAATGGATCCGCCCTCCCTCAAGATATTTGCGGCAGACCATGCAGAACTGCGGCGGTGCGGTGGGATTGCTTCTTTTCACCTTTGTGAGGTGGACCCTCGGATTTCGGGGGTCCGTGGAGAAGAGCAGACGATGATTCTCCCCATTATGACGCATCTCCCAGATCACGTCATGGTCGGAGGGTTGTGTGATCCTCTGAATAGCACCACCGCAAATCTTATGTGATAGCTCCTGGGTTATGCAACGCATTACGAAACTGTCAAATGGCGTTTTTATCTCTCTTGTCATGGCAATAAGTCTACTCGAAAGCGGTGTGAATAACCACATTTAGAGTCGCATGAAAATGCGTATAACCCAATGGATGTAATGGATATGAGGAAAATCGGGCTGGATCGGCAGTAATATAAGTATAAGGGAAAAGCGATGAAAGTGTTTGGAGAGAGACGAGAAATCAAGCGGCGAACCTCCGTTGTTTTCGTTGTTGGAGGGGGTTTCGCCGGCGTGGAGGCAGCATGGAGAGTTGCGCAATCCGGTTTACGCGCGATTCTTTATGAGATGCGCCCGAAAAGGATGACGGCGGTGCATCAATCCTCATATCTCGCCGAACTTGTCTGTTCCAACTCCTTCAAATCCAATCTGCTCACCAACGCCAGCGGGGTCATGAAAGAAGAGATGCGGCGTTTGGATTCCCTGATTTTGGAGGTTGCTTCAAGGCATAGTGTGCCCGCAGGGGAGGCACTAGCGGTGGACAGGGATTCCTTCGCGATGGAGGTGACAAGTATTCTAACGCGTCATCCTCGAATCACTATCATCCGTGACGAGGTGACCTCGCTTCCCGCTCACCGTCCTCTCATTATCGCCACGGGGCCACTCACGACGGATGATCTTACCGGAGAGATAAGCCGATTGGTTGATGAGCGTTCTCTCTCATTTTACGACGCCGTCGCCCCAACGATCACCTTTGACAGCATCGATCAGAATAAGGTGTATCGAGCGTCAAGACGGGGAAAGACTGCTGAGAACGATCCTTCGCGCATGGAGGAAGTCACCGAAGGCGATTACCTAAACTGCCCCTTTAACAAGGAGGAATATCTTCGTTTTCACGCGGAATTGGTTCAAGCGGAGCAAAGCGCACCGCATAATCCCGACGAAAGGGATGCCTCGTATTTCGAGATGTGCCTGCCCATAGAGGAGTTGGCGCGAAGAGGAGAGAGAACGCTTGCTTACGGCCCCATGAAACCGATTGGATTGGTGGACCCGCGCACCGGCAAGCGTCCCTGGGCGGTGGTGCAACTGCGTCAGGAAAACAAAGAGGGGACATTGTGGGGGCTTGTAGGTTTTCAGACGCGGTTGAAATGGGGGGAACAGAGGCGCATCTTTCGGATGATTCCCGGGCTGGAGCAAGCCGAGTTCGTACGTTACGGAGTGATGCATCGCAACACCTATATCAACGCCCCTCTTGCGCTCAACCTATCCATGCAGGTAAGCCATCACGAGGGCATATACATGGCGGGGCAACTTACGGGAGTGGAAGGGTACTTGGAATCCGCGGCAATCGGCATAGTGGCGGGAATGAACGCCGTACGATTCGCACTGGGGTTGGAGCCGACAACACCGCCCCGTGAAACAGTGATTGGCTCCCTGTGCCATTACCTCATAGAGACAAATCCGAAGCATTTTTCTCCCATGAACTCCAATTTCGGCATTTTGCCGGAACTTCCCATTCCTATTCGGGATAAAAAGGAAAAGGCGCGCTTAAAGGGGATGCGCTCCTTGACTGCGTTGGAGGAATACCGTAAAAGTCTATACGATTTCGAACCCGGTTCTCTCTAAGCCGTGCATGCCGCATATAACAGATGAATGATATCGCTTTTGAAAATGTCATCATGCCCGCCGCCCGTTAGTATCGGTCCATTGAAGATAAGTCTGCTTGTATCCAGATCATAGTATTTTGGAGTGATATGCGATGGGACAGTGGAAAGCGGTGGAAATCCCACGAACAGCGGATTATTCAAGTCGGGCGGCGTATTCAGTGCGTCAAAATTGCATCGGTATACCGCCAGCCCACAGACATTCTGATATTTGAACATCCCTTTGCTCCCCGCAGCCACCCTGGCGTTATTGGCGAGGGGATAATACGCACCGGTAGCCGTGTCATACCGTGAGAAGATATTCGCCACAACTCCTGTTATTTTATTCAAGAGTGTTCGTTCCGTTTTCAACCATTCCTGTGCCATCGCTGCCTCTATAAGGCAGAGGGTGCGAATAATCACCGGAGAATTATCCAACGCAAGCCTTCGCGCGGTGTTGCAGACCACCGACGCTCCGAAGCTATGGCCTATGAAATGAAATTGAGCGTTAGAAAGGTTTTCCGATTGCTTGCATAAATCCTTCAGGAAGTTCGCCGATGTTTCACCGACTCGCACCGCTTTGCGTTGCATCACGAAAAAGCTAAGCTGATTTTCGAGTGCGGAGACGAAATCCATGGTCTTGCTATCCTTGGGTAGTGCGCGTCTCATCCAGCGAATGGGAACCAGGGTCAGCAAAGAGAGTCCCCATCGTAAACTGATATTATGTAGGAATCTCGTTCGCGTCGTCTTCTCCGGATAAGTGAATAGATTCAGCCATTTGCCGGAAAACAGCGTAAGGATGCTTCCCACAGCCCAACGGATAACAATCCACGCCATGAGTGGTATGACGAATAACAGAGTGGGCAACAGTCCGAAGGGCAATGCGATCCAAGGTGGCGTATTCAAGGTACCGTTTGGATGATACGCACGCCATCGCGATGTCCAATAAAAGACACAAAAATAGACAATCATGCCCCAAAAGAATGGATGCGGCTGAAGGATGTTCCATATCAGAAGACAGAGCGGTTTGATTAGGGCGAGAGAGATTAATATCAGTGCGATCCTTCCCGTGGAGCGAAGAATGGATGCGAACAGGGAGATGGACGGTTTTTCATAACGGGCGGGGGAGGGAAGTCTTTCCGTGAGAGTTCTATCGGAGCGAGCTTCATGATAACAACGCCAAACTGTCACGATTTTTTCATCCAGCGAACTTCCTTTCGCCTCCTTCAGTTCATACCTTTGCAACAGATGCGCCATCTTCCTTTTGCGATCAAGAGTCAACCACAAATCATCGGTTCGAGACGTATTAGGCGATGTCCAAGTGTGAGCTTTGGATTGCGTGGCGGAGCAGAAGATGCTGAAGATTCCATCGAAATCGTGATAAAACGCCACATCGTCATTTCCGAAACGTTGCCGGAAAAGAGTCGATGCGAGATCGAAGAATTTACTTTTGTCTCTCTTGCCATCGGTATCCTCGAATTTGTTTCTGCCCGGGTCTGAGTGCCAATGCAGAGCGATGATGAGGGGGCGTTTGGTATTTCCTTTAGGGAGCAATCCCCTCCGCATTAATATGAAAAATCGGGACACCAAGCGATCGTATGCGGAAATGGCGCTGTAGAAATTTCGATGCCATCCATGGCTGATGACGTATACATCCGCCACTTGATGCCTCTGAGCATATCGGACGATTCTTTGCATTGCGATATTTCTCTGTGCTTCATTCTCAACGGGCACGAGGAAATACGGTCGGCGGGCTATGATGCTGTTCTGATCCGGTCCCACGCTAGCGGGAATGCGTATCTTGGAGGAACTGAAGAAGTTTTTTAAGCTGGCTATGCTCGGTTGTTTCATGGTTGGCTCCAAGTCTGCATGAACCGCCGTCCCGGGCGGTTGCGGTGTTAGAAGCTAATATGGTTTGCATACGAATAAGTTTATTTAAACGCCTTGCGCAACATCTCGACGCTCTTGGGCACACCGGTCGTCGGATCCTCCTTGCCCTCGAACTCAAGCGACACGTAGCCTTGGAATCCAGCCATCTCCAGTATCCCTGCGATCCTGCGGTAATCCAAGTCGAGAGTGTACCACTCGCCGCCACCGTAGTAAGTCTTCGCATGCACGTACACCGCATGCGGGGCGAGTTTTTCCAACTCCCCGTAAGGAGAATCCAGAAAATTTCCGGTATCCATTAAGACGGAGAGCCACGGCGAATTCACCTCGTTTGTAATCCTAAGCACGCCCTCGGGTTTGCGTGTGAGCCCCCAATGATTTTCCAATGCGAGCGTCACCCCGCGTTCCCCCGCTTTGGACAGGCATTTTCGCACACTGTCAATGCACCAATTGAAGGCGTCATCTTCGGTGTAGCCGGGCAGCGCAGGCTCTTCTCCGCTCAAAGCCATTAAGTCGTCAAAAGACTGCACCGTTCCCCACCTGCCTGAGTTCAGACGTATGCAGGGGATTCCCATTCGGTAAGCCAACTCGATGCATCGGTTGGTATGATCGATATGGTGTTGCCGGATGTCGGGGTCCGGAGAGACGAAATTTTGATGGATGGAGAGGGATATGAGGTCCAATCCGTAGGAGAAAGCAAGCCGTTTGATTCGATTGCAGTACGCGGTATCCTCGTTCTCCATCTGCTGATGTAGAACCTCCACGCCCTGCAGTCCCAGGTCGCATGCGTGCTTCAGCACGTTTTCAATGGGGTATTTAGTATCCGTAAAGTGCCAGTAGGAATAGGTGGAGACGCCTAACTTCAAAGGGGATTTACCCATTTTTAACCTCGTATCCGAAATATCGGAGAATTCGTGTGATTTGCTTTGGTAAAGGATAGTGCAAGAAGTCCTCGGTCGTCAATAGGGGGGCTACTCCTCCAATAATAAAACAATGGTCATCATAACGAACCATTAGACCGATAATAATGTTGCCGTCCCACGCAGGAACCCCTTTTGACACGATTCACCTCGCATCTTCGCTGATGCACTCGGAACGATATCGGGAATCCCCCGCCTGATTTGCAATCGGATTTTTTTATTGACAGGATATGTAGGGGCGACCCTTGTGTTCGCCCGCTGTGTTCGCCCACATGGAATAGAGGTGAGGCATGAGCGAAATGTCTTCCCGCAAGGAAGCGCGATACAACGCATTAATGAAATACGCCAATGATGTGATCTCCATTCTGAACGCGGATGGCACGCTTCGCGAGGTGAGCCCGTCCGCCACACGGGTTTTCGGATGGGATGTCTCCGAACTCATAGGCAGGAACCTTCTGGAGTTTATTCACCCGGAGGATATCCCCCTTGTGCGGCGGAAAATGGAGGAGATGTTAGCCAAGCTTGGATTAACACCGATGGTGCGGGCTCGAGTGCTTTGCAAGGATGGCTCCTACAAGAAAATTGAGGGCGTTGGGAACAATCTTTTGGATATGGAGGATATCCGCGGTTGCGTGATTACAAGCCGGGATATCACGGATCAGGAGCGTTACGAAGAGCAACTGCGTATCCTTTCCAACGCCGTGGAGCAGTCTCCCGTCGAGATACTTATCTTAAATCAGCAGGGTTTAATTGAATACGTCAATCCTATCTTTGTGGCGTCAAGCGGATACTCTTCCGAGGATGCGGTAGGGAGGGAGCCTGGTTTTCTTCATGCCGAAGGACCGAGTTCCCCGGTTAATCGCGAGATAGGAACCGCATTGCAAACCAAGGGTTGTTGGAAAGGAGAGTTGCTCAATCGAAAAAAGAACGGGGAACTTCATTGGGTTTCCGTTTCCATTTCCGGCGTGAGGAATGCCGAGGGGAAAATCACCCATTACATCTCCATAGCTGAGGATATCACTCAGCGCAAGGAGGGCGAACTTCTCATTCGTGAGAGCGAAGCGCTCAAGTGCGCCGTGCTGCAGTCGATACCAGTGCATCTTTGCGTGCTCGATCGCGATGGCGTGGTGATTTCCGTGAACGATGCCTGGACGAAGTTCGCGGAGATAAACGGGCTTGCGCTCGGCGGGTTCGGTTTGGGCGCCAACTATCTGGATGAGTGCCGTCGAGCAACGGAACGAGGCGCCGCCGAAGCCGAGACAGTGAGAAGCAAGATATGCCAAATCCTCGACGGCACGCTGAGCGATTTCAGCATGGAGTATGACTGCCATTCTCCTGAGGAAAGGAGATGGTTCACCCTGTACGCCGCTCCGCTGACCGAGGACCTAAGGGGAGTCGTTATCGCCCATGTAAACATCACCTCCCGTAAATTGGAAGAGGAGCTTCTCGGGGTGGCTTTAAGGGAGACGCATCAAGCTAAAAAGGAGATTGAGGAGATCAATCGGCAACTTGAAAACGCCTTGAGTAAATCGCAGGAGTTGGCGAAGGAGGCGAAGGCTAGCGACTTGGAGAAGAGCATTTTGCTGGCATCCATTCCCTCAATTCTAATCAGCGTGAACTCCTCCGGTCGCATCTTACAGTGGAACACTGCTGCGGTAAAGCATTTTGGCATCCCTGTGGAGAGAGTTTTGGGAAATGAGTTTCAAACCTTGCCAATATCGTGGAACTGGGCGAAAGTTTCCGAGGCGATGGACCGATGCCGAGCAAATGGTGAGACGGTACGTCTGGATGAAATCGCATATCGAAATGAGAGAAACGATCCATGTTTCCTATGCGTCACCATCAATCCGCTCCAAAGGGACATGAATGAGAAGTCAGGACTATTGCTGTTAGCCGAGGATATAACCGAAAGGAAAATACTTGTAAGTCAGTTGAATCAAGCGCAACGTTTGGAGAGCATAGGGCAATTGGCGGCTGGAATAGCTCACGAGATCAACACTCCCACTCAATACATCGGGGATAACATTCGGTTCCTGCAGGATGCATTCAGGGATGTTCTCACTGTTCTGAAGCTATATGACGATCTGGTTGGCGAAGGAGGCATGGAATGCCTGAAAGGAGAGGTCGTAGCGGAGATTCGGGAGCAGTGGAGGAAGCTGGATATCGATTATCTCATATCGGAAACCCCCGCAGCTATCTCGGAGGCTTTGGAGGGCGTGGGACGAGTTTCGAAAATTGTTCTGGCGATGAAGGAGTTCTCTCATCCGCATGAAATGGAGAAAGTGGCGTACGATATGAACAAAGCGATTGAGAGCACCGTGACCGTGGCGAGAAATGAATGGAAATATATCGCCGATATCGATCTGCAGTTGGATCGATCCTTGCCACCGGTTCCCTGTTTGCCCGGGGAGATCAATCAGGTTTTCCTGAATCTCATCGTGAATGCAACGCACGCAATAGGCGATGTAGTGGGGGAGAGCGGAACGGTGAAAGGAAGGATAACCATATCCACTAAAAACATTGGTGAGTATGCGGAGATAAGAGTGTGCGACACGGGAACAGGCATCCCCGAGGACATCCGGGATCGCATATTCGATCCATTCTTCACCACCAAAGAGGTGGGAAAGGGGAGCGGGCAGGGACTGTCCATCGCCCACATGATTATTACGGAAAAGCATCGCGGAAGGATATTTTTCGAGACGGAAATGGGTGTCGGAACGGCTTTCATTATCCAGTTGCCATTGCAGGATGTATGAAAGAATGTGAGACGGTTACCGTTTCCATGATTTGCGGATTATCTATCGCCACGCGTCGGGAGAGATGCACGGTTACTGGAAGCGCCGCAGCCTTTTAATAGAATAGGTTGGAATTAAGCATGAAAAGAGTGATGTTTGTCGATGATGAACCGAATATTTTGCAGGGGTTGCAGAGAATGCTGCGTTCGAAACGCGAGGAGTGGGAGTTGTATTTCGCCAATAATGGCGAAGAGGCGTTACATTTGCTGCAAAAGGCGCCGATTGATGTAATCATCACCGATATGAGAATGCCGGGCATGGATGGCGCGACATTGCTCGATAAGGTCTCCAAATTGTATCCCACAGTGGTGCGGATAGTTTTATCAGGCTACTCCGATGAAGTGAACATCCTGCGATCCGTCGTAAACTCCCACCAATTTCTGGCGAAGCCTTGCGATTATGATACGCTGATCGCGACTCTGAACCGCGCCACATGGTTGCAGGATTATTTGAACAATCCGTTCCTGCAAAGGCTCACCACCAACACGTCCTCGCTTCCAAGTCACCCCTCTCTTTATTACGAGATTGTGCTCATGCTGGAAAAACCGGAGTGCACCATCAAGGAAATCGTTGAGAAGATTACCGCGGATATCGGCATGTCCGCAAAGATATTGCAACTGGTCAACTCCGCCTATTTCGGGAACTCCAAGCATATCACATCCCTTGTTCAGGCGGTCAATCTAATTGGCTTGAACACGGTGAAATCGCTAGTGCTCAGCTTGCATGTCTTCAGCGGATTCAATAATTCAAAGTTAAAGAGCAATCTGATTAACAATCTATGGAACCACAGCCTCCTGACTGCCAAAGTCGCGGATCGCATCGCTCGGATGGAGCAACTGGATCGTAAAATCATTGAAGAGGCGTATTCCGCAAGTCTTCTGCACGACGTCGGGATGTTAATTCTTCTCAATAACCTGCCTCAGGAATATGAGCCGCTATTGATGAATCAGATGCTGCCCGATATCCCGATCGAGGAGGCGGAGGAGGCGTTTTTCGGAGCCAGCCATGCGGATGTTGGGGCGTACCTGATGGGGCTTTGGGGGTTGCCTGAGTCCATGATGCAGGCGATCGCCTATCATCACACCCCAAGCAGGCAGAACTCCAGAGAGTTCAACGGCATCGCGTTAGTGCATGCCGCGAATGTTCTGACGAATGAGGCTCATCCGATTATGCCAAGAAGCGAGACGGTGCGGTTTGACGAGGAGTATCTCGATGGTCTTGGCTTGCGTGGGAAAACGGATGAATGGCGCAAAGAATGCCGGTGTGCGGAACAGGATGAAACTATATGAATAGAAGAGTACTTTTTGTAGATGACGAGGCGAATCTGCTTTTCGGCATGCAAAGACAGTTCCACAATCGATATGAAGTCTCCATCGCCCAAGGTCCTAAGACCGGCATAGAGATGATACGGAGAATGGAACCGTATGCGGTGGTGGTGGCGGATATGCGGATGCCTCACATGAACGGCATCGAATTTCTGGCGGAAACAATGCGCCTGGCCCCGGACACCGTGCGGATTATGCTCACGGGGCAAGCGGATCAGCAGACTGCCATGGATGCGGTGAACCATGGACAAATCTTTCGCTTCCTCAACAAGCCATGCCCACCGGAAAAACTCGCCATGGCCATTGACGCAGGCATCGAGCAGCATCGTCTTATAATCGCTGAGACGGAACTTCTTCGCAACACTCTCACTGGCAGCGTTCGCGTACTCACGGAGTTACTTGCCTCCTCCAGCCCCGAGACATACGCCCGCAATCAGAAACTGAAACAGTATTGCAAAGCGGTGGGGAATCTCCTTCAATTAAAGAATGCATGGGAACTGGAACTCGCGGCAATGCTGTGCGGGATCGGGCGCATGGCGGTGCCTTCGGAGATCGTCGCCAAATGCGATACCAACGGGGATTTAACCGAGCAGGAACGGGAAATATGGGAGCGAACCCCCAGAATCGCTCACGACCTGCTGAACAACATCCCTAGAATGGAGTCCATAGCCAAAATCATTCTCTATCATCACAAATGTTATTCCGGCTCAGGCTTCCCAAATGATAGTCTTTCGGGGGAGGATATTCCCATCGAATCGAGAATATTAAAGGCTTTGATGGACTTAATCGAACTGGAGAATGCCAACTCATCTCGAACAGTAGCATACCGGATGATGCTAATGCGCTATGGATCGTACGATCCGGCGGTGACGGACGCCATAGAAAAGACCTTAATATCCCAAACGCCTCCAAAAGAGGAAGGCTTGGATTTCATACCTGATTCCAAAATGGTGGATAACATCGCTGAGTCCATGGAGCATGGATATGTGGAAAAGGAGGTGCACGAACTGTTCGTCGGTGATGTCCTTTACTACGATCTGCATCTGCTGGACGGGAAAATGATCCTGCCAAGGGGAGCGACGATCACCAATGTGCTTCTTGAGAAGATCATGAACTATCACCGTCTTAAAGGGGTGCGGGAACCCATTCAGATTGCATTGTGATGTGTAGTCCCAATCCGGACTTGTCAGAAAGCAACAATTTGACATCCCTAATTCACACACCAAAGAGGTGATGTTTCGTAATTCGCTGTTTGCAACTGAAAATACGGAATCCCTTGCATCATATGACGGCTTGTGCAAGTATTATAGATAAGGCGTTTTGATCATGCCGAACACAAAGGTCAATATAATCTTGCGAGGAGCGGGAACATGACAAACCAAAGTGAGGGGAAAAGTAAATCATTGTCTAAAGTGAACGCGCGTTTCAGATATCATTCTGAACGGTTCGAATCGGAAGCGCGTTTCGCAGATTCGCTTTGCGAACTTCATCCTGACAAAGCGGATAGCTGGAAACCTCTGATTGCGGAGGCGCGCAAAAGAGTGTCCTCGGCGTTGAGCGGCGGGAATCTGACCGAACTTGAAAAGGCTGTGGGTGAGGCGGAAGCACTGCTGGCTCCGCTCGGAGGCACGGCGAAGAGTTACACAATACACTGCGTGGGGCATGCCCACATCGATATGAACTGGATGTGGTCCTGGCCGGAAACGGTCGCGGTAATCAACGATTCCTTCCTGACGGTTCTGCGCCTGATGGAGGAGTTTCCCGAGTTTCATTTTTCTCAGAGTCAAGCGAGCGTTTACGCCAGTGTGGAGAAGCACAACCCTGAGATGCTGGAGCGCATCGCTCAGAGAGTGAAAGAGGGGCGATGGGAGGTGACCGCAAGTCACTGGGTGGAGAATGACAACAACATCGCCGGCGGGGAGAGCCTCACTCGCCATCTTCTTTACACGCGGCAATACATGCACAGGCTTTTTGGAATCTCCCCCGAGGAGGTGCCGATCGACTGGTGTCCTGACACCTTCGGGCACGCTCGTTCACTGCCAACCTATCTGGTGCGAGGAGGTATCAAGTACATTTATCTTCATCGCCCCGGGGTGTATTTGACGCAAAAGCCGGACGCTTTTTGGTGGAGCGCACCTGATGGTTCGCGTGTGCTAGCTGTCAACCACATGAACCTAGGCTACAACATGACCTTGATGCCCGGGATTATGGACCATCTCGTGAAATTTGCGAAAAATTACGGTGGCAAGGATTACATGATCGTTTATGGTGTGGGAGATCATGGCGGTGGTCCCACTCGAAGGGATTTGTCATTCGGATTGGATATGAACAAATGGCCGATTTTCCCGAACATAAGTCTCACAACTGCGAAAGCCTACTACGAGAAACTGGAGAAGTTGGGAGACAAACTGCCGACGCTGGATTGCGAACTGAACACGGAGTTCACGGGGTGCTACACCACGCAATCGCTGATCAAGAAAATCTGCCGCTTCGGCGAGGCGCGTCTGAAGGATGCTGAAGCCGCCTCTACAATGGCTTGGGGTGCGACGGGTTTGGCATACCCCAACGGAACCCTGCGAGACGACTGGGTGGACATCCTTTTTAATCATTTCCACGATATTCTACCCGGTTCCGGAGTGCATGACACGCGCACCTACGCGCATGGGCTTTACCAGACATCCATGGCGAGCGTTTCCCAGATTGAAACCAAGGCGCTTCGAAGTCTCGCCTCTAGAATCGACTCTGCGGCAGGAGAAACGGGAACGTCGGATCCGTTTCTCTCGAATGTCTCCAGCGCCATGGGGGCGGGAGTGGGGTTCCGATACGATAACTCGGGCATGAGCCTTTCGGATCAGACACGCGGTGGATGGCCCAAACCGTATATGCTGTTCAATCCGCTTGCGGTGGATCGCGAGGAGGTGGTGGAGACGACCCTCTGGGATAACGAGGTCTATTGGGATCCTGCGCGTCCGCTGCGATTCAGGAAATACCGCGTGACATTACCCGACGGCTCCATGATCCCCGCGCAAATGATAACCGCCGGTAATTTCTGGGGGCATGAATACGCTATCGTAGCGTTCCCCGCGCACATTTCCTCATTGGGCTATTCTCTTGTCATGGTGGATGAGATTCGCAGCGAATCTCCCTCCTCCGCGCCTCATGAGGCGTGGTTGCTTGGAACACGGCATCATTGCGAATACGCACCCGTGGAGAGAAGCATCGAAGGGCTGGAGAATGAATATCTTCGAGTGGAACTGGATTCTCAAACAGGAGGAATACACCAGCTAATCGACAAGAAAACCGGCAAGACCATCGTTGAGAATGCGCCGTTGCTGGAATACGCGGTGGAACGTCCGCACGGGATGAGCGCTTGGTCCGTTGACAACACAGGGCAAACGGAATTCCCAGTTGTCGCTTCCATGACACGTTCCATGTCCGGGCCCCACAAAGCTACGATCGACGTGAAGGCGAAGATACATTCATCGGATATGACGCTCACATACGAACTCCGCGCCGATGATCCGATGCTTTATGTGCATATCTCCGGCGTTTGGTTTGAAAGAGGAACCCCCCAAACCGGCGTACCTGTTCTTAGCTATGTTCTGCCGTTATCTGCGAGCGATGCGAAAGCCTCTTATGAAATACCGTTCGGCTCCATCGAGAGGAACTTTAACAACGGAGAGGAGTTACCCGCTCTGCAATGGGCGAAAGTATCGGGAACGGCGAATGGAGAGAAGGCGGGATGCGCTTTGCTGAACGACACCAAGCATGGTTATTCGCTGAAGGGAAACACTCTCCGACTTACGTTGATTCGCAGTAGCTATGAGCCGGATATCCTGCCGGAAATAGGCTCCCATGAGATTCATTTGGCGTTGCTCCCCTTCGCCGGAGAAATGGATGACGCGAGCGTCACAGCGGCGGCTGATCGGTTAAACCACCAAGTGAAGGTGGTGAGCACGGATATTCATGAAGGCTCTCTGCCACGACAAGCGGGGTTGGCGAGCATCTCTCCTGCGAACGTCACACTTTCCGGTTTGAAAAAGGCGGAGGATGACGACGCGGTCATCATTCGGGTTTATGAATCGGAAGGGCGGAATACCGACTGTGTCGTGAGGATCAACGAAAGCATCCTTGGGAAAGTGGTTTCCGTTACCGAGGTGGACATGATGGAAAGTCCGATAAAATCCAATGTTCGTTCCACGGACAATAGCGTGACCGTGACCGTGCCTGCCTACGGAATCGCCTCCCTTCGGATATCCTTAACCCATACAGGTAATGGTAAAATTCAATTTTGAGATATTTCGCCAAGCGTGAGATGTGCGATAGTACTCTCATATTCCGAATTTTGCATTTACCTCTATAGGTAAAATCAAAATCTCCCCCTGCGAAAAAGCCGTATCGCAGGGGGAGATATTATTTAGGGAACGAGTGAATCACCCATTGCGAGGGAGATGAACGGTTACGCCTGTGTCAGCGGCTTTCTTCCCTGCGGATAGTATCTCCTGGGCGTCGCGGCTTACCTCCATGGAGCAAAACCCTTCGATAGGCTCATTGTTCTCAATGCAATGGATTAGATATTCCGGACCATTGCGCTTGGGGCTTTCCAGTGGGCGGGGGGTGATGACCTTTTGCTCCTTTCCTGCTTGTTGGAGATACAGCTTATCCCCTCCCACTGCTATAGAGCCGTCCACTCCATATGCAACCGGATTATGAGTGGCGTAGTGCACCTTTTGTGTCCAGCATGCTTCGGCGATACCGAAAGCGTGCGGGTATTTCATGAGAATGATGGCGTTATCATCCGGAACGGGGTAATCCTTCACGAAGACGCCGCGAAAGCCGGTGACCTCCGTGGGGAGCCCCATGTATCTGGCGCACATATCCGCCGAGTAGCAGCAGTAATCCATCAAAGCCCCAGCACCGTTTTTCTCCTCGTCATACAGCCACTGCCAAAAGTATGTGGTGCAGCCTATCTCCTTTGGTCCATTGTGCGCCGACCTTTGTTTAAAATAGGTGAGAGGTCCGATCTCACCCGCAAGGATACGTCGTTCCATCTCCTGAATGGCGGGGGACCACGCTGTGGGCCAGTTTATCATTAGCTTTATTCCCGCTTTTTTG
Source organism: Chthonomonadales bacterium (assembly GCA_027459625.1). Classification (GTDB taxonomy): domain Bacteria; phylum Armatimonadota; class Chthonomonadetes; order Chthonomonadales; family CAJBBX01; genus DTKV01. The sequence continues at coordinate 46,794 of DAIDHP010000002.1, forward strand.
GCGGCGGCGACCATTCGATTCGCTTGTTCAACGGTTGCAGCCATGGGCTTCTCGCTGATGACGTGTATACCCTTGGCTGCACACCTGTCCACGATATCCGCGCAGACGTTGTTCTCGGAGGCGGCTTGAACGATATCCAACTCCTCCTTGTCTATCATCTCCTCCCAAGAGGGGTATACACGGGGAACCCCGTATCGAGTGGATATCCTGTCTCGCAACTCCTCGTTAACATCCCCCGCAGCGACCAATTCGCAATCCTTGCGCTTCGCCCATATGTCCAATTCCCCCCACACATGATCATGCACCATGCTTGCCACACCCACGCGATATTTCTTAACGGCCATGTTCGGAACCCTTTCTTCGTTTATGGTTTACACCCTTCGTTATACCTTTTCCGGTGGATTCGATATATTTCCTCTCCGAGGATCGATCACTTGCGCTTGCATGCTTCATACGCACCACCGCCAAGAGGCGCGTGATGGATTCGTCCGGTATTTTCACCTCTAATATTTCCGGATCGGATCCTCCAAGGTGATGGATCACATCCAACGATTGAGTGATCTCCTCCTGGGCATTGGAGCTTTTCATCGCCACGACTCGCCCCCCTCGCTTTGCCAGAGGGATAAGCCATTCCATGAGTTGCGGCATATGCGCCACCGCCCTTGCGACAACCCAGTCGTATCGTTGGCGGTGTTGAGGATCCTTTCCTGCGTCTTCCGCCCTATTATGCGCAACGCGCACTCCCCGAAGTTGCAGGGTTTCAATCACGGATTCGAGGAATGTCAGTTTTTTTCTCGTCGCATCCATGAGTGTCACGTCGAGGGAGGGAAACGCGATTTTCAGCGGGATTCCAGGAAACCCCGCGCCGGTGCCCACATCGATCAAACGTCCCTCGCCCGTGAAATCTGGTATGACCCTCAACGTCAACGAATCCAAAAAATGCTTGGGAATCGTCTCCTCGGGTGAGATTCGCGTAAGGTTCATCTTTTGGTTCCATTCAATCAATAGCGAGTGAAATGTGGTCAATTGATCGATTTGGAACCGGGTAAGCTCCACGCCCAATTCCTTGGCGCCATTTACAAGTTTTTCATAATCCAACTCTTCCATGGAGGGATTCTTGCTCCTATTTCGTATTAACTGCTATAATCCGTGATGATTGCATTCGGAATATCAATCCGTAATTGCAAACGCTGATTTTTTACAAATACCTGATATTGTATTATAATCTCAATCCGGCAGGCAAAATGGATGGAAATATTGGCAAGCCGGATTGGATGTGGAATCGAGGGATTTATTAATGAATGACAACATTCTTTCTCAGGATACGATGGGAAAATATCTGTCCTTGAGAAGGATTATTGAAGATATGGGTTCGGTTGTGGTTGGCTTTTCGGGGGGAGTGGACAGCACCATCGTATTAAAAGTCGCCTACGATGTTCTTGGCTCGAAGGCAATTGGCGTGATAGGGGATTCCGAGGCTTTTCCCGAAGGCGAGGTTGAATCCGCACTGAAAATAGCCGGGGAAATCGGTGTGGAGATCGTACGAACGCCCACCCATGAGTTGAGTAACATGCATTTTCGAGTGAATAACCCGGATAGATGTTATCATTGTAAAACCGAGCTTTTCGGACAGTTGCGAAGAGTCGCCGACGAAAGGGGTGTTTCATGGATCGCCGATGGCTCTCATGCAGGGGATACGGGGGATTATCGTCCTGGAATGATAGCCGCTCGGGAGAAATTCGTGCGAAGTCCATTGCAGGAGGCGGACATCAACAAGTCGGAGATAAGGGATATCGCTCGTTTTTTGGGGTTGTCCAATTGGGACAAGCCGTCGTTCGCTTGTCTCTCCTCTAGGTTTCCCTATGGCACAGAGATCACTTCCGATCTTCTGGCGCAAGTAGATGGGTGCGAGAAGGTGATGCGGGAGTTGGGGTTCCGTCAATTTCGTGTGAGGCATCACGACACGATATGCCGTTTGGAAGTGGAGTCTCAGGATATTCCCCGCGTGCTCGAGTTTCGAGAGGTTATTAACGCCCGCATGAAAGAGCTTGGATATCTCTATGTCACTTTGGACTTGGAGGGATATCGAACTGGTAAAATGAACGATCCTCTTCGGAAAAGTGATAACTCTTTGCTACGCAAGGATGAAATCCAGTTAACAGTGAAATGAGGCGCCTTAAATGAGGGTGCCTCTCTCATTTTTTCCCTAGGGTGTTAAGACGGTCCGCCGGGCTGACGATCTCCGTGAGGCGAAGTCCGAAATTATCCTCGATAACCACCACTTCACCTCGGGCGATCAGTCTGCCATTCACCAGAAGATCAACAGGTTCCCCCGCCACCCTTTCCAATTCGATGATGGATCCGGCGGATAATGCGAGAACATCCTTGATGAGCATCTCCTTTCTACCCAATTCAACCGTAGCCTCCAATGGGATATCCATGATGAGGTCGATGCCTCTGGGCAACTCTTCGCTCACCGTATGGGATTCAAAAGGTTGAAAGATGTCCTGCCGAGGTGCGCTCGAAACATTCATGGAATCAAGTTGCTGGGTTTGAGATGTATCCGCCGATGCTGAGGATTGCAAGTTCATCCTCCTTGCGGTTTCCGGCGTCAGGAACAGATACATTTTGAATTCCGTTCCATCCATCATCTGGATAGTGAAAACGACTTGAGTCACCTCTCCTGTCATTGCAAAGTCGGTTGGGAGAGTGAGGGGCCCATGGGAAACTGCGCTCTTATCCATTTGAATCATTTTCCCCAATGCGTTGCCAAGCGCGTTTCCCAAGCCTCTTATAGTCCCTTTTAATATCTCTGACAGGGTATCTTTTATCTCCTCGGTCATTTCCGTGGGAGGGATGTTACCTGATATCGCGCCAAGTATGGCGAAAGCTTGATCGAGTGGAAACGCGAGCACACTTTCATGGTTTCCGATTTCGGAGAAGGAAAAAGTGTTTTGAATCGTTTCTCGGACCGTCTCCATCACCGAATCCACGGTTTGCATGGAGACCTGAGGGCCCACGACAGTGATAAGTTGCCCAATTCCTTCTGAAAGCGCCAAGCTTAGCGCATCAATAAGAGAGACCATACTCTCTTGTAAAGCATTCATTTCATGGGCGTCCAATGCCGCCATATTATTCACCCTTTCTCCTCGTTAACGACCCGATTGATATGTAAAGCGACCTTTCTTCCCGTAGTTCCCGGCTTGCCCTTGAATTTCACGTGACCCCCGATCATCAAATCGACCTCATCATCGCTCTTCCTCTCCAGTTTGAGAGTGTCTCCGGCTCTTAAATCAATCAACTCTTTCACGGTTAAAGTCGTGGACCCCAATCGGCATATGCATGTGATATTCGTGGATTCCAACCGATGTGCGATAACTGGGGCGTTCAATCCTGAAGTGGATTGCGTATTAGAGGAGAACCACCTTTGTGCGGAAAGCTTGACGATGATCGGCTTCAATAGGAGGTAGGGGAGACACAAACTCATTGCACCCCTCAGATCGCCAATCTTCACCTCGAAGAGAACGGATACCACCGTGTCGTTCGGAGGGACGATTTGAATGAATTGGGCTTGAGTCTCCATGATCTCCCTTCGAGGGGTGAATTGCGCGATACCCTCCCATGCGTTCTTCAACTCCTTGGTGGCTCTATCCACGATGGTCGATGCGAGGGATTTCTCTATCTCGGTTAGGTTGTTCCCGTTCTTCACCATATTGCCGGGACCACCTAACAACCGATCTATCATTGACAGCACTACGTTGAACTCTATTTCCAGTATCGCCTGTCCGGACAGCGGAGTCATGCTGAAGACATTGATAATGGAGGATGTGATGGATCGCATATATTCATCGTAGGGGACCTGCTCCACCGAAACAAGATCCACATGCGTGGAGACACGCAAATACGCTGAAAGGGACGAGGCGTATAGTCTGGCGAACGTTTCATGCAGCATTTGCAGGGTGCGTAGCTGATCTTTGGATAGTTTATCGGGACGTCGAAAATCGTAAGGTTCGTAAGCCACGGTTTTCGACGCAGCATCCCTGGCAAGAGGCGATCGCGCTTGTCCCTGTTGGTGCGCAGTTTCGATGGAGGAGGATTCGACCTGCGAATCACTCGTTCCATCACCGCTTAACGAGGATAAGAGAGCCTCAATCTCCTCTTGTGAAAGTATCTCAACCATGTCGCCCTCCTAGTCCGGGGGGCGATGCAGCATATCGACGGAAATCATCCGTCTTCAAGGAGTCGCATCCCCGAACCTTTACTGCGTTGCGAAATCAAGAAAGTAGATGGTGACTACGTCATCGGAACCCAACTCGGAGTTGATCTGGTCCACTAACTGCTGTTTCAGCTTTTCTCGATCCGCATCCGTGGATACATCCGCCAGCGTTTTTGTTGTCAGAACGGTAATGATAGCGTCTCGGATATTTGGGGTGTCATCCTGAATGGTGGATGCGCTCACCCCTTCCTTAATTCCAATGGCGAATGTCGCCTTTAAATAGTGATTGCCATTTCCTGCGAGGTTCACTAGAAATTCATCCAATGAAACTTTGGATCCGACCTTCACCACCGATTTCTTATCCTTGTTTTGTTTTGAATGGTTCCGAAGTAATATCGTACCTGCTATCGCCAGATTTATAATCAGGATTACCCCAATAATACCGATTATCAGCATCATCTTTCCGCCCTTGGGCTTTGCATCAGCTGTTTGCTCCGTTTTTTCAGTCTTTTCCTCGGTTTTGCCCGCCATCTTGTTCGCGCCTTTCCCCGAAAGCAATGAAAGAGGCAGTCCATCGGAATGATGGACCGCTCTTCTAAGTTTCATTATCGGCAACCGGGACGTTTTAACTCAGGGAGTGGGATCGGGAACTATCCTGGGATTATTCCGAGCACATCCTGCAACATCGTATTTACTGTTGAGATAATTTTCGTGTTGGCTTCAAATCCTCTCTGTGTAATGATGAGATTTGTGAACTGTGAGGAGAGATCCACGTTGGACATCTCCAAGTAACCTGGATTGATGGAGCCATTACCGTTTTGATTTGCCACGCCGTATTGAGGTGTTCCGGAGTTGCTCGATGGTTGCAGCATATTGTTGCCCACACTTGTTAACCCCCCAGGATTTACGAAGGAGGCGAGTGCGATTTGCCCCAAAGGCTTGGTTTGCCCGTTCGTAAACACCCCATTCAATTGGCCATCCGAGTCTATCGTGTAACTCTGAAGCGTACCAGCCGCGCTGCCATTCTGCGACGCCGCCTGCGCATTGGAATCGCTTGACAACTGAGTGAGCGCGGAGTTGTTCAACGTGACCGTGAAAGGTGACACCGATCCGTTGGTGGGCGTGACGGTGATTGTTTGGCTTGAACCTGCGATGAGTTGTCCGTTTGATCCGAAATAGAGAGGCGAGTTATTCGCACTGGATGACGAGGAGATAACATTGCCATTCTCCGATGCCGTCCATGTCCATTCCGATTGCGACCCGGGAGGTGCGTTTTGGCTTAAAGGAACGCGGGAGTATTGAAGATTGATCATATGCGCCACGCCGAGGCTATCGTATATCTGTTCCGACGCCCCCCAGGTCGGGGTGGCGCCAGCCTGTCCGTCAGCCGTACCCGTTAGGGTGGACGCACTGCCGGCGGAGGTCATCGAGCCGTAATTAAGATTTAGGGATAACGGGGACGCTCCATTGGAGCCGGGTATTTGCTCGGCGTGATTCGCCCCACTCTGACCATCCAGTAAAATGGAGCTTCCCAACAGATTACCGGAGCTATCCGCAAACTGAAGCCCTGAACCCGTTTCGTATGCTTTGGCGTTCCCGCTCGTGCTGTTGTAGATCGAGGTGCCATCCACCTTCACTTGAACATCCCAGGATTGAGTTGAACCAGCAGGCACCCCCGTTCCCGTGGGGTTGGATACGGGATTGGAGAAAATGGTTTCCACAGTATGAGGGTTGCCGAGAGAGTCATAGACGGTGACGGTGTTATCCGCCGTATCCGACGCGGCTGCCGAGGAGTTCAAGTTGCCCGCGTAGTTCACTTTAGTGCTGTACAATGCGGAACTGGCGTTCAGATTACCGTTAAATTTAATATTGGCGGTTTGCTGCGGCGGCATGATCTCGCCCAAGGGCACCGACAACGTGCTTGTCGGGGTGATGGATGTGGTCGTATTGATGGTTCCAAAGCTGTCCGCCGGATAGCCAAGCACTTTTTGTCCCGTGGATGGATTCACCAGCGTGCCTGAACTGTCAATTGAAAAAGAGCCGTCTCGGGTGTAACTGAGGGCGGTGCCATTGGATACCACAAACATGCCGTTCCCTTGGATCGCCAAATCGGAATTATTTCCAGTGGATTGCAGATTGCCTTGGCTTTGGTCGGTTTGTATTCCACCAAGGGAAACCCCGAGTCCCACCTGTACGGGGTTTTGCCCTCCCGCTCCGGAAGCGGTGGGAGCGGTGGCTGCTTGTAGTGTTTGTGAGAGTTGATCCTGAAAAGAGACACTTGCGGATTTGTAACCCACCGTGTTCACATTGGCGATATTGTTGCCGATGACATCAATACCGCTTTGTTGCGTCTGCAAACCGCTGACGCCGGAATACATCGCTTGTAGCATTATTCAACCTCCGTTTGAATAGCGGTTCCTTCATTCAATCCGGAACCCAGGCCTCCCCGTGGGAAAACGGCGGTCCAGCCTGTTGACATCCTGTCGACTTTATTGTAATGGGATTCGCGTTCGTTCCTTATGCGCGGATTACGCTATCACCGCGCTGTCTATGTTGGTAAAAACGTTTTGCTTCAAGTTATCCTTGTCCACCACCGTGATGACCGTGCGATTTGGAACGCTCACCACGAACGCCGTGTCATCCATCAACACGAGCGATTCTCTCCCTCCCTTGTCCGCCACTTTTTGGACTGCCCCTTCAATCCGTTGGATATCCGTGGCTCCCAAATCTATCTGTCTCGATTGAATCCTCATCTGAGCATGCGCGGAGAATTTCAGCGTTCCCATCATGCCCTGCGCCTGCTTGAGGGAATCGGCGAAGCTTATTCCGCTTTCCCGCTCCTGAGGCTGACGAAGAGAAGGGGTTGTTACGGGCTGCTGAGGTCCGATAAGTATTTCATTAAGATTGATCGGTTCCGCCATGACACCATTCCCGCCTAATATTTATTGCACGCTTTGAACATCGGATAACGGTATGTCCTGATTATTCACTGTAATATTCACACCGCTGCTGGTATAGGATACCGCCTGCACCACTCCGTTCACGGGCGTATTGACACCGTTCACCATATTCATCGCCGTAACCGTTTTTCCCAACAGCGAAGTAGCCTGAATCTGCCCCATATCCTGGGTGATTGTATTCACTCCGTTTACCGTCGAGAATTGAGCCAATTCCGCAAGGAACTGAGTGTCATCCTGCGGCGACATCGGATCCTGATTTGTCATTTCCGCCATCATGATATTCAGGAAATCCTGTTGTCCCAATGTCTGATTATTGGTTACGGATGGGGTTGCGCTTGTGGACCCTGTGGAGGATCCGATACTGCTAATGCTCATTATACACCTCCATAATCCCATGATACTGATGGGGTTCCCCGCCACACCCGCTTGTTATCCGCTGTCATGCCGAATAGTCCAAATATTCCCTTGATAGAGTCATATTGGGTTGATAAACGGAGTTCGTGGCATTGGAGCCTTCACCATTTGAATGGATGATCGAGTTCATCTGTCCCGAGTTTAACGGTTGGTTCATCGATCCGAAATTTCTTTGTTGTGAAAAGTTCTGCATGGAAACATCCAGGCCTTGCAGAGTGTACCCCCTGTTTTCAAGAAGAGCGCCGAGTTGATCACGTTTATCATTTAGCGCGTCAAAAGCGTGTTGCGTAGTGGTAACGATCTGAGCGTCCAGTTGATGATGATCCGACACTATGGTCACTTGTACGTCACCTAAATGATCCGGTTTTAAATGAAGAGTTATTTCCTGACGTCCTTGCGTGATCTGCATGGTCTCAAGACGCCGCATTGTCTGATCAACCACCTGTATCCTATCCTGTAGGGATATCGAAGATGGAGAAGACAATCCCGTTGTTGATTGGTCGGATTTTATCATATTTGTAGCCATCCCCGTACCGGATAGCGAATTGTTCGTGTTATGCTGCTCTCCATGATTGCCTTCGTTTCCGGATCCGTTCTGGTTCATATCCGTTTTGGATCCGGACGACGTAGGGGCTGGGGCGGCGTTTGCGGCTGAACCGTCCGATGACGCGCCGCTTACGTTTCCCGAGTTGTCTTCGTGAGGTGCGGAGAGATTTTTCAGCGGAGTTTGCGCAATCGCCATCGGCTCACTCATCCCTTGCCCTGCCTTGGATGACATGTCGCCGATGACAGGAGATAAAGCCCCCCCTTGTTTGTCTTGGCCTGACCCCGATATCCGATCGGAAGGCGAAGTGGAGACTTGCGCATCGTTTATAAGTATCAGATGGGACGCGTCTGGATGATGGTTGGAATTTTCCATCAATACCAATGGCGTCCCGGATGACAGATTGCCTGACACCCGTATCTGCAGGATAGGGTCCTTCGACCCGCCTCCGTCGCCTTTTGCGGGATTAACCGTATCCTGCATTAGGCGGGTGTCATTGTTTGGCGTCTGCGTTTGCATTTCGGCATTTGCAGTGAGGTGTGTTTTCAGTTCACCGACCGCCGTTGGTGCGGTGTCCACTGGTGACACGATATCGTGGAATGGCAGGGTCGTTTGAGGAACATCCGCCGTCCCTATGGGCATTTGGGTTGTGGTGGATGCGGCGCTCTCTCCGGATATGTTCGCTGATTTTCCTGAGGTTGATTGCGCGATCAACACGTGAGGAGGCGTCAGCAAGTCATTTACGGGGAGGGTTTTTGTCGAGATAACCGCCATCGCCGACGATTGGGCACGATTCGTTTCGGGGGTGACGGTGGATAATGCGACCTCGCGAGTGAGAGTGGACGCAAGGGGCATTGGGATGGATAGCGTGTTTTGAACGGGCAAGACGGGCAAAGATGATGCATCCCCTGATATAGTTGAGTGGGTTTTGTCTATTCCCGTTTTGTCGGACTTGGGCGGGGCGACAGCGTCGGCGACCCCTCCGGTTGGATTGTTCATTGAATTATCAGTGTTGATAGTATTTGAGTTATCGGGTGTGGGATTGACGTCCGGAGCGATGATTTTATCGCTTGAACTGTTTTTTATATTTTGCGCGGCATTTCCAGTCAAAGCTGCTGGGATGCTCGATTCGGACGAAGATTTCATCTGAACGGCGTCGTTATGAGACGAAGCGGCGTCCTTGCCCCCGTCATTGCTGGATGGCGACGGATTGGATTGATCCGTTTTCTGAGACGCCATCGCCAATGCTTGCTGAAAGGGATTAGACACATCCGAGGAACGATCCCCGGTGGTTTTACCGATCGATGTGTTCGACGTGTCTTTTTGCGTAACGATGTCGCCCAGAGATTTGAGATTCAATTCAGATTGCTCCGAAAACATAATTTCTTAATCACGGCGATATTATCGGAAATTTTATTGTGTGACTTTAGGGGAAATGTGGAAAAATAAGGGTCCGCTTTTTTGAGCGAACCCTTTCATTGGAAAAACAGGGTAATCACGTCATGCTCAGTCTTTTATCTCATTGAGAAGATTCTCTATGAGCGTCTCAAGTTTTAACGCTCCTAAATCTCCCGTCCCTCTCTTGCGAACGGATACCACATCCGCCTCCACGTCGCGCTTCCCCATCACCAGCATGTAAGGGATTTTCTGCGTTTCCGCCTCGGCGATCTTTTTCCCAACTCTCTCCGATCTTCCATCTATATGAACCCGTAATCCATGGCTTTGCATGATGTCCGCTATCTTTCGCGCGTATTCCAATTGGGCGTCTGCGATGGGTAGCAGAATCGCCTGGATAGGAGAGAGCCAGAGCGGGAATGCGCCAGCATATTGTTCGATGAGCAATCCCATAAAACGCTCGGTTGATCCAGTGACTGCGCGGTGGATCACCACCGGAGTTCGTTCGGTTCCATCCTCGGCGATATAGGTGCATCCTAAACGCGCAGGTTGAATGAAGTCCACCTGAATGGTGGAGGCGGTCCACTCCCTGCCAATAACATCCTTCGTTTGGAAATCCGCCTTCGGACCGTAGAAAGCAGCCTCGCCCGGGGCTTCGTAATATTCCACCCCGTTAGCCTCCAAGGAACGTCGCAGCGCCGCCGTGGCTCGGTTCCATTTATCATCATCCGCCACGTATTTGCCGCCTGGCTCTTCGCCCCGTAATGAGAGGCGAACGCGGTAATCCTTGAAGCCATACCGATTCAGCACTTCGTGGATTAGCGCCAATGCCAATCCAAACTCGCTTTCCACCTGATCCTCGGTGCAGAAGATGTGGCAATCGTCCTGAGTGAGCGATCTCACTCGGGTTAATCCGGTCAATTCGCCGCTTTTTTCGTAACGATACAGAGTGGCGAATTCAGCGAAACGAAGCGGGAGGTCTCGGTAGGATTTCAAACCGCTTAAATTGTAAAGGGTCATGTGCGATGGACAGTTCATCGGTTTTAGACGGAATTTCACTCCATCCTCCTCATCCACCATGGGAGGGAACATCACATCCGCATAGTTATCGTAATGACCGGATTTCTTATAAAGGTCCTCCCTTACGATGTGCCCCGTCCAGACATGCTGATACCCATACCGGGTTTGCACCTCGCGGACGTAATTCTCCATTGTATTGCGTAGGATCTCCCCTTTGGGAAGAAAGAGCGGGATTCCCTGTCCCACATCCTCCGGGGCGAAAAGGAATAGTCCAAGTTCCTTGCCGATTTTACGGTGGTCGCGTTTCTTTGCCTCCTCAAGGCGAGAGAGATATGCGTCCAACTCCTCCTGGGTTTCCCACACAGTACCGTATATTCGGGTCAGCATCTTGTTCTTTTCACTACCTCGCCAGTACGCTCCGGCGATGGAGAGCAACTTGAAATGGCGAATGGCGCCTGTATCGGAGATATGCGGACCTCTGCAGAGGTCTCCCCAATCGCCCTGATCGTAAAAGGAGATCACTTCATCCTTAGGAAGATCGTTTATCAACTGTATCTTGTAGGATTGATTCTTCGCCGTACAAAGAGCCAATGCAGCTACCCTGTCTAATTCCTTTCGAACGATAGGTAGTTTTCTCCCTGCGATCTCCCTCATTTTCTCCTCAATTCTCGGGAGATCCTCCTCATGAATCGGAATGGGGAAATCGAAATCGTAGTAGAAGCCATCCTCAATGGGTGGACCAATGGCGTATTGAACTCCTGGATATAATTCGCCAACAGCTTGCGCCATGAGATGCGCGGCGGAATGACGCAGGGCATAGTAACGATCATGGGAATTTTCCATGCAAAACCTCCGAATGTATCAGTGTTAGTTATCGATGTAATAAAAAACGCCACCGTTTCCGGTGGCGTTCCGCTTGTGGCAATGTGACGTCGCAAACTATCGTCGACGGCGCAACGGAACGCCATCCAATTTAGTTTGAACCAAACCGAGCGAAGCCTCTATTTCGTTTTGATATGCCAAGCGTTCCATTGCAAGCCTCATGTTACCTTTGTTAATCAATTATACCATGTTTTTACGGCGCAAGAATACGGAGGATGTCCCAGAGATAATGGAAGGTTAAGGAGGCCGGTGGCTCGGCCCCGCCTGATTCCGGTAGAATCGTGCAAAAGTAAAATATTCCAAAGAGAGGAGCAAACCATGGTGAAATCAGGATGCCGCATTCCCACAACGGAGGATTCTCGCCAATTGGCGAAACGCTTCGCACGGAAGGGAGAATTCCTGGAACCCATGGTCGAACTGATCGAAAATTCAAGAATTGCCGTCGAGGAGTTGCTTGATTGCCTTGGATGCGTGACATTGGAAACGGTTCCTTTAATCTCCGCTACGAACGTTGCGGGACTGCCCCGTCAGGGCGGGAAGGCGTCATCGTCCGCCATGGGAGCCAGGCGGGTGTGTCGAGCCTTGGCGACAGGAAGGTTAGAGTTCAAAAGCCGCGTTTGCGCGAGCGCGGGGAGGATGGCGGACATGAGGTCGAAATTCCGGCTTGCGAGGCGATGAGGCGCGACGCAAGTTTGGGCGCTCATATACTAAAAGCAATGTTAAAAGGGGTTTCAACCAGGAACTACGAAGAGATGCTTCCCGTGGCATGCGAGCGCATGGGAGTTTCGAAGTCAAGCGTTTCAAGGGAGTTCTCGGAGATTAGCGATGCGGAGTGCAAATGGCTGTTGGAGCGTCGCTTCGATGACCTGGAAATTCTTGTGACATATATCGACGGCATGGTGTTCGGGGATCGCAATGTTGTCGGCGCGGTTGGGGTGGGTCGCTCTGGCGTCAAGCATGCCCGGGTGTAGCGTAATGGAGGGTTCAACCGAAAACGCAGTGGTTGTGAAGGCGTTGCAGGAAAGCCTTGCGGAGCGCGGAATATCCCCCGGAGCAAGGCGATTGTTCGTTATTGACGGATCGAAGGCTCTTCGCGCCGGGATTGACGCGGTTTACGGCGATGGGAACCCGGTCCAACGATGCGGAATTCACAAGGCGAGGAACGCGGCGGGTTATCCTCCGACGGAGATGGGGAAATAAGTGACGACATATTAAGGCAACGTTCAAACTTGACGCATTTTTTTCAGGAGCGAAAAAGAAGCGAGATTTGGCTGAAACCCTTTCAAGGCAATATCCGGACGCGGCATCCAGTCTGCTTGAGGGGCTTGAGGAGATGTTCGCAATAAACAACCCGGGCTTTCGCTTAAGCTTCAGAGCAGCCTTGGCACCACAAATATCATGGAGAGCGCCATTGGGTGCGTGAAACGCCGAACCGTCCGAGTGAGAAGATGCGTGACGGCTCAATGGTGAAACGCCGGGTCGCAAGTTCGCTGCTTGACGCGGAGAAAGGGTTTCGTCGCATCTTTGGCTGCGAGGATATTTGGATGCTTGAAGCGGTGTTGAAAAACGATATTGACATACAGGAAAAAAGGGCGTAAAATGAAAATGGTCGCCACTAGTAACTTTCAACTATCGTTGGGACATGCTCGAAATCCTCATCTTGATTTCAAGCAAACACCGGTTAAGAGTCGCGAGGAGGAAGATCGACAGTTACTCTCAGAGGTTAAAAAATACGCTTCTCGCTTGATAGATACCCGTGATGCCTTGGCATATATATTTCCTTCCATTACAAAACAGCGTAAATATCAGTATGTTATAAATAGTGCCATATTATTTGGCGCGAATTTGAGAGGTGCGAATTTGAATAACGCGGATTTGAGTGGCGCGAATTTGACTGGCGCAAATTTGACTGGCGCGAATTTGAATAACGCGAATTTGAGTGGCGCGAAGTTGTATAGTACAGATTTGCCTAATGATAGAAAATCTTATGCAAACTTCAAAGTTACTCGATGGTGGAAGGCGGATTTTATATTCCCTGATACCCTCAAAAGGGATCAAAAGAATTGGGATTGGCTCCTTGAGCATTACCCCAACTCTGATCTCCATGGGTCTCCAGCGAATCCAAAACCGAATAAAGTGGAAACCAATTAAACATCTCCCGAGGAAGATATCTCAGCCTCAGGAGACAATCCCTAACCTGGCATAACCAGAACCAAAGAGGAAATTCGGCTCCGGTGTCGTAATTAGTTATATAACACATTTGCCCAGTGGCATATCTGAAATGTGTGATATTTAAAATACGAATTAAAAGATTCATATAGTTTGGTATTTATTCGGAATGTTCACGTTGATGTAATACGATTAAAAAATAAACAAAGATGCATAAAGTATATTCTAATATGGTTAATGCATTATCATATAATTATAGAAAGGCTATAAACGCAAGCGAACATAATATTGCATGTGTAATGATACTTATTATTTTTATTACCTTGTATAGTTTTATCTTCATAAAACAATCTTTTTTTCTTTATGATCATTTTTCTTTAACAGCGTTTGACTTAGGAATATATGATCAAGCAACATGGCTAATAAGTCATGGTTACCCAGCTTTTGTTACTGTAAGAGGCCTTCATCTAATGGCCGATCATTTTACTCCCATTTTTTATATTATTGCCCCATTTTACATGATAAAGGATAGTCCAAAAACACTATTAGTAATTCAAACGATATCTATTTCTATTGGAGCGTTACCTCTTTATTTTCTTGCATATAAACATATTAAAAATGATATAATTGCTGTGGTATTAGCTCTTATATCTTCTATATGCTCCGCTTCAATGGAGCAATACTTTCGATTTCCATCCTGAGGTTTTAGATACATCATTAATAATCTATGCTATGTACTTTTTTAGATACGAAAAAATACGTATGGTATTATATCTCTCTCTTTTTTGGTTTTCTTACGAAAGGAACTTTCGGTATAATCTTATTTGCAATTGGGTTATATGAATTATCACACAATAAAAAGAATGGCGTAATCACCATATTGAGCTCAATATTATATTTATTAATTTCAATGACAACTTTAAGATATTTCGATCACGGAAAAGAATCCGCGTACTGGTCTTTATATTCGCAATACGGTTCAAAATCCTATATCAATTATGTCATATATACACCCATCCATTAGCGATATTACTTGATATTAATATCCCTCCTAATGTACAATATTTAAAAAGTATCTTAATGCCATTAATATTTATTCCTTTGCTTGCCCCCGAAGTGCTCTTTATTGCCATTCCTTCGCTATTATCAAATCTTTTAAGTAATCGTTTTGCGATGCACACCGTTTTTTACCAATATACAGCTACTATAACCCCTATTCTTTTTATTTCCACCATTAGAAGCTTGAATAAAATAAGACAATTGTTTGGAATGATCATTACGATACTGCTAACGATCATCATTTTGGTATTTTCAATTTACTCATCTTTTAAAGGTCCACTTTCTAAAAGACCATTTCCTATTGTACATGGATTTACAACAACTCAATCCAACGAGACCAAATTGGTTCTTAATATGATCCCATGTAATTCTTCCGTTTCCGCTCAGGCTTCAATCGTTCCTCATCTTACTCATCGGAAATACATATATACTTTTCCAAATCCGTTTTATCAAGTTGCATGGGGTAATAGTCCTAAATCATTAATCGAAGAACAAGGTTATGGATACTCATTTCCTACACCAAAAGAATTGAATAAAGAAATAGGTATGCATAATATAAAATATATAATTCTTTCCAGATCCGGAACCATATTTCCGTTATTCAAAAAAAATTATATTTTCATTGTCTCAAACATACTATTAAATAAATTATATTCCATTAAATACGTAAATGATAATACAATTTTACTTCAACGAAACGGTGATTATAATCATGGTCTCAAAGTATTCTCTTTTTTCATGGGATATAAAGTAACTCATAATTATAAAAGTATAAAGAATGCTTTACAGTCATATTTTCACATGAGAAATAAATGATATCTTCAAATATTAAGCTAAATACTCAATCAGGAGGAATAAAATGAGGCTTTTTATTAATGATAAGAAAAAGAAATTACTATTTCTCGCTACAGTAATATTTGTATTCTCTCTCTTATTCTTATTAAGAAACTGTTCTCATAAAAAAAATACATTGAGTATTGATTAGGTATCTGTCAAAACTAATTTTCCATGTATTCAATTGGAGAATGTAATCTGGGCGTCAAATAAATATGTTGTCGTGGGAGACAATGGAACGATCCTTACGAGTCTGAATGGTGTCAATTGGGAAAATGAATATTCGGGCATATCAACCAGATTGGATAAATCCATATGGGCGGATAATAGGTTCATCATTGTAGGACTTCATGGAACAATTCTTACAAGTCTCGACTCTGTTAATTGGATAAAACAAAGTTCCGGTACTTCTAACGAACTTAGAAGTGTAGCATGGGGCGATCATAAGTTTGTTGCCGTTGGTGATAACGGAAGTATATTAACTAGTACTGATGGAATTTCTTGGATCAGTCGTAAATCCCATACAACAAGCTGGTTGAACGATGTCATATGGAACAAAAAATATTTTTTGACTATTGGTGGAAATGGTACCATCCTTTATAGTCCAAATGGAATAAACTTGAATCACTGTAACTCCGGAAATTATTATGATCTTCTTTCAATTGTATGGTCAGGAAAAAGATATGTTATAGTTGGAGGAAACGGGACAATACTTACAAGCAATAATGGTCTCAATTGGGAATCTATCCCATCCGGAACTCAACAATATCTTTTTGCACTCACTTGGACCGGCAAAATATTTATAACAGCCGGAGATTATGGAACTATTTACACAAGCACAAATGGATATAATTGGGTCAGAAGGTCTTCTCCGGTTTTAAGAGGATTTCAATCCGTCGCTTTCAATGGTCATCAATGTATTTTAGTGGGCACATGCGGTACTATTTTACGCTCTCCGTGAGTGTCAAATTATCGGAATCAAAAATACAAGAAATGAGAGTTCTTAAAGAAAGTGTTTCTTTTCGGCCGGCACTCAATGTGAAAAAATTTGTCTTTTCCTATTTCGCAACCTGGCAGATAGCGTAGAGAGAGACATCTCCGGGCATGGCCGCCGCATCATACACGCCCCAGTAGACTTCTCCAGTTATATTGTCTATCTCTCCGTTCGTCGCTAGCACCTTTCCGGGCATTTTGATGGTGTAATACAAGGCGCACAAGTTGCCGGAGGAGTTGTCGTTCTGAGGGGATTTAATCTGATTGGCGTTCGCGTCTCCTGTCTCCTTCGCCACTTTAAAAATGGAGCGGACCAACTGGATACGTTGATCGGCTGTTAATTTTTTGCCGAAGGTCTCTTTCAGCGATTCGATCATCGCGTTTCCTATCCTTTGATTCAAGCGATGCTCTGCGAGTTGAGGTTGCATCAATAGCACGGGAAGCAACGGTTCGCCCGGGCCGAAGATCGCCTTCCATATGAGTTTGACGGTGTTATGCGTAAGTTTGCGCACGTTCTCGTCTGTCGCTAGATTCGCGGGAAGGAGAGCTTTTAACTCCTTTAAGGACTTTTGGTCCATCTCCATGAAATGAGCATCCTTGGGACCGACCCAATGCAACGTTTCAATGTATTTCAGTCGATTTCCGCTTAACCGCTCGATCTTCACGGTATTGGCAAGGTAGGGCGTGGTTTTCCCGGTTTTTGGATCCATATTTTGAAGATGAATATCGTTTTCAATCGTTTCTCCGGGCTGAATCATGCGTGTCGCTGTGGTGATTTCCTGATTATTTTTAACGGATTTCTCTGTTTTCCATCCGTTTCCACTGGGGAGGATAAAAGGGGTTGCGTTCGAGATTGTCGCATTTGGCATCATTTTGGGAAGTTCATATCGTATCTTCGTCAGGCATGCCCCATTCGGAAAGATGGTATCGTTTATCTCCACACTGGCGCATCCTGCGGTAATCACCGGAAGTAAGGATGAGATTGCAAGAACTATTCTTTTCAACATGATTGTCTCCTCGGTCCATGCGGAGAATAGGGGCTGTGATTTAAAAGCAATGATAGCATTATAACATATCGTTTCAATTTACAGCGCCGAGCACACACATAGGGGATGCCAAGAGGGCCCAATTCCGACGTATTCTTTCACCACGTCTGAAGGCGTCAAAAACGGACGAATTGGAAATGGAGCATTATATTTCTTCGCAAAGAACACAAATTACCACATCCCCCACATTGCTATCGGTTGGGCCGGTGATCAGCAATGCATTCGCCTCTTGAAGGCATGAATAGGTGTCGTTCCGTACCAATGCATCACGAAAATGTTGCGGGGTTGTTTTACGAACGGTGTCGCCGTCAACTAATCCGCCGGCTGCGTCAGTAGGACCGTCTGAACCATCGGTGCCGGCGGATAGCACAGCGATATTCTCCACACCTTGAATTCCCAGTGCGGCTGCGCACGCCACCTCTTGCGACCTTCCTCCCTTGCCCGCCCCCCTTACCGTCACGGTCGTCTCGCCGCCTAAAATCAGGCAATCCATACCCGTTTGGGAGCGGATGTGCTGCAGATTTGACGCCATTCCTCCAATGTTCATGCCCAAGTCTTTTGCTTCGCCGCTGAAGGAGTATGTGAGGATCAAAGGATGCAATCCGTGTTTACGAGCGGATTCCGTCGCGGCATCCAGCGCCGTATGGATATCCCCTATGATCACATGAGGAACGAAGGGGGTCATGGCTGAGGACGAAACCTCTCGCAAAGCTTTGAATACTTGTGGGAATTCGCCTTCGAGCACATTGAAACGATCCAGAATTTGAAGCGGATGTTCCTCCGATATGGACGAAGTGAAAAATGGACCGGACCCGATCAAGGAGAGATCATTGCCCATCACATCGGAGATGCAGAGGCATATGACCTTGGCTTTATGCGCCGCTCTCGCCAATCCTCCCGACTTGATGCGCGACAGCCCCCGGCGCACACTATTCAACTCAGCGATGTCAGCTCCCGATGCTAGAAGGCGCTGAGTGACACTCCTTAAATCCGTCAGTGACACTCCCTCCAAGGGAAGTTCCATCAACGCGGACGCACCACCGGAAAGGAGAAAGATTACAAGATCATCCTCGCTCGTGGATGAGAGAATGGTATGTATCTCCTCTCCCGCCTCGATAGAGCTTTCATCAGGGATGGGATGCGAGGTTTCCATTATCCGTAACGACGTTTGAGGGGTGGCGTACCCCTTTTTCGTAATGAGAAGACTTTCAAAAGCATAGCCCTGAAGGATTCCCCCCATCGCCGCTCCCATCCCCGTCGACGCTTTGCCCGCCCCTAGCAACAGTATCCTGCTAAAATGGTTTAAGTCGAAAGAATGCCGTTCTATTTTCAGGATGGATTCCTTAAGGCTTACGGTGCGTCGAATCAACTCTCCCGCTCGGATGGCGTGAAGGGCGTCCTCATATATTCCAAGAGCCTTTTTGGCGGCGGGCGGGAGATTTTCCTTGATGTGAATCATACTAAGTTTTTCCCATGGATAAAACCCCGGCGAGGCAATGCTTAACTGACCGGGGTCTCAATGTCATGATAATCCCGAAAAGGGAAGTTAAGCTTCTATAACCCCTCATTGAGAAACAGATATAGTCCATCCTTCCCTGGCGCGACCACGTCAAGTCGCCCAGTGCCTCTTAGATCGGCAAGTTGGAAGAATATCCCGCATCCGGTTCCGGTGCGTATGGGACCATAGTCGATGATCTGTTTGGAGAAGCTCTCTCCATTCCATTTAAAGTAGTAGATCCCAACATCGTCCCATTCCCCCGGATCGTTGCCGCAGTGGGCGCGATGGCGCTTGCCGGTTATCAATTCGGGTGCTCCGTCGCCATCGATATCCGCCCATTGCAGGTCGTGGTACTGAGCATTATAAGGATCGATGGGATGCCGCTTCCATGAGCGTTTTCCCGATGAATCGATCTGTTGCTCGTACCAGTCCAATCCATAGTTGTGTCCGGCGCCAACGATCAAATCATTCACGCCGTCGCCGTTCACATCCACCACGAGGATCGGAACCGATGCCGCTCCGAAATTAAAATCCGGATGAAAAACCCACTCCCCCTCGTAAGGGTTATCCGGGGCTTCGAGCCATCCACTTGAAAGAATGATATCGCCCCTTCCGTTGCCGGTGACATCCCCGAAGCCTAGACCGTGTCCTTGGGCGTGAGGGAAGACAGTGTGAACGGTGAACTCGCCGGTTCCCTTTCCCAATGCATCGGTGACTAGCTTGAATATCTTCACCGGACATCCGGGCGTATTTGGGATGATCTCCAAACGACCGTCGCCATCCACATCCCACGCGCGTGTCGTCTCCACGTTGCCCACATGCGCTATGATATGTTCCTGCCACTCCTTGTCGGGATCGCCCGGATTTTCCCGCCATCTAAGAGTGTCTCCCCACCAACCGCCGGTAACGTAATCCGTCCAGCCATCGCCGTTGATATCCATGGGGATATTGGAGAAGTCATCATAATACTCACCAGCGGATTGAACCGCGCCAATACGATGGCGTTTTTTGAAATCAGGCCCTTCGTACCACCACTCACCGGAGACGATATCGAGGATACCGTCGTTGTTTACGTCAAAAACTCCCGCGGATTCAAATCGCTCGTCCGCGAGGATCACTTTTCTGAATTTTAGCGGCATGTTGATTTCTCCTCATGTAAGGTATAGGCAAAGGTGTTTTTCAAAGATGTTGCCAAGTGTAATTCTGCAATCATGGATAATGACAAAAAAAACGATTGAGTGCCACGCATAGAGCGATTCATTGGAATTGAAAAAAACGTCTATTTTGCAACCAGTCGGGATGAACGCGAAATTCACGCGACTTGAGCGTTGGAGGATGCCGATGACTCGCCGATCACACCAACCAAACGATTTTACGCAGTGAAGAATATCATTTTTCGGGGCTGACCAATGACCTGCGATCCGTGCACGTATCCTCTTCTTCAGATTACCTGATTGATCGCCATTCTTATTTCAGAGTATCCTTAAGGAGGTTTTTTTCTTTTCGACGATTTGCGTGCGAAGGGACTATGATGGCGGATAACACTTTGTTTTTCGGTGAAGAATTGATAGATGTGGCGGATGTGACGGTCGATATCGAGGCTCCGGACCTTTTGCCCTGCTACACTTATCGTATCCCAAAGTCGTTTTCGGGACGGCTTCATGTTGGAGCACGGGTTGTGATTCCCTTCGGACCCCATGAGCGCAGAGGGTACGTGATGGGTGTGAATCGCATACCCGCAACGGATGACATGGAGCATTATCTCAAGGACATTACCGACCTCGTGGAGGACGCACTCACTTTTAATCCGGAACAGGCGAGTATCGCGCGATGGATATCCGAGAGATGTCTGACCCCTTTGTCGCAGGTGATTCACTGCATCGCGCCGACCATGATGCTCTCAAAAGAGGTCGTTTATTCGCTATTGACAGATTCTGGTGAGAAGGCGGAACTGTCGCGGCTGCCGTCAATTCAAAGGATGATCATGGAGCGGTTGCAGGGTGAGGGCGGTAAGATGGAACTGGACAGACTTCGCGAGATGGTTGGCACTAGCACCTTTGGCGCTTCGTATGTGGCGCTTAGAAGGAACGGGTTGATTCAGGAGAAGCGAGTGGAGGTGGCTCCCCCCGCCCGTGAGTTACATGTCAGAGGCGTTCTGCCAGGGGATAACATTGATTTAACGGAAATTTCACCTTCGGCGAGAAAGGCTTTGGCTGCGTTTCATGCACTATATGACCCCGCAAGGCAACCCGTTCCGGCGAATTTGGTAAGCAAGAAAGCCGGGGTGTCCTCTTCCGTTTTGAAAACACTCATTTCAAAGAACGTTCTTCGAGAGACAGTGATCCACACACGACGGATGCCGGTTCCTATCCCCGCTGAGCGCACCTCACCCCCGACGTTCACACTTGGGCAGCGAGCGGCGTCGCTCTATCTTCGCCAGTCACTGCTTTTCCTGAACCGTCAAAACGCTGTAAAAAGCGTAGATAACAAAACCGATACGGTTTTGCTTTACGGTGTGACCGCGAGCG
The DNA here is from genome assembly GCA_027459625.1 of Chthonomonadales bacterium. Classification (GTDB taxonomy): domain Bacteria; phylum Armatimonadota; class Chthonomonadetes; order Chthonomonadales; family CAJBBX01; genus DTKV01. The sequence continues at coordinate 68,352 of DAIDHP010000002.1, forward strand.
GAAAGACCGAAGTCTATCTGAACGCCATCGCAAACTGCATGGAAATGGGACGAAACGCTATGGTGCTCGTGCCGGAAATCGCCTTAACCGCTCAGGTGGTGGATATATTCACGGGGCGATTCGGGGATGAGGTGGCGGTGTTGCACAGTAAGCTTTCGGAGGGGGAGCGGCATGATGAATGGAAGCGTCTGCAGCGGGGGCATGCACGGATAGTTGTTGGAGCGCGATCCGCAGTCTTTGCGCCATTGGAGAACATCGGGCTGATCGTGATGGACGAGGAGCATGAGCCCTCTTACAAGCAGGAGAGCTCTCCCCGTTATCATACGCGGGACGTGGTTACGGAACGAGCGCGGCGAAATGGTGCGTTGGCGCTTTTCGGAAGCGCCACTCCATCCATTGAGACCTATTTTGACGCCAAACAGGGGCGTATATCTCTGCTTGCCTTGCCGGAACGGATTGGGAACCGCCGCTTGCCGCAAGTGGAAGTGGTGGACATGCGTGAGGAGTGGAAACAGCAAAAAGGGATGTTCTGTACTCGATTGATTGAGGAAATGGGGGAGCGTCTGGGCAAGTGTCAGCAAACCATTCTCTTTCTTAATCGTCGGGGGTATTCGAACTTCGTGCTGTGCAGGGATTGCGGGTACGCCGCAAAATGCCCGAATTGCGACATCTCCCTTGCTCTCCACGTTTCCGACAACTCATTGCGGTGTCACCATTGCGACTATAGCGTGTGCGTTCCGAGCGTGTGCCCGGATTGCGGTGGGAAACGGCTGAAGGGGTTTGGCATAGGCACGGAAAAAGTGGAGGAGGAGGCGCTGAAATATTTCCCCCATGCGAGAGTTGAGAGAATGGACAAGGATACAACTGTGCGCAAAGGGGCGCACGCGAATATTTTATCACGATTTCGAAAGGGGGAGGTTGACATCCTGATCGGTACGCAGATGGTGGCGAAAGGGTTGGATTTTCCCGAGGTGACGCTCGTGGGGGTGATCAATGCGGATACGGCGATCAATCTTCCGGATTTTCGTGCAGCCGAACGCGCCTTCCAACTGCTGACACAAGTGGCGGGAAGAGCGGGGAGAGGGGACGAACCGGGAAGTGTCATTGTACAGACATTCAACCCGGACCATTACAGCATCAGGCACTCCGTGCTGCAGGATTATCATGCGTTCTATCAAGAGGAGATAGCTTATCGAGAAGAGTTGATGTATCCTCCCTTCAGACGCTTTGCAAACATGATATTCACTGATGAAAACGAGCAAGCGGCGAAGGATCGATCCGTTGTGCTAGCCCAAACGTTGAAAGGGATGATACCTGAAAATGCGGAGGTGATAGGACCGGCTCCCGCGCCAATTCCAAAAATAAACAATCGGTACCGGCATCACCTGCTTCTCAGATGCGAAAGGGAGGAGGATGTGTCCGCGATATTACGCAGCGCCCTAGCACAACTCTCATCCGCTGAGAAAGCCGGGTTAACGGTGGATATCGATCCCATCAACATGACATGATAGGAACTGGATTTGGAATACAAAATGGACAAACGATGGCCGGATTGGCCCCCTAAACCGAATATCTCCTACACCGGGCGCAAAAAGTTTTCAGAATGCATGAGAAGTTGGTTTTTCCAGTATTATAACTCGATGATAACCGATGAGGATTTGAAAGAGAGTATCTTCCGGCAATCCAAACTGATGCCCGCCGAGGCTTTGGCGGGGAAGGTGGTGGATGACGCCATCACCTTCGCTCTTTTTCATTTGAAACACAAAGGGATGCTGCCGGAGCGACTGGAAGATATCGCAATGAGGATCCTAACCGAATACGGGAAATTCACCCTTCGATGGAAACGAGCCATACTGGGCGGACAACGGATTTTCGACAACAATTTGCAGCCTGTGGACCGGTTGTTCTTCGATGATCCTTACTCAGCGGAGGAGAAAAGCGCTCTCAAGGATAAAATCAGGCTATGCATCGCGAATTTTGTGAATTCGGACGTTCTTGAGGAGATTCGATCCTATCCGGTGGAGTCATGGAAGATTCCACCGCAAAAGGAGTGCAAGCCCTTGCCTGATGCGCTTATGCGAGAGATTGATCCTCTTTTCGAAACGCCACGCGATTTTCCCGCTATTCCATGGTTTCAGATGCAAGATATTCCGATCTACGCCAGTTATGACTTCATGGTGGTCACTCCGGATTTCGCCATGATAATCGATTGGAAAACAGGGGATAAAAATCGCGGCTGGACATTCGCCGTCGAACAGTTGCATTATTACGTAGCGTATGTGTTGGAGGAGTATCATGTTCCTTCGGAGAACATCAGTCTCCAAGCCGTGTGGCTCTCTCAAAATGCCGAGAAACAGATTATTTTTCTCAATTCCGAGCAGCTATCCCAAATGAAGCTGAGATGGGAACAAGATTACAAGCGTTTTAAGCAGTTGCTTAGTGACCTACGCTACGGAGGGGATTGGAGGAAGCAGTTCCCAATCACGGAGACGTTCTATGTATGTGTGCGATGTCCTTTTCGCGCATGTGAAGGCTACGGGCGTAAGTCCGATGTGAATTTGGATGAATCGCCTTCGAATGCGAACGCGGAAAGTCTGGAATAATCCAAATATGGGAAATTGCATAATAAGTTTACGGGCGTTTCTTCGAATATAAAGATTCTATTTAAGCTTCTTATCCCTTTTTATGAAATCACCTGAACAGGATGTTATCACCACATGACATATGCTCACGCAGTTTTTTTGTTCACCGCCGCGCTGCTATCCGGCGCGATCAATTCCGTTGCGGGAGGGGGGAGTTTTCTCTCCTTTCCAGCGTTGCTTTTCGTCGGAGTGCCCGCCATCCCTGCCAACGCGACCAACACGATCGCCGTGTGGCCAGGCTCGGTGGCAAGCATGGGGGCGTATCGAGAGGAGCTTGGCAAACGCAAGGATTTGATGTGGTTGTTAGGGGGGATAAGCGTTTTGGGAGGTTGGCTTGGGGCAATGCTTTTATTGCACACCCCTCCGCACGCCTTCCAACGCATGATTCCCTGGCTTTTATTGCTTGCGACGCTGCTATTTTCATTTGGGGGGATGTTAACCGCTCCGTTGAGACGTAAGATGGAACGCATGGAATCCCATGGCTGGATAACCTATCTTGGCGGTGCCGTGCTGCAAATGATAACCTCAATTTACGGGGGGTATTTCGGCGCGGGAATCGGGATATTGATGCTCGCCACTCTCGCACTCATGGGCGAGGAAAACATCCATGAGATGAACGCCTTGAAGGTATTTCTTGCAACCGTCATCAACGGCATGGCTGTGATCACTTTCATAATTGCGAAGGCTGTTTGGTGGCGCGAGGGCGCTATCATGATCGTGGGAGCGGTGATAGGAGGGTATTGGGGGGCATGGGCGTCAAAACGGGTGCCATCACGATATGTGAGAGGTTTTGTGATGTTGCTCGGATACTGCATGTCAGCCTATTTCTTTCTGAAGTGAGTACACTTATTTATATAAAAGGACGAATTTATGGTTTTTATTATGCATGGACGGCAAAAGAGACCGAGCCATGCGATAACTATCAGCCATTTCATTCAAGGAGTTTCCGTATGCGCAGAATAAGGATTTTCAAAGGAATACTGGCGACGATTGTTTTCACATTGATTTCCGCCACGGGACGCGCTATAACATCCACGACAAAATCAAATATAAAGGAGTGGAACATGTTATCCAAACAACAGATGAGAGAGGGGATGAGCTTGAAGCTGATTGCTCCCGGCATATGGAGACTTCGTTTTGGCAAACCGGATAGGTTCACTCCAATGCGGCTAAGTCCCGCCAAGCCGAATGAAAAAGGGTTAGCTGACGTTCCCCTTTGCTCCCAGCCACCGTTTCCGTTATCCGGCGTTCAGGCTTTCGTAAACGGACATGGATGCTGCGTGGAAATCCCCATGACGGATAAGGAGCGGATATTCGGTTTTGGAATCAACACGAAGTTGTTCAACATGAATAACCGTCATGTCTTCATAAGAGCCAGCGATTCTCCGGAAAACGATCTGAACGATTCTCATGCCTCCATACCGTTTTATCTATCCAATAACGGTTATGGGGTGTATGTGGACACCGCGCGTTACGCTACGTTCTACACGGGCGATGCATCTCCAAGAGGCAGAGAGGCGGAGGCGAAGGAGGGGTTTGCAAAGACCATGGTCGCCGATGTGCCGGAAGCCAAAGGCGTGGATATATATGTTATTGGCGGTCCGACAATGATGGACGCCGTTCGCAGATACAATCTGCTTTCTGGGGGTGGCTGTCTCCCCCCACTATGGGGGTTGGGGGTCGAATATCGATGCTCGGCTGATTTTGACGCGGAGCAGGCGTTAGCCTTGGCGAAATCCTTTCGCGATCAGAAAATTCCTTGTGACGTATGGGGCTTGGAGCCGGGCTGGCAATCTCACGCCTATTCTTGCAGCTTTATGTGGAACAAGGAAAAATATCCCGATCCCCGGAGCTTCATAAAAAGCCTGCACTCCATGGGATATCATCTCAGTCTGTGGGAGCACGCCTTTACCGATCCCAGTTCCCCTCTCTATCCAAAATTAGAAAACCATTCCGCTAACTTTAGAGTGTGGGGAGGCTTGGTTCCCGATTTCGCTTCAAAGGAAACCCGCACCATATTCGGCGACTATCATCGGAAAACGTTTGTCAATGAGGGCGTGGACACCTTTAAGCTGGACGAGTGCGACAATCAACCAGACAGCTACAAGCCTTGGTCGTTTCCGGAGTGCAGTTCCTTTCCGTCCGGGATCGACGGCGAAGCGATGCACAATCTCTTCGGAGAACTCTATCAAAGGGCTATCCTCTACGCATTTAAGAAAAATGACCTGAGGACATTCGGTTTGGTTCGATCCTCGGGGGCATTGGCTTCCTCGCTACCCTTCGCCATCTATAGTGATTCGTACAATCATCAGGATTATGTTCGAGCCTTGGCGAAATGCGGATTTGGAGGGTTGCTCTGGACCCCCGAAGTGAGAGACGCCTCCTCGGTGGAGGACCTGTATCGCCGTATTGAAACGGTTATCCTGTCACCCCAAGCTTTGATCAACTGCTGGTATATGAAAAATCCCCCTTGGCTGCAGATAAACCGCGAGAAGAGCAATCAAAACATACTCATGTCCGATCATGAGGAGGTGACGGCTGGTATTCGGAGACTCCTTCAATTGCGCATGAGTTTGATTCCTTATCTTTACTCGGCTTTCGCGGCGTATCATTACGAAGGGATACCGCCGTTCCGAGCCGTGGTTATGGACTACCCGAACGATCCTAACACTTGGGAACTGGACAATCAGTTCATGGTGGGTCCTTCGCTGATGGCTGCGCCGCTATTCACAGGTGAGAAAAGCAGGCAGGTATATCTCCCGAAGGGGGTCTGGTACGATTTCTGGACCCATGAGAGATACGAGGGGGGTGAATCCATAGAGGTTACGGAGGGACTGGATAGGATTCCGCTTTTCGTGAAAAACGATTCACTTCTACCGATGGCGGAGCCAGTGGAGAACGTCCAACAAGACACCTGCTTCCAAATATCGGTGAGTGTGTTTGGGAATCATCCTTCCGCGTTTATCCTGTACGAGGATGATGGTGTTACAAACGACTATCTTAAGGGCGATCAAAATAAAATCATATTGAGATGGGAGAATGGAAACGGCTCATTCACTCGAACCGGAGATTACAAAGGTCCGACGAGATATGCTCTTGGGAAATGGGTCGAGGCGGGAAACTGAGGGATGGGATTTACAAACGATCATGGCTCTAATGGAAAGGATCGTTATCGCGCATTCATCCTCTCCGCCAGCACTATCGCAGGGAATCTTGAAATTGATTCCCATCTCCTTAAGCGCGCGCGGGCGGAAAGATACAAAATCATACGGTTTTGGCGAGGCGGAACGCCTCCAAGCGTGGTTATCTCACATGGGGAGAAGGAGGATATCGCCGTAAACGCCGAGGCATGCCGAAGATTTGGAGTTGATATCATCCGCAGGATGAGCGGAGGAGGGGCTGTTTTGCAGTCGAACGATGTGCTGAACTATTCCCTGATCACCCCCGATTCCGGGCTGATGGACATTCATCGCGCCTTTGGAATGGGGATGGACCTTGTCAAAGGGATATTGCATCAGCTTGGGATTGATGGCGTTTCACAGGGGATATCCGATGTATCCGTTCAAAACCGCAAAATATCGGGCAATTCGCAGGCTAGGAAAGGAGGAGGGATGCTTGTTCACGGCACCATCTTGATTGATTTCGATTACGATATGGCGGAACAGGTATTGCCTCATCCACCCCGCGAACCCGAATATCGAGGGAGGAGAAAACACAGGGATTTTCTAGTAACATTGAGAGAGCTTCACGCTCCCATGGATACTGAGCGATTGGAGTCCGCTTGCAGACGTGCTGCGGAAACCGCTTTCGACGCAATGTGGCTCGATGACGACGCTTTGAGTTGGCTAAGCGATGGCTCATTCGTTTTCAACGGTAGCTGCCGTCTGTAAATCCTTCGTATCACTCACTATTAACTTATCGGCGTCATCCACAAATCTGTTCATCGCACCAGCCATCTGTCGCAAGACGACAAGCCATTCCGCCAGATGATCCACTCCCGCCTGGGTAAGCGCATAAAGGCGTCTGGCGGGGCCTCCACCTCCGATATCCCATTCCGATGTGACGAATCCGTTTGTCTCCAATTGGCGCAAGGTGCGATATAGCGCCGCACGATCCACTTCGGAATCCGTCAATGCATGTTCTCGGAGATAATTGCCAAGTTCATACCCATACGCTCGCCCCTTTAACTTCAACAAATAAAGAGTAACCGGCTCGACATAACGATAGATATTGCCCATGGAGCAAGAGCAAGGCCGTTCGTTACCGTGTCGGTGGCAAAATCCTCGTGCCATAATCAAATCCTCTTTCTATGGGTGATTGCAACGCTGATGAAAACTCGCTGACACTTTTGGTCGAGCATCATGCGTAAATCCATTTATCGTCACTTGCGTAATCGGCGAAGTGTAGCGAATATCGCATGTTTCACGCTTGGTAATAATCCGAAAGCGAATGTTGCAATCGTCTGACCTATTGAAATCATTTTTCTATTGACATATTATATCCCATATGTGATAATATATGCAAATAACATCTACATAGTATTTGCATCTAAGATAATAATCACTCTATTTTGACCTATCCATGGTCGATATGAAATGGAAAGGAGCAGCGAATGCGGGGGAGAAATTCATCCAATGCGGTCATGGATGGCAATTCCGTCAATCGTGGTTGTTGCGGTAAAAGGCATCAACAAGCCATTAGCTTTGACGGAGGCGGACGGTGTCGCAAAGGGGTCTGTGGAAGAAACTCGAGTAATGAGGATGCATTGCTCTCAGAGAAAAACTGGCTCGAACAAAGACTGATTGATGTAAATGAAAGGCTTGACGCGTTCAAGTCAAATAAATGAAGAGCGGAGGAGAATAAAGCATGAGAATTGCAATACCAGTTGCGGATGGACAATTATGTTCGCATTTCGGGCATTGCGAGCAGTTTACCATAGTGGACTGCGACACCGCATCCCGTACAGTCCAGGAGGTTCACAACATAGCCCCCCCTGCACACGCCACCGGAGTGTTTCCCAAGTGGCTGCGGGATCAAGGCGCCAACATGGTTATCGTAGGCGGAATTGGGGAAAAGGCTCGCCTGATGTTCGAAGGTTATGGGATTAAAATCCTTCAAGGAATCGCTCCGGATAATCCCGAGGTGGTGGTGAAAGCTTACTTGGAAGGCTCTCTGGAAGCCGGAGAAAACGGATGCGACCATTCAGGACACGGTTCGCACGGCTGTAATCACTAGACAGGGGTTCACGCGAATGCAGTCAATGGCGCGCAAAGTGGGTTTATCATCCATCCTTTGCAGATTTGTGCGACGAGGCGCCTTATACATTCGCGATATCTCAAAGTAAGTGCGAAATTCGATTTTCGTTGCTTTATCAACTGTAAGACGCGTGATAACAACCGCCTTTTTCGAATTTCACACTTACCTCTCTTTTTTTGATACCGGCGCTTAGGCGATAACTCTCTTCATACAGCCCCGATAAGTGGTAGAATAACGCAAAATCACAACGGAACTTGTTTGCGGTACGGGGGGAGTATGAGAGTGAAAATCCCATTAATCGCGTGTGCGCTCGCGCTTACAACGATAGCGTGTGCGGCGAAAAACGTGAAAGACGCAAAGCCAACGCCTAAGAAAACGTTAAAGTCCACGGCTCCGATGCCATTTTATGTGCCCGGTATCGGTTCTATTTTTCCCGAACAGGCATCCTCCTCTCCTCTCATAGGGAATATTGCCGTTCCCACCAACCTAAATCCTCTACCTGTGGCGCCAGGTATGAACCCGGTCAATGGCGGCAATCCCTCCGTCTCACTCGCTCCCGCCTCCACGACTCCCACCTTGACTCTTAACAGAGGTCTGGCGGATATCCTATTGCCAAAGGGTGTGGGCGCACCTGCTGAAGCTGTCGCCCAATTCATGGCTACGGTCGCAAATCCAACGATGAAAGAGTTGCGAGTGGGATTGGTGGGAGGAAAAACATCCGAGTTAATCCATCTGGGTCCGATGAAGTCGCTCACCTTGCCGGTGATGGCTCCGCCGCCTTCAAAGTCACCTGGAATATACCCCTTGCAGATTCATCTTATGTTGAATAACCGGATTATCTCCAATTCGGCGGTGCAGTTGTGCGTGCCTCTCTATTGCAAAAAGGCGAAGCTTCCAGTGCGGGTAAACGGCATGTTGAACGAATGGGATTCAGCGTCATCATTGAACTTAAATCCCGCAATGGGCTCCGTTCCTAAAATCACCGCGCGTACGTTGATGGAATGGAACGGCAATTACCTCTATCTGGCGATTACAGAGACGGATTCGAAACTCTCCGCAGGTTTTTTGCCGGAAAATGTACTGCAAGGTGATAATGTGGAGTTCGCCGTTGATCCTTACAGAGACAATATTAAGAAGGAGGAGACTGTCACTGTCTATCATTTCGCCATGGCGAAGGGCTTGTTGCATGGGTTTTTATATCAGTTCGGGAATGGAGGAGCGGGTAAAGTGGCGGATTCGGCGAAGGTGGCAGTTCGGCGCGTGGATGATCGCACAATCTACGAGGCGGAGATTCCATGGTCTTTGATGCCAGGAATCAAACCTACGCCTGGCGCCAGCTTTGGATTCTCATTGCGTGTTAACGATCCCGATGGTAACCCCCCCGGAGCTTTGGAGTGGGGGGAGGGGATTCAACCCCTCCTTGATCCCACTCAATTCTATTGCGTGGAACTGACGCCATGATGACAAATCCACGGGATATTACTGGCCGTCAATTTTCTTTCTGAAATAGTCGATCGTCCGCTTTAAACCTTCCTCCAGCGTGACAGTTGGTTCCCATCCGAGAAGGGTTTTCGCCTTGGTGATATCGGGTTTCCTCTTTTTAGGATCGTCGGCGGTCAAAAGAGGCTTGAAAACTATTTCGCTGGAACTGTTAGTGATTCGTTTGATCTCCTTGGCGAACTCAAGCATGGAGCGTTCCGTGGGATTGCCGATGTTGATCGGCCCTGTTTGATCGGACATCATGAGCTTCCAAAAGCCATCGATAAGATCCGTGCAGTAGCAGAAGGATCGTGTTTGGGCGCCATCCCCATACACCGTGATGGGTTCCCCTCTCAGAGCCTGACCGATGAAATTCGGCACCACCCGCCCGTCATCCAGGCGCATCCGTGGTCCGTATGTGTTGAATATCCTAACGATTCGCACAGGTACGTTATGGTACCGATGATACGCCATGGTGATAGCCTCGGCGTATCGCTTCGCTTCGTCATAAACGCCTCTCACTCCCACGGTGTTTACATTTCCAAGATACTCCTCCGTTTGCGGGTGTACTAGGGGATCACCATAAACCTCCGAGGTGGAGGCTAGGAAAAATCTCGCACCCTTGGATTTGGCTAACCCTAGCGACTTGTGAGTACCCAGTGCGTTAACCTTGAGTATTTGTATGGGTTTGGTGGGGAAATCGATTGGGCTTGCAGGGGAAGCGAGATGAAAAATGTAATCCAGCGGGCCGTCAATATAGAGGTATTCGGTGACATCATAAAATACGAATCTAAACTTTTTATTGTCCAAATGATGCGCAATGTTATCCGTGTTGCCGGTAATGAGGTTATCCATGGCAATGACTTCCATCCCCTCGGCGAGTAATCTATCGCACAAATGCGAACCGAGAAATCCCGCTCCTCCGGTCACCAAAGCTCTAGGCATATGTGTTCTCCTTTATCCAAATAAGGGTGTTGTATCTTCCTTCTTTTCCTATCCATACGGTAATTGGCGAGACGCAAATCAATATGTGGTGGTAGGTCCCGCTGCAAGAATGGAGTAAATTTTCGATTTCTCCAGTACGATTCTCCATCCGTCGGGTTGTTTGATCAGGAAATACTGATCGGTGTATGGGGTCGTCTTGTCTTGATAAAGTTTTTGATTTAGCTTCATTATCCCCACTGACACGTCCGCTTCGGCCTTCTCCGTTCCTTGAGCGGATTTGTAGGGGGAAGTGGTGATTTTGATGATATGGTAGCTGCTTATTCGATCCGCCAATCCGCGTGCGAGAGGAAATTTGCTTTTGTAAACTTGTTCCGTTGGAAAATAGAATTTACTGCTTTTGGCAATCCAAACATACTGTTTCGATGGATTACCATCGTTCACAGCGCCAATGAAAGACTTGAGGGCGTATCCGGGCGTATCTGGATAAACATAAAACCACCAGTGGATCCCCCACGCTATGGCTGCGATGATGACAATCCATATCAGCAGTTCCGCAAGCTTCTCACCTAACCCGCCTCTTATTCTGAAGTGATGTCGTTTGTAGTTTGACTTCATCTTGAAACATCCATTTCCGGAATTCACGATTTCATCGGATCCAATTATCGATGATTTGCCGCTCATTAAATTTGGTCCACGCTATCTGGGAAGGCGATTCGCCTCTTAGGCAACTTAATGGAATCAGTCCGATGATCTCGGATTCTCCAACCTCCGCCCCTAACATATTCGCCTGCCGTTGAATGTATCGAAATATCCATGGCATTGAGTTCCGCTCCGGACGGGTGAGATTCATGGATACCTGGGTAAGTGATTTGGTTGTAAGCTGCAAGCCCAATGATCGCACGCCTTCCAGTTCGGGAACGGTGTCTCGATTGCGACGGATCTTTTTTGCGATCCTCTTAGCCATGGATAAGTCATTCGACAGCAAAGTGACATTCCAAGCCACCAGCGGTTCTCGCGCACCCAATACAACGCATCCTGCGGTTGGGTGTGGGAGGGACGGCCCGTAGTCTGGGTGCAGAGTCTCGTTCCTGTCGAGGGAGCGTAAAACCTCCGCCCGTATCTCCGGCAGGCTTTTGAGACAGTTCCTCTTGGCGTTCTTTTCATAGAAAAAAACGGGGATGTTGAATTCCGCGGCGAGTTGCGATCCTATATCTTCCGCGAGGGATATGCATGTCTCCAAGGGGAAATTAGCTATAGGGGTGAGCGGAATCACATCCACGGCGCCTAGGCGCGGATGCACTCCGATATGTCTTCTCAAATCTATCTCTTCGACAGCGGCTCGCGCCCCGGAAAGTATGGCTTTGGAAATCCCGTTTGGCAGTCCGAGATAGGTGACCACCATTCTATTGTGATCGGCATCGGCGGAATAATCGGCTACGACAATTTCGGGGATGCCCTCAGAAGCGCGCAAGATGCCATCGATGACATCCGAGCGACATCCCTCGCTGTAATTAACGGCGGATTGAATGAAACCGATTTCACAGGGGAACGTTCTCTCTACGGGCATTACCGACGGTTTTCCTTTTTGATATTGCAAGATTCTACCCCAATTCATGTATTAATTTCGTTTGTATCGGGTAAACTATTAGGACGTATCGGAATAAATTCTTAAGTTATGATTTCAAATCAACCAAACCAAAAGCGATTGGAAGAGGACGCAAGAGTACGTCTGGTTAACCTCGGATGTCCGAAGAACGAAGTGGACTCGGAGGAGATGCTAGGGGTTCTTGTGCGATCCGGATTTCAGATCGATGCTACGTCCAAAGATGTGGATGTGGTGGTGGTGAACACCTGCGGCTTCATCGAATCCGCGCGTGAAGAGAGTATTGATGTTATTCTCGACGCAATCGAGAGTAAGAAAAACGGTAAGGTCCGCAAGGTTGTTGTTGCTGGATGCATGGCGCAAAGATACGCTTCCGAGTTGAAGCGAGAGTTGCCGGAAGTGGATGTTTTTCTCGGCGCCGGTCGCATGTCGGATATTGGGATTGCGGTGCGTAATGCGTTATCCACGGATACCTCTGGAATCATTGATGTCGGGAAACCGCGGCACCGATGGGTGGACACTCCGACCAGAGTTCGGACGGGATGCAAATGGAGCGCCTACTTAAAAATCAGCGAAGGCTGCGATCATAAATGCACCTTTTGCGCTATTCCTTCGATGCGAGGCGGGCATGTAAGCAAGCCCTTGGAGAGAGTGATATCCGAGGCTGAGGAACTTGCTGCAGTTGGGGCGAAAGAGATCAATCTCATCGCTCAGGATTCCACCCAATATGGCTATGATCTTTATAAACGCCCGATGCTTCCCGAATTGTTACGGAGTCTCGCGAAAATCGAAGGGGTTCAGTGGCTGCGTCTTTTCTACTGTTATCCGTCCCGGGTGAACGATGACATTATTAATGTGATCTCATCCACTCCCAAAGTTTGTCAATATATCGATATGCCGCTGCAACATGCGGACGAGGAAATCCTCATGCGCATGAAGCGTCTCGGCGGCGCCAAGAGTTATTTAAACCTCATTGAGCGTTTTCGTCAGGCGTCACCTGATATCTGTTTCCGTACCACGTTTATCGTCGGCTTTCCTGGAGAACAGGAGCAGCATTTCCGGAATCTCCTCGAATTCGTGAAGGAGGCGATGTTTGACCATGTTGGCGTGTTCGAATACTCTCAGGAGGAGGGAACTCCATCCGCTCAAATGTCCGGACGCGTCCCATTAAGGGTGCGTCGGCAACGCAAGAACGATCTTTTGAAGGTTCAGCGAGAGATCAGTTTGAGTATAAATAAAAGCTGGATCGGACGAGAGATTGAGGCTCTGGTCGAGGAAGTCGGTAATAACGTCGCGATTGGAAGGTCATTCCGTGACGCACCGGAAATCGACGGGAAAATCATCATTCGATCCGCGAATGTCCAACCCGGAGAGATGATATCCGTACGAATCATCGATGCGAAACATTATGATTTGATTGCTGAACCGGCATTTCCGAGGGATCCGAAGAATAATCATGAGGACACCCGTCTTTTAGCGTCTTTGGCGTAGACGTTTTTCTATGGAGGAAAATTGTGGATATCGCAATTGAAGCGAAATTGGATGAGGATTTGGCGATGCATCACGCCATGGACCTCTTTCACAGGTCTCTGCTGGAAAGCGGAGAACCGAAGAAGGCGTCCGAATTGGTGAAGATAATAGGCAAGGATGACGTGAATGTCAAGTTGGCGCGGGTGGTTCTTGCATCCCACCCAAACCGGTTCACACACGTGGACCGGAAGTGGACATTGGTAAGCCGTTTCGCCAATCCCACGCACACATTGGAGCGGAATCTCATAGACGATTTTGAAACATACGGATTACCCTCCACATTGAGGGCTATGGTGCAGGAGATGTCCGCAATCTTCCATCAATCCGTTGACCACTTGGAACCGATTTTGACAAGAGTGCTTTCCATGTCGGATCAATTCGTTTCATTGGGTTCCGGCAGATATGGTTTGCGCAAATGGTTGCTGAACATATCCTCCGAAGATGAAGATGATGTGTTATTCGATAATTTCCTCAAACGCATTGATGTGATGGCTTTTGATGAGCAGGAACACATGCTAGAGCCTGGTAATATCGATTCCGTTTACGCATTCCTGAATCAGGTGGCGAAGCCGGTGAACAGCCTTGTGCTGCAATTTCTGTTATGGAGAAAAGCCCCCCATAAGTTCAATGCTCGGAAGATAATGATGACTATGCTGGACGGAAATGGTGCCACCCTTCTTTCGGGGGGATGGTGGATAGGTTCCGACGTGGAGCATCGTCTGATTGAATACTTCCCTTCGATTTCCCAACGCGAGGTGGATGAGAAAATGGAAGGGGTTGTGCAGGATGATGCCCAACTTCTTGTCGTCGGGGATGAGGATAGGGAGAGACTCATACAAGCCGTTCTCATTGCGGAAACCTCCTCTCACGCCAATAACCTTTTGGAAGCCTTTTTCGAGGTGGCGGTTGAGGATAGCACCTACTCTCAGGATTTGGAGACAGTCATTAACATTCTGAAGCACGACGAAAGGGTCTTGTGGGTGGGATCGGATAGATTTTTCGTTAAGGAAGCCATTCCCGCTTACGTTTTCACCGTGCCTGAAAGCCTTCATTTCCCTGTGAACCGATACACCGATTCTGAAGGGAACGAAGTTGATTTGTTGTTGGAGGATGACGGTTTTGACGGCGGCTTGCAGCGAGATATCCTTTCTCCGCTGGCTCAGGATGTGTTGGACGAGGAGTTGGCGTACACTCCGGATACCAATCCCCCAGCCACCGCCAGGTGCGTACTGAAATATCATCACAAGGAGATTGGCACCTTTCCGCTGTGTCAGCTTCCCCCCGGATTCTTTGCATATGATGTGGAGGTGATGCAAGGCGATCTTATCCTTCCGAACGGGCAAAAAACGGAAATATGGGTGAATAACTCCACAAGACTGGTTTACGGTCTTTTCGATTGGTATTCGACCCTGCCGGTGGATTCCGGAGCCGTCTTCTATCTGGAACGCCAGGAGCCGGATCGTTTTGTATTGACTTACGGCGAGGAGACTGAACCGGCGATGTTCATCAGTCGAAACAGGGTCAACGAGCTCCTTGAACTCGGTCATCATGCGGAAGAGGAGGAGATGCCCACATTCGATATACTTCGCGCCATAATGGAGCATTATCGCAAAGGTATCGACTTCATCACGCTACTCACCGAGACAAATATCGTGCGAAGGACCACTCGGCGGATGGTTGCATCGCTGCTGTCAAGCCACCATTGCTTCTTCCAGCGCGGCGGCGCTTGGGTGTTCGACCAAAAGAAACTGAGTCAGGGCTTCGACAAGAGCAAACGCAAATATCTAAAAAAATAGATTGTTAGGCGATGGATGTGTCTTTCGCCAATCACCATATTGGAGCAAATATGTCGGTTCGTGTGCGTTACGCTCCCAGTCCCACTGGGTCTCCCCATGTGGGCAATCTGAGGACGGCTATTTACGACTGGCTTTTCGCCAGAAAAGAGGGCGGTAAGTTCATCACCCGCTTGGAGGATACCGATCGAGACCCTGCTCGATACAAACCTGAGTATATTCAGGATATAGAGAACAGCCTGCACTATTTGGGGATCACCCCGGATGAATGGTGGGTGAGCGGTGGTCCTTGCGCACCGTATGTTCAGTCGGAGAGGCTGGAGTTATATCAGCATGCCGCCGAAGAGTTGATCGAAAAGGGGTTGGCATACCGTTGTTACTGCACCGAGGAACGTCTTAAGGAGATGCGGGACAGGCAGCAACGGCAAGGGTTACCGACAGGTTACGATCGGCGTTGTCGGTATCTATCCAAGGAGGATCACGAAAAATACCATCGGGAGGGGTTGTCCAGCGTGGTGCGGCTCGCCGTGCCGACGGAGGGGCAAACCACCTACCATGATCTCGTATACGGCGATATCACTTTTGAAAACAAGCTGATAGATGATCAGGTGCTCTTGAAATCCAATGGATGGCCGACCTATCATCTTGCGGTGGTTGTTGATGACCATCACATGGGAATAACACATGTGATTCGCGGGGAGGACTGGATGCCTAGCACCCCGAAACAAATATTGCTTTATAATGCGTTGGGGTGGGAAACGCCGTTGTGGGTGCATGTGCCATTGATCGTGGGCAATGATAAAAAGAAACTATCCAAACGACATGGCTCCACGCAGTTTATCGAGTTCATCAGGGAGGGGTATCTTCCCGAGGCGTTATTCAATTTTCTCGTATTACTTGGCTGGTCTGCGGGCGAAGAAAACGTGGAGATCTTGCGTAAAGAGGAGATTTTACAACGCTTCAGCCTAAATGGCATAACGAATCATCCCGCAGTGTTCGATTATGACAAGCTCAAGTGGATGAACGGAGAGTATATTCGCTCCGCCTCCACGGAAAGATTGACCGAACTTTGCATTCCCTACATGGCTGAAGCCAGGTTGATAAGCGGTCTTTCTCCGACTCAGGAGGAGAGGAGTTTTCTGCAATCCATCATGCCCTTGCTTGTGGAGCGCATGAAAGTACTATCGGAAGTCGCCTCGCTTGCCGATTATTTCTATAAGCCTCCTGCGGAATACGATGAGAAGGGCGGAAGGAAATGGCTTACGGGACAGAGCGCCAGGGAAATAGTTTCGACGATCCTCGCGGCTATAACCGAACATAATAGGGAATGGACGGTGCAAGCAGCCGAAGAAATTGTAAACAACCTCGCCGAAGCCATGGGTTGTTCTCGGGGTCCGATCATCCATACCATACGGATTAGCGTCACCGGCAGAACTGTGGGACCCGGTCTGTTTGACATTCTCGCGGTGATCGGTCGTGAGGAGACGATGAGAAGACTGAACACGGCTTTGAACGGAATCCAGGATTAACTCACCAAGGGAGGGCGATCCTTCCTCCCAATACAATCATAAGAGGTGGATATGGCGGATATTATCGATATCAACACCCTTTTCGGCCCTAGGCCCAAAGAGGCTTCGGATCTATCATTGGACGATCTGCTTGCTCTTCGAGAGAACTATTCCGTTACCACAAGTTTCACACTCTCAACCATCGGGATATTGTTGGATTTTCGCGCCGGCAACTCCGCCACCATAGCGGCATGCTCCGATAATCCAGGGCTGCAACCGACGGCAACCCTTAATCCTCAGAGATGTTTTGATATTCCCAAGGCGATAGACGAAATCATGCAAAAGGGTTTCAAGCTGTTGAGGATTTTTCCGGAGATGCAGGATTGGGAGCCCGATTACGCACCGTTTATCTCACTGGTGCGCTCGTTAAATAACAAACCCCTTCCCTTAATGGCGGATGTCTCCAAGTCAGGCGTTGCCTCCCGCATTATGAAGGCGTGCGAAAATTCGAGTGTTTCCGTTATTCTTTCCGGGGTGGATGAGACATGCCTTACCGAAGCGGTTTCATTGATGCAAGGGAATTCAAACCTATATATGGAAACCTCCCATCTGCTTGGGGAGGGTGTGATTGCACACGTGGCGAGGCTCACCGATGATTCCAAACTGCTCTTCGGATCTGGTTCTCCGGCTAGTCCGGTGCTCTCGTCTTTGACGGCGATTGAGATAGCCGACATCTCGGAATCTGCTCGATGTAATATTCTTGCAGGAAACGCTCGACGATTGCTTAATCTCTAAATCTCCCATTCATAGCATATCAACGATATGCAGGAAACAGAGAGGTGATGGAATGCCCGTTTTCGATATTCACACATGGTTGGGGGGTGGCGTGGTTCCCGGCGTGGCCGGCAACGCCTCCCAGATCGTTAATTCAATGGCGACGAGGGATGTGGAGGGGGCTATCGTTTTTTCCGCTCACGCCATGTTGGCGGATGCGACCGCTGGAAACCGCATCTTGAAATCCTCCATAGATCCGCATCCAAACTTATATGGCGGATTAGTCACCAATACCAACAGAATCCCGCAGTCGATCGCCATAATGCGCGAACTAATGTTAGGTAAGAAGTTCCTAGGCATGCTTATCACCAGCCCTCATCCGGAGCAACCCCTTTCCCGCTACGTCGCGGATGAGTTGATTAACGCATACAGACGCTATTCCAAACCGCTCTTTCTTCCAACTCCCACTGCGGCTCATGTTCATGTGGCTCTTGATATAGCCAGGGAATACCCAATGCTCAAGGTTATATGTCTCGGCATGGGGGGGAGTGAGTGGAGAGCCGCTATTAATGCTGCGCACTATTGCCCCAATTTGCTTCTGGAAACATCCGGGGAATTGAATCGCACGAAACTATCAGTCACCCTGGAGGTGATCGGATTCCATCGAATTCTTTTCGGCACCGGCTCGCCTCATGTGGATAGCGCTGCGTCCAAAGGGGTCGTGACTGAGGCTGAATTGCCCTCGACGGTGAAAGAGGCGATATTATACGGGAATGCGGATAAAGTGTTCCGGCTGCACGAAGAGGAATATCGAATGTAGTTTCTATCGTTATCGGATGAGAAATATTTGTTGGAGGCATGGATGGACCCCTTGCTGGTGGCGGATTATGGTTGCATGGTCGGGGAGAACCCTTTATGGCATCCAATTGAGAAAAAACTCTATTGGGTGGATATCCCCGCCGGTCGAATGTATCGCTTCGACCCAATTACAGGGAGAAGCGAGGTATTCTTCTCCGCTCCCGTTACTGGCGGTTTCACATTTCAAAAGGATGGCTCTCTTCTCCTCTTCATGGAGAAGGGAGCCATTGGCATATTGCGGGATAATCGTCTGGATTTGATTTATGAATCCCTGCCGGGAGAGGAGGATTCCCGTTTTAACGATGTAATCGCCGATCCGCTAGGCGGTGTCTATTGCGGAACCATGCCGTCCAAGGACCACTTGGCAAGTCTATATCACCTTGGAAAAGACGGGAAGATTTCCAAGGTGGTGCAAAATGTTCATCTTTCCAACGGAATCGCGTTTTCGCGGGATCAAAAAACGATGTACTACGTCGATTCTCCAATTCGAACCGTTTATCGTTTTGACTATGACAAGGATATGGGGAAGCTTTCGAACCAAAGTGTATTTACAGTCACTCCGGAGGATGAAGGAGTGCCGGATGGTATGACTGTGGACGCGATGGGGTACGTTTGGGTCGCGAAATGGGACGGGGGATGCGTGGTGCGTTACACGCCTGAAGGCGCGGAGGAGAGAAGGATAGAGTTTTCCGCCGCGCGTTGCGCAAGCCTGTCGTTTGGAGGCGAGGATTACGGGGATATTTACATGACGGCGGCGGGCGGAGAGAATAAAGAGATATACGGCGCCGGCGCCGGGGGGCTTTTCAAAGTTGACATGCGTGGATGTGAGATATACGGTGTACCGGAGTATATGTCGGATGTTCGCCCTTGAACGCACAAACGGCGAGGAGTATATTCTCCTCACCGTTTGACGTATCGGGGTGAGAGGATTTGAACCTCCGACCTCGCAGTCCCGAACCGCGCGCTCTACCAAGCTGAGCCACACCCCGTTGAGTCCTTCTATTATAGCCCTCATCCCTTTGAAGTGTCAAGAATAATGCTTGCATGATCGTAAAAGGGGGATGTCTGTTCGTTAAACCACGACAATATCGATTGAAAGCAAATGGAAAGTTTCAGATGTTCGTTCGAATTTCAACCTGCTTCCTCGTTTTTGCACGCGAATCAAAAAAAGGATAATGGAATGCTCCAGCGTAAACATGCATTAATTGGATGGTTTTTCACCTTAGCGTTGTATGGGATAATTCTAATGCATCCGAGAATGTCAATGGCGCAAAACGCCCCGGTATCCAAAAAAGAGGGGGTTCGTGATCTTTACTCCGACACATGGGTGGGCGTGGATGGTTTGGGCAGACCGTTGCCCACGTATAAGAATGTTGGACCTCCTCGCAAGGATCGCACCGTCGGGATGTTTTACTTCCTCACATTCGCTTCCGGAGGTGATGGACCGTATGACAACACCAAGATTCTTGCCGCACATCCTGGCGCAATGAAGGATATCAACAATCCCGCATGGGGACCGCTCAACATGGCACATTACTGGGGCGAGCCTCTCTTTGGATACTATGTTAGCGATGATAAATCCGTTTTGAGAAAGCACGCGCAAATGCTGGAAAACGCGGGGGTGGATACGGTCATTTTCGATAACTCGAACGCAGTCACTTATGACCAGGCGCGTAACACTTTGTGCAAGGTGTGGGAAAGCATGCGGCAGGTAGGGGATGAAACGCCTCGGGTTGCGTTTTTATGCCCGTTTGGAAATCCCGGGGGCATTGGCACGCGAACTCTCAGAGAGCTTTACGACACCCTCTACTCGCCGGATTTATATCCTGATTTGTGGTTCAAATGGAAGGGGAAGCCTTTGGTGATGGCTGACCCCAGCTACGCCGAGGGAAGTTACGCTCCGCTCCATGAACCCGCGCAATTAGTGCAAGGGAATCCCCTCGGTCAATCCTTTACCGCGGACAAACCGTTTACAGAAATCGGCGGAGAGTTTCCCACATGGAACACCACGAATTCCGGCTTAACATTGGTCTTGCGAGCGCAAGGACCAACAGGAAAAATACTGGCGATTAAAAAGGCGGGGAATGTTCTAGATAACTCGACTGTTTACATTACTTCAAAGGAACCCTTCCCCGCTGGAAAGTACTACCTTGAGATAACCGATCCGGTGGGGCAAATCGGATGGTGGAGTTATAGCGGCAATGTGTATGACGGCGGAACGGCGTATGAGGGTGGGAACGCTACAGTTGGAGACAGAACGCTTTGGATATGTTTCTTGGATGAGGCGCAACCCGTGCAGCTTTCACCGGGAGTGGTGAACACCACCCCCGAACAGGCAACGGCAGTATCAAGGAAAATCGCCGATTTTTTCACTTTTCGCACCCCTATCGCCCCCTATAACATTACAAACCCGCCTCCGGATCATTGGGCGTGGCTGCAGATTTATCCTCAGGCTCCTCAAAGGGATTCAAAGGGGAATATCGAGCAGGTGACGGTTGGCGTGGCGCAGAATTATAACGCCACCGTGAACAACACGGCTCCGATGAGCGTGCCGGGGGCTTTCGGTCGAAGTTACCATGACGGCCAGGAGGACACTCGTCCGGGGGCCGTGGACTGGGGTTACAATGTGGCGGAGCAATGGAAACAGGCTTTGAAACTCGATCCCCCGTTCATCTTTATCACGGGATGGAACGAGTGGACGGCGGGATTTATGGATCATTGGGTTAGTTGGACCGCGCCTCCGCCTATATTCGTGGATGAGTTTAACGAAGAGTATAGCAGGGATATCGAGCCGATGCGCGGGGGGCACGGGGATGATTACTACTACCAACTGGTGAGTTTTATTCGAAGGTACAAGGGGGTGCGTCCGCTACCTCCCGTGACACCGATGCCCATCACCATGAACGGGAATTTCAGTGAATGGGACAAAGTGATGCCGGAATATCGTGACGCGATAGGGGACCCGGTTCATCGAGACGCGCCGGGCGTGGGCAAAGCGGGACCATACGTGAACAATACCGGGCGTAACGATATCGTGGCGGCGAAGGTGAGCTATGATAAAAAATACATCTACTTCTATGTGAGAACCTACAAAAAGATGACGCCTCACACCGATCCCGATTGGATGCTCCTCTATATCAATAGTGACGCCAACTACAAAACCGGTTGGCTTGGGTACGATTATGTGGTTAATCGGCATGTTGGTGAAAACGTCACCAGTCTGGAGAGGAATGTAGGCGGCAAGTATCAATGGACACTGCGGACGAATGTGGAATACGTTGTTCGCGGAAATCAGATGGAGATCGCCATTCCGAGAAAGGCGATTGGGATAGACACTCTTCCCGCTACAATCGATTTCAAATGGGCGGATCATTGTTACGCCAAAGGGGATTGGACGGATTTCACATTGAACGGTGACGCCGCGCCGGATGATCGGTTCAACTACCGAGCGAAATTGATTCGCGAATTTCCGTAATTGCTCATCCAAAATGAGTTTAATGATATGCCAAAGTAAATATCGATTTTGAGATGGCAAATGGGAGAAGAACATGGGGTTTCAATTTATTCACACCGCCGATTTGCATCTGGATTGCCCTTTTTCGGGAATTGGGGATTCAAGTATTGCGTTAAAACTGATAGAATCCACCTTTAAGGCGTTTGATCGAATCATCGATCTCGCTATTGAAAACAGAGTTGCGTTTCTTCTCATCGCGGGGGATATTTACGACGCGAAGGATAAAAGCTTGAAGGCGCAGTTGCGTTTTCAAAAGGGCATGCAGCGTTTGGAGGCAGCCAAGGTTGACGTTTACGTGGTTTACGGCAATCACGATCCCGCCAACGGATGGACCGCCGGATTGGATATCCCTTCGAATGTGCATCTGTTTGGTCACGGCAAACCGAAATCGCTTACAATCCTCAAAGATGGCGTTCACATCGCCTCGATATGCGGATGGAGCTATCCGAAGGAGGAGGTGCAAGAGAACGTGGCGTCTCAGTTTGCTCCCGATCCCAAAGCCCCATATAACATCGCTCTTCTGCATTGCAATTGCGGGTCCTCGGTGGAATACGAAAACTACGCCCCCTGCACCCCGACCGAGCTTCTTGGGGCAGGCTTTGATTATTGGGCTTTGGGGCATATTCACAAACGAAGCGTCATCAGCGACAAGAATCCATGGATCGTTTACCCAGGGAATCCACAGGGGATAAATCCCAAGGAAACTGGCACCAAAGGGGGCTATCTGGTGGATGTCGGAGATGATGGCGCAACCAGGCTCGAATTCCTTGAGACCGATTATGTTCGCTGGCATGCGGAGGATATCCCAATGGCGAACATTTCGCGAACCGAGGAGTTCATGGGGCTGATACATTCCAGAATCGACGCTTTGCGTCTGAGAAACGACAAATCCACCGTTGTACGCTTTACGTTGGTGGATCACACGCCGCTGCATTCGGAGTTGGCGAGGGAGGGAAGTCTTCAAGGAATCATCGAGGATTTAAGGAGCGAAGAGCGCGGGGAGCCAAATATTGTCTGGGTGGAAGCTATCATCGATAAAACAAAGCCCGTGATCGATTTGGAGGAGAGACGCAAGGCCAATGATATAACAGGGGATTTCCTTCGCCTATTGGATGAATACCGGAACTCGACGTCCAAAAGAGAGGATTTGATGAAAGACTTGAATGCTTTGTTCTTGGATCGTCGCGGTAAACGGTGGATTGATCCGCTGGGTGACGCCACTCTTTTAGAATGGTTGGAACAAGTCGAAACCGTTGGTATGGATTATCTGATATGAATGGGGGAAATGAGGATGAGGATTCGAGACTTCTTTATAAAGGGATTTGGTATTTATGAAAAAGTTATAATGGACTCACTTTCCCCGGAAATAAACCTGTTTCTTGGGGATAACGAGGCTGGGAAAAGCACTCTGTTGGCGTTCTTCAGGGATATTCTGTTTGGTTTCGAATCCGGACGAGGGGCGAATTCCAACACCTACAGACCTAACGATGGGGCTTCTCATGGCGGACGAATTACATTGTTGAGGGACGTGGATCAAAAACCTTATGTTATCGAGAGGACACCAGGCAAGGGGACGGGCACCGCTATAGTGACGATGGGGGATGGTTCTCAAAAAGGCGAGGATGCCCTGCGAGATGTGCTTCATGGTGTCGATAAGGAGGTTTATCGCAATATCTACGGGTTCAGTCTTGAAGAGTTGCAAAATTTCGGCACTCTCAGCGCGGAGAGCGTGAAAGGAAAGATATACAGCGCCGGGGCGGGCACCGGTCAGAAAGACATCATGAAGATCGACGAAACGCTTGGCTCGCAAATGGAAAAGCTGTTCAAACCGCGTGGGAGCACATCGTCAATCAACAAACTGTTTTCCGATATGGAGAAGGCGGAAGACGCAATCAAAGAGTTTTCCACTCAATCAGACAAGTATTCCGATGCGTTACAGAAAATCCCCGAATTACAGCTGCAGATTCGTGATTTGGACGTGGAGATTAGCGAAATCAATGATCAATTAGCTCTCCATAGTAAAATCATGGAGGCGCGGGATCAATGGGAGGAGATAAACAGGGCTCAAAGTGAATTGAAAGCCATCCCGTTGGTGGAGAGTTTTCCGGAAAAAGGGTTGGACAGGTATCAGGTCTGCAAGGAGAATCTTGCGAAGACGCGGGAGGAGTTGGATCGGCTAACCCTCGATATTGAATCGAAGCGCAAGGAACTATCGGAACTGCGGGTGGATATGCGTTTGCTATCTGAAAAAGTGCACATCGATGAAGTATTGCAGGGAAAAGATCAATATCAAAGCGCGATACGCGATCTCCCGGAAATAAAATCGCAGGAAGAGAGAATTAACGCTGAAATAGCGAAAATGATTAACGATTGCGGTAGGGATTGGACGGAAACCAAGGTGATGGCTTTTGATATCTCCATGCCGATGCGCGATCAAGTGAGTCGAATGGAGTCGGATATCAACAATGCGGACAAGGAGCTGGAAGCGTTAAAAAACCGTCTTCAAGCATTGAAATTCACTTATGACAAGGAGGAGGCGACGCTTCTTAGCAAGAAAAGATCCCTTGAAGAGATCAAGCCAGCGAAAACCGACGAGCAATCCTTGGCAAATAAGGAGAACGCCGTGCGTCAGGCGCGGCAAAGTTTTTCAAACATTGATCGCCTCAAAGCGACGAAAGAGGTGCGCAGCAGTGATGTTCAAAAAAAACAGGAGGATAAAACAAGGAAGGAGCAATCCTCAGGCAAGAGCGATCATACTGTGATCTTTGATTTTGTCATCGGATTGGTTCTTCTTGCGGTAGCAGTTTATTTCTATAAAAGTTCGGCTGTTACTTCTATAGCTTTGGGAGTGGTTGGAGTTCTAATCTTGATGGCGGGCTACGCATCCGCACGGAAAGCAAAGAAAGAACTAGATGATTTGAAATATGAGATCGACTCGCTAAAATCTCAGATAGAGATAGGCGAAAATGAGTTGAAGGGTTTGGATTCGAGTATTCAAGGAGAGTGGGGAAATCTTCAAAACTACTCCCGGATCCTCGCAAAGGAGTTGAAAACCGCACAGGATGTGGATGAGGCGGATAACGCGATACGCAAGCTTAGAGAGAATAATGCACTGTTGAATGCGGAGGATAAGGGATACAATGATTTTTGTCAAACATTTGAATTGACAAAGAAAGAGTTTCAAACCTTGTTGATAGCGCAGGATGAAAAAACTCATGTTTATGATGCCGCGAAAGAAAAATGGGTGAATTGGCTCAGACAAAACGACCTGCCCTCTTATTACACACCGGATACTGTAAGAGATCTCTTCCGAAAAATTGAAACGATACGCGATAAGCGAAACGAGGCGAATGGGTATCATCTCCGCGTTGAGAAAATGTCGGAAACCATTGAGGGATATGAAGCTCAGATCAAAGACATCCTAAACAGATGCGAAAAGCAAGTCCCTGATCAATCCCTGCTGGTCTCGGCGTTATTGCAATTGCGGGAGGACCTGAATACATCGCAAACTAACCATCAAAAGAGGGAAAACTTGGAAGCGGTATTGGTGGAAAAGACAAATGATCAAAAAATACGATCCAATGAGTTGTTACGTTATCAGCAAGAAGAGGCGGATCTCTTGCATGCCGCGGACGCTCAAAATGAGAACGATTTTTTGGAGAGATCCAAGTGGTATTCCGCTCGTGAGGAGCTTAAGAAAGGAATCCGGGAATTCAATAATCAGATTCTGCGCATCGCCGGAGACCTCGGGGTTGATGGATTAAATGAGATTCTTCGCAATACGGATTTTGACAAGGTGGAAAAAGAAAAGCGGGAATTGGAAGAGGAGAGAGGGAACAAGCAGGATAATCGTGATAGCATTAACATGGAGATAGGAAAGTATAAAAAGACGAAAGACGACTTGGAAAGAAGCAACGAACTGTCCAATGAGATCGTTAAAAGAGAATCGCAACGGACCGAGTTAAATCGGATCGCATCGGAATGGGCGATACTGGCGATGTGCAAAAAGATATTGAAAGAGACAAGAGATCGGTATGAGAGGGAAAAGCAACCAGATGTGATCAAATCCGCATCGGAAGTGGCCAGAAAAATGACAAATGGAGCCTACTATAGCGTATTCACGCCATTGGGAGAAAATAAGTTTGAGTTGTTAACGCCTACAGGTGAGCGCAAGGATATCGGCATACTCTCCCGAGGCACGCGAGAGCAGTTGTATCTGGCAATTCGGTTTGGGTTTATCAAGGAATACGCGGGTGAGCCTCTGCCGGTGATAATGGATGACATATTGGTGAACTTTGATCCGAAAAGAGCCAAGGCGGCGGCGGAGTGCATCCTGGATCTCTCCCGATCTCATCAGGTTTTATTCTTTACCTGTCATCCTCAAATCAAAGAGCTGTTTCTTGAAATGAAACCGGATATCGCTCGATTCGGTATCAGCGGCGGGCAGATCTCAAGGAATTGAAATCGCGACCCGATATACGATTGATCCGGAGCGTGCAATTTTAATCCATCGAACACAACGGAAGTTGAAAGGATACCAGGTATGAACGACAGAGAGCGATTCATAGCCGTAATGGAATACCAATCCGTGGATCGTGTTCCCCTTTGGGATTTCGGTGTGTGGCCGGAGACGATTGAAAGATGGAAAGGGGAGAGGTATGATCCCGCCAATCCCCCTGTTTTTACCGACAGAAGGGATTGGCAATCGGGCTGGTTTTTCCCCAACCCCCCGTTCGAGCGAACGACCGTGGAGGAGGATGATCGCACGGTTCTCTACGTAAACCACGAAGGCATTCTCATGCGAGAACGCAAGGATAATCCGATGTCGTCCATGCCGCAATTTGTGAAATTTCCGGTGGAGACAAGAGAGGAATTTCGACGATTCTGGAAGGAGAGAATGCAACCGAACCTTTCGAAACGGCTCGGCGAGAACTGGCGGGAACGTTTGGGCGCTTACCGCAATCGGGATTACCCGCTTATCGTCATCGCGGATCGGTGGGGTGGATTTTTCGGACCTTTGCGGAATCTGCTCGGTGTCGAAAAGCTTTGCATGCTCTTTCATGATGATCCCGCTTTCATCGAAGAGATGATGGAGGCGAACGCAGATTTCATCATAGCCATCATGGATCAGGTTCTGGAAGCCACGGATATCGATGTTTTCGGATTCTGGGAGGATATGGCTTATAAGGCAGGTCCCTTGGTTGGTCCTACGCTCTATAGAAAATACGCCTTGCCTCGATATCGACGCGTGGTGGATTTTCTGCACTCTCGCGGGGTGCCATACATTTCCTTGGATAGCGATGGCGATATCACACGGCTCATTCCCATTTGGGTGGATGCGGGAATCAATGTTCTGTATCCCTTTGAGGTTCAGTGCGGTATGGATGTGTTTAAGGTTCGCAGGGAGTATGGCAAGGATCTTCGTCTATGGTACGGGGTCAATAAGCGAGCTGCGGCGGAAGGTTTGGGCTCCATTATTACGGAGATTAATCGCGTTAAGCCTTTGATAACGGATGGCGGTTACATTCCAGGTCCGGATCACTCTTTCCCGCCGGATGTCTCTTTCGATAATTATCGCCTCTTCATGTCAAAATTACGGGAGGCGTGTGGAGGCTAATCTAATTCCCGCAGCGAAAATGAGCGTAATCTTAGGAGACTGTCCATATGAATCACCTCTTTCCAAGCGTCATTCGATCAGGTTTCATATGCTGCCTGCTGATTCTTCCTTTGTTGGCTACATGCGAAAGTCTGCATGCATTGCCTCTCGGTCAAACGCCCGATGATATCCGTTTGGGCCCTCTGAAAGACCTTAACGGCTACTTTCCCTTCACCCCGCCGAAAACCCTGGCGGAATGGCGACATCGCGTCAAGTATCTAAGGGAGCGAATGTTGGTTGCGTTGGGTTTGGCTCCGATGCCGACGAAAACACCTTTGCATGCGGTTATCCATGGGAAACTGGATTTCGGAGATTACACGGTTGAAAAAGTCTTTTTTGAAAGCATGCCTGGATTTTATGTGACGGGCAGTTTGTATCGGCCGAAGACGAATGGAAAGCATCCTGCGGTTCTCTCTCCTCACGGGCATTGGCCTGGCGGAAGATTCATGGATGCCGGCGCGGATGCAGTGAAGGCGAATATCGAATCTGGTGCGGAGCGGTTTAAGGAGGGGGGGCGAAGCCCATTGCAAGCTCGTTGCGTGGAGCTTGCGCGAATGGGTTGTGTGGTTTTTCTATATGATATGATCGGCTACGCAGATAGCATGCAAATTCCGTATGAGATTGCGCATGGTTTTAATAAACAGCGATCGGAGATGAACACATTAAAAAATTGGGGGTTGTTCAGCCCGCAAGCGGATGCGCATCTACAAAGCGTCATGGGACTGCAGACTTGGGATTCAATCCGCTCATTGGATTTTCTGGAAAGTCTTCCTGATGTGGATTCCAAGCGTATCGCTGTGACGGGAGCGAGCGGTGGAGGAACGCAAACCTTCATTCTCTGCGCAATCGATCCTCGTCCTTCAGTGGCATTCCCAGCAGTGATGGTTTCGACCGCGATGCAAGGGGGATGCACCTGTGAGAACGCATGCGATTTGCGCATAGGCACGAGTAATGTGGAGTTTGCGGCGCTCTTCGCCCCGAAGCCGCTGGGAATGACCGCCGCAAACGATTGGACCAAGGAGATGCCGACAAAAGGTTATCCCGAACTCAAGCAGTTGTATGTGATGTACGGCATGCCTGTGAACGTACAGTTATGGCCTTTCCTGCAATTCGGGCACAACTATAATATGGTAAGCCGTGAGGCGATGTATTCATGGTTGAACGAACATTTGCATCTCAACATCAATAAGCCGATCGAAGAGAAAGATTACCACCTGTTATCCCCACAGGAGTTGACCGTTTGGGACGTGCGGCATCCCTCCCCTAATGGTGGAGAGGAGTTTGAAAGACGTTTGCTTACATGGTGGAATGCGGATTGCAAGAAGACTTTGAACCGCTCTGTAAGCGACGAAGAGTCATTTCGGAGGGAGTATGGCGGACCTATACGCGCTATCATCGGTCGAACAATGGATGATGCTGGAAGCGTTGAGTGGATCCCCAATAGTCGAGAGAGGAATGATTCGTATGCAATGACTGCGGGCTTGATCCGCAACGTTACATATCACGAAGAGTTGCCGACATTGCTTTTGATTCCGGATATTGTGAAACGTACTCCCGTCATCTGGGTGGATTCATTCGGGAAGTCTGGTGTTTTGAGCAAGAATGGAAATCCGAGCGATTCCTCTCAAAAATTGCTAAATGCGGGGGTTCCGGTCATCGGCGTTGATTTAATGTATCAGGGTGAGTTCCTGAAGGACGGTGAACAGGTTACGAAACAACGCGTTGTAAGCAACGACCGTGATGACGCTGCTTATACTTATGGATACAATGATTCTCTGTTCGCTCAACGCGTCCATGATATACTCACTACAATACGATTTGTTCAAAACGAGTTCCACGTAAGTAGGGTGGACATGGCGGGGTTGAATGGCGGAGGATTATGGGTTGGTGCGGCGTGCGCAGTGGCAAATGGCTCCATTGACGCTGCGGCGGTGGATACAGGCGGTTTTCGGTTCGATCATTTACTGGATTTTCGTGACCCTAATTTTCTCCCCGGTGGTGCAAAATATGGTGATCTACCCGGCATGATAGCTCTCCACTCCCCTTATCCTTTATGGCTTGGAGGGGAGAATTCGGATGGAGTGGCATTTATTCAGAGGCAATACATTCACCACAATTCCAAGCGATTCACCGTATATCAGGGTGAAATGGAGCGAATGAATGAATCGGCCGTGAACTGGCTGAATGAGAATGATCAAAAAAGCAGATGAAAAAGCATCTGACATTATGATCGTGAAATCGTGATATGGAGAGTAGTCGGTATGTCAATATCCCGTCGTGAGTTTGTGACTAAGGTTGCCGAAATGGCTGTTGGAGCGTCGCTGTGCGAAACTCTACAGCAACAAACGAGTGCCGCTCTAAATGCCTCACTTTGGTCGTTACAGAATCCGCAGTATGTCTTTCTGAATAGAACCCCTGGATATAACTGGGATCAAAGTCGTCCTGAAACGATCACGGAATCCGTATTCTTGGAGCCGATAAATGCCGTTGGAACGTCTCATTCCTCCACGCGTCGTCTTGGCTTATCCTTCATACTCTCCTATAACAATGCAAAAATAGCCAATTTGGAACAAACGCTGGATGCCATTCTCGCGGGGTCTCTGAAGAACGATGTCCCAGTACTGATTGTATTGGATGGTGAAAACTGGTGGAATGGAACGCCTGAACTGTGGAACTGGTGGGATCGGAGCAAGCCAGGATATGATCCGCAAAATGCCGAGAATGTGGAATGGACGGACTGGGGGCCTGAAAATGCCATTAAGATCTCTTGGAGGAATTGGGGCAATCAGATACGCGTGCTTCCGCAGCCGAACCTTGGTTCCCCGCGTTTCCGTCAAGTGAGTAAATCCAAGCTAATGAGACTTGCCAAGAAACTGAAACAATGGAACGACTCTCTCCCCGCTGATCGTCGTTATCTGTTTCCGGGGGTGAAGATTGGATGGGAGGCGTGCGTGGGAATCAACGCTTATTACTATCCTGATGGCAATTCGTATTTGGAGAAATATCCCAACGATCCCTCTCACGATCCCCAACAAGGGATGAACATGGCGAAGGATTTCGCCGGTGGCTTGGCGCCGCTGGGCTACGCGGCTTTGACATCATTGGGGTTGAGGCACGGCGGTCCGGTGACCCTTGAGGATCAGGAGCGTGTTACCCGGAATTACTTGGAGTTTCTGGCATCCTGTTGCCACCAAACGGGTTTGCCTCGAAATCGGGTATTCACACACGCAGGCGGACAATATCCTCCGTGGAACCTCCATTACTCCCATGATGTGGCGATAAACGAGAATTCATATCCAGGATGGAGCCTCTATTTCAGATCACCGAGGGATGCCGGCGACTTGGGGGAATCGCTTAGGAAAGCGAAGATGGTCGATTGGTGTGCTGCCGAGTGGCTTCCCGCAGCGAACACTGCGGAGGAATGGCTTAACGCCATTGATGATACGCTGGGGTTTCTACGATGCCATTTTATATCGGTTTACAACTGGGAGGGGATATGGCAAAAACCCGGTGCGGTTAAGGGAATTGGCATGGCGATAGCCGAGAATGCAAATTAATGTTCGGTTTTAAGAAGAGGTGAAATAAAAAGGAGGGGATGACCCCCTCCTTTTTATTGTGCGGTTGACAGTTGCTTTTGGCCCGCCAGTTCCTTTCGGAGATAAGCTAATGCGGCGTGAAGCTGTGTATCGTCCTTCTTATCGTTGAAATCACCGGCAATCCAATTCGGATTCTGTTTCACGACAATATTTGGCTTGATACCTCCCGTTCCGAATATGGGTCGGTGCTCCTCATCATATTTATTGCTGATATCCGTGCCATTTGGCGTGAAGTATTTGGCGGTTGTGAGCCTGAGCGCAGAGCCTCCCGGCAACTCAAACAGAGTTTGAACCAAGCCTTTGCCAAAGGTGTGCGTTCCCATGATTACTCCGGTATGATTGTCTTTTATAGCGCCGGTTACGATTTCCGCCGCGCTTGCGGTGTCTTCATTCACGAGAACCACCATAGGCAACAGTTTGTGATTGTGCTGACTTGGCTCCATCATAAGCCCCTGGCGTACGCCGCCTCTGCCTTCCTGAATGATAACCACAGGCCCCTTGCGTATAAATTTGCTACCGATATCCACCGCCACGTTGAGCAGTCCGCCGGGGTTCTCTCTCAAATCGAAAATAAGCGCCCGCATTCCCTGCCTTTGCAGGACATTCCAAGCGTGATCCAGTTGCTCAACGCTCTGCTCATTGAATTCGGCAAGCACGATATGGCCGATTTTGTCTTTCTTATCCTCCATCCAATATTGCACGATTGGCGGAGTGATATGCGCTCTGCGAATAACGAAGGATAGCGGTTTCGGAACCCCTTTTCGAATAACCGTGACAGTTACAGGGGTTCCTCGGGGCCCTTTGATCAACTTTACGACATCATCTATCGATTTGCCCAGAACGTTAACCGTTTTAATCAGCTTTCCGGTCACCGGATTATGAATACCCACGCTCATGATGATGTCGTTGGATTTCAAACCGGCTTTGGCTGCAGGCGTTCCAGGTAACGGGTTTTTAATTCTCACATCCTTGCCGTAGGGTTCCAACACGGCGCCTATGCCGTCAAACTCGCCGCTGGTGGTTTGGCGCATCTGCTGCCATTCCTCAGGATCGAGAAAGCTCGTGAACGGATCGTTTAAGGTGTAGAGCATGCCGCTAATTGCGGCGTAAGTTAAATCTGTGTCTGTTTTGGCGTTGAATGTTTTACCGTAATAATCGGATTTCAGGATATTCAACGCCTGATGATAAGTTGCATAGGGATCGTTATCGGTTTGCGCCGATGCATTGCCGAGTAAAGTGTGTCCGATAGCAGAGGCAACCTCGTCAAATCGTTGAAACAGAGAGGTTGGGGTTAGAAATCCCAGTGTGGCAGGAACAAGAAGGAGGATTAATGAACCTGCTTTGATCCATTGTTTTGTAGGGTTCATTTTTATCTCCTATGCCTTTTCCAGCGTGGTCAGAGCGCGTCTAACCGCCTCATCCCTTGAATTCAATATGCCCGCCATTTCCATGGGAATATCCGGTTTAATTCCTTTATCCGTGAAGTCGTAATCGTCGATTGCCAAGAGTTTCCCTGCGGTTAGCGTCATCGCCGCACCATCTCGCAAGGGCTTAAGTATCTGGTAACATGAATCTCCGCACGTGGCGGAACCCAGCAGTTTGGCGCCATCCTTCTCCTTCAAGGCGTCCGCAGCTAACTCTGCTAAATTGGATGTTCCCTTGTTGATCAATACAACCAACTTGAACTTTTTCCCATTCCCGGGTGGAATATCAAGAGGATCGTGAACATTCCCTTTACGTATGACGGTTCCCACTTGCCCTTCCACGCCGAGTTCGCTCAATAGCTGCCTGAAGGAAGCCAGCGCTCCGTCTGTGTTTCCGGTGATGACCCCGCCTGTGTTATCGCGAAGATCCAATACTAACTGCTTCTGCGTCATCTTCTGAATATCGGGAACGAA
Source organism: Chthonomonadales bacterium (assembly GCA_027459625.1). GTDB lineage: Bacteria > Armatimonadota > Chthonomonadetes > Chthonomonadales > CAJBBX01 > DTKV01. The sequence goes on from DAIDHP010000002.1 coordinate 101,404, forward strand.
CTGGCTTGTCGCCGCGTCGTCGAACGCAGTAACGCGAAGGTATGCCACGTTTTCGGTTAAAGGAACGAACTCCACTTGTTTCACCTGAGTTGTAGCCGGATCTATGGTAACCTTGAAGGGTTTGGAGACGCCTGCTCTCTCGATAGTCAATGTGACAGGCGTTCCATCCTTTATGGTAAGAGTGTCCAAAGCCTTTGGGAGACTCATGCCATCTGTAAGTCGTTTGGTTGCTTCATTCCATGCGTTACGGTACGTTTTGCTTTCCAAACTCAAATTGGACAGCTTCATCAAGTCCAGTCGCGGATCGTATGCAATAACCCAGCGGTTGTTGATGTAAGTGATGATATCTCCCGGTTGCAAACCCGCCTTTTCCGCCGGGCCTCCCGGTTCAGGAGCCACAATCGCCAGTCTGCGCTCATCTATTCCGCCTGCTTTGCGCTTAACCACGGTAAGAACCGCGCCAATGCCGTTGTAGACTCCGTTCATCTGCTCCTGAAGGGATTTATATTGATCCGGATCGAGAAATCTCGTTTTGGGATCATCAAGCGAGAGGAGCATGTTCTTCACAGCCCCAAACCCTAGTTTGGTTTCATCCTTGATTGGATCTACGTAATCGTCATTCACATATTGCAGCACTTCCTGAAATGTCTCAGAAGGGCTGGTCGCGTTGGCATCCGGGGAATCCATCGCGAATAGGGAGGTTGATTTGAGAAATGAGGATGGTAGAACATGCAATGTGCGCTGTACCACCATCTTACGCATCTGTTGACCGCCGGCGAATGACGCCCATGCGAGAAAAATCGCCAAAACGGTGAACAGTAAAATTTTAATGGGACGAATCAATTTACGCCTCCAATGGGTGTCGCGTGGATCCCATATTGCTGAACTATAAGTAAATTTAACCTTAATCGTGATTATACCACTGGTGAATCCAGAGTGTCAAATAAGGATATGTCGGCTCGTGTGTTGAAAACCACATAACAATTCCCTACCCTTTAACAATCCGTAAATGCGTCTCTAACATTACGCCAGTGAGGTCATGATGAATTATATACGGAAGCCTCATCATCCATATTCCATACGTACCATATCAACATGATAGTTGTATGAAAATACAGGTATTTGCAAAACCTTTGGCGGCTAATTGATTGTAAGAAGCATACATTCGTCATTTAGGTGAATGCCATGAATTTGGAGGCGATTTTAATCTTCAGGCGCTCTCATTCACCCATCAAGCTACCATTTCCCTCATGTATCCGCAACGATGGAGACGAGTGACGTTATCAACCTCCTCTTGGCTCAACTGGGGAACGTCACATGCTTCGGCGAATTCAATCAATTGCTTTTCATCATAAATGTTAGGAAGCACAGCCGCGATGGATTGTTCCGCCAAAATGTATTGAATGGCCGCCTGACCAAGTGTTCTCACCCCATCGGCGTGTAAAAACGATAGCTTTTCCACCTTCTTCAAGCCCTCCACCAGCCATTCCTGGCGGCCCTCGGAGGTGGCGATACGATGGTAACGATGGTCATTGGGCGAGAAAGTGGTCTCCTGCGTGTAATATCCCTCCAACAGACCGGATGCATGCGGAACGCGAGTTATAACGGGGATATTTGCCTCTCGTGCCACGGGGAAAATCGCGTCACCAAGTGGTTGCTCCAGAATATTGAATATGATCTGCGGAATGGCTCCTCTCTCTCTTATCGTCGCGACGCCCTCCTCGCATTGTCTTTCAGGTTTGAGTGCGGGTCCCAGCGCCGCGCCGGTAAGACGAATCTTGCCTTCTGATTTCAAATCCTCCAATTCCGCCCACAGGTCATCCTTGCGGATGGCGTCCAGACGGGGATTGTGCAATTGGTAGAGATCAATGCGATCGGTCCGAAGTCTTTTCAGACTCTCCTCGCACGCTTTGCGGACGAACGACGGAGTCCAATCCTGCGGACGCTCCCTTTGTCCTGGCTGCACGCCTGGGTGGTTGTAAAAATCATAGCCGAATTTCGTGGCTATGAAGAGTTCATCGCGATGGTTGCCCAGTGTTTCCGCAAGAAGCGTCTCCCCAAGTCCGTCCCCATAGACGTCTGCTGTGTCGTAAAAAGTAATGCCTAGGTCGTACGCTTTATTCAGCAGATTTGCCCCCACGTTCTTATCATGGATACCCCACATGGTCGTGGCGACGGTCCATAATCCAAACCCGACTTTGGAAACTCGCGTACCTCCTTCGATGAGCGTGCTGTAATTCAAGATGATTTTCTCCTTTTCGCATAATGACGATGTTACGGAACTCTATACGAAAGCCTCTCGTGTTGGATTCCATTAAAGCGCGATAGTCCGTTTTGAAGGGGGTGATTGATCTTGGTATGCGAGTTCCGAAATAATGGATCACCCGTGCATTTTTGAGAGCATAATAATACGTTTAACGACCTATTGATATGTGAAAAGGAGAGTTCCATGCCTGCAGATGTGATTGTATTAGACGTGAAGAAAACCGCTTTGGTGTTGGTTGACTTGCAAAAGGGAATCACATCCTCGCAGACGTCCCCCCATGCAAGTGATGTGATCGTCGGGAACGCCGTGAGGATCGTCAATCGATTTCGGGAGTTAAAAGCCCCCGTGGTTTTGGTGCGCGTCGCTTTTGCAAAAGACGGTGGAGACAGACTCGCCCCTAAGGTGGATTCACCGATGACTTTCTCTGGTGCGCGACCCGAGGGATGGGATGAGATAGACCCGAGAATTGGCGTCTGCGAAGAGGATATTGTGATCACTAAAAAGCAATGGGGCGCGTTTTACGGGACGGAACTGGATTTGCAATTGCGCCGCAGAGGCATTACGACTATCGTCCTCGGCGGGATCGCCACGAATTTCGGAGTGGAATCCACCGCCAGAGATGCATACGAGAGAGGATATCAATTGATATTCGCTGAGGATGCTATGGGAAGCATGAAAATGGAGTTGCATCAATTCGCAATAACGCACATATTCCCTCGCATTGGTCTAATTCGCACCATGGAGGATGTCCTGAAGGCGATATCATGAGAGAGATATGAGCAATTCGTTAAATCTGAAATCCATGACGGATCAATTTTATTTCGAAGGTTGGCGTAATGGTTGCAATGTCCGTTTGCATTTGCCAGCATACTTTATGGGAGGTCAATTCAGTGGGAACGGAGGCGTTCGATGCATGAAAAAAACCATCTAACACGGCGCGAATTCCTGGCGGAAACCGCTTTGACAGCGGCGATAACGTTAACGGATGGCATAGCTTCAAAAGCGTACACTGCTCCAAAAGTCTTGGGGAGGGAGCGGGCATCATTGAACGGCGTTTGGAACTTCACGCCTGCGGTTGCCGGTGAAAACGCACCGCCCGGGAACGGATATGGACGAATAAAGGTGCCGGGGAGTTGGGCGAATCTTGGGGTAACCCGGGATTCCCCGGATTTGGTGGCTCGCGGGACGGGGACACGATGGAATGATTTTAAAGGTGAACGCGTGTTTCGCGCATGGTATTTGTATCAAGCCTCCATTCCGGTTGAATGGAAAGGACGCGCGATCAGTTTGAATTTCGACCGAATATGCACGGATGCAGTGGTTTTCGCAAATGGTGTGGAATGCGGACGAGTTCCTTGGCCATGGGGCTCTGTCGACATCACTAAAGCCGTAACTCCCGGACGCACGGCGGAGATACAAGTGTTGGTGGCGGCAATCCCCAACGTGGAACTGGCGGGGAGTTTTTGGCAGAACGCCTTTATGGCTGTGACCTATTCCAAAGCGCAATTGGCGACACGCGGGCTTACCGGAAACGTTTATTTGGAAAGCCGCGCATCCAATGCGTATATCACCGATGTTTTCATCCACACCTCCACTCGAAAGAAAGAGATACGGTTAGACATTGACCTCGCCAATATCAAGCAAACCGGTGACATACGGGTTGAGGCGGAGATGCTGAACGAAAAAGGGGCGATGGAGAAGAGCTTTTCCGCAGTTGCTCCCGTCGTGAGCATACCCTCCCAAACCGTCACGGTTTTCTGGGATTGGAACAACCCTCGAATTTGGGATGTGGGACGTCCCAACCTATATATGCTGCAATTAACCGTTACCGGTGCAGGTGTGTATGATCGTATACAGGAACGGTTCGGTTTCAGGGAACTCTGGACGGAGGGGCGCAATTTCTATCTAAACGGATCCATAATTCGATTAAGACAGCCGTGTTTTCTCAACGGACCGGTGGGATCAATTGGGGATATCTTTTCGGAGTTCGGCACTTGGACCCCTGATACGCGAGGAGACACATCCGACGCCAGTCAAGATCTGGACCACTGCGATCAAATTGGTTATCTCGCGGCGGTGTATGCGCTTGATGCGAATCGATACATGAGGGATTCGCATGGCAATCTCATATGGGATCAATCCCGCACTCGAGCTTTGGAGCGAGCGGACGTCTGGATGAGGCATTATCGCAATCATCCCTCCGTGGTTATGTGGGTGGCCGGCGCGAATTTTTTCAATAACGCGGTGGTTCAAGACCCGCGTCATATCGGACGCCATGGTTGGATTGGCAGGGATTCCGGATGGCGTGCGCTTATGGATGACGCCGAGGATATGTTCGCGAGATTGAAGCAGCTTGATCCCACCCGCGTTTATTACAGTCATGAAGGGGCGGACACCGGCGACGTACACTCCATGAACTGCTATTTGGACTTCCTACCGTTGCAGGAGCGCGAAGAGTGGTTGAGCGCTTGGGCGGATAGCGGCGAAATGCCGGTTACCATGACTGAGTTTGGTACGCCCATGGAGTGTACCTTCCGTCGCGGACACGATGGATTTGGAAGCAATGTGCTGAGCGAACCGTTGCTGACCGAATACGCGGCGATATACTTTGGAACGGAGGCGTATGTCTTGGAAGGATCGGAGTATCGGCAATGGCTGCACGATCAGTTTGTCGGAGGAGTGGAATACAAATCGAGTCAGGACAAACTAGAGCAATTTCCCGTCATGCATCGGATACAATCGCTGTTTCGCAGTCATACGTGGAAGAGTTGGCGCACGGCGGGCTTGTCGGGCGGAATGAAGAGTTGGTCGTGGTTGCAGGATGAACTGAAGGAGGTGAACTATCCGACATTGGCATGGATCGCCGGTCCTCCGGAGGAATACACCGCTAAGGATCATCATTTCATCGCCGACGGGAAGTTTCGAAAGCAGATCGTATTGATCAATGATTCGCGCCGTCGACAAAATTTCTCCATGCAGTGGCTCGCCACGGTGGGAGATCGAACTGCCGGACGTGGGAATTTGAGCGGATTCTTGGCGATTTCGGAGATTCGAAAGCTGCAGATTGAGATCACCACACCTCATGTGTCGCTCGGAAAGAGCGTTGAGGGACGGATAACGCTTAACGCTACCATAGGCGATGCGACGCATCAAGACTCTTTCACATTTCGCGTCTATGGAAAACATCGATCCATGGGAGGTACCGTCGCCATAGTCGGTTCGAAAAATGTAACCGGAAAGATGTTGGAGAGCCTTGGAATGCGATGTCAAGAATGGCGCGGCAAGGATGCGAAACTGGTGGTTGTCGGAAGGAACGTTTTAAAGGCGAACCCGGAAAAACTGGTTGATTTGGAACCATATGTGCGCGATGGAGGGCGACTGCTGATTTTTGGCCATGATCCGGAATGGATGACGGAGGCGCTTGGGTGGCGTGTATGCCCGAAAGTGGCTCGGTATGTTAGCCCGATCCCCAATACACCCTTCGCTTCAGGCATTGGGGAGGACGACCTGCGAAATTGGACGGGAGAGAGCGCCTTAATTCCCGCATATCCCGAATACACAGGGGATTTCCTGAGAGGAAACGAAGGGGAGCAACCTTATGCGGGATGGCATTGGGGGAATCGCGGAGGGGTCAGCAGTGCGGCTGTGGAGAAGCCGCATCGAAGCGGATGGACTCCGCTCTTGGAATGCGAGTTTGACTTGGCTTACACCCCGCTAATGGAATTGAATTACGGCAAAGGGCGGGTGATCGTTTGCACGTTGGATTTGGAGGACCATGCGGAAATTGACCCCGCTGCGAGAATGATTGCGATGAAGTTGATGGATTACTCCCTCCATTCGTCTCCGGAGCCCCGAATTGGCAAGACGGTTTATTTGGGAAGCGATACCGGAGCGAAATGGCTGGATGATATCGGCGTCAATTATGAGAGGGCTGAGAGCATTGACGAGGATGCCGGGTTAACGCTTGTCGGTTCGGATGCGAAGTTGGACTCAGACAATCTGAGGCTCTATTTGGATCATGGAGGGCGGGCGTTTTTCCTGCCTCAGTCCAAGTCCGTCGGGTGGCTGGGTGTCACATTGGAGCGATCCGCGCAGGGATTTGCAGGCTCGGTGAATCCACCAGATTGGAGCGAGACGAAAGGATTAAGCCCATCGGACCTTCGCTGGCGAACTTTCTTGGATGATTCAACCTGGCTGATACGCTCGGGAGCGGAGATTGGAGCCGATGGACTTCTCGGACGTAAACTCTCGGGCAAAGGGGTGGCGATCTTTTGTCAAGTGGATCCAACACGTTTTGAAGCCGATAAATACACCTATTTTCGGTTCACCAGGTGGCGCGCCACTCGCGCGGTTGCACAGACGCTAGCCAACCTTGGCGCGAGTTTCGCAATGGATGATCGGTTATTTCATCCTCGTAAACCGATTGAAAACTCGAATGCCAAATGGTTAGGACCGAATGGGGATCGATCGGGGCATGATTGCCATCCGCCTATCCCGAGTCGTCTGTTGGATATGCCGCCGAATTGGGCTCCGGATTGGACATTGAGCGGTTATTATCATCCCGATTATCTCACTGATTTTCCGATGGGAGACAATCCCTATCGCTATTATCGATGGTAGGGATTTCGTTCATTGGGAGTGAGATATATGAAAACAACATTCTTAGCCGATGTCTGCGCTTATTTCGATTCGATAGTGTAAACTGTTTTCAATGTAACGCTATTGTATCAAATATATTCCATTGTATCGATGGTTCCTTGGGTTCTGGGAGGATAATGTGAAATCGCTTCTTTTCGCCTTATGTTTGTCTCTATTGGGCGGCAACGCCTATGCTTTATTTCCGGTTATGGTGAGGGGGTTCGAGAATCCCAAGGATTTGCCGACAGTCTGGGTGGTGAACATTCCCAACCAAAACGCCTCCGTTTCTCTTTCAAAAGATCACCCCCAATCCGGGGACTACTGTCTTAAACTGCATTATCGATTTCTGTCCGAGGGGAGTTTTCAGTATCTTGGTATCCCCATGAAAGTGGACATTAAGGCTCCGGTTCACACCCTTCAGTTTTACCTCTACGGAGACGATTCCAAATGCGCCTACGGAGTGCAAGTGACGGATGCGGACGGAGAGACTCATCAATACAGCCCAAACACCGATCAGGGCGGATACATCGATTTCAATGGCTGGAAAAAAGTTGACATCGATTTGGACAGCCACCACGACACTTGGGGAGGAGACAATAACGGAAAAATCGACTATCCCATCACTGGCGTGACATTTATCATCAGGCAGCCGAGAGACGGTGACAAGCTTGTAGCGGCGGAGGGTGATATCTACTTTGACAGCCTGAGCGTTGAATCCGAACAGCCTGCGGACGTAACCCTGGGAAGCCGCATTTCAGTCTTGTCCCCCCCGTATTGCTCCGATATTCGTGGGAATATGCGTATTCAAATATCCGCCCCGGGGTTTAAGACCGTTACCGTGAAGTGCTGGAAGCAAGGCAATGGGTTCGGGGAGGACTCCACAGTGGCGACTGACACTTTGGATGCGCATGGCGATGGCTCCTTTGTGTTTCCTGCGAACAATTATCCGCATGGTCCAATCACCGTGAGAATCTCCGGAACAAACCAGGTGACAAGTGATAACTGTTATCTTCAATTGTTTAACGAGGGTGGGGTGCATTGGGATGAGGGGATACCAAAGGATCCTCCGCCTGCGGCGAAGGGGATGAAATTGATCTTTGAGGACGATTTCAATGGTCCCCTTTCCATCGGGGATAGCCCCAAGGAGACCTTTTACGATCACAAACCGCCGAATGGTTCTCAAGACTTCAGTTCCATACCGTTCACAAGTTACGACAAGCCCAACAACCCCTTCAAGCAGGTGGATAGTTATCTGCGAATACGGGCGGACGCCAACAAGAACAGCGCGGGATTGATCAGTTCCCTTCATAATGATGGCTCAGGCATCATCGCGCACGCCCCCTGTTACTTCGAATGTCGATTCATCGCCCCCAACGCGATTGGCACATGGCCCGCGTTCTGGTTATTAACGGCGGACAAGACGACACCGGGAGGGGATGAGTTGGACATAATTGAAGCGTATGGCGGCGAAGGTCCGCATGAACCAAACTCGCACGATGCTTACATGATAACCCCGCATTGCTGGAATCAGGGCAAGGAGGGCGCCGAAATTGCGGATCAAGCCTTCAAGGACTTGCATAATCCCTGTCATATGAGGAAATTCGGAATCCCCTCCACGTGGTATGAGGCGTTCCACACTTACGGATGCAAGATTACGCCTACTGAGACGATCTATTACTGTGATAACATCGAAGTGGGACGCCACCCCACGCTGCCAATTTCCAAGACGTACCCTTTATATTTCCTGGTGAATCTCGCCACAGGGGGTGGATGGCCCGTGGATTTGTCTCGTTACAACGGTCGGGCGGATATGTATGTGGATTATATTCGAGTATACAGCGGTTATGCCGCGAAATAAGGAGATCCCATGACAAGCAGAGAACGCGTGATGAAAGCGATGCGACGTGAAACACCTGACCGCATCCCATTTGATTTCCCGAACGGCTTCGCTCCCGCCGTGATGGAGGTGTTTCGTCAACATACGGGGCTTGAGGATCCCTACGACTATTTCGGAGCGGATGTGCGATATGTGGGCGGTGGGGGGACGAAATGTCCCATTGACTTCTCGAAGTACCATCCTAATCTTCCTCCACATGCTTGGATTGATGAGTGGGGAATTGGGCATCAACCCACGAAAAGCACCGAGGAGGGGCATTCTCATCTTGAAGGGTTTTTATATCCCATGCTTGAGCTTCACGCCAAGGAGGATATACTCAACTATCCATTGCCTGATGTGGAGGCGGAATATCGTTACGAACATCTTCCCGCGCAGGTGCGAGCTCTGCATGATAAAGGCGTGTGCGTAACGGGATGCATGGCATGCACCTTTTATGAGATCGCCTGGTATATGCGAAGCATGGAACTGTTACTAATGGATTTCGTGGACAATCAGGAGTTTGCGGAAATCCTCCTTGACAGATTGCTGGAGAAGCGCATCATTCAGGCGAAGTTTCTTGTGGAATCGGGGATAGACATCCTTCAGTTGGGCGATGACATAGCCTCTCAACGAGGGATGATGATGAGGATGAGCATGTGGCGAAAATGGTTTAAATCCAGAATGGAAACCGTTATCCAAACGGCGCGGAAGGTGAACCCGGATATCCTTGTCTTCTATCATTCCGACGGGGACTGCACCGAGGCGATACCTGATTTGATTGAAATCGGCGTGGATATTCTCAATCCTGTGCAAGCGGAGTGCATGGACGGACCTATGCTGAAAAAGATTTTCGGGGATAGACTCTCCTTTTGGGGAACGATCGGCACCCAGACAACTCTTCCTTTCGGAACTCCGGAGGGCGTACGCCAGGAAGTGAAGGTGCGAATGGAGACGATGGGGCAGGGAGGCGGGCTGTGTTTGGGACCGACTCATATGGTTGAGCCGGATGTGACATGGGAGAACCTGACGGCGTTTGTGGATGCGGTGAATGAGTTCGGGAGATATTGGTGAACGTTCACGCTTGCGAGGATTGAGGAGGGTATTGGATGCCGGTTCGGGTGGAGAAATTAAATCCGGAATGGAAAACGATTGATGCTGTCTCTTATGACGTGAGACCCGGAATCGTCTTGATTTTTTCCATGGTCATTTTTCTGGGGGCGCTTCTGATTGCGGCGTTGATATTATCCGGAGTTTGGCGTACGATATGGGCTATTCTCGTCATGATAGGGATTGCGGGGTTCGCAATCTCCAATTTTGCCTGGTCAGTCAGGCATATGGGGAAAACCATGGGAATGGCAATGCTTTATGAAGATATCGTAAAAGAGCCTCCACTGCAGGATTACAAGCTGAACTCGGGAAAATACCGCAAACTGAACCTGAACTACCCTGTGAAATACAACCATATACTGATTTATGTCTTATACAATGTGGTGTATACGATCGTAACGTACGAAGTCTGTCGAGATTTTATTGCACGTATGAGTACTTTTTTAATACTCATTTCGCTTGCATGCTGCACCGTATTGGTGTACTTATATTATAAAAATCAAAAGATATTCCAATATCTCTTCGCTCTTCCATTCTTGCGAGAAATGTTCATATTTGTATACACTCCATACGGGATAATGGAAAATATGTTTATCGAATGGTATCGAAGGTTTATAAGGTTGGAAATAGATCGCGCTTTTTTTCATCCTGATGACAATGTGAACATCTTTTTTAACATCCCGAGAAAATTAAATCCGACAAGGTTCTCCTTAACAATAGAGTGCGATGAGATTTCTGGGGATAGCGCCTATAATATTTTCAGCGAGCGACTGTTCGATATGGATAATCAGGATGATAATTTCGGATACTTGAGTGAAAAAGAAATGAGCTTTATCATTCCAAGCGATGCGATAGTATCGTTTGAATCGAATCATAACTTCATCGTTTGGTATTTAAGTTATAAGCTGTGTTTTAAATACGTGAAATGGGTGGAATGGGGGTTTCCGGTGAGCGTTGTGCCGCGAGGAGTGACAAATGAGACATTTCAATTGCATCGTTGCTGAATCCAACCAGATTTGAATACGGAGGCTATTGTGAGCATCGAGGCGAAGACAAGCTCAATATTGAAGAAGGTGTCGAGCGATTTCGAACACAAGGTGGTGTGGCATACGATTGATAGTATGTCGAACTCTGCGCCTGGATGGTCTATCGTCGTATCCATAATAATATTCTTTGCGGCGGGATTGTTTGCATTGATGGGCTTCTCCGGTTCTTCCGGGACCAATCTGATTCTCTTCATTTCGGCTTTGCTCATCTTAGGAGGGGGGCTGTTGATATGGGGTGTTCGAAATGTTGGCAAATCCTATGCGAATATGAGACTCTATGCAAAAATTCAAAAATCGACGCCTTTGCCGGATACTTTTCGTAATGGTAAAATTAAAGGGTATTCCGCAGTCGAGAATTTGATAAAATACATATCGAAGATTTTTAGCAGTCTCATACTTGTAATTATCGCTTTTCACGTCTTACAACCATGGAAATATCCGATATTCACAGCGATATTGGTAATCGGTTACATGTGCGTCGTGTTTCTGACATTAGGCAATGAGAAATATGTTAACGTATTGATGAAAATCCCCCTAAGCCGCGAACTTTATATGTTAACAAGTAGTATTATACACTCCTTTAAATACTTAATCGCAACGTGGTATGAGAGATATTTGAGAATCGAAATCGGAAGCCAATATTTGCATCCAGGCGACCGAACCTATTTGATAGGCAATCTGCCGAGGGTTTTCAATCCCTCTCGAATAATGATCTCCATGACATGCCAGGAAATTTTGTCAGCAACCCATATGAACAATAACTCCAAAGTCATTTTCCATAAGGAATTAAAGGATGTTGACATAAGGGATAATCCTCTCATGTATCATTTTCAGCAAATTATCGATCTGAAGATTCCTAAAAATGCCATAAGCTCTTTTAAGTCAGACAATAATGAGGTGGATTGGCTTATATCTTATAAGCTCTACTTTAAATATATCCATTGGGTGGAATGGAGGATTCCGTTGATTGTGACGCCTTCAAATGTTAGGGAGGAGATGCTTTGGACACAGTCGGTGAAATAGTCTTAACTCCGGATAAAAACACATGGTATCCCACTGAAACGCTCTCGGGTTACGTTACACTCTCCGAGGATATGATGAAATCGGGGAAATCATGCGATATGTTTGTGTTCTGGACGGTGGATAGCATAGGAACTCCGGACGTTGGCGTGGTTTACCGCAGCAGACTGAATATCAAAACGATGAATACGCATCATTTTTCCGTGAGGCTGCCGGCTTTGCCGTTGAGTTATCAAGGCGAGCTTTTCAGAATTCGATGGATGGTTCGTCTTCGCCTGTTCAAGCGAGGCGCCGAAGATATCCTAGTTGACAGGGAGTTCGTGGTTGAGGAACCGGGAAGCAAGGAAACGCTAGTTTTTTCATGATATTGTTGCATATTATCTTTTTCCATGCTTCTCTCAGTTGTTTTTCCCGTCGACTAGCGGGTACGATTCGTAAAATTCGAAAGGTAGCCACATGAAATTACCCTTGCGCACCATCAATATCCCGCTCTCTCTTCTTTTCCTTATCATCTTCAGTTCCGGTTCCGCATTGGCAACCCCGTTTGACAGGGACGCCTCAAATTTTCTCTCCAATATCGGCATCTATGTTTTTCTCGCAGCCGGCCCGGTTAGGGAATGGACCGGAGGAGGACCGGGAGCCCACACAAAAGCCTTTCGAGACTTGGACGCAGAGTTAGCGAGCGGACTAGTGGCGGAGGGATTAAAGCAGTTTGTGAGAGAGGAGCGTCCGGATGGCTCCGGCAATGATAGCTTCCCCTCCGGTCACGCCACCGTCTCCTTCGCGCTCGCCGCAACGGAGAGCGCCTTTCATCCCAGCGAGGCGCCGTATTGGTATGGCGGCGCGGCATTGATTTCAGCCTCCCGCGTACGGCTTGGGAAGCACTATTGGAAGGATGTTCTCGCCGGCACTGTGATTGGCTTGGGAATGGCGCAACTATCGATCTCTCAACCGCACGGATTGATCCTCACCCCGTTCATCCGTTCGGACGGCGGCGGAGTGGAGGTTCATTCGATTTTTTAAATATATTCGGTCAAGGAGCGGCGCATGGATCGGAGAGATTTCATCAAATATGGTATGACCGCACTCGCGGCAGGGGCGATAATGCCTGAAACGAGGGAGGCGAACGCGCGAATGTCTGAGAAGACGCTGAATCCCACAGGGGAGATAGACCGGATCGCGCTAGTCCGTCGGCACAATCCATCCTTCACCAAGGCGGATGTAATGAACGTGCTGACAGTTGGCAACGGAAACTTCGCCTTTGGCATGGATATCACCGGGCTGCAAACTTTCGAGGCTGAGTATAATTCCGGAATCCCCCTCTCCACAATGTCGCATTGGGGGTGGCACGATCAACTCAACCCCAAAGGATATGTCCCTGCGGATTATCCCTATACGATGATCAAAGACTGCCAAGGCAGGGAAGTTCCCTATCTGATGGTCAAAAACACACCGGAGCTTGAAGCTGAGGCTAATTTTCTCTACGCCCTCACCACGCGCATCGACCTTGGCAAGGTGGCTCTCATGCTCACACACGCGGATGGTAAACCTGCGTCGTTAACGGATATTGAGAATCCCCTCCAAACGCTGGATTTATGGACCGGAATAGCGGATAACCGCTTCACTTTCGATGGAAAACCGATACGGGTTGTCACCTGCTGCCATGGAGAGAGGGACCAGATTGGAGTGCGCATTGAATCTCCGCTTATCTCCTCCGGAAATCTCAAGGTTTTAATCGGTTATCCCTACGCCTCCAGCGCATGGAACGGCAATGGCGCGGATTGGAGTCAGCCGAACGCCTATGATACCCAAATGAGCCGCAATGGCAAAAACCGAGTGGATTTCCATTGCATTCTGGACGTCACCCATTACAACAGCGCCGTGGTTTGGAAAGGAGAAGCGGAACTAACTCCCTCGCAACCCCACCAATACACGCTTGCATCAGGTTCCTCGATCATGGAGTTTGTCGTGGCTTTCTCGCCTGTAAAGATGGAAAGGGATATCCCCGATTTTTCCAAGACACTTGCATCTTCCGAGAATCATTGGCGTCATTACTGGACCAAGGGCGGAGTGGTGGATCTCTCTGAAAGCGGTGACGAGCGATGGAAAGAGTTGGAGCGGAGAATCATCCTTTCTCAGTATCTTATCCACATCAACTCCTCCGGTGAATTGCCCCCGCAGGAGACAGGACTGACCTGCAACTCCTGGTTTGGCAAGTTTCATTTGGAGATGCATTGGTGGCACGAGGCGCATTTCGCGTTATGGGGCAGACCGGAACTGCTGGAGCGGTCGCTGCCGTTTTACGAACGTATTTTCCGTGCAGCCGAGGCTAGGGCATCATTCCAGGGGTTCAAGGGCGCACGGTGGCCGAAAAGCTGCGGTCCTTCGGGGTATCAGGCCCCGCAAGATATCGAAGCGTGCCTGGTCTGGCAGCAGCCCCACCAGATGATGTATGCGGAACTCGCTTATCAGGCGCACCCCAATCGCCAAACATTGGAGTTGTACAAGGAACGGGTGTTCCAAACGGCTGAATTTCTATCGTCCTTCGCTAAGAGACCTCCGAACTCTCGGTATTATCAACTGGGACCACCCATTATGGGGGCTGGCGAAGTGTATTCGGATTATCCACATCAGTGGAATCCCACATTCGAACTCGCCTATTTTCACTGGGCGTTGAATATTGCTCAATTATGGCGCGAAAGGCTCGGGCTTCCTGCGGAGCCTCATTGGGAGGGTGTAAAGAATCATCTCTCTCCGCTTACAGTGAGGGACGGACTCTATGTTGAATCCGAAACCGACCCCCATACCTTCGACAAACCTGGCCAGGCGGTTTCTCACCCCTGCCTCGTGGCGCCGTTCGGAATTCTGGATGGCGCGATGACGAACAGGGAAACAATGCGCAGCACGATCGACAAGATAAAGAACGTGTGGAATTGGGACACCACGTGGGGATGGGACTATCCCATGCTCGCCATGACCGCCGCGCGGCTGGGCGACCCGAAACTCGCGCTGGAATTTCTTCTGTTGAACGTAACCAAGAACACCTACCTGCCCAATGGGCACAACTTCCAAGGAGGTCCGCTTCCTCTTTATCTTCCAGGCAATGGCGGATTGCTCTACGCCGTCGCATTGATGGCTGCGGGCTGGCGGGGAGGTCCGAAAAAACACGCTCCCGGTTTTCCCGACGATGGAAGCTGGGTGGTGAAGCACGAGGGGTTGCTGCCGGCGCTCTGACAGCGAATGCTTTACGTTTGCAGGAAATCCCAAAGGTCCTCGCCTGATTCCCTCCGAATCCCCCTGGCGCACGCGGCGTGGAATATCTCCTTGGTGGCGTGGATCACGGCGCGATCCTTGGCGCGGGTCAGCCCCGTGTAGATGATTTCGCGGGTCAGGAGCCTTCCGGTTCTCGGCGTCAACTCCGATGGAAGGGCTAGTAGGATATTCTGATATTCGGAGCCTTGGCTCTTGTGAATGGTGATAGCGAAGGCGAGTTCAAAGGGTGGGAGGAACGAAAGGGGAAACCCTTCCACCCCATTCTCACGCTGGAAATAGGCGCGAAGTCCGCTTTCTCCGTTCAGAATTACCCCCGTGTCTCCGTTGAATAGTTGCATGCCGTAATCATTTTGGGTGATGAGAATGGGCAATCCGGGAAAAAGCTCCGCTTTCGATCGCGTGACAAAGGGGCGAAGCATCTCCTTGAGATGGCGATTTATTTGCACGCACCCCTGCCCCCCCTCCCTTACAACCGTGAGTATCTGGGCGTTCGAAAGCAACCCAATGACCTCTTGCGCCAGTTCCGCATCCCAATTTCTCTCCAAAAGTCGCACCTTTTCAATCCATCCGCTCGCTTTGTATTGGGTCGTGAACCATTTCGCCAGGACCTTTTCAAACCTATCTTTGTTTCCTTGCTCTGCATCCACCCATTCGCATTTGGCTTGGGAGGTGAGAATGCGATCCTCACCCGAAATTCGAAATCTTTCCAACAAATCGTCCTGACTTTCGGGGTCGTAATGGTTTACGTGCTTGGTGAGATTCATCAACTCCTGGTTTGCCCGATGGCAGATCGAAAGCCGCGCCACATGGTTCCCAAGCACACCTCCCATTCGGGATGACGGCAGCAAATCAGTCAATACCGCCCCCGCTCCCACGGAAGGGAGTTGGTCCGGGTCGCCAAGGAAAATCACTCGGCAGTTGCGGGGGATCGCCTCCAGAAATTCCGACATCAGCGCCACGTCAATCATTGAAACTTCGTCCAGGATAACCAGTTTGCACTTCAGAGGAGATGCGGCGTTGCGGCGGTAGATACCGAGGCTTGGAATGTATTCCAGCAGGCGATGAATGGTCTTGCCCTCCAACTTCGATAGCGTATCGCTTTTTTCGGGGAAGGCATTGTTCATCCCCCGGATGATATCCGTCATTCTCTGAGCGGCTTTGCCTGTGGGCGCGGCGAGGGCGATATCCCTCCAGGAAAGCCCGCGAGATTCCAGATGCCTCAGGAGGGTGAAGAGAATGCTGGTTTTGCCGGTCCCAGGCCCGCCTGTGATGATCAGGAAACGGTTGCGTAACCCCTTCTCCAATGCCTCGATTTGACCGGAATCTAGCTCGAATGGAAGGGAGTGAAGGATGTTCGAATCGATAGGCTCCGCCTCGATATGTGGCGTTTCGGGGGCTGCGAGAGTTTCAAGAGCCCGCTTGACTTTTGTCACGGCGACGCGGTACTTGTGAAAATAGAGGAAATCGCCCTTTCTAATCAAGGGAAGGTAGGGAATGTCTCCTTCACGCTCCTCTCCGACGAGGGCGGAGTATCTCCCCGCTAAAAGATTGGAGTGAAACTCCGTAAAATGGCGCGACATGAAATCCTCATGCCCGGGAAAGAGTCGAACTATGCTGTTTTCATCAAGCTTCAGACACAAGCTTCCCTCTCGCAGGGCTGCGAACAGCGCGAGGAGGATCATCTCAAGCGATACATCCTCTCGAATTCCGCTTAGCAGGGTGAGGTCCCGCACGGTGAGATAGTCGCTTACCGTGAGGTCGAACAATTCCGCGCACATCTCGTACGCTCGTCGCCGCTCCTCGCATTCGCTATGTTGCAGTACGCCTATTTGATACAACTCCTCCGTCTCCATTCCCTGTGTTTCCGTAATCCTTTCATGGTGGTGTCCAGTTATTGCTATAGAGTCCGTCAATCCGTAACGCACGCCTTCAAACCATCTTCAGATGTCGTCTTGCCGGTCTGACGCAGAGATTTCGCTCATGAATTGGGCTCACCGGCACGAAACGAACGGTTCAGGCTATTTCAAAGTCCGTCCGGCTTTCCACTCCTTTATCAGCCTCTCAGTCTTCTCGCCGGAGGGTGTGAGCTTTCCATCCTCGGAGATGAGGTTTTCGAGGGTTCCAACGAAAAAGCCGTCGCATCCCAGCCCCTTCGCAGTCAGAGCGTCCTGAAGCTGCTCTTCGGGAGTGGGTGCGATGGATATCTCCCCGATCACTCTCACTCCAACTTTTTGTAACCGATGAATCTGTCCTTTGGTCTCCCATCCCGGAACGGAGGATGTCTCCACGATATCCGCCATTCCCAAATCTTTCAAATGGCGCATATATAATCTCGGGTATCTCGCCGCGTAGTGACGTTCGGGGTATTTGATATAGTGCGACACCCAGAACCAGATACGAGGGTGGAAATACCGGCGCACAACCTTCGCGTAGTCGAGAGCTGCGTCTAGGATGCCGGATTCGTAAAACCTCTCGAAGGAATGGCACTCCATGGTATCCTCCCACTGCGGCGGAGGAAGAATGGCGTCGAAGGATGCGTAATTGGTTCCCCAGTCCCGATTAAGCTGGGTAAGATCGCCATCGTAGTTTGTTTCTATATACTGACGCCACGCTTTCAGCGCATAGGGATCGGATGCGCGATATTCGTCCCAGAGATAGGAGAGTTGCCCCTCCATTCCAACTCCGATATCAACGCCATCAACCCATTTTAGGAGGTGCGTTTTCCTTAGATGCTTCAGGATGACGGACATGTTGTGTTCGATGGCTGCGCGCACGTAAGGGTTCCATGGTGATGGGTAAGCCTGCGTCGTCTCACCTGCGGAGTCGCGAGGTGCGGTGTTAGGATGTTTTTTCCAGAACCATTGCGGAACGCCGTGATTGAAGAAGTGGACGATCACCTTGATGTGCGCTTCGTGCAAGGCTCGAAGCATGCTGTCAAAACCGCGAAAGTCGTAATGCCCGTTCTCGTCCGGCCAGCCGATGGGAAGGCGATGGAGGTTCACGCCTATTTTCGCCGCCTCCTTCACCCGAGCCACCGAGCCGATCCCCCCCCAGGAGACAAAGAGGGGGCCCTGCGGCTCGCTTTTGGCGTTCGCAACTCCTTCCGCAACGAGTGCGACGAGGATGGCAACGGTGAGCAGCCATCGAATTTTGGGGAGACCCAATTCGCCATTTGCAATGATACGCATGGGAGCCTCCTAGCTTCCGTCCTCCGAGACATTTTGCGCGATGACTTTTTTGGTCGCCGCAGTGGTGTTGTCCGTCAAGTGAGGGAAAGTGGCTTCGAAAATGTTATTGGTGATGACTGCTCTTTGCACGCCGGCGTCCAACTGGATTCCTGGGCTGTCGGTCGGAAACTGGCATCCGTTAACCGTAAGGCTGCCGCATTTTTCCGCGTGGATGAAGTGATGCGCAGGCACTTGAAAGGAGCGAAGGAACCGGCAGTTGGAGACGGAGAAGCTGGCGCAGTTGACGAGATGCACTGTGGCGGCGCCGTTCGTCTGCAATACCGAATCCCCGATGCGCACGCTCGCGTTCTCTCCATCGATCTCCATGGAGGTGAAATGGTCCACAAGATCGCTTGCGGCGATGTTCAATTGGTGATCGCCATGAATCACGTATCCTTGGGAGCAGGCGTCCGAGGAGCAGTTGGAGAGGGAGCCGTAGAACCTGCCCCCGCCCTTGTCGGTGTCGGTTTCAAAGAGGTAGGCTGTTTGGCATTGGAACGCGAAGAGGTCCGTGAGTGCGCAATCGTCGTTTCTCCCAAAATGGAATCCCGGACCGGTGGAAAATCCGATATTGCACCAGACCTCGATGTTGCGCAACTGGCTGACGTCGTAGCACTTGGTCAAATAGAGGCCCGAATGCTTCGGGGAAACGATGAAGATGTCGCTCATGCGTGATCTTCCGGGTGTTCCCTCCGGTGCGGTCATGATGCCGTCATACGGGTATTGGATTCGCACGCTGGAGATGGAGGGACCGTTGCCATTGAGGGAGATTGCAGGCGGCGCGTTCTCGGACGGGAACTTGGCGTTGATATCATATTCGATGGCGATTCCGTGAATCGACGCACCGGCACCCACCACTATGCCGGGGCCGGTGAGATGATCAATCATCAGGGTTGGCATCGGCATGGTGTCGGCGGGCCAGCCCCCGGCGAACTGCCCCATCAGCAGTTGATTTGCGATGCTCAGGGTACGGGTGAGTCGGTATATGGCGCGAGGGACGTAGACGGGCTGATTGGTTTTGGCGCTCTCCCTTATGGCTTTTTCAAAGGCGTCCGTATCGTCGTGCACGCCATTTCCGATCGCCCCCAGCTTGGACACATCCACGTATCCGCTCGCGATCGCCGCAGGTGTCCCCGTTTTCCCGGCGGGTGCTGCAAGAGCGTCGGGAGCCTCCGCAACCGCTAGGGTTCCAGCGATCAGCGCGGCGTTTTGAATCAATTTGCGTCGTGATAACATCCTGTCTTCTCCATTCCGAAAGGGAAATCCGCCAACGGTGCGGAATGACTCTATTCTACCCAACCGTTTTCCCAAACCCCAATTCGTCTGTTTGCGCATCAAAGCAAGCGGTGGGTGGGGGAGAGGATATTTGGATCGGATTGGCTCATGTGATTTGTGGGGGATGGGGAGGAGGAAAGATCATCCTGTCATCTATTATGCACCCCCTATAACCTAACTCACGATCAATTGAACTTCCTCTTTGTCCCTTTCCACAATATTCACTGGATATGTCGTGTTCCTTGAATAGGGAGTCGGGATGCGTCGCAGCGAAGAAACATGGGTTGCGTATTCAGGAATGTCATGAATGAAGCGCGAAGGATGTGTGATGAATAAGTGGCTAGGGGGAGAGTGACCGAGAGGGCAAATGGTATGCTTGAGGAGGCTATTCATGAGGGGGACCTGTATGCGTGGGGGGGAACCCGTATGCGTGGGGGAAACCCGTATGCGTGGGGGAAACCCGTATGCGTGGGGGGGGACCCGCTCGCTTCGCTCGCGGCTCGGATTTGGATGGTGGTATTATTTCATGAGAACGACATATACGCTTCGGGGAGGGGTGAGTTTATGAATGCTAGACCGGCAAGGGTTTGGGGGAATGCGCTTCTCCTTTTATGCTTTTCGATTGGCGCCGCCTCTTTTGCCGCAACGCCCGTGAATACCTTCGGTTTTCCGGAGACATGGCATCGGATCGCCATTTTCGCCGATTCCCTTCCCTACGATATGACCGACGCGCAAATTCGTTTCGCCGCCACCCATTACGTCGGCACTCAAAAGCTTCCTCTCAGCCTGACTCGGAAGCTGAGGGTGGTTAATCCGAAGTTTATCGTGATCCACTATCATCTGGCGATATGGCAATCCAATCCGAAGGTCTCTTTCATTATCGACGGGGAGCATTGGGGAAACGATTATTCGTTTGTCAGCAAGCATCGGGATTGGTTCTGGCTGAATGTGCAAGGGCATCGGGTGAAATCATCCGATGATGGCAAATATCTGATGAATATTTCGAACCCGGATTTTCAAAAGTATTGGATCAGTTCTCTTATTCAACAGATGAAGGATGGCAGGTATCAGGGTGTGTTTCTCGATTCAGCGTCCGTCGACCTGTTGCAGGGATGGTGCGGAAAGGCTGATCCACGGCTTGCCGGCACCGCAGCCTATAATCATCCATTCAAGGAACTTGGCGGTAAAACCTGGAGTCAGGCGTATGAAGCCTTTATGAGCCATGTCTCGGATAGTTTGGAGAAAGCGGGTTACGTGGCGATCCCGAATCTCGGCAATCTTTACACGGGTTGGGACAAGACGGATTACTACGACACCTCCTCGGGCGCTTTTCTTGAATCAGCATTCATGACGCACAGCCCGTCGGATTGGAGAATGGGTGCGGACAGGTTGCTTCGCATCACCTCGCAAAATAAAATCACGCTTCTCCAGCCCTATCTGAATCGGGAGGATGATGCAAAACAACGGATTTACTATATCGCCTGTTACCTCCTATTCAAAGGGAGACACACTTATATCGACTATTTCGGGGGAGGTCATCGACAGGAGATCCTAAGCTGGTATCCCGAATACGATCTGGATTTGGGTGCGCCATTGGGGACGATAAGCAACCTATCTCAACTTTCAACCCCGGAAGGCATCTACATAAGGCGATATGATAAAGGTTTGGCGATAGTCAATCCAACGGATGATCCGGTGAATGTGTCGTTTCCGACAACATACTGGAACGCCACTCCCTCTGGCGGAGGCCCGGTTCCAGCCAATGGAGAGCCATCGGGAAGCATGCTGTATCAGCCGGTGTCTCATCTGACGCTTCCTCCTTGGAGCGGTGCGGTATTGAAGTATAAAAAATAAGCCGATAAGTCGGATTGGGTGCGCTTTCATCCTTGAAAACTTTTTGATCTGGATGGTCAGGTAATTGCAAAATTCGCTTTTCAGGTATTTCGCCGAGCATGAAATGAGCGATATTAGCCTCATTTTCTGAATTTTGCAATTACCTCTGGTGAATATTTGTGAACAACAACGCTGGAATATAGTCAAAAAAGACAGTATGTTCGATCGCGTTTTCCATTTCCACCCCTGAAATGGTGTCACTGGATATCCTTTATCGAATGCAAAAGGTGATCTCGCCCCATATTTAATCGTAGTGTATGGATCGGATAATATATAAACATGCCAATTAAACACACTTTTTTAGTCGGATGTCCGCGTTCCGGAACCACATTGCTCCAATGCTTGCTTGGTGCTCACTCCCATATCCATACGTTCCCCGAAACGGCGCTCTTTTATAAAACCGTGCCCTCCCAGAGCAAGGCGATGAAAAATCTCGGGATTGCGTCTCGCGCCGCAAAAGACAGATTCCGTGAGTTTCTTGATGAGATCGAACGCCCTGAGCTTTTCGAGCACTACTTCCATACGCCCATAACGATCAAGCAGTATGTGACCATGTGGGTGCAGCTGCTGGATGACCTGACTATGGAAGAGGGAAAGATGGTTTGGTTGGAAAAAACACCTCATCATGTGGATTATCTGTCCTATATCCATCGCTATATTCCCGATGCCAAAATAGTTCACATCATCCGCAATGGCCCCGACAACATCGCCTCCATGTGGGAGCAGGTTCAAAAAGCGCGCAATCGAAACGGGGAGGGATGGAGCCTCGACGAGACCGTAAACCGATGGATAACCGCAGTGAGAGCCAGTGCGTCCCGCATAGGGGATGACGGGCACTTTTTTATTTTGTACGAAGATGTGGCTGAGAATCCGGAAGTCGCGCTGAAAGAGATACTTTCTTTCATGGATATGCCCTATGAACACGCCATCCTGGAACGCTATCCTGAAGTCGCCAGGAGTATTGTGCTGCCGCAGGAGGAATGGAAAGCGGGGGTTTCCGGTCCCGTGAAAAATGCAAACGGAATGAAATTCACCAAACTTTTCACCGAGAAGGAGCGGGAATACATTTTAGAAAAGATAAAACAGGTTCAGTTGGAGGAAATCCCGAGGTTCGCGAAGAGATGAGGGACTGCAGCGTAGCTTACCGCCCAGCCCTTGAACAGGAGCCATTTCGTCATCCTTTCTATTGACAATCACGCACTTCGATGATATAATAACTCAAATTTGAACCTATCCCTTTAAATGTGTGTCCAGAGAGGCCGACAAGGGTGATGATATTCGCATTGGGATCCACATTCCAATGTGTTTTCGCATATCGGTCGCGCCTTTTCTGGGAACCATTTCCCAGGGAAGGCGTTTTTTGCAGGGGGACGGCATGGATTCCCAATTGGTGATGGATGCGGAGGAGATGCGGCGAGCGATCGCTCGCATCGCGCATGAGATCCTTGAGAAAAATCACGGCGCAGGCGACATATGCTTGGTTGGAATCCTCCGCAGAGGGGCTCCATTGGCGGAGAGACTTGCCACGCTCATCCAAAACATAGAGGGTATCAAGCCCCCCGTCGGCAAATTGGATATCTCTCTCTACAGAGATGATTATCCTGAACGCAGACCGCAGGTCGGGCAAACCGATATCCCATTCGACATCACCAACAAAAATCTCATATTGGTGGACGAGGTTTTATTTACCGGTCGCACCGTGCGTGCGGCCATTACCGCCTTGATGGATATCGGAAGACCACAAACCATTCAACTCGCCGTTCTTTTGGACAGAGGGCACAGAGAACTGCCCATCCGTCCGGATTTTATCGGGAAGAATGTGCCAACATCCCGTACGGAGTATATGGATTGTTTTCTCGTGGAAGTGGATGGCGAGGATTCCGTGGTCATTAGAAAAAATGGCCCGGTTTTATAACTCTGTCGTTTGATGAAACCTATTGGGAGCGCCAAAATGCGCGATTTAACGGGATTGGAACATACGGATGCGGAGGACATCCGCGGAATTCTCCGTACCGCTCATTCCTTCAAGGATATTCTTTCTCGTCCGGTCAAAAAGGTCCCAGCACTTCGGGGCAAGTCCGTCATTCTTCTGTTTTATGAAGCCTCCACCCGCACACGAACCAGTTTCGAAACCGCAGCGAAGATATTGAGCGCGGATGCAATGAATATCTCCGTGGCGCAATCCTCCGTTGTGAAGGGGGAATCGCTAAAGGACACCCTTCTCACTCTTCAGTCCCTCGCCGCCGATTGCATCGTGATGCGTCACTCCTCCTCGGGGGCGGCGGAATTCGCGGCCAAGGTGGTGGATATTCCCATCGTCAACGCGGGGGACGGCAGGCACGAACACCCCACTCAAGGATTGCTGGACTTATACACCATTTGGGAAAAGAGGCTTAAGGCATCTGAACTCACGGAGCCAACTGATACCGGCGCTGCGGGTAATGTCGCATCCCCCCGATTTGACTTTTCCGGAGTAACCGTCAGTATCGTGGGGGATTTGGCGCACAGCCGTGTGGCGCGCTCGGATGTGTGGGGGATGGTGAAACTTGGCGCGAAGGTGCGATGGGTTGGTCCTAAAACCCTGCTGCCAGTCGAGGCTGAAAGGCTGCCGATCGAGGTTCACACGGATTTGCATGAAGGGCTGAAAAACGCGGATGTGGTGATCGTTTTGAGATTGCAAACCGAACGGCAGGAGAAGGGGTTGTTGCCCAGTTTGCGGGAATACTCGCGTGTTTGGGGAATCAATGAGAATAGTCTGCGCGATGCGAAGTCCGGGGTTTTAGTGATGCATCCCGGACCCATGAACCGAGGCGTGGAGATATCCTCTCGCGTGGCGGATGGTGTTCCCGGCGCGGAGACGGTGATCGAACGGCAAGTGACGAATGGAGTAGCAGTACGGATGGCGGTTCTATACAAGTTGATAGGGGATAACCCCGTCGATCAGCTTAGTTCCGAAGTCGATGACAAAAGGATCGGGGAGTGAAACATCCATGAAAATCGTTTTGCAGGGCGGACGAATTGCGGACCCGTCTCAGGGGTTGGAACAGGTCGGCGATCTTGTGGTGGAGGATGGCGTTATCTCAGGCGTTTCAGCCTATCGGGGCGCCTCCGGAGACGAGGTTATCAATGTGGAAGGGTGCGTCGTCTGTCCCGGGCTTATCGATATGCACGTTCATTTGCGCGAACCCGGATATGAATACAAGGAGGATATTGAGAGCGGCGCTCTCGCGGCGGCGGCGGGCGGTTTTACCGCCGTTTGCTGCATGCCAAACACGAATCCCCCGATTGATAACCCGTCCGTGGTGGAATACATCCTACGTCGTGCCAAGGAAAAAGCCTATGCAAATGTTCTCCCCATCGTCTCTCTCACGAAGGGGATGGGGCAGGATCAATTGAGCGACATTGCCGAGTTGAAAGCCGCAGGAGCCGTGGCTGTTTCCGATGACGCCTACCCAATACAAAACGCCGAGACCATGCGCAGAGGCATGGAATACTGTTCTCAATTCGATCTTCCCCTGTTAACGCATAACGAAGACAAGACGCTTACGCAAGGGGGGGCGATGAACGAGGGGTTTGTCGCCACGGTAATGGGGGCTCCCGGAATCCCTGCGATTTCGGAGGATATCGCCGCATGGCGCAACATCCTCCTCTCCGGCTTGACTGGGTGTCGATTGCATCTGCTCCACATCTCCACGGCGGGAACCGTCGAAGCCTTGAGATATGCGAAATCCCGAAACCTCCCTGTGTCCGGCGAGACAGCCCCTCACTACTGGACTTTGACAGACAAAGCGTGCGAGGGATACGAAACCAACGCGAAGATGAATCCCCCGCTCCGCACCCGAAAAGACATCGAGGCGATCAAGGCGGGATTGAAGGATGGCTCCATCGACGCCATCGCGACCGATCACGCTCCGCACGCCATTAACGAGAAGGAGTGTGAGTTTGACAAGGCGATGTTTGGAATTATCGGATTGGAGACCTCCCTTGCGCTTGCCAACACCCACCTGGTGCGGGAGGGGATCTTATCGATCAGCGATATGATTATGCGGATGTCCACCGCTCCCGCTCGAATTCTGGGGCTTCGAAGTGGGTCGCTTCGGGAAGGATTTCCTGCGAATGTGACGGTGTTTGATCCAGACGAACGCTGGATTGTGAACCCTGCTGAATTGCATTCCAAGTCGAAAAACACCCCCTTCGCCGGCAAGGAGCTTTACGGGAAAACTCGTTTCACTTTATTGGAAGGCAAACTGATTGATTTGCGTAGAGGGTAAAAAATACGCAAGAAACGGGATATAGATAAGGATAGGAAATGGTTAAAAAGGCGATACTGGCATTGGAGGATGGAACCATATACGAAGGATTATCCTTCGGCGCGGACGCTCCGGCGTATGGCGAAGTGGTTTTTAATACGGGGATGACGGGGTACCAGGAGATTCTTACGGATCCGTCCTACGCCGGACAAATTGTCTGCCTGACCTATCCGATGATAGGTAACTACGGGATCAACCCTGATGATTTCGAGTCCGGAAAGGTTCAGGTGGAGGGATTCATAGTACATGAGTGTGCGGAGGTTGCCAGCAACTGGCGGAGCAAAATGACGATGGACTTTTTTCTCAAGGAAAGAAACATTTCCGGCATATCTGGCATAGACACCCGCTCCCTCACTCGCAGGCTGCGGGCGCACGGGGTGATGATGGGGGCGATATCCACAACCGAATCACCGGAAGAGATATTGACGCGAATTAAAAATTCCCCATCGTACGCCGGAGTCGATTTCGTTCGCAAAGTGTCAACCGAGAAGCCGTATGTTTGGCCATTTGAGGGGACTCCGGAGCGCCAAATTGCGTTGTTGGATTGCGGTGTGAAATACAACATCATGCGCAATTTGGCTAAAGAGGGATGCCAAACGACCGTGTATCCATGCACCGCAGCCGCGGAGGAGATTTTGGAGCGAAATCCTGATGGGATCATGCTGTCTCCGGGACCGGGAGATCCATCTCTGCTTGGGTATGTCGTGGATACGGTCAGGAAACTGGCGGGCAAAAAGCCGATCATGGGGGTTTGCCTTGGAAACCAGCTATTAGGATGCGCATTTGGAAGCCGCACTTTCAAATTAAAATTCGGACACAGAGGGAGCAACCATCCCGTAAAGGATTTGAATAACGATCGCGTCTATATCACCAGCCAAAACCACGGTTATGCGATTGACCCTGATGAATTAAAGGATGGCATGGAGGTCGCCCATATCAATTTAAACGACGGGACGGTGGAGGGACTGAGGCACAGGGAGCTGCCCATTTTCTCCATTCAGTATCATCCGGAAGCCTCCCCGGGTCCGATGGATAGTGTGTATTACTTCAGTCAGTTTGTGCGGATGATAGAGGAGTCGAAGTGAGTTCGACTTGTATCCCTGGGGAGCTATTCCTTGCATGCCTTGATTTGACAACTTCGTAATGGAAATGGTTGACTTTGCCTAAATCGAAAGCATATAAGTTGGCGGTCATCGTTTTAGTGGCGTTGATGATCGTGTTGCGCGTTGTTGCGTTGAGATCGGATTCATTTGTTCGGCTGGATTGGAGCGCCGGACAGATGACGGATGAAGGTTTCTATATGCATAACGCGAGGAATGTGGTGTTGTTCGGGCATGCGAGAACGGATAGTTTCAACAGCATGTTGCTCTCTCCAGCTCTCAATTACTTGCAAATAGCCGTTTTTCGCATGTTCGGCGTGGGAAGCTTGCAGGATAGAATGATCTCTGTTGTCTGCAGCCTGCTTTCGCTTCTATTTTTTTGGCTGGCGATGAGAAGATTGTTTGATGCAAGGATCACATGGACCGCTGTGATTTTCCTAGGGCTGGATCACGTCAGCTTGCTGTTTAATAGAATGGCGTTGATGGATACTCCCGCCACCTTGCCTGCTGTGCTGGCTTTCTACCTGTTTGTACGGGTGATGGATATGCCGGCGAAGTCCATCGCAGCCAAAACGCAACTTTTTTTCTGCGGCTTCAGTCTCGGGTTTGTGATGATGATCCGGTCCATGTGCGCCTGGTTGCTACCCGCTCCTCTCATCGCCATTTTTTTCAAGAAGGAGATGAGAAAAAACACTCTGATAGGTTTGCTCGGGTTCTTTCTGGTAATGGCGGTCTGGGCGGTGTTTTGGTATTGGCCAAACCATGTGGTGATGGATCACATGATGCAGTATTATCGCAGCAATCAGCTTCAGCCTCATACGTGGAAACGTTTCGGCGCCAATTTATGGGTTGGTTTTTTCGGGGATTTTCGAGGTATCACGCCTTATGTTTTCCGGCACACGCCCGTGATACTCACGCTTTCGTTGTTGGGGATTCTATTCTGGAAGCGAATCCTTGCGAATTTGACGGGTAGGTTCAATCAGGAGGAGAATCACCGCGTAATTCTGATCTATTTCATCTCCTGGATCATAGGCGGGTGGGCGGTTTTTGTCATTGTTTGCTACTCTCCCGCAAGGTATTACATCCCGATATATCCCGCAATGGCGGGGCTGTCTTCCATAACGCTGTGGAATCTTGAGGCGGTGAAAAAAGCCGCTTTTAAACGCAATAGGGGTATGGCGGTATTGCGAGCGTCGGTGATGTGGTTTCTTGGTTACCATGTCATGGAGGCGCTGGTCCATCATGATAAGGTGCTGCCGCATTTGCCGACAATGCTGTTGCTTTACGGCATCCCGTCGTTGTTATCGATTTTAGGTTGGGTGGCTCCATTACCCGTCTCGGATTGGTTCGGTCGCTTGGATCCCATGCGCCTTGCCAAATTCGGCTTCATCGTGTGGTTCTTGTTCAATGGGTACTGGCTGGGAGCCTGGGTGACGCATATTGGTTTTACGCAATATCACGCCAGTCGCTGGCTTGCCTCCCATTTGCCTCCCAACAGCGTACTGATAGGAGACATCGCACCGGGGATGTGCATGGATAATGATTTTCGCTGCGTACATGTGCAGGACGGCTTGTGCAACTATCATTTTCCGGTCGAGCGATTCGCGGGGAACCCGCGTTTCATTGTGATCCTCGATGGGAGATGGAAGGAGAGATGGTGGGTGGATAACTATCCCCATCTTGTCGACGCCGCGCATCTTTACAAAATGTTGCATGTGATGAAATGGAAAGTTGGAATCTACAGGGTTCCGAACAACTACATATCCGCAAAATACAAAAAAATGGTTGAATCAGCCAGTCAATAAAGCTTGGAGAACGAAGTGCCTAAAGATCCGAATATTAGGAAAGTGATGGTCATCGGTTCCGGACCGATTATAATAGGTCAGGCGGCTGAGTTCGATTACGCAGGAACTCAAGCGTGCACATCCCTCAGGGAGGAGGGGGTGCGGGTGGTGTTAATTAACTCCAATCCCGCCACGATCATGACGGATACGGAGATCGCCGATCGAGTGTACATAGAGCCGTTGAATGTGGAATTCGCCTCAAGGGTGATCGAGAGGGAAATGCCGGACGGTTTGCTCGCCACGTTGGGCGGACAGACCGGGTTGAATCTCGCCACCCAGTTGGCGGCGGAGGGTGTTCTGGAGAGATACAATGTGCGTTTGCTGGGAACGCCGTTAAAATCCATTCAGATGGCCGAGGATAGAGAGGAGTTCCGCTCTTTGATGCGTCGTATCGGCGAACCCGTGCCGGAAAGTTGGATTGTGCAGTCTGAAAACGAGTTGGCGGAGGTGTGCCACCAGACCATCTGGCCGCTCATCGTGCGCCCCGCATACACGCTGGGCGGCACAGGCGGCGGTATCGCCCAAAATCCCGCGGAGTTGATGGAGATTGGCAAGCGGGGTTTGAAACTCTCCATGCGCCATCAGGTGATGGTCGAGCGCTCCCTTCTTGGTTGGAAGGAGATCGAATACGAGGTGATGCGTGATGCGAACAACACATGTATCACCGTGTGCAATATGGAGAACTTGGACCCCATGGGTGTGCACACCGGGGATTCCATTGTCGTGGCGCCCTCGCAAACTCTATCGGATAAGGAGTATCAGATGCTCCGTTCCGCCTCCCTCAATATCATTCGCAGTCTGGGAATCGAAGGGGGATGCAACGTTCAGTTGGCGCTTGACCCCAATAGCTTCGATTACTTCGTCATTGAAGTCAATCCAAGGGTGTCCCGATCCTCCGCGTTAGCCTCGAAGGCGACGGGGTATCCAATTGCGCGTGTCGCGAGCAAAATCGCCATTGGGATGCGTTTGGATGAGATACAAAACGCAGTAACGAAGAAAACATTGGCGTGTTTCGAGCCATCTTTGGACTACTGCGTGGTGAAAATTCCCAGATGGCCCTTCGATAAGTTCACCTTGGCGGATAGACGCATCACAACTCAGATGAAAGCGACGGGCGAAGTCATGTCCATCGATAGAGCGTTCGAGCCGGCGTTAATGAAGGCGATTCGAAGTTTGGAAGTGAAAGCGTACGGTCTCTCCGCCAAAAAGGTCAACACCTATTCGGATGTGCAACTCGAAGAGGGAATCTCCACGCCAAATGATGAGCGGTTATTCGTCATAGCCGAAGCCTTTCGCAGGGGAATGATGGTGGAGGAGGTGCATGCGCTCTCGAATATCGATCGCTGGTTCCTCGATAAGATACTTCGCCTGGTGCAGATGGAGACTCGATTGAAGGTTCATGGACGTGCGATCGCCTCGTTAGCCGAGACACTTGACGTGGACGCCCCTGAGGCTCAACTCCTCTCGGATGCCAAAAAACTGGGATTTTCGGATCGTCAGATCGCGGATTTCGTGGGGTTGCCGGAAAGGACAATCCGTTCTCTGCGCAAGGCGTTTCAAATCGTGCCCACCTATAAGTTGGTGGACACGTGCGCGGCTGAATTTGAGGCGGAGACCCCCTATTACTACTCCTGCTATGACAAGGAGGATGAGAGGTGATTCAATCGTGATTGGGGACAGTTCCAAATACGTTCTGGCAACGGGCGCAGAGGCGGTTCACCGGCTCAAAGTGGTCAACGACGTGCACGGAAACGATTCCCGCGCTCTCCTGCAAAAAGCGGGGTTAAGGCCCGGCATGAAGGTGGCGGATATCGGGTGCGGAACCGGCAATCTCACTCTATGGATGGCTGAATGGATATCCCCAATGGGGAGCGTCGATGGGGTGGACATAAGCGAAGGTCAAATCCAACAGGCACGTGAAAACGCGATTGGTCTGGGATTGAGAAATGCCTCCTTCTCCGTAGCCTCGGCATACGATACGGGGTTGTTGAAAGGAAGTTACGATCTGGTATACAGCCGTTTTTTATTGATGCATCTCGATAATCCATTTCGTGCGCTGCGGGAGATGAGCGCATTGGTCAAGCCTGGAGGAGTGTTGGTGTGCGAGGATGGGGATTTCGAATCCCCCTTCAGCATTCCCGAAATCCGGGATTACGAAAGATGCTTTGAACTATATTGCCTGGCGGGGGAGTCCGAACACGCGCATTTTCAGGTCGGCTTGGAGTTGTATCGCATGTTCCTTGATCTCGGTTACGCGAACCCGAACGTGGCGTTTGTACAACCGGTGATCTCCGAGGGGGAAGCCAAACGGCTTCCGGAATGGACACTTGAGGAGTGCTCTCCGCTTCTGATCAACCGGGGACTTGCGGAGAAAGAGGAGATTGATGCTCTCTTGTCGCGTCTGAGTAAACTGGCTCAGGACCGCACCGTGCTTTTCGCAATGGCGCGAATGACACAGGTATGGGCGGAGAAGCAAGCGTAGATTACATCGGCGCCGTATGGAAGGATGGAGATGAATAATACGGATTGTAAAAAGAAGATTGTCGTCATCGGGTCGGGACCGATTCGCATAGGACAAGGAATTGAGTTTGATTACTGTTCGGTTCATTGCGTGATCGCGTTGAGAGAGTCGGGTTATGAAGCTCTCATCATAAACAATAATCCGGAAACCGTAAGCACTGATTTCGATACATCCGACAGGCTTTACTTTGAGCCTTTAACCGCCGAGGATGTTCTGAACATTTTGGATCGGGAGCAACCCGACGGGGTTATCGTTCAGTTCGGCGGTCAGACGGCTATTAATTTGGCTCGCCCGCTTCATGAGGCAGGGATACGTATTTTCGGGTCTAGTTTCGATTCCATAGATCTCGCCGAGGACAGGGATAGATTCGAAAAGGTGTTAAGGGAACTGAATATCCCCAAACCGGCTGGAAGAGCTGTGGTGAGCGTGAACGCTGCGCTGGAGGTTGCGGCGGAGATAGGATATCCGGTGCTGGTACGCCCGTCCTACGTTCTAGGCGGGAGAGCAATGGAGATCGTTTACAATCCCGATGAACTCTTAAGCTACATGAATTATGCGGTGGATGTATCCCCCAAGGCTCCCATTCTGGTCGATAAGTATGTGCTTGGCAAAGAGGTGGAGGTGGATGTCATCAGCGATGGGGTGGATTGTCTGCTTCCGGGCATTATGGAGCACATTGAACGCGCCGGCGTTCATTCGGGTGACTCCATGGCTGTGTATCCTCCTCAGCATCTCAGCGATGAGGTGATCAACCAAATCGTTCGCACCGCCACCTTGTTGGCGCGCAGGTTGGAAGTTCGGGGGCTGATGAACATCCAATATGTTGTTGAGGGCGAGGTGGCTCAGGTGATCGAAGTGAACCCACGAGCGAGCCGCACCGTTCCCTACCTTTCCAAGATAACCGGCATCCCGATGGTGAAGGTTGCCACCGAGGTCATGCTTGGCAAGACTCTCAAGGAGATGGGATATTCCGGCGGACTGCATCCCAACTCCCCGCTTGTAGCGGTAAAGGCCCCGGTATTCAGTTTTCCAAAACTGACCGGCGTGGATGTAGGGCTTGGACCGGAGATGAAATCAACCGGTGAAATAATGGGTATCGACGTGGAATACGACCGAGCTCTTTACAAGGCGATGGTGGCTGCAAGCCTGGATGTCCCGCTTCAGGGCAAATTGATCGCCACGATTGCCGATCACGACAAGGAGGAGGCAATCGCAATCATTTCCGAATTCTCAAAATTGGGCTATGATATCTACGCCACACATGGTACTGCGAGCTATTTGGAACAGAACGGGATCCACTCAACTCCCGTAATAAAGATTCACCAAGGCGAACCGAACGTTCTGGGATTAATCCGAAGTGGAGAGATCGATCTGCTCATCAACACCCTTTCCACGGACAAGCGGACGGAAAGGGAGGCGCTGCAGATAAGACGCGCATCCGTGGAGACGGGAATTCCATGTCTAACCTCATTGGATACATCCCGCGCCTTGCTGCTTGCATTGAAGGCGCGTAAGCGCGGTGAGAATTTCGCCTGCTTCACTGTGGATGAGTATCTCAAGGGTTCCGGCACGCTGAACGCAATCAAATGAAAACGGCACTTGAAATAGATTTGCACGGATACACATCCAACGAGACCATAGATTTGCTGGACTCGAAATGGGCGTCTCATCAATGGGATGGGTATCGCAGGATCATTATTATACATGGGAATGGCAATGTGCTTTGGAGGACCGTACGGGACTGGGCGGATAGGAATGGCATCCAGTGGGTTCCTCACATGAATCCGGGCGTCACCATCCTGCACCCCTCCATACGCACCTCAGTCAGTCAACCTTTCGCCAAAACGCAAAAAATACGTCATATTCCTGATTCATTCCAGCAGTTGAAAAATGTCTCATGTCCCGCTCCATCCTCAAAGCCTCCCCCGAATTCGGATCGCAATGATAATAAAAAAGAGATTGAACAGATGGAGGAAGCGTTCGAAAAACTCGTCGGCATGCAAATCGAGGAGATGAAGCGAAGAAAGTACCGTTGAAGCATTCGCTCATCCCGCCCCGTTCTTCTCTTTATAAAAGTTTCTTAACTGAACCATTATCTATTATTTAATCAGCAACCTTGCACGATAAGCTCTCGTATATAAAATAAGGCTTTTTATGCAATAATTCCACAGCATAGAGGTATTTGCAAGAATCAATCTATTGCATGGAAGGGATTGAAACATCCTCAAGCGAAGCCAATGGATTGATTCTTGCAAGGGCCGGTACTAACAACAACGGAGGAATTCTATGAGCGCTGGGACTGCCACCGCCACAACGGATGTGGTGCTTAGACTAGTGGGCGAGTCTGGAGAAGGCACGGTAAGTTTAGGGGATCTGTTGGTAAAGATGTTTGGCTCCATGGGGTTGGATATCTACACGTTTCAGACTTTTCCCGCTGAGATCAAAGGTGGTACTGTCATGTACCAAATCAGAGCCAAATCAGGCACGACACTCTCCTTTGGAGACGCCGTGGATGTGCTGGTGGCGCTGAATGACGAAGGTTTTGACCTGTTTGGCAAGGGATTGCGAGAGGATGGCATTCTTCTCTACAATTCCGATGTTTTCACGCCTTCCCCGTCGCCGGGAAGAACCGATTATGCGTTGCCTGTAACGACATTGGCGAGAGCGGAAAAAGAGGCGATCCGACATCTTATTACCGGAGAGGCTTTAAAACGACTTCCTCCGCCTGTGAACATCATCGGTTTGGGGGCGTTGTTACGATTGGTGAGCGCTCCGTTGGAGCCCGCCGAAAGATACATTCACGATCTGTTCGATCGTAAAGGTGATGAGATCGTGCGCATGAATATTAGCGCATTGCATTCCGGGGCGAATTACATCGAAGAGAAGATTGGAAACAAACGCACTCCTCATGTCTCCCCGATGAAGCGGGATCATGATATTATCACTGTCACGGGCAATCAAATGATCGCTTACGGCGCGCTTGCGGCGGGATTGAAATTCTACGCCGGCTATCCAATCACTCCCGCTACGGAGGTCATGGAGTTTATCGCAAAGGATATTCCAGCTTTCGGCGGTGAAGTGGTTCAAGCCGAGGATGAGATCGCTGCGATAGGAATGGTGGTTGGAGCCAGCTACTCCGGTAAGAAATCCATGACGGCGTCTTCCGGGCCCGGAATCAGCCTAATGGTTGAGACCATCAATTTAGCCGCTCAAGCGGAGATACCCATTGTTGTTGTGGATGTGCAAAGAGCCGGCGCGAGTACCGGCATGCCCACAAAGACCAGCCAGGCTGACTTGAATCTCGCCATTTTCGGGGTCCATAACGAATCGCCTCGAATTGTAATGGCTGTGGCAAGCGTGGAGGACTGTTTCTGGACAATGACGCAGGCTTTCAACCTTGCGGAAAAGTATCAATGTCCCGTTATTGTTCTGTCCGACCAATCCCTCGCCACCCGCAAATCCACAATACCTCCTCCCGATATGTCAAAAGTTCATCAGGAAACTCGTCTTTTAGCATCCCCCGATGAGCGTGCAGGAGGGTTTCAGAGATACAAGGACACCGAAACAGGTGTATCCCCAATGGCGATTCCAGGCATGGCGATGGGTATATACACGAGCACTGGCATTGAACACGATGAGCACGGGGATCCGGGATACACGCCGGAATTAGCCTCCAAGATGAAAGACAAGAGGTTCCGCAAGCTGGAAACCTTGCAAATGACCGAAGCGGATCGTTACCTGAAAATTTGGGGCGATGAAGGAAAAGTGGATGTGGGAATCATTGCGTTCGGATCCACCGAAGGCGTCATTCGAGAGGCTACCCAAAGAGCGCAAGCGGATGGAGTCAAGGTGGCGCATATGCATCTGCGCTTGTTGAATCCTCTCCCGATCAACGCCATTAAGGAGTTTGCCGCGAGATGCGACAATATTATCGTTCCCGAGTTGAATTACACGGGGCAGTTGGCGAATTGGCTGAAGATAAACACGGATATTGAAATGATCCCATTCCATAAGGATGAGGGGATTCCATTCATTCCGAACGACATCTATCAGATGATCACCAGTATATCTGCGTAACACTGTAACTGTGAAAATACATAATCATTAATATAATTTGGAGAAGACAATGGCTGTGGCTACGGAAACGCTGCACGCACCGAAGGATTACAAGAGCGAATTGAAACCCGTATGGTGCCCAGGGTGCGGGGATTACGGGGTGTTGAGTGCATTATACAAAGCGATGAGCATGTGTAATTTGGATCCGGAGAAGACAGTGGTTGTGTCCGGAATCGGTTGCTCGTCTCGATTGCCTGGCTTCGTTCAGACCTACGGTTTTCACGGCGTTCACGGAAGAGCGTTGCCAGTGGCGACCGGCATTAAAATGGCGCGCCCGGATTTGAACGTTATTGTAGTGGGCGGCGATGGTGACGGATATTCCATTGGCGGCGGGCATTTGCCGCACTGCGCCAGAAGAAATCCGGACATCACGTATGTGGTGATGAACAATAACATCTACGGACTTACGAAGGGGCAGGTGTCTCCCACCTCCATGGTTCCATTGGCGTCACTGAACGCGAAGATCGATCCAAAGCGCTGGAAGACCACTCCTTTCGGTATGACCGAGGACGCATTAAATCCCATAGCGTTGGCGATTGCGATGGATGTGTCATTTGTCGCAAGGGGCTTTTCATATCGTCCAAATCAGTTGTCGGATATAATCGCGGAGGGAATTAATCATAAAGGTTTCGCGCTGATCGACACATTTTCGCCATGCCCGACATTCAACCAAGATCAAACGGACGATTTCTACAAGGATCACACATACGACATTCCTGAGGATCATGATCCCACCGATAAGATAAAGGCGTTTGCTCTGGCGTTGGCGACCGAGAACTACCCTGTAGGTGTTATCTATCGCAATGATAACAAGCACAGCGTATTGGATGAACAGGCGTATCTAAGAGATAGATATCATGACAATGTGGATATGGATCAGATATTCGCCAGAAATCTATCCTACACCGTCGATACGAAGTAGAGTGAACATAGATTGAGAAGACGGTCCTTCAGGACCGTCTTCTTTTTGGTGAGTGGGGACGAATAAGTTTCAGATAAGGTTTACCTGTGAAGCACTTTGGACAAGTTGAAGATAGGCATATACAACGCCAGAAGAATGAATCCCACAACGGCTCCTAACACCACGGTCATTAGCGGTTCCATCATTCTTGTAAGTTTTTGCACCGCAAACTCAATGTCACGATCGTAGAAAGCGGTAATCTGTCGAAGCATCTCATCAAGATTTCCCGATTCCTCCCCTGCGGAGATCATGCGGGTGACCATTGACGGGAACTGCCCGGATTGCTCCAACGGTTCGGAGAGCTTAATCCCTTCGTTTACCTTTTGACAAGCGTCCGCAACCACCTCCATGAATATCGTGTTACCCGTGACCTTGGCGCTGGTCTGAAGCCCGGATAATATTGGCACTCCTGCGGAAACCATTGCGCCAAAGGTGCGGGTGAGGCGGGCGATGGCGATTTTCCGATTCAAAGGGCCGAGCAGCGGCATCTTCATCTTCCAAAGATCGCATGTACGCTTGCCTTTATCCGTTGCATGCCACTTTTTATACATCCTGTATGCCAGATATCCTGCGGCGATGACTATGTACCAGAAGTTGTGAATTATCATGCTCAGGCTGATCAGCATCTGCGTGGGTGGGGGCAGCGGAGCGTGAAATTGATTGTAAACCTTTGCGAACACAGGCACCACGAATGTAAGGAGAAATGACACCACGCCCGTAGCGGTGACAAGAACCGCTATCGGGTAGACAAAGGCTGACTTCACCTTCTCCTTTAACTCTTGCTCCTTGTCCAATTGTTCCGCTGCGGTTTGGAGGGTTTCATCGAGCGCCCCTGCGATCTCACCGGCTTTTGCGAGGGATTGATAAAGATCGGAGAAAATCTTCGGGTGCTTCGCGAGTGAGTCACTGAAAGTGCCTCCAGCCAGAACGTCGCTGCGGATCTCCATCAGTGCGGCTTTGAGCATTGGGTTTTGAGTCTGTCCAATCAGTGAAAAGAGGGATTCAACCAATGGCAAGCCGGCGCCCACCAGGGTGGCGAGTTGTCTGCTCATCACCACCATAT
Organism: Chthonomonadales bacterium; assembly: GCA_027459625.1. Taxonomy (GTDB): domain Bacteria; phylum Armatimonadota; class Chthonomonadetes; order Chthonomonadales; family CAJBBX01; genus DTKV01. The sequence continues at coordinate 138,940 of DAIDHP010000002.1, forward strand.
CCCCCAAGGGGACGCTCTTTTTAGTGATCCATCCAAAAGCTTGCGTTGACGCCTGTTTTTTCGGAGCGATATTGGTGACGAAAAGCTCCTTGCGTCTCAGTTGTTCTCTCACGGATTGTTCATCCGCACCTGCGAGATTTCCCTGTATTAATTTCCCCGAGCGATCTCTCGCCAGGTATTCGAAAGTCGGCATGGTCACGTACTCCCTTCATGTGACACAATCAATGAGGCGTTAATGGAACGGTGAATCGTTAATTCACCGTTAGTTGTGTTTGCCTAATCGGTACTATGAAATATGTCATGCTGCGATTCGGATATCATGCATATCGTCTCTTTCCTCTTCGCTCAGGAGAACGCGGCAGACCTCCTCCAATCGCGTCTCCCCTTCCAACACCTTTCGTATGCCGGATTGTCGCATGGTGATCATTCCTTCAGATATCGCTATCTCCTTCAATGCGGAACCGCCGATGTTTTTCAGCACTCCCTCTCTTATACGCTCACTCAACTTCATCACTTCATAAGCGGCGGTTCGTCCTTTATAGCCTCTACCCGCGCATTTCGGGCATCCGTGGCCCTTGAGGAATGAAGCGTGCTGTATCTGTTCCTGTGTAATGCCCATGGACCTAAGCAGTGCGGGATCGGGAATGTCATCCTCAAGGCAGTGCACGCAATTCTTTCTAAGCAGACGCTGTCCCACCACGCCGATGACCGCGGATGTGATTAGAAAGGGTTCCACTCCCATGTTCTGCAGCCGCACCAAAGCCCCCGGCGCGTCGTTGGTGTGCAGTGTGCTGAGCACGAGGTGACCCGTGAGCGCCGCTTGGATGGATATCTCCGCTGTTTCGGTGTCTCTTATCTCTCCGACCATGATCACGTCCGGATCCTGACGGACGATGGTGCGCAATCCTGCGGCGAATGTAAGTCCGATTTTGGAATTCGCTTGCATCTGATTGATTCCCGCGAGATTATATTCCACAGGGTCTTCGACTGTGATGATATTCATCGACACATCGTTGATCTTATTCAACGAGGCGTATAGGGTCGTGGATTTCCCCGATCCGGTTGGACCCGTTACGAGTAACATTCCATGAGGGCGATGTATGAAACCATCATATATTTTCTGTTGTTCGGCGAAAAACCCAAGGTTTTCGAGAGGAACGGATATTCCCGCTTTGTCAAGAATGCGCATTACGATTTTCTCGCCGTAAATCGTGGGCATTGTCGACACACGCAGATCGTAACTGGTTCCATCCGACGAGAAGACGATCCTGCCGTCCTGCGGACGACGCCGTTCCGCGATATTTAATCTCGACATGATTTTAATTCTAGAGCAGACGGCTGGGTGATGGTGAAGAGGGATCAGCATCTGTTCATACAGAATGCCATCCATTCGATATCTTACTCGAACCTCTTTTTCCTGAGGCTCGATATGAATGTCGCTTGCGTTCGTGGCGATCCCGCCTGCGATAACGGAGTTCACGAGACGGATGATAGGAGCATCCTCCGCCAAGTCCATGAGTTGATCCACGGAGAAATCCGGCTCGGGGATATCCAATTGCGCGTCCTCAATCTCCTTTAAAACCGTCTCCGCCGCATTTTTCGCGCTGTATATGCGATTGAACGAGTCTTGGATTTCAATGTTCATCGCCAGCAGAGGGTTGACTTTCAATCCCGTCATAAGGTGAAGATCATCGATAACCATCACATTCAAGGGGTCAATCATGGCGACATGCATCGTTCTTCCCTCTATCTTGAAGGGAAGAATGCGGTGTCTTCTTTGGTAATGTTCGGAAACCAGGTTGAATGCCTGGGGATCGATTTCTGTTTCGGATAATTCAACGTAAGGGATGCCGATGGATTCTTCCAGCACCTTCCCAATAATACGGGAGGGTACGAAGCCCATCTCTATCAGCACATCCCCTAGGAATCCGCCTGTAACGCGCTTTCTTTCAAGCGCAGTCTCCAGTTGCGACTCCGAGATCGCTCCTGTCGTAAGCAGAATATGCCCTATTTTGCCCATCATAGAGGATGCAGATGCCATTTAAGTATTTTCCTGTATGCAATGGAATGCCCGCCTTCTCAAATATCTGTTAGGCTTGACTGATTATTCCGTATTTCGGAAAAGTTTTAAGATGGTATTTGCCGTTTGTTTCGATGATAATCCTTGGGGCAGATGGGGGATGGAGGATGTACTGTTACAATCATGCTAAGAATCATATGAAAACGCCCGGAACCAATCGGCATCCGGGCGTTTGATAACCAATGAGAGACGCATTGAACACAGGGGCAGGAGATATACTGCATTCTCTCTCAACCCATAGAAACGAGATTCAAGCAGCTTCTATTTGAAGGTTATACTAATGACAACCACAGGAGTCGCATCCTCCGCCCTCTTCGTCGGTGGAGAAGGAGGAACCGCATCCGCAGGAGTGAACTGCATTCGGGTTATCGATTTTGAACCCCCCGCCCATCTCATCCTCTATGAAATCAATGGTCGATCCCTCAAGATATTGTTGGCTGATCTGATCAATTATGATTTTCACGTCGTGCTGCGTTAATTCCGTATCTCCTTCTTCAGTCTCCTGAGAAATCGCCATGCCATATTGTAAACCGGAGCATCCGCCGCCCGATACGAAAACTCGCAAAGCCGCGTCGGTCATCCCCTGGCTCTGAAAAAGGTTTTTGATCTCCGTGGCAGCTTTCTCGGTTAAAGTGACGATCTGGACGGCATCCGTCGTAGTTGTGCTCATTTCCATGTCTCCGTTATGAAAGAAATTTACAGATATAACTGTAAAAGTTGTCCCCAAAGAGAGAATCTTGCATTTTTCTCTTTGTAATGGTGTTATATGCTAATACTCTATGTAGAGTCTCTCAGTTCCACGATGCGGGATATTTCAGGAAATCAAACATCACAGTATAATGTAACTGATACATTGTACCCACTTCCTTTAATCTTTGAACAACGTTGAGTCGTACGGATTTACAATCACGTTAATGTGACTTGCAGAAAGGTTTGCCATGCCATACCAACAATTTGATAGAACACGGATTCACGTCGAACCTTTGGAGAATCGGGAGAATGATCTCTCCGTTAAGGATATCCTGCCATTGGATTCCGTATCGGATGGGTGGGATCATCCATCTCTACCGATATTGGCGGAGCGCATTGTACAGGCTCGACGGAGCGGAGCGGCGGTTATTCTAATGATGGGGGCGCATGTCATCAGAAAAGGGGTGGGGCTGTTTCTGATTGATTTGATGGAAAGGGGTTATATCAGTCACATAGGGCTGAACGGAGCGGGTTGCATACATGATTACGAGTTCGCCTTAATTGGCGCCACCACGGAGAGTGTTGCGAAATACATACGAATCGGTCAGTTCGGCATATGGCGGGAGACTGGCGGGATAAATGATATCGCGGTTCAAGCCTGCAAGGATGGAGTCGGTCTTGGGGAGGCAGTCGGTAAAACGATACAGGAGGGTGATTTTCCTCACAAAAATGTGAGCATCCTCGCCGCCGGATATCGGCTTCATATTCCTGTGACAGTGCATGTCGCCATTGGGCAGGATATCATCCATGAACTGCCGAACTGCGATGGAGCCGCTTTGGGCGAAAGCTCGTATCGTGACTTTCTCGTCTTCACCCAATCGATTACGGGGCTCGAAAACGGAGTATACATGAGCGCCGGATCCGCCGTCATGGGTCCTGAAGTCTACCTCAAAGCACTCTCGATGGCACGGAACGTATCCGCGCAGGAGGGACGTAAAATCGCCCATTTCACTTCCGCGGTTTTCGATCTCATCGATTTGGGGGATGATTGGTCGTCGGAGGCGTCCAAGAGCGATCCGCGATACTACTACAGACCCTATAAGACCATTCTAGTTCGGACAGTGGCGGATGGAGGGGAAAGCTATTATATTCGAGGGGATCATCGTCAGACCATCCCCGCCCTGTACCGTCACATTCAATCAAGCGCACGAAAGAGCTAATCCAAGTGAACACCGTACTCTCCTCGTTTATCCATGTTAAACGGATGAAATCAGATAATGGATTTTCGGATATACCCCATGCCATCGCGTTTCATGCTTACGGTTCCAAGCAGAACACGGAAATTGAGCGTAGAGAATTGATGCGAGCGGTTTATCGGAAGCTTTATCACGCTCACGGATATTCGATGGAGATGTTGGAAGCGAAGACTCTTACGCACTCTCCGCTCGGTCAACCTTTAATTAGTGATCGCGTTAATGGCGTTGAGGCGAATTCTTCGGATCACCACATATCGTTCAGTCATGATGGCGAGTTTCATATCGCTTTGGGGGCGGTCCACAGTGATTTGGCGGGGGTTGGGGTTGATCTCGTGCATCTTCGTCGCTTATATCGACTATCTTCTCCCATGTCCTCGAATGCGGAGCATCGACGTTACCTGCTGAAATTGGCGGAGAGAGTGCTCACGAACTCCGAATGGTGTGAGTTTGCAAACCAATCCACATCTATGGATATTCACGAGTTGGTGGTTCAATTCGCCTCGTTTTTCTCCATGAAAGAGGCGGTTTCGAAGGCCCTTGGAGTAGGTCTAAAGCTTGGTTTGGGGATAGGAAAGGAGCAATCAATCTCCTTGCAGTCCATAATCATCGACGATGGAGGGACGTCCATTTCCCTTCTCTCCGAAGGCGAGAGGCGCATGAAGGAGTTAGGCGGTGGCGAAATTTCAGGGGAATGGACCCTTCTATCCGGGTATGTTATCAGCCGTGCTTTTGTCATGAGGTAATATAATCGTAGTTCCAAATTGAAACCAGATGAGTTTTCCCTCCGTAATTTTAAGTAGAGCCAGGGGGAAAAGAAGGACGATTGCACGTAACATGGAATGTCCTGATGATGTGTTGATAGCTAAAACCCTGGATGGCGATATCAGTTGTTTTAACCAGTTAATCAAAAGATATCAACGATCCGTTTATAACATTGCCTATAAAACGCTGGGGAATGCCGAGGATGCACAGGATGTAACTCAGGAGGCGTTTATAAAAGCCTTCAGGAGTTTGGACACTTATCGGAAGGGGGCGGTTTTCGCTGCATGGATATACCGTATCACTTCGAACCTGTGCATTGACTATTTTCGGGCGCGAAAGCCTACGGTTTCGTTGGATACCGCCGTGAATCCGGAAAGAAGCTCGATGCAGGATAGCGCGAATAATCCTGAAACGCTAGTTTTGCGGAAATCCCATGCAGAGTATATCCGCGAGGCAATCATGGATCTTCCGGAGAATTATCGAAACGTGATCATATTGAGGCACTTTCAGGGGATGAGCGTCGAGGAGATATCTCAGCTTCTGGATATACCGCAGGGTACCGTGAAGACCCATCTTTACCGAGGCCGAGAGCGCCTGAGACTACGTCTGGCGCCGTTAATTGGATAGGAAGAAGATGGAAGAAAAAGAGTTTTATCAATTCAAAGGTTCATATCAACCCACTGAAATATCGCCGGTTTGCGCGAATATTCAAAATCAGCTACCGGATATGATGGAGGGATGCCTGGACAAGGTGTCCGAGGAGATCGTCCAGGCGCATCTATCGGTATGCTACCTTTGCGAAAAGGTATGGATAGAGATGCAAAAAACCGTGGCTTTGATCGAATCCTTGCCGACAGCGGATATGATTCAGGATTTAACCCCGAAAATTCTCTCGGAATTGGAAAAGGAGATAGAAAGAACCATACCAATTCCTTGGTGGAAAAAGTATTTCTAACGGGCGGCGAAGACATCCCTCAATCTCCGTCATTTTCCAAATCCTTAGGTCTGAAGCAATAACCCGCGATGCTCTTGTCGTTGCCGATGATGACAAAATCGGCATCCAAATCCACTTTCGGTGCGCGAAGTACGAGTGTGTGAATCCCTTTGGAAAGCGCCACTCTTCCCGCTCTCAGGGTCTGTATTACCTTTGAAGGACTTATTGCATCCGAAGATCGCAATGTAACCCCGTCCACAATTATTTCCGCGGGTGCAAGGACGTTGTCGTGCAACGCGCGATAGTATATCTCATAATTCCCGGGAAGATCGCAGTCAATCCTCGTGAGTATCTGATTTCCCGCTTTGACAAGCACATGAGTCATCCCCATGCCCGGGCTGTACGCCGATCCTCCGTATGTCTTCTGTCCGTTCAGGTTTGTAAATTTTTCGCATTCGAAAAGCAACTCCTGAATGGGAGAGGTTAGAGGCGCCCAGAGCAGAGAGTGAGGGTCAATCCTGAAATGGATTGAAACCGGGGCGGCTCCTGGACTCACTCCATCGCCCACTATTGCCGGGGACGTGATGCCGCGTATTAAGGTTTGGTCGGTGGGATTGAAGCAGAAAAGATGATCCGGGTAGAGTGAGATGTACAAACCGTCTCGCAGGTCCGGAAGAATCGGTTCATTCTTTTCGTTCTGCAAGAGAGAGCCCAAGTTCGCGAGGACGTATCTCACCACAAGGATGTATTTCAACAGGTCACCTTTGGCGCCGGGGAAATAGATGGTCCAGCCATTTCCGTCCGATCGCATCCATCGAGTTTTCAAAAGTGAAATATCGCGGAGAGAGAGCTGATCCGCCGGTGCGTTTAAATCGGGCTGATATTCGGGCATGTCCTCCGCATTTCCAAAGAGTTGATTGAAATAGGAGGCGTCGCCGTTAACCGTGAGAATCTTCCCGAAGTTGTATGAGATTAGTATTCCGCCTTTGCTAACCCAATCCGCTATCCGTTGGTACGCGGCGGAGGGAATACGGGTGCCTCCCCATAGAATAAGAACATGATATCGTGAAAGCGCATCCGCATCAATCAATCTTTCATCAATCACATCAAACCTTAAGGATGGCAGCAGTGCATGGCATCCTTGCTCCAAGGGTAGTATGACGGAATTCCCGAACATCTTATGGCTGGCGGAGGGGTAAAACATCGCCACGTCCGTTGTGGGAAGAGTGGTTTTCATGTATTTTGAGTATTTGAAATACACATCAGGAAGCGCCAAGGCGTTGGAAGCGGTATCGGTGAACCCTTTGCATCCCAATGATTCCGCCAGCCAAAAACGTTTCATCTCCTCCGATGCATTTACGGCTCCCATGTTTTCCCACCAAATCGGAACTCCGTAGAAATGGCATGCCGTGGAAGCACGCTCGAAAGCCAATTCATCGTCCAAAGAAAGATGGGAATTTGACGAAGGCTGATATCGGATATCGGCATGGTATCTTGCGGCGACCGAAGCAAGCAAGGATTGATCCATAACTCGGTTTGTTGGAAGCGCCAATTCCGCATCGTGCCATTTGCGTCGGAATATCTTCGCCTGCATGTCGTATATTCCGCATAGACCGTGCTGGTACCATTGGGCGAAATCCAGCATCCATTTATCCGATATCGAATCCCCTTCGGGATATGTGATATCCGATGTCGATGCGAAATCAGTCCCCCAGCTATGATTTAGGTTATCCAGAGTTCCGTATTTCGTTATCATATCCGCTTGGAATCGTTGCCTGGCGACGGAATCCGCACACCAATATCCTGGGTAGTGCGCCAGGTCCGGTAGGGGACGCAATTCGATTAAACTCGGGGGTGTTTTTTGAAATTGTTTGGTGATATTATCCAACAATGGTGTGGAGAATTGCGCAGCGTGAAGGTCCCATGGCGAGAACGCTTGAAAAACGAGAGGGGGCTGAACACACTGGATGCGGCTGAACGGAAAGCTCTTGGCGTACCAATCAGGAGGGAATGCCAACTGCAGAGATGCGCCCCAAAGGTTGCCCCACGACCTTGCGGAGTCGCTGGTGGTGAGGAGTTGATCATAATTCCACACCCCTTGTGACTTTTCGAAAGGGTTGAACGCCGTGTTCGTCTCTTCGAAAAGCGTGAACCCTTCCGAAGAGAGCAGAGGTGTTTGCGCGGGGCTGAAATCCGTGACGGAGAAAATCATCTGTTCTCCGGAAGGACGCGAGCCTGCGAGAATGGCGTGGGGATTCGACGGATTGGGGTTCCATTTCCATATCCTTGCGAGCTTGCCGGAATCCCATTGTGGCTTGGCGAGGTTATCCGCTTTCGGGGGATCGGAGGAGGCGGTGAAAACCGCAACGGACCGAACGGATAACAAGAGCGGATCGGAAACGGAGATCGCGCGCCCCCATGCGGAATCGCTGAATTTAAGCGTGTTCCATCCTGTGTGGAATCGGTGGCTGGTGAGCGTATTGTTGTCGGATGTGAGCAGGCGAGTGTGGCCATCGGTAAGTTTCGCACTTAAATCAAACCATAACTCCCCTTGCGGGGCGCTGTTCTTGCATTCGATCGCCAGGATATTATCGTTTGGGCGGAGCATGTGTGTGCAGTAGATTGGTCCGATAACGCTTTTGAATTCATGCGAGGAGCCATTTTTTGCGGACAAGCTAATGCGTATTCTTTCGCCGTTCAGCCACATATTCACGTCTGAGTTGCTTCTTAAATAGAGCATCCCGACCGTGGGCTGACCGGTCAAATTGAACTTCCGGCGGAAATAGACTGTTTCAGGAAGTGAAGCTTTGTATCCCGACCAGATCACTTCGCGTGTTTGAGGCGCTGAAACGGTTAAATGCTTTATGCCGTCCATGGAAGTGTTTGCGGCGAAAACGGACGCCCCGAAGAGCGTCAGGATGATGATGGATGCAATTTGTCGAAAGAATCCAGACATGGCAGGCTCCGTGACGTTTCCCGAATATGGGGTGACTGTTTCGTATTATCCAACCCCTTGGAAACGTTAAGTATGTCTTCAAATAGGATGCCGAGGGTGTGTTATTGCGATTACCTCTGTAGATATTGTATCCCGCATACGCCATAAATCCACATTACTATACGGTGTTAAAGTCGCTCTTTTTGCTTTCAACCCTATTAATTGATAACTGAAATGGGAGCAAGTGCGTAAAAAAATATAGCGTAAGTTCAAAAAAAGTTAAAAAGGAGAAAAAGGGTGCAATACACTCAACTAGGACGGACTGGTCTGAAGGTGAGCCGTTTGTGTCTTGGTACAATGAATTTCGGACCTCAGACCACGGAAAGCGACAGCTTCCAGATCATGGATAACGCATTGGACAACGGGATTAATTTCTTTGATAGCGCTAACGTCTACGGATGGAAGAAGGGCGAAGGGGTAACGGAGAAAATAGTCGGTAGGTGGTTTGCCCAGGGCGGAGGCCGCAGAGAGAAGGTTGTGCTTGCTACCAAGCTTTACGGTTCCATGGGTGACTGGCCGAATGAGGAAAGGCTCTCGGCGCTGAATATTCGAAGAGCATGCGACGCAAGCCTCAAACGTCTTCAAACGGACTATATAGACCTTTATCAAATGCATCACATCGCGCGTGAAGCCCCTTGGGATGAGATATGGCAGGCCATGGAGGTATTGGTGCAACAGGGTAAAATCCTCTACGTTGGCTCCTCGAACTTCGCTGCATGGCACATTGTGAAAGCCAACGAAGCCGCCAAGACGCGACACTTCCTCGGTTTGGTTTCAGAACAGAGCCTGTATAGCCTTCTCGACAGAAAAATCGAGTTGGAGGTGATACCCGCCTGCATCGATTACGGGGTCGCCATTCTGCCTTGGAGCCCCCTCTCCGGCGGGCTATTGGGAGGAATATTGGAAAAAACCGAGGCGGGAAGACGCAACTCGGAGCACATCCAAAAGCGCGTGGAGCAACTTCGCCCCACTCTGGAAGCCTATGAGAACCTGTGCAAGGAGATAGGGGAGAAGCCGGGAGAGGTGGCGATAGCTTGGATGCTTCACAAGCAAGGCATCACTTCACCCATCGTCGGTCCGAGAACCATGGAGCAGTTGCAAGGGAACCTCCACGCTCTCGACATCAAGCTATCCGAGGATGTCATGAAGAAGCTGGACGAGATATTCCCCGGGCATAAGACCGCCCCCGAGGATTACGCCTGGTAAATGGAGACCTTAGTAGAGACGTCCGATTTGGGCGTCTCTACATGTTCGCGGGTGATGTAATCCCATCCGGAAGCTAATAATGTTCTAAACCTCTCTCGATTTGTGTGAAACCTCAATCCCTAATTCATCGTTATTAATATAGCAGGTACACTATATTCCGAAAAACCCTATCCTCCTTTTGTTCGTCGTGCTGTCATTCGAATTGGCTTCTCCATAACGCTCAGAAAGCGGAGGATGTTACCTGTCGAGTTTTGAAACATTGGAAAGGTTAAAATATTGAAACGACGAGACGGTTTTACCCTCATCGAATTGCTGGTTGTCATCGCGGTGATAGCGATACTCGCGGCGATTCTTTTTCCCGTTTTCGCCAAGGCGCGAGAGGCAGCTCAAAAGTCGGTCTGCATCTCAAATCTGAAACAGATTGGGAACGCGTTTCTTCTATACACTTCGGATTACGATGACTGTTATCCGAATACCGGCGACCCGTATCTGTGGGTGGGGGAACGCTGGCGCTGGCCGGTGATGAGCTATCTCGGTATCGGTCAGAAGGAGAATCCGGATTACTCCAGCAAGAACGGTGTGCCGGAGATTCTCTTATGTCCGGCGGATTACATTTCAGCGGGAACCTATGATGGCACCTCTTACGCCTACTCCGCATGCTTTTATCATGCCTCCACCCAGATCAACCAGATGCATTTGATCAACACGCTTCCTCCGGTGAACGATCCGGGATTTCCCTGTGTTACTCAAAGCGAGGCTGCGGTGGCGTATCCGTCGCAAAAGGCGCTTGTGTCGGAATGGTACACCAACCACGAGCATCCGAATGGACCACCGGTGGGATTCTGGGGCACGCTAACCAACACCCTGGCTCCTGGACCGGATCGCTGGACGGGTGCGAGAGTCTATGTGTTCGCGGACGGGCACGCCAAATTCCTGCAGGCGGCCCAAATACTTCCCTCGGCGGACGATTGCCCCGATATCAATCTCACCTCCAACGGCTTGAGCGGGTATGATGTAAGGGAATAATACGAACAGGCGATTGCAAAATCCGACACTTCGCCCGGCGCTTGAGATGGAAACGCGTCATTTGCACTGCGGAGAGGTTGATTTTGCAACGGTCTCAGGAGAATGGAATGCCCGTTATCGAATTGAAACTGCATGTGAACGCACCGGCGAAGAGCGTATACGATGTCGCAAGGAATGTGGAGGCTTTCCCGGATTTCATGGAGGACCTTCAATCCATCACAGTATTGGAGCGGAGCGAGGACGGAAATCGTACGATTACCGAGTGGGTGGGGTTGATTCGCGAGTTCAAGATGACCATTAAATGGAGTCAGGAGGACGTTTGGGATCCCGACAAGCTTCGTGATGACTTCAAGCTCGTAAAAGGCGATATGGACACCATGTCCGGCTATTGGGAGTTTGTTCCGGACGGGGAGGGCTCTACATTCGTGTCGATTCTGGACTACGAATACAATGTACCGCTGGTTGGGCCGATGATCAAGAACCTCATTCGCAAGAAGATGGAGGGGAACTTGGACGCCCAGATGCGCGCCATTGCAGCGAAAGCGGAGGGGCGGTGAGAGTCTGACCGGGCTGTCGGGCTTGTGTTTTATCGAGTATTTATCACCTATTATGTGTTTTTCCATTCACTCAAGCACCGGTGATTCATATTGAATGTTTGAGCATAATTAAGATATTGAGTGATATCTATTAAGGGAGGATGACAATGAAACTTGCGGAAGCCCTTATTTTGAGAGCCAACGCCCAGAAGCGAATGGAGCAGCTCAAGCAGCGTATACTCCGGAATGCTAAAGTGCAGGAGGGGGATACCCCAGGCGAGGATCCTGCGGAATTGCTTCAGGAATATGAATCCACGGCGAGCGAACTGACCGATCTTATGCAGCGGATCAATCGCACCAATTCAAAGACTCCCTTCCAGGATTCGTCCCTTAGCGACGCTCTCGCCAAGAGGGATGTTTTACGGATGCGAATCTCGTTGTATCAAGACCTGGCCCAAGCCGCATCCATCACGGGCAGCCGCTATAGCCGTTCGGAGGTGAAATTCAGCAGCGCCGTGTCGGTTGTGCGGATTCAAAAAGAGGCGGATATCTTGGCGAAGGAGCATCGGGAGTTGGACGCCCGCATTCAGGAGGCGAACTGGCAGGTGGAGCTTTCCGATTAGGCTGAAGTTGGTAGTTTCTCGGATGGAAGCGAGCATAAATTCTCACCTTTGCTTAACGCAGGTGCATGCGAAATCCGCATATCCGCGCCAAGGGACGGCGCAACCCTTCATGGCGTAGTCCCAGTAGGCTTACAAGCGCACAGGGTAAGATGCAAGTCGCACTACCGTATGCTGGTCCGTCATGAGAAACGAGGGCGGGATAGGGGTCTTCAGCCATCGGAGAGCTTTCTCCGTTTGTGACAGGCGAACTAAAGAGCGTCGATATTTACCGATAACGACAAATAGGCAGGAATGACACCCGTTCTTCGCGCTATTGCCATGCACGGTTTGCTGGTAAATATTAAATCAGGTACGCCAGACTCAAAAGACCTGTGCCGAAAATTAAAACCAGGAACGCCCAGTAGATCGCCTTGTTCGCACCTTTGAGAGCATGTTCTCCCATCACTTTTTTTTGCGACGCCATGAGCCCAAGCATGATCGCAGGACCCACCAGCACGACAATTTGCAAAACCATGAGGTTCAGCGCGAGATTGATCAGATTTAGCGTCACGATGGGGATGATCAACGCCGGAATCGATTCCACCAAGTACACTTTGAACCAGTTTTTGCGCCCCCATCCAAGTGCCTCCGTGACGCCCCAGGAGCTTCCCAGCGAGATAACGATGAGTGCGATGAAGGAGGCGGCGATTAAACCCACGGCGAAAACAGCGGGAGCTGCATTTCCAGCCACTTGAGTAAGCCCATGAGACAGAGCTTGCGGCGCGTTGAATTTCATCGCGTTGTGGCCCACTCCGATCGCCGCGACGGCGATGGCGACCATAATCACTTCCGAGACCACCGCGCCCACGCCTGTCTCCCAGCGTATCGCCCAGAGGTTAGCGGCGGTGGTTCCCTTTTCGGCGGTGGCGGATGCCTGGTAAAAGAGCATGAACGGCATGATGACCGCACCCACATTCGCAGCAAGCAGGTAGAGGAACGCAGGGGAACTGGAGAAGTAAAAAGGAGTAATCTCCACACCGTGACGGGCCGTTAAAAACGCGGATATCAACCAGGAGATCACGAACAGGATCGATACGAAGAGCAATGGCTTTTCCGCCTCGGCGTATCTTTTCTTATAAACGATTAAGACGTGCGCGATGAAGACGATGGGAACGGATATCATGGGGGGGACGCCGAGTATTCGAAAACCGATCGCTGCGCCCGTGTATTCCACGACATAGCTAATGATATCCACGATCGCCATCGGGATTGAAGCTATCATCGCGGTTTTCCGGTTGTAATTCTCTCGGATAAGCTCCCCGAGTCCTTTGTTGGTCACCGCTCCGATTCTGCCGGCGACCTCTTGAAGCACGAATAACGGAACCGCAAGTAAAAGAATGAACCAGATCAGCTTGGTACCGTAAACCGCACCGCTTTCAGCGGCGGTGATAACGCTTGCCGCATCCACATCCGCGATCATAACAAGCCAAGCGGGCCCCCAGACTTTGAGCAGACTCAGAAACCTTGATCGGGTTGTGTGTTTACCCAGTGCGTTTTCCATATTATGTTAAAAACATATCCTTCCTGTTCATTGTGAATTAGAGAAAAACATGAACCATACTGAATTGTCAATCCGCTCGAAACGTCTAGCGTATAGTGGCGATTAGCATGGTTATATATTTAATGTAGGCACACTATCATCATTAACGGTCTTAGTTGCAACTTTGTTGCAACAAGCGCGAAAAAAACAACGATGGATATTGCCATCGTTTACTCTTTTCCGTTTTCCACCTGACAGTTGCGGCAAATCGCCGCTACCTCAATGCGCATCGATAGCACATCGTAACCTGTCTCTTTTCTTATTTCCGATTCCAATTTCTCAAGCAGGCGGGAACGAAACTCGAGTATCTTACCGCATCTGACGCATCCCAAATGAATATGCCTTCTGTTTTTATCTCTGAGTTCATAGTAGTGCTCGTGTCCGCTCAGATGCAGAAGGTCCAACTCCTCGATCAACCCCATCTCCTTGAGCATGCTCAGGGTGCGGTAGACGGTGGTGCGATCCATCTTTTCGCCCCTCTGTTGCGCAAGGTTCAGGATGTCGCTCGGGTGGAGGTGAGTCTGCGAAGATTCGATCAAATCGATCAGGAAACGCCTCTGCTTTGTAAGGCGCACTCCCATCTCGCCGATTTTATTCGCGAGGGTTGATTGTCGGGTAAGAGTGGATATCAAAGGCTCCTTCTTGCAACATGATTGCAACTGACAATACTATATCACAAAAAATAGGTTTTGTCAAGCGAACGATTGCGGGATGCGAATCAAATCGAAACAAACGCTTGATTGTAAACTGCCGGATGGAAGCTAACGAATTATCGGATAACCCTCAACCGATAATTCATCCCTCTTTCATGTTGCTTTGATATCATGCATTGACGTACTTTCTTGTTTGCGGTATAATATTTCTCATACTTGACTAATTAAATCAATCAAATAAAATATGAGGTTAAAATTATGGTCACCAATATTCCTCCCCATGGGGGAACGCTCATCAACAGATGGGCTTCGACTGAGGAGAGAGATCGACTGACACAATCCACTGAAAACTATCCCGTGATTACCCTGAACGCCAAGGAGGTTACGGACCTGGAATTGATCGCCGACGGCGCCGTTAGCCCTTTGACAGGGTTTATGTGCCGGAAAGATTACGAGTGCGTTGTTGAATCGATGCGTCTCGCCAACGGACTGCCTTGGAGCGTTCCGATCACTCTCTCCATCGAGCGCAAGTTATTGTCGTTACTTGAGAAAGTCGGTCAGGCGGTTTTAACGGATGTTAACGGCTCTCGCCTGGCAATATTGAAGATAGAGGATATCTATCCCTATGACAAATCCGCCGAGGCGCAAAATGTGTATCGCACCGATGATAAGGCTCATCCCGGAGTTGCTGATCTTTATCGCCAGGGAGAGTTGCTGGTTGGGGGCGAGGTGACAATTCTGAACCTGCCGGGGCACGGTGAATTCGAGGAGTATTACCTCAAGCCCGCCCAAACGCGAACTGTTTTTCGGGAGAGGGGATGGAGTACAATTGTGGGGTTTCAGACTAGGAACCCCATTCATCGCGCCCATGAATACCTTCAAAAATGCGCTTTGGAGATAACGGATGGACTGTTAGTGCATCCTTTGGTGGGTGAGACAAAATCGGATGACATTCCCGCAAACGTGCGTATGCGGTGCTATGAAGTCCTTTTGCGTAACTACTATCCGTTGGATAGAACGCTTCTGGCGGTCAATCCTGCGTCAATGCGCTACGCCGGGCCGCGAGAAGCGATATTCCACGCAATTATACGTAAAAACTACGGGTGCACCCATTTTATCGTTGGCAGGGATCACGCCGGGGTTGGCAAATATTACGGGACCTACGACGCCCAGAAGATTTTCGATGAGTTCAATCCGGATGAATTGGGTATCGTCCCATTGAAATTCGAACATAGCTTCTGGTGTAAAAAATGCGAAGGCATGGCGTCAGCCAAAACCTGCCCGCACGATGCGGAATCGCACGTTGCTCTTTCCGGAACCAAGGTGAGAGAGATGCTCCGCAACGGCGAGACACCCCCAATGGAGTTCACTCGTCCGGAGGTGGCTCAAATTCTTATCGAAGCGATGCGAGGGTAGGAATAACGCAGCACGAAAGCCCGGTGCATGCTTCCATGTGATAGCTTGTTTCGTCTTCGCTTCGGGGTTGTCCTATCGGAGATTGTCATGTGGAATGGATTCACTCTGAAGGTCATTGAACCTTTATTTTAAACATAAGTCGTGTCAATCATAAACTTACGTTCGGGAGACGCTCATTGAAAAGAGAACGTCTCCCCGTTTATTTTATGCTATCGTAATAAGGATAATTGTAATGCGAACTTACGGGTGTTTTCTCCGGAACTTGCACCCTTGACGGCAGCCAGGAAGCGAAACATGAAGGACTATATGAATGAGCATCCGGAATGGAGTTTTATCATGACCACGGAAGAAAAATCGAATGAAGCCGCGCCTCCCGAGGCGTTGAAACATTCGGTGAAATTTACATCATTGAATTATCCCTACCTGCCCTCCCATCCCCTGTGCACAGGGAGTGGCACACCGTATTTGACTTGTCCGGGGGTGCATCTCATCTCCAAGCCTTCCACGGATTTGGAGAGTCTCCGCGACTTCCTCGCGGGTTATGGCGAAGGTCTTCATTTCTTGCAATATCTTGACGATGAAAATATCAATGACGCCACCCAGCTTTGCAAGTTGGCTGGGCAGCTCTGTTACATGAGCTTCGCGCCTCGTCGCACGAAGAACAGCGAAGCGGGTCGATATTTTGAAAATATAAAGCAATCAGGGCACGGGTCCGTTCTGGAACACGCCAATTTCTCCTTTCTGTTCTACGGCGTCTCCCGCAGCTTGACTCATGAGCTAGTGAGACATAGAGCCGGTTTCGCCTTTAGCCAGGTGAGCCAGAGATACTGCTCCGGCAAGGTGGTGCGTTTCGTGGAGCGTCCCGAGTATTCACACGATCCCGAATTGCACTCCCTGTTCCTTCAGCGAATAGATCGGTCGGCTAAGGAGTATGATGAATTGGCGGAGAATCTACTTCGTAAACAAAAATCCGGTTCCGATATCCTTTCCGCGGAGGCGAAAACCGATTTGCGGAAAAAGGTGCAACAGGCGGCGCGCTCCGTATTGCCGAATGAGACGGAGGCTCCCATCGTAGTGACCGCCAATGCGAGAGCGTGGAGGCATTTCATAGAGATGAGGGCGAACCAGCACGCCGAAACAGAGATCAGGGAGCTTGCGTTCAGGGTTTATTTGTGCCTCAATGCAACGGAGCCAATCCTTTTCGAGGACTACAAGACAGTATGTCTGCCGGACGGGACGTATGCGGTGGACACTCCGTACAGCAAGGTGTGAGCGGTGGTGGCTTACCTTTTGATGACGAGATATTCAAAAGAATGACGCGCTAAAACGATAGCGATGAAAGTAAAATATAAAACGCCTTATTTTACTTTGGAGCGCGAATTGGACATTAGGGATTTTAAGGCGGGCGCTTATAGAAACGGTTACCAGTACCGCTATTATATGCCCAAAAAAATCAACCATCCCTTTACGTGGAACGACGACACCATCAACGCTCTTTTAGAAAAGGCGTCATTGAAGCTTGGTGAATTGAACGCATATGCTCGTCTGGTGCCTGATACGGATATGTTCATTCAGATGCATACAATGAACGAGGCGGTATTATCGAGCCGTATAGAGGGAACTCAAACCGACATCGAACAGGCTATGGCACAGGAAAACGTAATTGATCCTGAAAAACGTGACGATTGGCATGAAGTGCGGAATTATGTAATCGCTATGAATCAAGCAATTGAAGGTTTGAAAAGCCTTCCCCTATGCAATCGATTAATTCGACAAACTCATCAAACATTGCTTTCAAGTACACGTGGCGAACATAAAAATCCAGGAGAATTCAGGAAATCCCAAAATTGGTTGGGTGGCGCATCCCTTGCTGATGCGATGTTTATACCGCCCATTCATACGGAATTACCGGACTTGTTGTCTGATTTGGAAAAGTTTCTCAATAACTTCGAAATACGAATCCCTCATTTGGTGCGCATCGCCATAGCACATTATCAGTTCGAAACGATTCACCCTTTTCTGGACGGAAACGGTAGAATTGGACGGTTGATGATTACTTTGTATCTCGTTGCTAACGGCGTTCTTGACAAACCATTACTATATCTATTAGATTTTTTTGAAAAACATAAAACGCTGTATTATCAGGTAATTGCAAAATTCGCTTTTCAGGTATTTCGCCGAGCATGAAATGAGCGATATTAGCCTCATTTTCTGAATTTTGCAATTACCTCTTATGATAACCTGACATTTGTCAGAACGAAAAATGATCTCGGGCAGTGGGTCAAGTTTTTTCTGATTGGGGTGTTTGAGACCGGGGACAAAGCATCTTCCACACTGCAAAAGATAATTGAGTTGAAGGAGCGTCAGGAAAGGGAGATCATAATCCCAATGGGTAGGCGTTCCCGGCAGGCTCTCGCGCTGTACCATGAGCTTTTCAAATCTCCGGTTATGACTAGCAAGGAAGTTCAAGCCGTGACCGTCCTCTCCCCTAAGGCAGTGAATGATCTCATCAATGTATTCCTGGAAAAGGGAATTTTGCGGGAAAGCACGGGGTATCAGCGAAACCGCATATTCGTTTTCAACGAGTATGTAAAGCTATTCCTATGAAGCTTGGGTTTGTAAATTCAGAACCGTTTCTCAATCTCTCTCTTCCACAGATAAGTATCGCTGAAATGCTGGTAAACCTTGGGAAGAGTTAGATAAAGGCTCTATATTATCGAAGTCGATTATCATCCCGCCGACTTTCTCGTTATCCCGGCGGGCGCCACATTTTCTTGACTATTTTGAGGGCGGCTCGGTATAATAAAAGCTTACAGGTATTTTAAGATTGGGGGTAATTATGCCGGAAACGGAGTTAGTCTGGAAAGAGGGGTTGAGCTTCGATGACGTTCTATTAGCGCCATTAGGAACCGATGTGACGCCCAAGGAAGTGGATACCAGAACCATCATCGCGCGAGACATAGAACTTTACATTCCCATACTCTCCTCTCCTATGGACAGAGTGACGGAGTCTCGGATGGCGATCGCATTGGCGCGAGAGGGTGGGATCGGCGTCATTCACCGCAATATGTCCGTGCAGCGACAGGTAGCCGAGGTGGACAAAGTGAAAAGGTCCGAACATGGCATTATCGTGGACCCAATTTCGCTCTCCCCGGATAAGACGATCCAGGACGCCTTGAAATTAATGGAGCGCTATCATATCTCCGGGGTGCCCATAACCGATGAGGAAAACCACCTTGTCGGAATCCTCACAAACCGCGACATCCGTTTTGAAACCAATCTCCAACGCAGCGTATCCGAATTGATGACTCCCAAGCCAAAGCTAATCACCACGTCGATGGGCGCCACTTTGGAACAAGCCCAGGATATCCTTCAGGAGCATCGCATAGAGAAACTTCCCATTGTCGACAACGATTTCAAATTGCTAGGTCTCATCACCATCAAGGATATTCAGAAAGTCAGGGAGTATCCAAACGCAACCAAGGACAGCAGGGGACGGTTGAGAGTTGGTGCGGCGATAGGTCCTTTGCGCGATCCGGTGGGTAGAGTGGCGGCTTTAGCGGAGGCTGGAGCGGACCTGATTGTGGTTGACGCCGCGCACGGGCAGGCCAAGGGAGTGATAGAGGCGGTAAAAGCCGTGAAGCAAGCTTTTCCCGAGATGCCGGTGATAGCCGGAAATGTGGCGACGGAGGACGGCGCCATCGCACTCGCGGAGGCTGGCGCGGATGCCATCAGGGTTGGATTGGGCGCGGGCAGTATCTGCACCACTCGGATCGTATCCGGAGTGGGTGTGCCTCAGCTAACCGCCGTTGCGGACTGCTCCAGGGCGGCTAAAAAATACGGACTGCCGGTCATCGCCGATGGCGGCATTCGTTTTTCCGGAGACGCCACCAAGGCGCTGGCGGCTGGCGCGGCGGCGATTATGGTGGGGAACATGCTTGCGGGTACCGAGGAGGCGCCCGGCGAGGTGATTCTCTATCAAGGCCGCTCCTACAAGGACTATCGAGGCATGGGGTCCGAAGCGGCTATGAAAGAGGGTTCCAGTGATCGTTACGGTCAGGATCCAAATGCTCGTTTCGTTCCGGAGGGGATCGAGGGCAGAGTGCCATACAAGGGCGCCCTCGCGGATACGATTCACCAATTGGTTGGAGGTATCCGATCCGGAATGGGATACTTAGGAGCGCATACCATGGAGGAGTTGCGTCAAAAGGCGAAGTTTATCCGCATAACCGGCGCAAGCTTGAAGGAAAGCCATGTGCACGATGTGTGGATCACCAAAGAGCCGCCGAACTATTCCTATGAGTACCCCAACGGCGAGCGAAGCATGGATTAAACTGGGATAATCGCTTGGTACCATTCAAGCGAGGATATTGCAAAATTCGGAACATGAAAAGGTGGATGCGCATTTGAATGTCTGAAACACGGATTTTACAATCGCCTGCAAAGATAAATGGACGTTTGCAACCTTAAATGCCGTATTTCGCCATAGAAGGAATAAATCATCGGAAGGGCGAGGACGGTGCGATATTTTTCTCTCTCGGGACGAGTCTAATATCAAGGAAGTGGGAGGAGCATTGGAATGGTTCAAGTGAATGAAATCGCAAGAGCTTTAACACTGGAAGCGGCAAACACGTTAATCAGGACCTTGAAGGCAATGCCTCAGGAGAAGATTGAATGGAAACCGCAGGAGCATGGCAGGTGCGCCTTGGAGCAGATTGTGGAGTGCGGCAGAACGAATATGCTTGTAGCCCAAATCCTCAACGAGCATGGAATGCCTCCGCTGGATCCGGAGGACATACGCCAGGCGCATATGCGTTACGATTCGCTCCCCAAGGCGATCACGGCGTTGAAGGATGGCACGCAATCGCTATTGGATGCTATTGAATCGTTCTCCGACAGGTATTTGAATGACGAGGTGACGATGCCCTTCGGAGGGGGAACCACCAAGAAATACTACGAGATCATGTTTATGCCCTACTGGAATATGACCTACCACCTTGGACAAATCAATTATATTCAGACCCTTTACGGCGACAAAGAGATGCACTGAATGCGTATTGGAGGATTGAATCTTATTTCTTATGGATATATCGCACGGAGAGAGGGGTGTGAAGTGTATTCCCGAATAGGTCTAATCGCTCTTGTTTTTTTGTCAACGCTCCTGTGTATGCCGAAAATCGGCATGACCGCAGATCAACCTGACGCCGTAGCGAATGGAATTTGCATGCGCGCTTTGAATATGATCTATGAACAAACGGATGCTCATTTCCACAAAGGGGAATACAACCATATAATCAATCTTTGTCGGATAGATGTACAAGGGGATCCCCACAATCTTGACTCCTATGCTAACTCATCCTGGCTTCTTTGGTCTATGGACAGGGACAAGGAGGCCGTGGAGTTTCTGCTCCAAGGGGTGAAAGCGAATCCGAACACCTACTACATGTATGACGAACTTGGGAGCTATTATTACTTCCGTCGCAAGGATTACGCCAAATCCATTAGCTATTACGAACAGGCTTCCGCGTGCAAGGATTGCCCCGCATTAACGCTGCATATGCTTGCTCATGCGTTCCAGAAAAACGGACAGCTTCAAGAAGCGAAGAGCACGTGGGAGCGAGTGCTTGCCATGAAGAACGATCCCAACCACGACATCGCCAAGCACAATCTCCAGGAGGTTGAGCAGTTGCTGGCGAAACAAAACCGTGTGAACTAAGCGATTCGGCGATCTCCTATAAAATAGGAATATGAAATAGGAAAAAGAATAAAAACGAGGATGAGAATTTGTTAGCTTTGCTCCAGCTTTTCAACATATTTTTAACTGTCTTAACATATTTTATTATGGTGGAGGTGATTATTTCATGGGCGATGATGTTTGGGGCAAGAGGGCTTAATTATTCTCATCCCATCGTCCGCTTCGTGCATTCCATTACGGACCCAGTTTTGGCCCCTTTTCGCATGATCCTTCCGCCATCACGACTTAACGGATTGGATATCTCTCCAATTCTTGCCTTTATATGCATCTGGCTCCTGCAAGGATTTATTTCTCAGATGGTGCAAAACGCGATGTTTCATTGAAAATCTCTCTCTTAGGTTCCTCAAGTGCTTGATGAAACCACCCACAATTTCAGCCCAAAAAATGGTTCGCTTGGATGGCAAGGAATCATTGTGGCATTACTGGTATTGCTGTTGATAATATCCACGTATGCCTCTATGCGCCGTCAAACGGTTAAAAAGGCGGACGCCCAATCCAAGTTGCTTTTGAAAAGCATCATCGTGAGTAAACAGGCTTTTTTCTTCTCCATGCTGATCCCGAAATCCATTTCCGTGCAGCAAAAGACCACCGTTGCTCATGATGCATTCAAGACACTCAAAACGTTCGCGCAGAATACCGGAGATCCTGAAAAATGGCTGGAGCTCTCTTTGCTGCAATACTATTTGAGAGATTCCGGTTGGAAAGCCTCCTTGAGTAATATCGGGGAGTCCCCATCCATGCGTGGATTGAACGCAACCGCCTGGCAAGGTATTCTTCAGAATAAGAAGCTACCCGCAGGGCTTACGTTGAGCGCCTCCGTCGGAATCGTACAAGGGATGAAACTGGGTTGGTACAGGCATTTGGCGTTGTCGGCCATTTACAATGCCGGGTCGGAGCCCGTCAATGCGCGCGATGAGATGAAGGCGGCGATGGTTTCGGTGATACTTATGATCGGAATCATATTTCTCGCGTATGGAGGCGGCTTTATTGGTTTCGCTCTATTGGTGGCGTTAATCATATCGATCCACTTGCACAAGCAGAATCCCGACAAGCCGCTCCCCTCCATTCTGACGCCTTATCCGCCGGAACCCTTGGACCGCAAAAAGGGAGACCTGCTGTATTCGATCTTCATCATATATCTGCTCTCTTTTCTTTTACTGAAATATGTCGGGGAGTTGTTGGTTCTCAAACTTCCTGCCGCCGATCGGGTGATATCCAATCCCATTGATCTTACACTTGCTTTGACGCTCACCTTGCTCTCCGGATTGATTCCCGTCTTTTTCCTTGTCATTTTTGGAAGAAGGGTGGGATTGAAAGCTTCCGACCTTGGATATCGCAGAGGACGGTTAGGCATGGACATACTATGGGGCGTCGGCGGGTATTTGATGTCTTTGCCTCTTGTCCTGTTTGTTTCACTGATTTCCGCCGCTATTTTCAGACATGTAAGCACCCCGAGCAATCCCGCCATCCTTGCATTCACCGATTCCACGTCATCCTTTCTGAAGGTTTTTATGTTCCTGGAGGCTGCGCTGATAGCTCCGTTCGCAGAGGAGACAATGTTTCGCGCCGTCTTTTTCCGAGGGCTCTCCTCTCGCATGAAAGTGTTGCCGGCGATGCTGTTTGCATGCCTGGTCTTTGCGATCTTGCATCCGCAACTGCCGCTCGGGTTCGCCGCCATATTTGTGATAGGGTTCACGCTTAACGCCCTGTTTTATTTCCGCGGCTCCATCGCAGCAGATATTACAGCGCACGCACTGAATAACAGCTTCATTCTCATGTTTCTCTTCCTTTTACTTGGGAGATAGATTATGAGCGTCTCTTTGATTGTTCATCTGAATCCCCGGTCGTCCGCCAATCGTATCAAGGCGTGGGAAAACGGGCGGTTATTGGTGAGCGTCACCGCTCCACCCGTGGACGGCGCCGCGAACAAGGCGCTTGCGGAATTTCTCTCCTCCTCGTTGGGCTTCAGAAAATCGGATTTGCGCATTCTCAGCGGTGAAACTAGCCGTACGAAGAGAATTTCGATTGATAATGTCGAGGAGGCGGATGTTATGAATCGTATTAAAGAAGCTATTGAGAGATCCAGATGATTTCTATTTCGTTCAATTCCTTCGCTTTGCTCGGCCCTAATATCATTGTGCTGTTGGCGCTGGCGATTGCGATACTTTTTTTCGCTCCGGGATTGCTTGGACCGATAGGGCGAATCCTCGGATTGACGATTGGATTCTCGCTCCGGAAAAAAGGATTATTATGCGGGAACGCGAAAAAGCCTGCGGAGCGGGCGAAGGATAACATCAAGGGATTGGACCAACCCGGAAAACAGCGTGCGATACCGAAAGATGCGCCATCTCTTGGGAGAATGGGTGTTCCTGCATGGGGTATCATTCTGCTTGCCGTCGGGGTGGTAACTATGCTATTATGGTACTTAATGCATTCCAATTAAGAAGACAATTACCGGGGCGATTTGGAAGATATTGTCTTTGCGCCCTTGATAGATAGGAGTTTTGCAGCATGCCTCAGGTGAAAGTATACGTCACATTGAAACCAACCCTTTTGGATGCCCAGGGCAGAGTGGTGCAAAAGGCGCTAAATTCCCTGGGTTATTCCAATGTGGAGCAAGTGCGTATTGGGAAGTACTTGGAACTGGATTTATCCGAGGATGGCGATGTATCCGAGCAGATCAAGGAGATGTGCGATAAGCTTCTCGCCAATCCCATAATCGAAAACTATCGCTACGAGGTGATTAAGTGAAATTCGGAGTTGTGCGTTTTCCCGGGTCGAATTGCGATCAGGACGCCTATTACGTGTTACGCGATGTTTTCGGGAAACAGGTGGACTATATCTGGCATCAGGAAAGAGATGTGAAAGGGTATGACTGCATCGTTCTGCCCGGCGGTTTTTCCTATGGGGATTACTTGCGCACGGGCGCCATTGCGCGTTTCTCGCCTGTGATGGAGGCGGTGATCGCTCACGCGCAAAAGGGAAAGTTTCTAATAGGCATATGCAACGGTTTCCAAGTTCTCTGCGAATCGCACCTGCTTCCAGGGGCGCTGGTTAGAAACACAGGGCTGAAGTTTGTCTGCAGGCACGTGTATTTGAGAGTGGAGAACGCTTCCACTCCATGGACCAATTCCGCCAAAGTGGGGCAAGTGTTGCGAATACCTGTGGCTCATGGAGAGGGTAGATACGTCGCGGAACCTGAAACGCTTCAAAAATTAAATGAAACCGGACGGATACTATTTAGGTATTGTGATGATAAAGGAAATATTTCCGAGGCTGGCAACCCCAACGGTTCCATGGAGGGCATCGCGGGAATCGCGAATGAGTCCTTCAACGTGCTTGGAATGATGCCGCATCCGGAACGCGCCTCGGAAAAGATGCTGCAATCCGCCGACGGCAAAGTAATTTTCGACAGCATAATCAAGACTCTCTTATTGCAATAACTCTTTAATCTCACACTGGGGAGGTGCAGCCTCTCATGGTTAATCGCAAGATACTGTTGTTGCCGCTCCTTATATCCTTGATGTTTTTCCACGCAAGGGTGACTCACGCCCAATCCCCATCAAGCGAGGTTTATGTCGCTACGCTTGCCAATCAGCCGATTATGCCTCCCACGAAGGATTATCTCATTGGCGCGTTGCATCGAGCCGAGGCGAATAACGCCCAGTGCTTCATAGTGCAAATGGACACGCCCGGAGGGGATGGGGAGTCCATGAGGGATATCGCCCAGACTTTTCTGCTTTCCACCATCCCCGTGGTGGTCTATGTGACCCCCGAAGGCGCGAGAGCGGCGTCCGCGGGAGCCATCATCGCGCTTTCCGCCAATCTCATCGCCATGACCCCGGGCACCAATATCGGCGCCTCTCATCCTGTGATGGAGGGGGGCGGCAATTTGCCCAGCGACATCAGAAAAAAGGTGACCAACGATATGGCCGCCTTCGTGCGGAACCTCGCGGAAAAACGAGGCAAGAACCCGAAACTGTCCGAAGAGTTTGTTATTAAAAGCATCTCTCTCACTGCGAATGAAGCTTATCAACGCAAGCTGGCGGATATTCTTTCGCCAACCCTTTCGGACTTATTGAGGCAACTCAACGGGAGGAAGGTGGATACGTACTCCGGGGAAAAGACAATGCAAACCCTGAACGCCAAGGTGGTGAATATCCCTCTGTCTCCGTGGCAGGAGGCATTGCTGTTTCTTTTCAATCCCAACGTTGCATTGATTTTAGGTGCAATCGCCTTTTACGGAATTATCACCGAAATCTCTCATCCGGGTGCGATCTTTCCCGGAGTTGCCGGCGTAATCGCCTTGGTTCTTTCTCTGTACGCATTGGCTGCTCTCAACGCCAATATCGCCGGCGTGGTGTTGCTGATCCTCGCCGCCGTGTTATTTGTGATCGATGTCTATGCGGTGACCCATGGCGTTTTGACCATTGGGGGGATCATATGCTTCGTAGCGGGTTCGCTGATGCTCTTTAACGGCTCTCCCGAGGGGGTGAGCCCTTCCCTATCCGTTATCATCACGCTTGCGTTGGTTTCGGCGTTATTCTCCGTGGTCGTACTTGGTTCCGCACTCAGGTTGAGGAGAAGACCGGCTGGAAGTGGACCGGAAACCCTTATTGGCAAGTTCACGGACGCCCGCACGGATATCAATCCCAAAGGGAAAGTCTTCCTGGACGGATCCTACTGGAGCGCGGAGAATGCGGGGGAGGAACCCATAAAACCCGGTGATCGGGTGAAAGTGGTTTCGCGAGAGGGATTGACGTTAAGAGTCGTCAAGAGCCCATGATACGGAGCGAAATCTCCGCGGGCATTATCCGTTTTTTCCATTAAATGACCTATTACTACTGGTTATCTCCTGTCATGGGAGAGAGGAGGCCGATATGAAATATTCGTTCATGATCGAACCCGGTCATACCGTAAAGCTCAAGGATTACGATCCGGATTTTAATGCAGGCTTGAAAAAGGAGGAGGTTGCCGCCAAACTGGAGAAGCTGGGTGAAGAGCTTAGTGAGCTTCAGTACCTTATGTACGCCGCTGCGGACACATCGCTGCTGATTGTGCTGCAAGGCAGGGATACAAGCGGAAAGGACGGTACGATTCGACACCTGACATCGCACATGAATGCGCAGAGTTGCAGGGTGGCGTCCTTCAAGCAGCCCACCTCCGAGGAGTTAGGGCACGATTTCCTGTGGCGTATTCACAAGGAGACTCCGATTAAAGGTTCCATCACTATATTCAACAGATCCCATTACGAGGATGTCCTTGTGGTCAAAGTGCACAAACTGGCTCCCGAAAAGATCATTGAGAGAAGATATGACCATATCAACAACTTTGAAGAGACGTTGATAGACGCCGGAACATGCATCATCAAGTTCAATCTTCACATATCCAAGGATGAGCAGAAGGCGAGATTACTGGATCGTGAAAAGGAATCGGTCAAATCTTGGAAGCTGTCGGTGGCGGACTGGAAGGAGCGCGAGCTATGGGACCAATACACGGAGGCTTATGAAAAAGCCTTGGAGAAATGCAGCACTAAGAACGCCCTATGGTATGTGATTCCTGCAAATCACAAATGGTTCCGCGACTTGGCGATCACCGAGGTGGTGGTGGAGCGGCTTCGTCCGTATCGGGATAGATGGCAGGAGGATCTTAAAAAGAGGGGCGTTATCGCGCTCAAGGAGTTGCAGGCCTACAGGGATTCCCTGAAAGCCGGAGGAAAGTCCACTTCCGGAGAGGCTTGAACCCCGTCCCCCTGACTAATCAGCGTGTGAATAGGATGAATCTTTTCCTCATCCTTCCCCAGACGGGGCGACATCCGATAAGCTTGATAAGAGAGTAAAACGGTGGTGTTCGATGAATAGCTTATCGGATATCTTCTTTAAATTGAAATAATACGGAATCGGTGTTGCTTGGAATTCAGTTGATGTCATGATCCGTTGGTTTTTTGTCCCTGCTTCAAGGTACAATAGTTTGCATGCAGGTAATTGTTCTCGGTTCGGGGACGTCGCACGGCGTGCCAATGATCGGGTGTGCTTGCGCCGTTTGCACATCCGCCGACCCGCATAATAAGCGAACTCGTCCCTCCATAGCTGTCAGAGACGGCGAACATGTGTATGTCGTGGACACCGCACCGGAGTTTCGTTTGCAGTGTCTTGCCGTGGGGTTGAACCGCGTGGATGCGGTTTTCATCACCCATACGCATGCGGACCACATCTTCGGCATGGATGATATCCGACGGTTTAATGATATGACGGATTCCGAGATACCCGTTTATGGTTCGAAAGAAACGCTCAGGGATATCAAACGCATTTTCCGATATATCTTCACCCCAACGCCGTTGGGGGGCGGGAAGCCGAGGATTTCCCTTCACGAAGCGGGTGCGAAGTCGGCGATTAACGGCATGACATTCCGCGCGGTACCTGTCATGCATGGCGAACTGCCGATCCTCGGATACCGTTTTAATGATTTCGCCTACGTGACGGATGTAAGCTCCATTCCGCGGGAATCGATGGAACAACTCAAGGGATTGGACACCCTGATTATGGATGCGGTGCGTTATCGTCCGCACGCAACCCATTTCGGTCTGTATCAGACTTTGGATGTGATTGAGAGTCTCAAACCTCGGCAGGCGTTCATAACACACATCTCGCATCGCTTGGAGCACGGGATTGTCAACCGTCTGCTCCCCTCAAACGTGAAACTCGCCTATGACGGGATGCGCGTGGATTTATAATAAATCATGGCTCGCCGTAAAAATCGTGCAGGAATCGCCGATTCATTTCTCTAATGATACTGATACTATGTGATCGGATTTATTAAATTCAAATGACCAGGAGGCTGTAAGATGGCTAAGAAGCCGCTGAACATTGCATTGATCGGATGCCAATTCATGGGGAAGGCGCATAGCAACGCCTATCGCCAGGCTCCGCGTTTTTTCGATCTTCCGGTGGACCCCGTGATGAAAGTGGTATGCGGAATCACCAAGGAAGAGGCTGAGGGCGCCGCAGCGAAGTACGGCTGGCAGGACACTTCAGGGGACTGGGAGGAGGTTGTCAACCGTCCCGATATCGACATTGTGGATATCGCCACGCCAAACAACACCCACGCGATGATCGCTATCGCCGCAGCGAAGGCGGGGAAGCATATCTTATGTGAAAAGCCTCTCTCCACGAACATGAGGGACGCCAAGGCGATGATGGATGCGGTCGAGAAGGCGGGAGTCAAAAACGCCGTTAGCTTCTGCTATCGTCGCGCCCCCGCTGCGACGCTTGCCAAGCAACTCATAGAAGAGGGGAAGATCGGGAGAATTTATCATTTCCGAGGGCAGTATCTTCAGGATTGGATCGTGGATCCCAAGTTCCCCTTGGTATGGAGACTGCAGAAGGAGGTTGCGGGGTCCGGAGCCCATGGCGACCTCGCGGCGCACACCATCGATTTCGCCCGCTACCTTGTGGGGGAGATCGCGGATGTAACCGGTGTCATGGAGACCTTTATCAAGCAGCGACCCAAGCTCGCCAAAAGTGACGATCGACTAGGAGGAGTGGCGTCGGACGAGATGGGGGATGTCACGGTGGACGACGCCAGCATGTTCCTCGCACGGTTTGAAAACGGTGCGCTGGGGACCATCGAATCCTCCCGATTTTGCCTCGGACGCAAGAACTGCAACCGCTGGGAGATCAACGGCAGCAAGGGGAGCATCTCCTTCGACGTGGAGCGCATGAACGAGCTTGAGGTCTACTTCCAGGACGACCCGCCGAACCTGCGCGGCTTCCGCACCGTTCAAGTCACGGACGGTTGCCATCCCTACACGGGGAACTACTGGCCCGCTGCCCATATCATCGGCTACGAGCACACTTTCATTAATCAGGCGAAGGATTTTCTGGAAGCCATCGCCAACGATACGCCCTATTCGCCAAGTTTCCGAGACGGCGTTAAAAACCAGGCGGTGTTGGAGGCGGTGGAGCGATCGTCCGAAACCGGAGCCTGGGTGAAACCCGAGGCGATATAAGCTCAATCATACGCGGCATGCCGCTATGTGAAGTCCGTGTAAAGCATCGGGGGCGTCCGAAAAGGGACGCCCCCGATGCTTTTTGAGTCGCATCATCATTGATGCCGTGGATTACGCTTTGCGGAGCCTTCGCAGGAACATCCCGCCTCCAGCCATTCCCATGCTCATCAGGGTTGCGAGAACCCCTGGCTCCGGAGTGTTTTGTGACTGAATCTGGGAGCCATTGATAGCGAATGCGCCTTGTACATAATAATTATATGTGGTCCATGTATTATTTGAATATACTGAAACTCCCGTTTTGTTAGTGTTATCTGTTTCTCCCCATAGACCCCAAATCGATGATGTACCAGGATCTACTACAATCCAATAATTTTGATTAGCATTTAAATTGGCATTAAAATTGATTGATTGAAATTCTATTGCACTTTGTGAACTATAATAAATGGTACTTGATGCCAGGGAAGTGGCACTTGGCGATGTCGGTTGTCCATCAAATAATGATACATTTACATTTCCACTGCCAGTATTTACACCTAATGCGATTTGTAGGTTTGTCATAGCGGCTGAAGTGGTTAATGAAAAAGATTCACCTAAAGCTTGATAGCTGTAATCTGAATTTCCTCCCATGAAAGTTTGTGCGATAGCAGTATTAAAGGAGGTAGTGTAATTCGAAAAGAGTGTACTGGCATTGGCATGTGACACTAAACCAAGCATCAATACTGTGAGACTAAATCCAAATAACAGCAGGTGACGTTTTAAAATCCTCATTTCATTTCTCCTTTGTTCATCTAAAGTTTTGGTTGGTTTTGATCGATTCGATTTTCGGAGACTTCATTATCAATATCTGCAAAAATCAAGCCATTAACAGCAAATATACTTAATTTAGATATAATCTGGTATAAATACCGGGTATTTAAGAAGGGCTCGACTGGCATTTGCGGAACCTGTCACGCATGCATTTACACGCTTGCGTCCCTTGTGCTACACTGATTCCGATCAACCACAAGGAACGCCTATGACGGAGATTCGGACCATTCTCGCAACCGATTGCGGGAGCACGACCACCAAAGCCATTTTGATTGAAAAGGAGCCTGAGGGTTTCCGCCTTAAAGTGCGGGGGGAGGCTCCGACCACTGTGGAATCCCCTTTCGACGACGTCACCGTCGGAGTTCTCAACGCCGTCCGCGAAGTCGAGGAGCTTTCAGGGAAAAAAATCCTCTCCTCCGATAACCTCATCATCACCCCTGTGAATGAACAGGGCGAAGGGGTGGACCTCTATCTCTCCACCTCAAGCGCAGGCGGCGGCTTGCAAATGACCGTCGCCGGAGTCGTCAAATCCATGAGCGCGGAGAGCGCGGAGCGCGCCGCGCTCGGAGCGGGCGCGATTATCATGGACGTGATCGCGGTGGATGACGGACGAAAGGATTTTCAAAAGGTTGAGCGCATCCGTCAACTTAGACCGGATATGATCCTGATGTCCGGAGGCACGGATGGCGGAACCGTGAACCATTTGATCGAAATCGCCGAGATGCTTGTTGCCGCCGACCCCAAGCCAAGGCTCGGACAGGGGGCTTCATTGCCCGTGATATACGCGGGCAACAAGGAAGCCTTCCCGGGGGTCAAGGGATTGCTTGAGGGCAGAGTCTCCCTCCGCCAGGTGGAGAACCTGCGTCCCTCCCTGGAGCGCGAAAACCTAACGCCCGCAAGGGAGGCGATACACGAGTTATTCCTGGAGCATGTGATGCAGCAGGCCCCGGGGTACGGCAAACTCTCCGGATGGGTCAGCTCCGGCATTATGTCCACGCCCAACGCGGTGGGGCGCATCATGCAGACAATCGCCGAGCAAAGGAACATTACGGTTCTTGGAGTGGATATCGGCGGCGCGACCACCGATGTCTTTTCAGTTTTCCGCGACACCAACGGGAATTCCATATTCAACCGCACCGTCTCCGCGAATCTCGGCATGAGTTATTCCATATGCAATGTCCTCACGGAAACGGGCGAGGAGAACATCCTTCGTTGGCTGCCTCGCGACGTGTCAACGGCGGATCTTCGGAATCAACTGAGAAACAAAATGATCCGCCCAACCACCATTCCTCAGCGGCGCGAGGATCTTCAGTTGGAGCAGGCCGTGGCAAGGGAGGCGCTGCGTTTGGCGTTCGCCCATCACAAATCCCTCGCCCGGGGGCTTACGGGAATACAGCAGCAGCGCACCATAGGGGACGTGCTTAATCAGAACGCCACTGGCGCCACACTAGTGAACATGATGACTCTGGATATGATCGTTGGCAGCGGCGGAGTGTTATCGCACGCGCCTAGGCGATCGCAATCAGCCCTCATGATGATGGACGCCTACGAACCCGAAGGGGTGACTCTTTTGACAGTCGATTCCATTTTCATGATGCCTCAGCTTGGCATCCTCTCGACCATCCTTCCCGAAGCCGCCACGGAGGTTTTCGAAAGGGATTGTTTGGTGTATCTCGGATCCTGCATCGCACCCGTGGGAGCGGCGAAGGAGGGCGATACCTGTATTTCCATCACATTGGATGGCAGGACGGAGGACATCCCCTTCGGCAGGATCAAGGTGTTTCCGCTTGCAAAGGGGGAGCAACGCTCCTGCGTGATGCAGCCCGCGAAGGGCTTTGATGTGGGAGCCGGCAGGGGGAAGCCTGTCACCGCCACTGTGTCCGGCGGAGAGGTGGGGATCATTGTGGACACCAGAGGACGCCCCTTGAAAATCCAAACGGACAAAGCTGAAAAAATACAGAAACAAAAAGAGTGGCTGGAGGCGATGGGGATTCCCTTTTAACCCTTATCGTCCCTTTTTCAGGTTGATGCCTATTTGATTTCACGAGAGACGATGCGTTCCATTGAACTATGTGACACCGGAGAGGTAATTGCAAAATTCAGAAAATGAGGCTAATATCGCTCATTTCATGCTCGGCGAAATACCTGAAACGCGAATTTTGCAATTACCTGCGAATTAAGAATTATTGCATCAGCCTAAATGGAGAGAATAATGCGAGAAGAGCTAATTGATATGCTGTGTTGCCCGGAGGGTTGCGAGGAGGAACTGAGATATCATGATGTCACCTTTGCAGACGGGGAGATTGTGACGGGGGAGATCCATTGCCCATCCTGTGGCAGATACTATCCGATTCGCGAGGGGATAGCGCAACTGATGCCAAGCGATTTGACCGAGGGAGATGAACGCACTGAAGACCGTGTCGTCTCCGCCAAGCTCTCGGAAATGAGTGCGAGGGATGATCAAGTTGAAGCGTATGATAAGATGTGGTATCTAAGCCTGTATGGCTTGGCGGAGATTCCTATGACGCTTTCCATGCTTTCAGTGGCTTCGGATCATACGTTGCTGGAAGGCGGATGCGGAACGGGCAGGATGACGCACATTTTCGCGCACAGATGCCACAGGGTGGTATCCGTGGATTTTTCATGGGAATCGCTTCGCGTGAACCGAGAGAAATTGAAGAGAAAGGGTGTCCGTAACGTGGATTTGCTCCAGGCGGATCTTTGCCGTCTTCCCATTAAAACCGAATCCGTGGACCGTGTGGTAAGTTGCGGCGTTTTGGAGCATATTCCAACACATGCAACTCGTGTGAATGCTTTAAAGGGTATGTCTCGCGTGCTTCGTGTTGGGGGGAATACGGCTATATCGGCGTATAACCACTCGTTGCTGATGCGTCTTATTGGTGAAAGGGAGGGGGAGCACGCCGGGGGGATTTACTTCATAAGGTTCACCCGCAAGGAGTTGCATGACCTTCTCTCCGAAGCGTTCTCGGTCGAGCATATTTCAAGTTCGCTCGTTTATTACCACCATGCCAGGTGTCGGAAAATAAAGTCTTACGTACCGATGGAAAAGGAAGCGATCGTCATTTGAAATTGAACGAAAATGATTCCAATTCGCCTAGGCAAAAACGCTCCACATGGCGCATCGGACTGAAGGAGCGCATGAGGATGCAACAGACGGTTATCGTGATTATCTGTTTCCTCCTCTATCTGGCTTTGAAGCCGGTTGTGATGGGCATGATTCAAAATCGCAACTTTCAAGTTTGCCAGAACAATGTGCGAAAAATCGCTCAAGGCATTAAAAACTACGCCGGGGATTGGGATGATACCCTGCCAAACGCCAATGACTGGCAGGATGCGGCTGAGAGCGATATCACCGCAACCACGGGTACGGGTTTCTCCGTTGAAACTTATTTCCATTGCCCTTTGGATCATACTCACGATAAATGCAGCTACGCTTACAACTCCATGCTCGGCGGGCTCTCCATGAACGTTCGCCCGGGGGATTTAGGAAGGCGGAAACGATTGGAAGAGATTGGAAGGCTTAGTGATGCGCCGCTGGTGATCGAGAAATACGGTGGTGGATATAATCAAAGCGTCAATCTCAAAAACTGGGATGATGTGACGAAAAATCTGACAAAAATGCACAAAGTCCCCGAACCCACGGGAAGTGTGATTATGGGTGATCTTAAGGCTACCTATCGGAATGAAGATGAATTAACCGATCTTGAGAGAAGACGCTTTTAGAGACAACAAATGCGTTCTATAGCGACAACATAAATGGAGAGATATTCAATTATCTGTTATGTGATGAGGTGATGGGATGGGAACCGCCTATACGCCGGGATTAAAGGTCAGTGAATACACGCGAATTGATAAGGTGCGCCGCCTGCCTCTGAAAGGTGAAGTGCTGGTTAAAGTCGGAGATCGGGTGAATCCGAGCACGGTCGTGGCGAAAACCGATCTTCCCGGAATTATGCAAACGATCAAATTGGCAGAGTTGCTTGGGGTGGAGCCCGCTGATGTCTCCTCCGCATTGCAAGTCAAGGTGGGGGATCGTATCCGGAAGGGAGATATGCTCGCAAAGTCCAAAGGGTTGTTCGGTCTTTTTAAGAGCGAGGTGAAATCCACTGTTGATGGGATCCTGGAAGTTATCTCCCCCCAAACAGGACATCTTCAGATTCGTCAACCCCCCACCCCTATAGAAAGAGACGCCTATGTTGAGGGGACCATCACCCAGGTGATAGAGAGCGAAGGGGTCACAGTGGAGTGTTACGGGGCGTTAGTGCAGGGCATCTTCGGGGTTGGAGGGGAGAGGCGCGGAGCTATCGTGATACCCCATTCCGATAAGGAGAGGGAGATCCAGGGGGATGATATCGGCTCCGAACACAAAGGATGTCTGCTCGTGGGCGGTAGCTCGGTGACTGGGGAAGCCCTTGAAAAGGCGGTGGAAATGGGGGTGGCGGGATTAATCGTGGGGGCGATTGTGGACAAGGATCTCATCGCTTTTATGAGGAAATATCTGAATGATCCCAATTACGACATAGGCGTGGCGATAATGGGTCACGAGCCGATTCCATTTTCACTCATACTCACCGAAGGGTTTGGAACCATCTCCATGGCGAAAAGGACCTTTGAATTGTTACGCTCTTTGGAGGGAAAAGAGTGCTCTTTCAACGGAGCCACTCAGATAAGAGCCGGAGTGATACGTCCGGAGGTGATTACTCCTCTTTCCACATCTCCCCGTTTGGATTCCTCGGATGGAAAAAACGATGGGGGTGCGCTGGATATAGGATCATATATTCGTATTATCAGGGAACCGAATTTCGGCGGTTTGGGACGTGTGATCGAATTGCCTGCCGAATTGCAGACCGTGGAATCAGAGACGAAGGTTCGCGTATTAAAAGCGCGTCTCGATGATGGCTCGGAGGTGCTTGTGCCTCGCGCAAATGTCGAACTCATTGTTACCAATTGACGCCGGGGGAACCCTCTCTTCCGCCGACGCACATGAAGGAGGATGATATGAAAATCGGTGTGGCTGATTTCGGACTGAATGTATACGAAGGCGGACTGTTTGATTTGGAGGGCCGTCTGCTGAAGCTTAAGGAGATCGGATATGACGGCATCGAACGCCTTGAGGCGGACAGTCCCTCTCAAGCTCTCGAGCGCGCAGCCATCTTCACCCGATTGGGCATGGATTATGGCACGGTTCGAGCTACGAGCTTCGGTTCATCCTTGCAATGGACTGCGGGATTCCGCAAAGAGTACATCTGGACCGCTGCAAGCGCACGGGATATGGACGCTTTTTGCAGGCAAGTGAACTTTCAGTGCCAGGCGACGGCTAAAATGAACGTTCGCACGGTATTGCACAACCACTTAGGAACGGTGGTGGAAACTCAGGAGCAATTGGATCATTTCATGGCCGCTTGCCCGGAGTGCGGGCTTTTGTTGGACACCGCTCATCTCGCCGCTGCAGGGGGCGACCCTGTAGGCACGGCGAAAAAGTACGCTCAGCGCATTATCGCGGTTCACGTTAAGGATTGGTTCGCCTACGAGCCTGAAGAGACGATAAAGGAGTGGCATCGCAAGGGTAGATTTTGCGAATTAGGCGCTGGAAATATCGGGCTGGATAATCACGCTGTTTTGGATGTGCTTAAGAGCTCTGGCTACGATGGCTGGATTTTTGTGGAGCAGGACACTCACTTGAGAAACCCTTACGGGGATCTTGCCGTCAGCAGGCGGTATCTTCGCGATTCCGGGATATAAAACAACAAAGTCCTCCGCACTAAAACCATTTTACGGAGGACTTTGCATCATATCTACGCTTTCGTCTCTTGTTTCTCTACGGTTTCGCTTGGCGTCGCATTGGTTTTTTGACTTAAGCCAGGGATGTTCTTCATAAGATCCTCCAGCTTTATTCCCGTCATCGCCTCCATGATGGGTGGTATCTGAGTGATCATTTTTGTGACCTCGCCTGTCAACTTGCTCGCCCCGATTCCATCCGTTCCTCCGCTGTTAATCATGACAATGCGATCCACTTTCGCGAGCGGGGCGGACACCGCCTGAGCGATATCCGGGAGCTTATCGATGAACATCTGCGCGACGGCGGCTTCGTTATAGGTGCGGAACGCTTCCGCTCTGCGCGACATGGCCGCTGCTTCCGCAAGTCCCTGAGCCTCAATGGATTCTCCCATCGCCTTGCCTTTCGCGGCGATCCCATCCGCTTCGGCGATCGCGCGTGCGCGAGCAACTTCGGCATCCGCGAGTCCCTTCACTTTGTTCGACTCCGCCTCCGCTTCACCGGTGCGTTGCACGACGTCCGCTTGAGCGAAACCCGTGGTTTTTGCCGCTTCCGCCTGTCCTTGCGCCGTAACCTTAAGACGGTATTGTTCCGCCTCGGCGATGGTTTGGATGCGATTCCGCTCCGCTTCGGCCGGGCGTTGCACGGTTGCGATCAGTTCCTTTTCCTTTCGAGAGATCTCTTTCTCCTCGAGTTCAGCCTGCTTGATCTTTTCCACGATTTGAACCTGAACGGACTGCTCCTTGACCGCCTGTTCGGTTTTGTATCGTTGCAGATCATACGCCAAATCCGCTTCGGCTTTTTTCTGATTGACAGATCCATTGTAGTCCTGGAGCTTAAGTTTGTAATCCCTGTCGGCTTCTGCGATTTTGGTGTCCGCCATGTATTTGGCTATTGAGGCTTCCTGATTTGCCTGGGCGGCGCGAATGGTGGCATCGCGATTAGCCTCGGCCTCTCCGATCTGAGCATCACGCTTCACCTGAGCGATTCGAGTCTTTCCTATCGCTTCCAGATAACCGCGGCTATCCGTGATCTCCCTGATCGTGAAGGAGATGATCTCCAGCCCCATATTGGAAAGATCGCCTGCGGAAACCTCCGCCACTTTTTGGGCGAAAGTTTCGTGGGAAGCGTAGACTTCTTCCACAGTCAAAGTTCCGAGGATGGCGCGAAGGTGCCCCGCCACCGTTTCATAAGCGATGTTCTTGATTTCGTCACGGCTCTTGTTTAAAAACTGCTCCGCCGCCGTTCGTATTGATATGTCATCGCCTTTCACTTTGATCTGGGCAACGCCATCCACCTTGATAGGGACTCCCATCTTGGTTAAAAACTCAGGAGTTACGAGATCCAATGTGATCAATTCCAAGGAAATTATTTCCACTCGTTCCGTGAGAGGGTTCACCAAGGAGCCCCCGCCTTTCACGATTCGGAACCCAATTCGATGCTTTTCACCGTTCACGTCGGTGACCACCTCCCCCTTCCCGCCTGAGATTACAAGCACTTCGTTAGGTCCAACTTTCTTATAGAGCGACCGATAGATGGAAATGAGAATCAGGAAGAAAACAACAACCGCGACAACAATTACGAATGTCATGGTGATGACGTTCATATCTGGCATGAAAACATCCTCCTTTCTTCAACTGACTTTGGGATTTTCTTCCGCAGCCTACATGGTCAGTGCGGAATTCGTGCACTTATGGGAATATCTTATCCAATTATCGAACTGCCGTTACGCATTTCACATTCGCATGGTTTATTAATGGATTCTCATGACACGGGCTATGTTGTTATCCAGTCGATGAATCCTGACATCCGCGCCGGGTGGAATTACTCCCTCCTCTTCGTTTATCGCCCGTATCGTTTGCCTGGATCCGGCAACGACATAGCAAATCATTCCTGGATGATCCTGGGAGATCGGGGCGGTCACTAGCGCATTAAGACCTATCAGATCCTCCAAGACGTTATGACTGGAGGTGCTCGCCGCGCCAAAAACTCGATTGATCAAAACCCATGCACCGGTCCACATCGCTCCTCCGGCGGCTATCGCGGTGAGCAATCCATATATCATCGCCGCATGCAATGCTTGAGATAATAATCCCGCCCCGCCAAATCCAATAAGAAACCCCGAAACGGACATGGGGTCGATATAGTGCAAAATATTCAGATGCGTGGTCTGATCGTCATTCGAGCCGTTTCCGTTTTGCGAAGCATTATGCTCCGCCGGGTGAACGATATCTTGATGCCCTATATGCGTGTGTCCAATGTGGATATGCCCTGAATGCGCTCCTTCAGCGGCGTTTCCGCCCACTGTGTGAACATGACCGTTTACAGGATGGGCGATATGGCTTCCAAGATGATGCACTTGCGCCGAGTGAGATAATCCGCCAATCAGAAATGAGATAACCGCATAGGTAATTCCCAAGGCGAAGCAAGCCAAATATATTATTACTAATCCATTCATATGCCTACCATCCGGTTACAGTTTAAGAGAGGGCAAAAGTGAAAGGGAGCCTATGATCCCATCCTCAATGATTGCAAAACCGCCATTGCCTGAATATATTGTACGCCTATTTTCATGATAAATCATATATTATTTCACTGATGTTGATCGCCCTTTAGCGATTAATTGCCATCTTTCCACATATAGGATACGGTGATCCAAAGGCGAGGAAGCCAATTTCACTTCTCTGAATTGATTAACGGGATTCCAGTGGATTAGGTTTCATTGAAGTGCAGGTTTTTTTATGCATCCCCGGCTTCTTTGGGTAACATAATAAGCATGAACCTTTTGATAGGAGTGAATGCATGTCATACATCGTCGGTGTGGATATTGGAGGCACAAAGTGCGCCGTGTGCCTGGGTTCTTCCGAGGGGGAAGTGTTCGATAGGCGGGAGATAGACACCGATCCAGAGGAAGAACCCGAGAGAATCCTCGGAAGGCTATGCGAGCACGCAAAAAGCATTTTGCGGGATAGGACTGTGCAAATGCAGTCGTTGAAGGGAGTGGGAGTTTCATGCGGAGGGCCTCTTGACAGCGCCACCGGCATGATTCTTTCGCCTCCGAACCTTCCCCTATGGATCAAAGTTCCCGCAGGCGACATTCTAAGGGGAGAATTTCCGGATATCAATGTGGTACTGGAGAATGACGCAAACGCCACTGCGCTGGCTGAGTGGAAATTCGGGGCGGGCAGGGGATGTGTAAATATGTTGTATCTAACGATGGGCACGGGCATCGGCTGCGGGATGATTCTTGATGGCAGGCTGTATCATGGCACGAATGACCTTGCCGGCGAGGCGGGGCATCAAACGATCCTTCTGAACGGGCCGATGTGCAAATGCGGCAAGAAGGGATGCTTGGAGGCGCTCAGTTCCGGCCCGGCAATTGCGCATTTGGCTCAGGATAGTCTGCATTACGGACGAGGCAAGCATCTTGTGGAAAAAGCCGGCGGGAATCCAGCCAACATTACCGCCAAGCTTGTTGTGGAGTGCGCCAAGGAAGGGGATGCGTTCTCCATAAGGATATTGGAGGAGGCAGGTTTTTACATGGGAGTTGGGTTATCAAACCTGATACAGATATTGAATCCCGAGAAAATAGTTTTGGGCACGATCGCCGTCCATGCAGGAGACCTTATCCTGAACCCCATTCGCGACACCCTGAAAGAATACACTTGGGCACGCTCACTTTCCGTATGTGAGGTGGTCCCCGCAGAGTTGGGCGACAGGGCTCAGGATCTGGCGGCGATCGCGTTGATATAAAAAAGAGGGGCGCTTGGAAACGCCCCTCTTACTCATGTATATTCGGGATGGAAGTTCAGGCGGGAGTTATTAATATCCTCGGTATCCGCCGCTATTGTATCCGCCGTAACCTCCTCCGTATCCTCCTCCGCCATAGCCTCCGCCAAAGGAGTTGCCGAAACCACCTCCCATGCCGCCATAGCCTCCGCCAAAGGAGTTGCCGAAACCACCTCCCATGCCGCCGCCGTAGCCTCCTCCGAAGCCTCCTCCGAAGGAGTTGCCATAGCCACCACCGCCATATCCGCCGCCATAACCCCCGAAGCCTCCGCCACCGAAACCGTTGCCATATCCACCTCCCATGCTATTCATTCCAAGCATACCTGCTGTATTGTAATAGTATGAGATGATTGGCGTTCCGCCTAAGAGCAACGCTATTTCTCCCGCATCCGCGAAGTTCACTGGGATTTTGGTGAACCGTTTTGGCAGCGATGGAGTGGTTGTTGATGAGGATGTACTCGTATTAGCCTGCTGGGTAGGAGCATATGTGTTGGTATTATCCTCCTGCTTGGGAGATATGGTGTACACCCCGTTTTCAATGCGATAGGTTAAGGGCATCATGCTAGATGCTCGTAAGATGCTTTCCAAAGCGGTTTGGAAAGGCACATCATTAAGTGAGACGGTGACGGAGCCTCTCACATCGCTAGCAATGGAGAAGTTTGCGCCAACAGTGTTGAAGAGGAGCGTAAGGGCGGAGCGAATGTCCGCGTTCTGCAGATTGAGGGTAACCTTCTTGTTTGAGATATCCTGCGATCCACCAGAACCAGTATCCTGCGCTCGTGCGATGTTTGGCACTAGCATAACCGATGCCAAAAAGATCATGGAAAGGAATGCCAAAGATTTTCGAGTCGCGACCAGTTTCATGTTATCATCCTCCATCATACGACAATAGCTATTGATATATAGGGTTGTTCTCCAGTATGTTTTATTATATAGACGAAGCCGGAATGGTTTCGTTACATTTATTTTCGGCAAAATTGATTGAATTTGATAATTGTCAATATAGCCTCGTATAGCGAAAACATCTTCACTCAATCTGGATGAAGAGTGCGGAAATCATATTGAAATAACTACATTTCCACTGTCTAATACGGATGGGGAAAGATGGAGTTTCCTTAAATTGCATCTGTGAAATTAGATTTTTCTAATATTCCCATTCCAATTTAAGGATTGGAGGCGACTGCAAAATTCATCATCCGAGTGCATGGCGGAACTTTAAATGAGCGGTGTCGTGTCCGGATTTGAGAATTTGCAGCCGTCTCGATTGAGAGAGGTGTTAGTCAGATGCTGTAGTCGGAGTCGCGTATGACCACCCTGGACTTTTTGGCTATGGCTTCATTCGCCTTAATTACCGCAACGGCTGCCTCGAATCCGTCCATTGCGGTGCACGCCACGGGCGCTCCGGTGCGGATGCTGTTGAAGAAGTTATCCATCTCCAACTGGTAGTCATCCTTGCCTCGCACATCTCCCTCAAAAGTCATCTCCCCAACCTTGACCCCGGATTTGTTCAGTTTTTTCGTGGCTGAGGGATCAAGAAGCAATCCCTGTTCCTTGTGTTCGCCTGTTAATTTGCCTCCCACCGGATGTTTCATCCAATCCAAGAGGGGAGCGTTCGGTTCACGATAAAACTGCCCGCCAGTACCTTCCGAGACGATAAGGGTGCCATCCTTGCCCATGAATTGTTCCGCGTAACCGTCATATTGATTGGTGGTTAAGGACGTGTAGTTCAACTTGATTCCGTTCGGGTATTCATAGAGAACCTCCACGTTGTCATTGACGGTTCTTCCATCCTTCCAATAATCAATGCCTCCCAATCCAACAACGGAGGTCGGGCGTGATTCAAGGTACCAGTTCACAACTTGGATTTGATGGGAACCGAGTTCCGCCAAAAGCCCTTGAGAGGTCTCTTTATACAGCCTCCAGTTCCAAAACTTATCCGTCGTATCCGGTGGAACCGGGCGTCTCCAACTAGTGTTGCGGTTCCATTGGGCTCGGATATGAGTGACAACGCCGCATATCTTTTTATTTCTGATAAGATCCCATCCGTGATTATATAGGATGCTGGATTTGCGCTGGTGGCCGATCTGGAGTATTCGATTGTTTTTTATCGCCGCGCGCGCCATATGCCGTGCATTCTCTATGGTGTACGCCATCATTTTTTCACTGAACACGTGTTTACCGGATTCCAAAGCCGCGATGGCGATTGGGGAGTGCCAGATGATTGGGGTGGCGATCAACACCGCGTCGATATCCTTGCGGTCCATTACATGGCGGTAATCCTTGTAGCCCGTTGCATTCGGAGCATCCTTCAGGGCGCGATTCAGGTTAGGTTCATATACGTCGCAAATAGCCACCATTCGAACGCCCGGCACATTCATGGCGCGCTTAAAATCCACTCCAAAACCCTGCGCTCCCACTCCAATGAATGCGACATTGACTGGTCGCATGTCCCCCGAATCGGCGGGGTTAGCGTCCTGCGCCTGAGCGATCTGGCTAAGACCCAAACCGAATGCGGATGCGATCGCAGCGGTGCCTTGGATGAACTCCCTGCGACTCATGTCAGATGATTGAAAGGAAATAGTCCTCTTCATTCCGTGATCCTCGCTTTTTAATGAGTGTATGATTCGGGCCGACTGATACAAATCCAACCTTATGAGGTAATTACAAAATTCGGAAAATGAGGCGAATTGCGCTCATCTCACGCTTAATGAGATATTTTAAAAACGAATATTGCAATTACCTGTTATATGACTATTCGACGGGAAAATCGGCGTTATCCCAATCTCCCAACCGCTCGCACACCGTGTTATCGTTTTCAATGAAAGTTAAAACCACACTCATGCCTTTGAGTGTCGAACAGAATTCCCTCGCTTCCTCCAGCCCCATGAGGAATATGGCGGTGGAGTAAGCGTCGCTTTCCATCGCAGACGCGCAGATCACCGTGGAGCTAAGGATGTCGGTCTCGGAAGGATAACCGATGCGCGGATCGAGGATGTGCCCGTAACGCTTGCCGTCATGAATAAAAAACTGCTCCGTGATCGCGGATGTGGATAATGCCTCATTGCTGAGATTCACCGTGCACAATTTTGTTTCGGGGTGATAGGGATCGGTAATGTGGAAGCGCCACGGCTCCCCTGTTTCCGTACAACCTAAAGCGTAAATTGTGCTATCGCCTCCGCTTATCACGGCGTGCTCCACACCGTATCGGCGTAGAGTATCCGCAGCCTCATCGATGGCGTATCCCTTGCCGATCGCACCGAGGTCGATTTCCATTCCTTCGCGGGCGAACGAGATCAGACTTTCTTCGTCATCGAAACGAATATGGTCGAATCCGACCGATTCAAGAGTGTTTAGTATGGCCTGCTCATCCGGAGGTGTCTCGGTTTTTGCATAGAAACCCCATAAACGCACCAGTGGCGCGCAGGTGATATCAAACGCCCCATTGGTCTTTTCTGAGATATCCGCTGCATTACGTATTAATTGATATAATCTGGGCTCCAAGCGAACCCAGCCATTGGAGGCGTAGGCGTTTATTCTGGTTACGTCGCTATCCTCGATAAAACGACTCAGGCGATTTTCAA
This sequence comes from Chthonomonadales bacterium, assembly GCA_027459625.1. Lineage (GTDB taxonomy): Bacteria > Armatimonadota > Chthonomonadetes > Chthonomonadales > CAJBBX01 > DTKV01. The sequence continues at coordinate 182,433 of DAIDHP010000002.1, forward strand.
GTCGAGTGATTTCGTCCAGAGCCTGTTCGGCTGCGCCGGTTATGTTGTCATAATCCAATCCCGCGAGATAGATATTGAAATTGCATCCCATCGAGGCTCGGCTGACTTTAGGGTGGTGAAAGTCCGAAGGGGAGATTGTGGGGGCGACGGGTTCTTCCGAGGACGGAGGTGATTCCCGCAACCCCGCCTGCGGGCGCTCCTCCTCTCCAAGTGACATTAACCATTTCGCCAGATTTTTAAACAATAAGGAACCTAACATGGACTGTCATCCCGCGATACGGTGATTGTTTTTGCTCCGTATCCTCATGTTATGGTCGAGTTTGAGGGGAATCCGGCTTCAGACCTTAGGCAGCGATTCATCGGCGCCGTTGAGAAGCCGAGGCCCCAGAGCGCCCAAAACTCCATTTACAAAACGCCCGGATTCCTCCGTGCTGTATTTCTTCGCCAGTTCAATCGCTTCGTTAATCGTAGCGGCGATTGGGATATCCTTCATGTATAGTATTTCATACGCTGCGATACGCAGTATATTTCTATCAACGGCGGTCTGTCGAGCCAATGTCCAGCCGGTCGCGTTCATAGATAAAACACGGTCGATCTCCCGCCGCATTTTTCTTGTTCCAAACACCAGTTCCCGCGTGAATTCCGCGATTTGAATGGCGTCATCCGCATGTTTATCGAACGCAGACAGAAGGTGCTGGGTCGCATGATACGCCTGATCCGCGGATTCGGTTAAAATTACGGCGAACGGAGTATTCTTTTGGGAGAGTTTCGTGATTCGAGCTTTGGTATCTTCAATGAGGGTTTCAAGCTCCTCTCGCCCCTGAGCTTGGCTTATGGCGGGGTGGACATCCACCATTCGAGAGATGACCGACTCCGTTTGAGCTCTGAGTTGTTGCATGCTCTTGATCATCATTGTTGCGGATTGCCGTATCAATCTACGAGTTTCAGGCGATATCTCCGGATTATCGGTTTTACTCCGAGACTGGTCGTATATGATATTTTGATCGCGCGTAGATATCTGTTGAATGGGTTCTATCACGATGAAGCGAATTTGCTCCATGATGCCAGAAAATATCTCTTCAAGCGGTTGCTTGCCGACATCCTTTTGAAACAGGGCTTTAAGAGCCAACTCTCTCGCGATTCTGCGTGTGAATATCAAGTATTGCTCCGATACGATGAAAACGGCGCCAAAACGTATTCGTTAATCATGTCTGGACTTTATTGGTGTTTTCCTATATTACCGCAAAAACGTGTGCGATATTTATCGGAATATTCGCGAAAATTTATCCATGCCAATCCAAATCGGAGACTTCGCGAGCGTGCCGGATGATGAAATCCCTTCGGGGTTCCACCTTTTCGGACATCAATGTATCGAATAGCTCCTGAGCGGCGAACGCCTCTTCGATGTTGACGCGCGCTAACTTTCGCTTATCCGCCTTCATGGTGGTGTCCTCAAGGTCCACGGCGTTCATCTCTCCCAAACCTTTAAATCTTGTGACAACGACATCCCTTTTATTGCGCAATCCTTTTACTATATTATCCCGTTCCTCGGCGGTTTGTGCGTAATATTGGGTGTCCTTTCCCGCCTTGATGCGGTAAAGCGGTGGTTGCGCGATATAAACGTAGCCTTCTTCAACCAACGGTCGCATATACAACCAGAAGAAGGTGAGCAACAGGGTGCGAATGTGATCGCCGTCCACATCCGCATCGGTCATGACGATGATCTTGTGATATCGGAGTTTCGAGAGATCATAGCCGCCCTTTTTTTTGTCTCCGTTGCCATTGCCGTTGCCATTGCCATTCACGTGCTCATCCAAGCTTGCTGCATCCGATTCCGTTTCATTTCCATTTCCGTTTGAATCGTTTTCAAATGCGATGCCTGTCCCCAAAGCCGTAATCAGAGAGCGAATCTCGGCGTTTTCAAGAACCTTGTCCATACGCGCCTTGCCGACATTGATGATTTTGCCGCGCAAAGGAAGAACAGCTTGGGTGCGTCTATCTCTCCCTTGTTTTGCGGAGCCTCCGGCGGAATCACCCTCGACGAGAAACAGTTCGCACTTGGAGGGGTCTCTCTCGGAGCAATCTGCCAGCTTTCCCGGCAAAGAGTTGCTTTCCAGCGCGTTTTGTCTTTTCACCAAGTCGGCAGCTTTGCGCGCGGCGTCGCGCGCTCGTTGAGCTGTCTGCACTTTCTCGATTACTTTGCGCGCCGTAGCAGGGTTTTCCTCCAGAAATTCGGCGAGTTTCTCTCCCACTATGGAGTTTACAATCCCTTCAACCTCACCATTTGCCAGCTTGACCTTTGTTTGGGATTCAAATTGCGGATGGGAAAGTTTGACGGATATGATCGCGGAAAGCCCTTCGCGTACATCCTCCCCGCTGAAATTTGTGTCTTTCTCCTTAAGCAACCCTTGTTTGCGAGCGTACGAGTTCATAACGCGCGTCAGCGCCGTTTTGAAGCCGGAAAGGTGCGTACCGCCATCAGGAGTGTTGATCATATTCGCGAAGGAGAGTACCGCCTCTTGGTAGCCGTTGTTGTATTGCAACGCCACTTCCAGCACGATGTCGTCCTTCATGCCGCCGAAATAGACTGACTTATGGATCGGATCTTTGTTTTCATTCAGCTTTTCAACAAACTCCTGCAAGCCTCTTTTGAAATGAAATACCTCCTCGTCCGTTTCATCGCGTTCGTTTTTGAATGATAGGGTGACATCCTTGTTAAGGTACGCCAACTCCCTCATTCTGCGAGTCAAACGTTCGGGGTCGTATTCAATGTTTCCGAATATCTTACTGTCCGCTTTCCAACGAACCAACGTGCCTCGTTCGTTATTGGTGTTTTTTGCGAACACATGCAGAGGTTCGGTGGTAACTCCCCGCTTAAATCCAATGCGGTAGCAATTGCCATCGTGCCAAAACACTTCCACGGTGAGCCATTCGGAAACGGCGTTAACGCATGAAACTCCCACGCCATGCAAACCACCTGAGACCTTATACGCCCCGCTATCGAATTTGCCACCCGCATGCAACTTCGTAAGAGCCAATTCAACGCCGGAGATGCCTGATTGTTCGTTAATATCCACAGGTATTCCGCGCCCGTTGTCTCTTACGGAAACGCTTCCGTCCTTTTGGAGCGTGACGTTGATACGGTCGCAATGCCCAGCCATGGCTTCGTCTATTGAATTATCGCAGACCTCGACAAAAAGATGATGGAGTCCTCTTAAATCGGTTCCACCGATGTACATGGAGGGTCGTCTGCGAACCGCCTCCAATCCCTCCAGGACTTGTATCTGGTTTGCGCCGTATTCAGCGATGATTTTTTCGGTTTCGGGCAAGTCCTCAATTTGACTTGCCTCATCGACATTCGCTTCAGGGGATTCTGGGAGATCATTCATCTCTGACATATTCGTAGGGGAACCTCCTTAGGGGCTGGTTTCATGATTTCGGATTTTCTCCATCCGATGTAAGTGAAATCAAAAATCCGAAATGGAAACGTCGTCTGACTTGAACCGTATCAAGCGCGGACTCCACGGATTTTGCAATCATTATCAATATTGATTTGATGTTTGATACACGCCTATAGTATAGCATCTATATAGAAATTTGTCAACAGGAAAAGAGGCGAAAACCCCTCTTTTGCGCCCCATCCAATCTTTGTCAAAGAGAGTGTATCCGTCAAATAACCTGTCATGCCGATACCTGATTGAATCCGAATATCCGCTTTTGATAAGGGTATAATGTGAGTGAATTATTTTTTTGGCGTCGCATCGTTCAGGGAGACCCCCTTTTAATGCGTCGATGAGTACCGATCCTTTAATGTGATGTGGATTTGCGTTTTCTGAAACTATCAAGGGAATAGCAAAATTCTGAAGACGGATAGTATCGCTCATCGGAGTGCGCCATCGTTTCAGGATAAGGTGTCGCCTTAATGAATAGTGTCCGGCTTAATGACGTTTTTAGGATCTGAGCATGAAATCAGCTATTATGGATGTTTCTCAGAGCTATCCCGCGCAGCCATTGCTTCGCATCATGGAGGAATCGCGCCAGGGAGACCGTCGTGAAGGCATTTTACTGAGACAAAACCGCGGGATATTTCAAGTCGCCGGCATGGGTCATGAGGCTATCGCCGTTCTCTCTTTTCTCCTTGGTCCTGATGACTTCCTGTTTCCCTATTATCGCGACCGGGCTCTTTGCCTTGCTCGTGGTTTGTCCACCTATGAGATCGCCCTTAGCTTCTTTGCGCGAGAGGATATGAACGGCGCCGGTCGCCCCATGCACGGGCATTACAGCAGCCGTCCGTTGAATATTTTCTCCATCGCCACTCCTACATCAAGCCAATGTCTGCCAGCGGTGGGATGCGCATGGAATCTGCGGAGAAACGGAGAACGCTCCGTCGTGCTTTGCACCATAGGTGACGCCTCTCTTAGGCAGGGAGAGTATTTTGAGGCGGTCGCATTCGCAATTCAGGAAAAACTCCCGATAGTGTTTGTGGTCGAGGATAATCTGTACGGCATAAGCACCAACACCAGCCATCAAAATCCCTATCGTTTGGGTGTATTCAACGATGAGCATTACGTGCGTTTGGATGGTCGAGTGCCAGATGTTATTTATCGTCATGGCGTTATCGCCGTGGAGAAAGCGCGAGCGGGTGAAGGACCCACGGTGCTTTGGTGCGAACTGGATCGCTTATGCTCCCATACGTCATCGGACGATCAAAGGGTTTACCGTCCCGAGAAGGATTTGGAAGATATGATCTTGTTGGATCCGATTGCCCAGACGAAAGATCGCCTCATTCAGGAAGGTGTCATATCATCCGAGGAGTGGGAGTGCATCAAGGATCAAATAGCCCTTAAGGTGGAACAGGATTACTTGAAAGCCGAGGAGGCGCCGTTGCCTTCAGCAAGCGCACTTCGAGATCATATAATGGCGCAGCAAAAACCCATTGATCTCAACGCATGCATAAAGCCCGCCGAGGCTGACAGCGTTACGATGGTGACGGCGATCAACGATACGCTTCGTCATGCGTTGAAATCGGACCCTCGGGTAATTATGATGGGTGAGGATATCGAAGACCCCAAAGGCGGAGTTTTTGGTCTTACAAAAGGATTGAGTTCCTCGTTTCCTGGCAAGGTCCTCAACTCCCCATTAGCCGAAGCGACAATTATCGGAACAGCCGTGGGGCTAGCCGCCACGGGGGCTAAGCCCATATTCGAGATTCAATTCATTGATTTTATCACCACTGGTTTCAACCAACTTTCCACTCAGGTGTCGACTTTGCGGTGGAGAACCTGCGGCGCATGGACATGTCCCATGGTGCTACTCGCTCCCTGCGGTGCGTATCTACCCGGTGGCGGCCCTTGGCATAGTCAAACCAATGAGGGGATATGGGCGCATTTGGCGGGAATAGAAGTCGTTTCTCCGAGCACGCCCGAGGATGCCGCCGGCTTGCTAATGACAGCGATTGAAAGCGACAATCCGACACTTTATCTTATACCCAAGCATATATTTCGGAAGCGAGTGACCTCTCCCGAATCATATGCTCCGATACCTTTTGGCAAACTGGCGATTAGAAGAGAGGGGACCGATGTCACCTTGGTGAGTTGGGGGAATGGAATGGAGGTGGCGTTGGAAGTTGCGGATAGAGCTCAAGCTCATGGGATTAGCGTTGAGGCGCTGGATTTACGAACCCTCGTGCCTTGTGATTGGCACGGAATATGCGCTTCTCTCTTGAAGACAGGGCGATTGTTAGTAATCGAGGAGGATGCAAAGACGGGGAGCTTCGGTCAGACTATCATTTCAGAAATCGTCACGAAACCGGACCGATGGAATCTGCTCGGCGCTTACCCTGTATTATTAGCGAGAGAGGATGTTCCCGTTCCCTTTGCACCCCATTTGGAATATGCATCTCTGCCGGATGTGGATCGCACGCTTAAAGCATTGTTGGATTTAGTAAATCCGCAATGACTACGCACGATATGGTTGGATCGCTTTTCACTCTTTGGTGGTAATATTAATTATCTCTTTCAGTCAAAGGAGCGGAACAGATATCCCATGCCAGCAACTGAAATTGTTATTCCCCAACTGGGTGAGGGTCTTCAGGAAGCGCGAATCATCCGATTCCTGAAAAACCCTGGGGATGAGATTGTCAGTGATGAGCCCATATTCGAGATGGAAACCGATAAGGCGGTGATGGAAATCGAATCTCCGCAGGCAGGGTTTCTTGATGAATGGCTAGTCTCTGAAGGCGAGGTTCTTCCAATTGGGGCTGTTGTCGGAAGAATTCGCATAAATGATCTTTCACGGGCGGCCGTGGTAACCAAGACCGAGGAATCCTCTCGGATCGAAATCGAAGAGAAACAGACAAACGGTATCTTATCGTCCGTAACGGATTTCCCACTGCCAAGGCTGCGTAATCTACATGTCTCTCCGCGTGAACGTCAATACGCGCATCAAAAAAACATCGAGGATGAGGAGATTTTGTCGCTGTATCGGGATTTGGGGCGAAGGGTTGAAAAGAGCGATTTGGAACATCTCGTGATGAAAGAGATCAACAGCGATGCTTCGGCGCGGATTTATTCCCACAACGATATCTCCATAACCTCCCGTCAGCGCACCCTCATTTATCGTTTGCAGAGAGGTGTGAGCCAGACGATCCCGGCAACGTTGGAATCGTTCATTCAATGGGATGTGCTGGAACAAGTCCGTAAAAAATGGATTCCCACGGACGCCATCCGTAAACCGTCGCGCTTCCTTTTATTTGCATGGTGTGTCGTTCAATCTTCAAAAACCCATCCCAAATTCCGCTCGGCTCTTTTAAACGAGAATAAAATCCGCGAATACGAACACCTTCATTTGGGTGTGGCGGTGTCCATGCCGGATGATGAGTTGGTTATGGCTAGGATTCCTGATGCCGACACACTCGACTTTGAGAGCTTTTGTGATGTTGCTGAAGACGCAATGAAATGCGCGAAAGCGGGAGAGGACCAAACCGGTGACGTAATGCAGTTGAGTCTGACGAACCTCTCTCATACCGGTATCCGTTTCGCCATTCCCGTGGTGATCGCTCCTGCGGTTGCAACGTTATTCCTTGGAGCGCCGCACGATGAGGCTTATCCCCAGATTGACGGAGGATGCGCCTTTAGAAAAGTCGCAAGGATGTCTTTAACGTTTGATCACAGGCTGATCAATGGAGTCGGCGGTGCGCGTTTCCTTGCCGAGATCAAGCGCCGAGTGGAAAAATTACCAGAGGAGTTTGCAGATTACATAAAATAGGATCTTTGGAAAATGAACGCCGAGAAGCGGTCAGACGATCATTCCTCCCTAATTCGCGACGCTTGGGAGGGACTATTGGATTTCACCTTTCCCCCGGTATGCGTGTTATGCCGCGAATCGTGCGGTAACGCCTTGTGTTCCAAATGCCTCGCTTCTTTCCCCAAGCTAATCCCTCCCTTGTGTCCCAGATGTTCTCGCATGGTCTCCAATGAGTTGCAGGGATCGTTATGCTCCGATTGCAGAGCGATAAAAAATCCGCAACTCCATTGCGCAATCGCGCCGTGGAGCTATGATGGTGAAGTCAAGTCGGCAATCCATCATTTGAAATTTGATGGGCGAAAGAGAGTAGGAGATGTTCTTGGAGAGTCGTTAGGCGTATATTTGAAGAAATACCCTTACCTCAAACGGAATGTTCAACTGATAATCCCAGTTCCCTTGCATTGGCTGAGACGATGGGAGAGAGGCTACAATCAATCGGAGATACTTGCTCGCCATGTTTCGCTTTCCATGGATGTTCCCCTTGGTATTGATGCGCTGATTCGGAAGCGTCTGACACATGCGAGTTACAAGCTGCATATCGAGGAGCGTCGGAGGAACATGAGCGGGGCGTTCGAGGTACGCGATGCGGATGCGATACAGGGCAAGGTGGTGATGCTGGTGGATGATATCATCACCACAATGACTACTTTGGAGGAGTGCGCCAGAGCGTTGAAGAACGCGGGGGCGAGGCGAGTATACGCTGCGGCGTTAGCGCGGGATTGATGTTATCCAATGAGAGGTAATTGCAAAATTCAGAAAATGAGGCTAATATCGCTCATTTCATGCTCGGCGAAATACCTGAAAAGCGAATTTTGCAATTACCTGCAATGAGTTAATATTTTCATGGAGGTGCTATGAACATGATATGCTTTTATATGGATGGTTTAACTCTTTTTTTAATTTGCCAAGAAGCGAATGTCTTGCCATGTGCTGGCGCGTGTAATGACTTTGCAGCTAATATCGGATCGGTGAATGGAATTGGTTAACGTGATTCCGTACAATTTTTCGTTTGGTTTTGAATCATACGCCGTCAACAGCGCTTTGGTGGTGCACGCGGATTGTTTTGAGTGGATGAAACTCGTTCCGGAATCATCCATTCATGCGGTTGTAACTGATCCCCCCTTACGGCGTGAAGGAGTTTGAGCCGGAATAATTAAATAAGCGCGCCAATGGAAATGGCGGTGTTTGGCGAATTCCCCCTTCGTTTGACGGGTGTGTTCGTTCCCCGCTGCCACGATTCACCGCTTTGAATATCACTGAACGGGAGCAAATGAGCCATTACTCAACGGAATGAAGGTGAGTGAGTGCCTGAGAGAATTCCAGACGGGAGGTTTCAGACGGAAACTTGATGGAAATCCGTTTGAAGATGTCATACCGAGCGAGCGAACATCGAATAAAGAGAAAGAAATTGCCGGGCATCCAAGCCTCAAGCCTCAATCGTTTCTGCGCAGGATCGTTTATAGTTCATTACCGTTGGGGAAGGGGATTGTTTTAGATGCTTTTATGGGATCGGGTTCTACGCTTGCCGCTGCGAATGCGATAGGATACGCCTCCATTGGTGTGGAACGTATGGAAGAGTATTATGAAATGAGTAAGCAATCCATTAAGAGACTTTCAATAATTACCATCAAAGATGCGCAAATGGAGCTATTGATCTCATAAATCCTTATATATCCAATTCTCTTTCATCTTTTTCACGCCTATTCGAGTGACACTGGCGGTTATGGTACGGCGGCTGGTTTCGGAACGACCGGAAAAAGTCCAATCATCCTCTGCCAATCTAGCCGCGTAGACCGCTTTAAAAGCGAACGGCTTAGGGGGTATCTTTTTTAATCCAATCATTGGAGGTATTGCTATCAAACACATAAACCATCAACCATACGGATTCGGCATTATGTCCTTGCCATTCCGATGAATGGAGTGAAGCTTTTATTTCAATGCCTTCAGATGAATGTTGAACTGCGTTATTCTCGAATCGATTGGATGGGATTAAATCCGGATGACCATTTGATATTGATTTTTCACCAAATCAAGAAAATAATTGGGGAGCATGGTATTCAAATATTCACCAACCATGCTGCTAAAATTGGCGGGCATTATTAAGGATTCCAATTGAAGCTTTCCAGCACTGTTTACAGTCTGATTAATCAGCCGCAGATAATCCAGATGATCTTGCATGGCTTTTTCAATGTGTTCAATACTCAGACCGTAAGGTAAAATGCAGTTCTGATTGAATCCGTTCTGAGTCAGAGGTTGAGGAGTGCAAGCACTAGTTTCATCATTATCCATAGTTAATCCCATGAGAAAGATTCAACCCACAGAGTTGGTATCAGCAAGTAGTAGAAAATTCCTTATTCATGTTGAAGTATAATACCCCCATTTATCACCGATCGCCGATAGTTGGATGACTTGATCTCATCGCCTCGCAATTGATTATGCATTTTCCACATGTATCGATCAACTAGTGGTATACTTTGGTAAATCGTGGTTTTGCTGGCTAAACACCTACGGAGGGTATTTTATGAATCAGTTTCCTCGCACGGTCGTCGGCGGATTGTCCATCTCTCGCATGATTATTGGAACCAACTGGTTTTTAGGTTGGAGCCATACCACCGCCGCCAAGGACAATTTCATAAAGGAAAACATACGCGAGCGCAAGACAATGGCTCGTATCATAGAGGTTTATTTACGCAATGGCGTTGACGCCATCATGGGGCAGATTGATAACGATCCTTTGAAAGCCGCCATATGCGACGCCGAGGATAGCACCGGCGTGAAATGCCACATCATATCCACTCCGCACTTCCCGGTGAACGCGGAGACCCCGACGAAAGGTTTCGATCTTTCCGAGGCGGAGAGAATCATCGCACACAATAAAAGCATGGGCTCGGAGTTCCTTCTGCCGCATCAATGCACCACGGACGCTATGGTGGACCGTTGTACTCGCACGCTTCGCAAGATGGATGACCTGTGCGCCTTGATCCGCAAATATGAGATGATTCCCGGATTGAGCACGCATATGCCGGAGAGCATCATCTATTCCGATGAGTCCGGACTGGATGTGGAGACCTATATCAGCATGTATAACTCCATGGGGTTCCTTATGCAGGTGGAGGTGGATTGGGTAGCGAATGTGATACGGAACGCCAAAAAACCTGTAATGACGATCAAACCGATGGCGGCTGGGCAATTGCGTCCGTTCCAAGCTCTTACTTTCGTATGGAACACTCTTCGTCCTCAGGATATGGTGACGGTGGGAACGATGACCCCCGCTGAAGCTGAGGAGGTTATAGAAATATCCTTGAAGATATTGGAGGGTCGCGATACGCAGATCAAATTGCAGGAGACGCGCTCCAAGTCCTCCATCAAATCGAAAGCGTGACGATTGTTAGACCGAAAAGATCAATTGAAGGATAACGGTGCGGGGGAGCCCAAGTTTGATCCGTTATCCGCATGCAGTCGTTGTGCGGCATGCCAATCCGCGTGCCCTTCCTGGTCCGCCACACAGCTTGAAACCCGCTCCCCGAGAGGGCGCGTGCAGCTGATTCGCGCCTTCAATGACCGCCGCCTCGCCGATTCCAAGGAACTGAGCGAGGCTCTTTTCACATGTCTGGATTGCAGAGCCTGTGAAACCGCATGCCCCAATGACATTCATCCAGGGCAGCTTTCGCTTCATAAACGCGCGGAACTCATGCCGGACGGTTTGCCTCGTCGTCTCAGGCGAATATTAACAAACGCCCCCCTGTTGCACGCCGGTATGATGGAGTTTGGAATTGGGGCGATGCGTATTCTGTATCAGCAAACGGGACTTCGCCATTGGCTGCGCAGTTCCGGTCTTCTTCACTCCTTGCCGAAGCTGGAGAGACTGGATCGGTATCTGCCCGAAATACCGAGAAAACCCGCCCGCGCCTCCTTGGCTGAGTTAGTTCCCGCCGCAGGGGTGAAAAAGGGGGTTGTAGGCTATTTCCTCGGTTGCGCCATGAATGTGCTTTTCCCCGAAGCGGCGTTAAGCGCCGTTCGAGTTTTATCCCTTCTCGGATACGATGTCCTGACGCCTCGTGGGATTGTATGTTGCGGCGCTCCACAGATGACAATGGGAGAGATTGATTCCGCAAAGGAGATGGCTCGGCGCAATATGCGAGCTTACGACGAAGTGGAAATTATCGTGACGGACTGCGCCGCTTGCGGAGCGGAGATGAAAGGATATGCAAATCTGTTGAATGAAGACCAAGCGGTTCATTTTAGCGCGAAGGTAAGGGATTTCGCAGAGTTCGTGGAGCCGTTCATCGACAATGCGGAGATTCTCCCTGGCTCATATGCATGGCACGCTCCCTGCCATTTGGCTCACGCGCAAGGAATTTGCGATCCACCCAAGAGGATTCTAAAACAGATCGCGGGTGAGTTTTTGGAGTTGACCGAGGAGGATAGATGCTGCGGAAGCGCCGGGATTTACTGGCTGACTAATCCGCAAATTGCGGATAACGCTTTGGATCGTAAGCTGAGGTTTATAAGGGAAACGAGCGCCGAGACTATTGTCACCTCGAACCCCGGATGCGTTTTGCAACTATTGGCCGGTAAGTCGGATACGGACGAATGGAAAGTCAAATACCTCAGTGAAGTCTTGGAGGTGGCTATGCAGGGGCGCAAGGTGAACTCCGAATCTACACAGGAATCCGATCTTATGCTCACGAATAATAAATGAGGAGTGATACGATTAAACCCGATTTCCTTACCATATTGGAAAGCGAAATGCCAAAAGGGACCTTTAACGCCGATAAAGTCTCGCTGATTGCGTACGGCTACGATGGCTCCACAAGTCTGACGGGTCAACCCGATGCGGTTGTGCATATCTCATCGGAGGATCAGGCACAAGTCATAATGCGTTTGGCGCACGAGTATGGCGCTCCTTTGTATCCGAGAGGAGCGGGCACGGGCTTGGCGGGAGGATCCACTCCGAATGGCGGAGTCGTGATGGATTTCGCACCGATGAACCATGTCATTGAGATTGACCGCGAATGTCTTATGGCTGTGGTTGAGCCTGGTGTGATTACCGGGGACTTTCAAACAGTTGTGGAAAAAATGGGGTTGTTTTATCCGCCAGATCCCGCTAGCCTCAAGCAATGCACTCTAGGCGGGAATGTCGCCACGTGCGCGGGCGGTCCGCGATGCTTGAAATACGGTGTGACGCGGGAGTATGTGCGGGGGCTTCATTTTGTGCTCCCCGGAGGCGAAGTGATACGGGATGGTGGTAAATATATCAAAAGCGCCGCAGGCTATAATCTGAGCCAACTGTTTATCGGATCGGAAGGCACTCTTGGTGTGGTGACGGAGATCACTTTGAGGCTGATTCCTTTGCCGGAAACCGCAGGCACAGTGCTTGCACTCTTCAAGGATGTGGAGATATCGGCGTCGGCGGTGAACGGATTGCTCGAATCCGGAATGTTACCGTCCGTTATCGAGTTCGTGGATAAGACGGGTATTGACTGCGTGCAACGCACTTGGGATATGGGAATTGAGGCGGATGTGGAGGCGATGCTTCTGGTCGAATCGGACGGTTACTCGGACTCCGTGCGAAAGGAGCTTGATCGTGCAAAGGAGATTTGTCATCGTCACGGAGCGAAGCGAGTGGAGTTGGCAATGGAGAAGTCTGAACGCGACAGACTTTGGAAATTACGACGCTCCATATCTCCCGCGCTTTCCAAGCTGATGCCGAACAAACTCGGGGAGGATATCTCCGTTCCACGCTCCGAGATCATACACATGGTGCGGAAAATTCGTGAAATAGCTTCAAGAAACGATTTGATGATACCGATTTTCGGACATATTGGGGATGGGAATCTCCATCCAAACGTTATCTTTGACATGAATAACGAAGAGATGATGAGGAGAGTGGAAAACGCAACATCGGAATTGATCCATGCCGCAGTGAGCATTGGGGGCACGTTGTCCGGTGAGCATGGAATAGGGATGCTGAAAAAGGAGTTTTTGCCGCTTGCAATTCCGTCGATTAATATGGATTACTATCGCCGTATCAAAACCCTTTTCGATCCGTTGATGATAATGAACCCCGCAAAGATTTTTGATATGTAGCGAACCAAGTCGCCTGGAGGGCTTATCTCGAAAAAAAAGGGAACTTCTCATCAAAAAAAACCGTTTCATGGTTATAATGTAATTGAATGGTTGCTTCAAATCCTTAAGTACGTTGTTAAACGTTAGTTGATGAAGAGTTTTGACCAAGCAGCGATGAGCACTTCGCATTAATAGGAGCTGTTTATTTCCAGAGTCTTCAGGAGGAGAGCCATGGAAAACAATGTCCACCAAAGAACCCAGAGATTGGAGTTCGAATCTTTCTACAAACGCAGTTATCATCGTGCGTACAGTTTAGCTTACAAGCTGACAGGTAACGAAGCTGATGCGGAAGACCTTACGCAAGATGCCTATATGAAAGCGTGGAAAGCGTTTGATCGTTACGACAAGCATCTATCCTTCGAAGTATGGTTGTTTCGCATCATTTCCAACCTCGCTATAGATCGTTGGAGGAGGAAATCCACTCTTCAAATTCAATCCTTGGATCAGCCCATATCGATTGATAATTCCTCGACAACTTTAGGCAACATTATCCCTGATCCCAATTCCGAACCGGAACAGATTTGCCTGCGGAAGTATTACCATGATAAGTTATACGAGGCTCTGGATAATCTGCCAGGAAACTATCGCGAAGCGATTCGTTTAACTGATATCGAAAAGTGGAGCTACGAAGAGGCTGCTTATATCATGAGTTGTCCGGTTGGAACGATACGATCCAGGTTGCATCGTGGTAGAAAACTGTTGCGTGAATCATTGAAGCAGTTACTCGGCGAGGACCTCTTCGGCGAATCTCTGTTTGAAGCCAGCAATCATTTGGCTGCGTAGTTTTTTAGATTCAACAAACCGGGGGATGGGTGCATTTGGATGCAAACTTAACACCTTCCCCCCCTTACCATATAGGCGCATCCGCCGGATCTATATGATAGGATGCGTCTATTTGAGCGAGAGCCGATATCTCCATTCCGGTAACCTCGACGTTCCCCCAAGCTGATCCGCCAGTCGTATCCTGAAGGTTCCGATGCCGATTGTTCACCCCGAAGAACGTTTCCGCCATCCAATCGGCGGTTCCCAAATGCGCCCAGGACCTACGCAAAAAAAGCTTAGACTGATGAATATCGGTGTTCTCTAATTGGTATGCCATTCTTTTTTCCGCCCGCGCCACATCGCAAAGCATCCATGCACGATAGGCGTAATCCAGTTCGTCCAGTTGCGGAGCCACCACAAGACTGAAATTTCTGTCCAAGGCGGATCCTATGAGTTGGTTATTCGTAACCTCCTCCGCTTTTTCGAGATATCCTGTTTCATGCGTTTCATACCAGAGCGCACAGAGTCCGCCGGTGGCGTTGCCGTTTGTCATAAGTTCATCGGCATGCGCTTTGAGATAGCTTCCGATGTGAATCGCTCCTTCCAAGTAACGCTTATCCTTGGTGAGGCGGAATAATTCGCACAGATCCATAACCGCCAATCCGTGAACGTCCCCTGGATAATCGTTTTTATTCCCGAAATCGTGCCGAGGACCGGAATCGTCGGCAAATAGGGAGCCGTCGGTATCCGTGTCACGTATAAGCCACCCTCCGGCTCGTTGCGCGGCGTTCAAACAGCGTTTCGCGAAAATGGGATCGCTGGCTGCAAATAGTCGATATCCCAGTGTGAGAGGATAGGTGCATTGCGACACGCTGCAACACCAATTCGAAAGGGAGTAGGCGCGGGCATGGCCATCCGCATCCAACACTCGGCGCGAAAAGAAAGCTCCGCTTGGAGCCTGACAACTCATCATATATTCCAAAAGAGATCGAGTGCGCTTCCGTGCCGCATTGTTTCCGGTGGTAAGCGCGTAGATAGCCAATCCGCGAGACGCATTGGCGAGGTCGCAATCCGTCCATAAACTTCGCTGGTTGAATACCTCCCGATAGGTTCCTTCCGGGGTTAGCAAGGCTCCCTCCAGATAGTGGAAAAAACCATGAATAGAATGTATCCACATCCCCATCTTGCTGATTGATGGAGAAGGAAGATCATCGACTGGCGCGGAGAGTTTCCAAATGACTGGCGGCAGTCCGGGTATCGGCAAATGAGTGCGGCACCAGTTGAGTGAAACATCAACGTTATGGTTCAATGAGACCTTATTCCTTCCCAACACCACCAAGACCGATCTCCATTCCGATTTGCCAGGAGGTATTGGCGCAATTTCCTGTGTCAGAATCATCCCTTTTTCCGTAGATATTGCTTGAATCCC
The DNA here is from genome assembly GCA_027459625.1 of Chthonomonadales bacterium. Classification (GTDB taxonomy): domain Bacteria; phylum Armatimonadota; class Chthonomonadetes; order Chthonomonadales; family CAJBBX01; genus DTKV01. Next base: position 198,058 of record DAIDHP010000002.1, read on the forward strand.
CTTTATGTCCAGCAGCGACAAGTATCGACCGGACACAGGAATGACATTTGTCACCAGTTGGGACGGAGGCAGGACGGTTTTTCCTTCATTCTCAATTCTGACTATCTCCGCCAACGCCGGTGAGCCCCAAACAAGCGTGAAATGACGGCTAATGAGGATTTCTCCCTTTCGGAATTCCTGGAAATAGGTCATATATGGAAGCGGTTCGTCAAACCAAGTGCTAGCCGTGGTGAAAAAGGATTCCGTCAAATCAAATCCAAATTGCATGGAGCCTATGACCTCAGGAGTGTTTCCCAATTCACCCCAGCTTGTTGTCATGCCGTCGATATAATTTGTGGTGACCGGAACGCGCTTAGCGGTTTGCAATATCTCCTTGGTTTGACGTGAGATATCCCAGCGCAGATATTGAGGTGAACGGCCGTTATTCAAATCTCCGCACTGCATGACCCAATCAGGCTCTTGTTCAAACAAACTGTCACCCGGAAGGAATTGATCCGTCTGTTTTCCTGACCAATTCGTCGGCATGGGAACCGGTTTCCAAGATGGTTGATTGAGATACTTGGTGAGTTGGGATCGGATTTTCCTTGCCTGTTCCAGTGCATGGATGGAATGGCTCAATTTCGCAAGTTTAACCGCGGATATCGCAGCCATCTCTAATCGATATCCGAGTTGAGGCGTGAAAGGCGTCGGGATTGCGTTTGCGGGTGGGATATCGCTGTAACCTGGGAGGTAATCCCAACTCTTGACTCCGTTCCAAAGTCTGCCAAACACGGCTTTTCGTGTCCAAGAGTAATACCATCCGCTCCTCATTAAACGGGATGCGCCGGTGAGATCAAAGGCAAGACGCAGCCGAGCATCCTCCAGATTGATATCTCCTTTTGCGGGTATGGATCGCCAAATGTGAAAAAGTGATTGCCAACTTTCCTTGAGGTTGAGAGGTGTTTTCAACGCAATTCGCTGTGTTTGGGAAGGTTGAAACGATAAGCCTTTAACAATCCATTGAAGAAGCTGCCGCACAAATCGCTCGTAATGTATGCTCCAATCCCTTCGTATGTTCACTCCCCACCCGCCATCGGGGGTCGATGTGAAGCAAAACACTCTGCCCCTGCCGTAATTCCACCAAGCCATTGCCGGGTCGCCGTCGTTCCATCGAGCGATCAAATGAGCGCCTTTGCGCAACCCTACGCGATTGTGTCCATGAAATTGAGGGCATCCATTCCAATGGACACCTTTGAAAAACTGGGCGTCCTTGATGATTTCCAATCTGCATTGGTTATCGTCAGTGTCAGGGCTGGAAAGAATTTTAACCGGCAATATGGAAGCGAGAGGGGTGTCTGCGAATCCGCCTCCAGCCTTCCCTCCATAGGTCTCCCAAGAACCGCATACCACCAGAGCCCCTCCGAGTTGAACGAATTGAGCGATCGCCTCCGCGCCCCTCTTCAATATGTCCGGAGATGATCCCGCATCCAACCAGACAACGTCCGTATCATGCAACATAGTTTTCAGGTCAAACGAAAGCGGATGCGTTATTCTGTATTTCAATTCTCCATGCTTGAGCGGTGTTCCATTGCGAATAAAGGACTCTGTTTCCAGCCAATCTGAATTAAACGATAAATGCGCGAGACTTTGACCCAGCGATTGTCCCCAGCCTGATGCCGACACCCTCAGCGTCCCGGATTCTCGGCTTGGTAACGGTAGCGGGTGCATCCCCGGGGCGAAATCCATAGTGAGATGATATAGGCTCGGGCCCCATCCTCCGCTCGGATCATTGTCCAGAAATCGCACATATACGATAGGACTGTGACGAAGGAACGGAAGCAGATTCGCCTGATAATACCCTCTGTTGTAATGATCGGCATTGCCTGAAAGGTGACTGGAAAGGATGGTTATCCAGTTAATTCCGTCCGAACTCGCCTTCACAAGATATTCACCGCTCATATCCAGGGTGAGTAAGGCGTAATGAGCTCTGGGACTGAAAAAACGATAGGTGAAATACGCCTTTCCATCCGCGAAACGCCATTTGACCCCATGGACATCCATCTCCATTCCCCGATTCGATCCCGTAAGGAACGGTTTTTCGGCTGGAGTGTTTGGGGTGAAGGATATCGATACGGTTTTATTTGCGAAAGCACGATGATTTGGGAAACCGATTAAAAATGCGATCGCCAATACGGATACAAGGGACACGGCATGCCGTGCCCCTTTATTTTGCGTTCTCATACAACGCTCCCTAATGGTGGAGGCCATAGCCTATTCCATTCAGATATGCTTTTCACCTAACCCCATGTTTTTGTTATTGAACCAATGTGACATTCACCGTAACAGGCTGATCCGTATGCGTTAGAGTTACGGGTTGGGATTGAGGCTGATAACTGGAATAGTTGAATTGCAATGTGTATGCTCCTGTGGCAACCCAAAAACCGTAGCTTCCATCCGATGCTGTGGTTGTTTGAGAAATAACCGTTCCGGAACTATTTAGAAGCGATACCGTGACTCCCGCAAAGGTCGCCATGCCTTGCAGCGTCACTTTTCCGTTAATATCCGAAGGCACAGTGGGAGGTGTTCCGCTTACAGGCGGGGCGAGCGCGATATTTCCAAGATCATTGACTTGGTTGGGAGGTGTGGAATCCCCTAACGGTAAGCTCAAAACCAATGGCAAATTATCATATCCCGTTGCGGTTACCAAGCCTACGGGGGAGTTAGTTCCGCCCAAGCCGACAGGCAGACCTGAAATCGTGAATTGCCCGCTGGCATTAGTCGTTGCGAACAATCCGTTTAAAATGACAGTGGCGCCCGATATGGGCTTCAATGTGTTCACATCCACGACGGTCCCCGTGGCTGTCGCAGTGTATCCCGTCCCTGTTGTCGTTAAATAGATACTTTGTAAGTTATTGGTTGCGTTCGGAGTTAGTACGGGCAGCGCTTGCGTAAGGGTTGTGGCGCCGGAGGCGCTTACAGTTATCGACGTTGAATTCGATGGAACGCTAAGGAATGTGAAGTTGCCATTGATATCCGTTTGTTGTGATTGCCCGCTGATGGAAACCATGGCGGGAGGGTTGGGCGCAATGCCTCCTCCAGTGGTGGAGATAATATATACGGTTCCGGTGACGGTGGCGGGCGGAGCACCGCTTCCGCCCCCTCCGCATCCGGAAAGTGCGATCAAGGCGAACGGGATGAGTAGAGATAATATGGATCGTTTTATCATTTTATGTTTCCTTATCTGGTGATGAGAATCGGCTGCACCACTCGCGCCGATTCGCCGTCCGGAGTGGTGGCGATTATCTTAACCAGATAGACTCCCGATGGCACGGATATGGCGTTATTGGTCTTCATATCCCAATTAAGGGTTTGCGTACCTGCGGTCACCGCTCGTCCTGACTGCAGCGTTCGGATGGTTTTCCCTGTTGCGTCCATGATACTCGCGGTGATGGATGCGTCCGATGAGACAATGAAACTGATATGAGCAAGGTTGCTCGCACGGGTCACTTCGGCGTTGACATTCATGATATGCAGTGCGTTATAACTGTGCAATTCCGGGATTACCTGCAGATTTCTGGTCGTGGTGTTTCCCGAATTGAATGTATATGCGGATGTGCCATTCAGATATTGACGAACCCCTGTGGTTCTATCCACCAGTATCAATTGCGTTGTTCTCGGCACTTTGGTGATGCCCGACCACGTCAATGTGTAATTCGTATTCGGCGTGGGCGTTTGGACGGTGATATTCCATACGGAGGGCGAATTGACCGGAAGGATTTCCGAGAGGTATTGCCCCGAGTTGGAGCCCCAATCCTGGGGATTGAACGCCATGGTGGGAGCTGACCCGTTAATTGGCGGTGGCATGGGGATATCCATCCTAGCGTTGTAACCATTGTTCGCCTGGCTGGATTGCCCGAGCCATACCGTCGCTCCCAATCCGTTAGAGCCTATTAACCTCATAGGCAATGTCCATCCATCCGCAGTTACGGGAGTTACGCTTTTCGTCGCCGAAACCATTTTCCCGCCCGGAACTGGGTTGGGGTAGGTTATCGTCAATCCGCTGGAAACCAACACGCGCATCCAGTACCCTTGCCATGGCTCTATTGTCGTAGCTGGAATGTATCCCTGTGATGGATCGTATGTGAGCAAGGCAACCACCCCCACGCCGGGTACGTTCTGACCGATCCAGTTGTCCGTGTATGCCTGGGCGAGGGTGTCCGGAATGTTATTGGAGCCATTCTGGAAGAGTAAGTCGCTGGCTTGTATCGCGGTGGTGTAGGGGTCTCCCACCTGATTCCAGCCGTACTGCAAGCCCATCGTGTAAGCTTGGTCCTGGGTTGTGGAGCGTCCAATGATTTTAATCGATGTCGGCTGAGAAAAGTTTTCCCAATATCCGTTCCCCGGTGAAAGGGGTTGCATGGAGGGATAACGCAGGTATTTATCCGTGCCGGTCACATTCTGCTCCCATTCAGCCATTAGCAAATTTCCGCTATTGAAAAGAGGATTGCCTGTGGTGGGATCAAGCAGGGCATCCGCCGCTTTGGGGGCGTATGGGAGTATCGGGAAGGATATCATCGCCGGCCCGGCGGGGAACTGATAGGTAAGGGATGTGTAGGGGTCAGTGACGTAGAAAACCGGCACGAACTCATTGTATCCAGTCACCACTTGGCGTACGGTCTGTTGTCCCGTGGAGCTTGTGAACGTGAGCGTGGTTCTGCCGGGCTTGGAGAAAGCGGCACTTGGCAATGCACCCCCGAACGCGCCTTGTATCACATTGAATGTTTGGTTTACTCCGGTCTCAGTTTGAATCTGCATGGTTCCTGTATCCGCACCCACAACGACTCCCCAGAAATTATTCGGCGCTGCGGTGGTGCCCATGGTTCTCGGCCCCATGTAAAGGCGCGCGTCACTGGAGTTAATCGGAAAATCCATGGTCACTCGCATTACGCCATTCGGGTCGGTGCCGCCCAAAGTATTGGGAAATACAGGGGAGTCGGTTCCCTCGCCGCCCGTGATGGTCACGCTCTCATATTGGGCTCCTAAGTAGAAACGGTTCGTGTAGGTGTTGTCCCAATAGATTGGATAGCATGTTCCAGCCAACGGAGTCTCAACGCTGTTTCCATTTGAGTCCAAGGAGGTGCTTTGATAAACGATCACCACTGCGATGCTATAGTTGTCGGATGTGGTGGGGCGGGATGGCACGCTCCATAGGTATTCCTTGGTTCCGGGTGAGATGCTGGTGTCGAGGACATATTGCTGCTGATACCAGTTGGAGAAGCTCTGCCCCTCAATGGTGGGGGCGCCGTCGGCTGTGAGCACCTGGGAAGCCAATTGTTTTAGTTGAGGAACATTATTTGCGATTGAGGAGTTTGCCGCCCACGCCGTGTAATAGGCTGCGTTGAAATTCTTGAAGAAATTCGGGTCTGTTGTCGCCACCTTCAGCCATGCGGATCCCGACATCTGCAATCGCGGGTAGAGCATTCCGCCGAGTCCGGTTGTGCCCAAAGGTGTATTCTGCAGAGAGATAGGGTAGAAACGATCATTTCCCAGAGCGGGTTGGTTTAGCAGATCGTAATAGTTTAATGCATGCCACAGTGGGTCGGCGACGTTCACGTAGTTTGTTGCGCTCGGGTTTGAACTCAGCTGTCCCAAATTGATGAGGTTTTGCACCACCATCATCGTCGCGGCTCGCGCCATTCCCTTTTCCCAGGCGTCGTAGGATATGGAGGTGGGACCATGGAAAGCGATAGCCATCATCTGCGTCAGGTTTAGAACAGCGCTTTGCAACGTATTGTACTCGGCGAAAATGATCTGATTTGTGGATATGTTGTAGATGCCGCCCGAAAAGGCGTCGCGGTCGTCAATGGTTGGATTCAGATTGTCCCCGTCAACGATGGTGACCATCCCACTCCATGACGGGTTGCCGTAAACAAGCTTCAACTGGGGGTATATCGCGTTGACGAGCGATTGAAGGTTTTGCTGTGTGGCGGTCGGCCACGCCCCTGTTGTGTCCGCTGCCGGGAATGTGAATGTGATGTCATTTGCACCGGTGCCCCGCTTAACCGTGGGGGGAAGGATCAATTTGCCATTTTGCCTCAGCATAACGATATCCGGCACCCCGGGGGTGATAGTTCTTCCAGTGCGCAGGGAGTTCTTCAGAAACGCCATCTGTCTATTTAACGCAGACTGGCGGCTTTGAAAGATTTGATTCATGCTTTTGGCAATAATATCAGTAGGAACACTTTTGGCGGCGCCCGAAGGCAAATCTATGATCGTCGCCTGCATGGGCCCGGTGGATATCGTGTTGAATCGCGTGTTCACCTGATTGTGGTATACCTGAGCGGAGACTAATGTTGCTTGCGGAAGAAACAAGATGCAACAAATAAAGAGAAGGACCTTCCTCATATTGATACTCCCATGTTCTTAATGGAGCGCCGGGCGATAAAATGGGGGGGGCCTTGGCGCGATGAGACAGGAATTCAAAAGTGAGACGACTGGAGCCATATCCCGAACGGAAATAAACGGACGCCTCTGCGGCGTCCCCATGGCTAATCTCTATTATACTTCAGCAAAGCGTTTTTTCGCTTTGAGTCCTCATGGGAATAATCCAACTTGTCAGAAGACAGTTTTCGACGGTATCCTTTAATAACCGGGTTGGTTGCGAAAAGATGGAATCGGTTTCAAGACATATCACTCAAACGATCGAAACATCGGGATGGTTTTCTTTGCAATGGCTCGCATCACTAAGAATCTTCACGAATTGGAGGAGTCTGTTCATGCGTAGTTACGCACGCTGGTCTGCGATTAGTCTGATCCTCGTTGCGCTTTTTAACCTCGCCTCTGGATTGCACGCTCAAACGTCCATCCCCAGGGCCACGATTGAAGCGAAATCATCCGAAATCCCCATAAATCCTCTGCTCTACGGGCAATTCATCGAGCATTTGGATCATTGCATCCAGCAAGGCGTTTGGGCGGAGATGCTGATGGATCGAAAATTCCTTCTTTCCCCAGGGAAATATTGGAACATATACAACCCTCAAATCGTGACCGGGGAGGTGAAGCTTGATCCGGCTGGCGCCTATGCTGGCGATCACTGCATGGCTATATGGTTGCAAAAAGGAGACGCCCCTTTCGGTATCCGCCAAGATGGTATTGGCTTGGTGAAGGGGAGAAAATACATCGGATATGCGATACTTGCCGATATTCAAAGTCCATCCAATGTTAAAGTGACCGTAAAATGGGGGGATGCGGGGGATAATGAGAGAACAATCCCTCTGAATTCCGTGGGGTCGCAATATCACAAGTACGGTTTTTCCTTTACCGCCGGAGCCACCACAAACGACGCATCGATCTACGTAACAGTGGATCATCCCACATATCTGTGGATTGGATGCCTTTCCCTGATGCCTGCCGATAACGTGGACGGGATGCGAGCCGATACTCTGAAGCTAATCAAGGAGTTGGACCCTCCCGTCATGCGCTGGCCAGGAGGGAATTTTGTATCGGGATATGATTGGAGGGACGGGATTGGTCCGAGGGACCGACGTCCTCCGCGATGGGACCGCGCATGGAACAACGTAGAAGACAACGACTTTGGCGCGGATGAGTTTATGGATTTCTGCAGAAGAGTGGGCTGTCAGCCTTATGTGGCGGTGAACACCGGACTTGGCAATGTGCGAAACGCCGCAGACGAGGTGGAGTTTTTTACTGGATCGACAAATACCAAGTGGGGTGCGATCCGTGCCCAAAACGGCCACCCCGCCCCGTATCCGGTCAGTTGGTGGGGGATTGGCAATGAGATGTTTGGTGATTGGCAGCTTGGTCATGTCCCGGTTCAGCAATACGCACTCCGTAACAACGAGTATGTTCGCGAAATGCGAAAGGTTGATCCGAATATCAAGGTCATTGTTGTTGGATCCCCTGGAGGTTGGAATGACGTCATTTTCCCGGAATGCTCCGGGTATATGGATCTGATTAGCGGGCATTTTTACGCTGCGCCATCCAATCCGGAGAATCCCGCAGAATACAAAAGCCGGTTTATTCCATATTCCGATGAGGTGGCGGAGGGTATTCGCGGGATTGTGAATGATTTCAAGCCACGTCTTGGCGATGCAGCCCCGGATGCTAAAAAAGTGCGGTTGGCGATTGATGAATGGGGAATAGGCGGCAGAGGCAGATTGTTCTGTCTTGGAGACGCTATTGCGGTGGCGAGGGGAATGAACGAACTGCTCCGTTCCGCAGGTTATGTCACTATGGCGAACTGGGCTCAGACCGTGAATGTCCTCGGCGCAATCAACACCACTGAAAATTACGCATCGATGAACCCTGTCGGGTATGTGCTGGAATTATACCGCAAGCATATGGAGGGAGATTTGATTCCAATGACATGGAGCGGGTCGCCGCTGGTGGATGGGGTGGCGGCGAAGGATCCCAAAACGGGAGCGATAAGCGTGGCATTAGTGAACTACTCGCCTGATTCCGAACAAACCGTGGCGATTCACGCGGATGGAATGAGCGACAAGATAAACCTAACAGGATGGAGGATAGACGGACTTACGTTGGAGGCTCTCAACGTACCGGGAGAGCCGGATGAGGTGAAACCCGTGCCGATCCGGTCCCCGATATCACTGGACGAACTCAAATTGCCCGCTCATTCGGTCACGATCATAGAGATCAAATAACCAACGTTTAGAACCTTCCTCTCGCCACCACAAGGGAATATGGGGGTAACGTAAGGGTTTCAGGATGGTTAATATAGTGCTGGGTCGGGGGATGGCTTTCAATCGGGTGTCCGTTTGAACCATCCTCCTTCCAATGGTATTGATACCGCGAGAAGCTGAAAACAACCCATCGGCCTTTTGGTTTGGAGACGCATTTATTCGCTTGATTGCGTAGTACCAGTTGAATTGCATGCTCCTTGGAGGGATCCTTGTTGATGAGTAAAACGGACCACTCCCCGTCGGGGCGAAGCAACGGGTACGCGGTTACGATTTTCTGTCCATCCGTATTTAAGTTATTGGAATTCGCACGAAACAGTTTATTTTTTGCGCCGTTGGGAAAAGCCCATTGATGGGTCAACAACCAAGCGCCCCAAAAGGTCGCCAGATTGTATTTCGCCCTGCCAGCGTCATCCGCCTGGATGAGCATATTGTTTCCCCAAGCGCCCGGAGACTCCTCAATGAGGGAGTTCGGTTCGTATCCGTAGAGATAGGCGCGTTTGCCGCCAAGGGTCAAGAATTGTCCAGCGATATCCGCATTCATCAACGCCCCTTGAATTTTCACCTCGGGTTTGCCGGAAAATGCAGAATAGCCGTATTCCGTGATATACCATGGGATGGCGTTCGATAACCCCTGTTTCCTCAAGCGTGTAATCACCCCATAGAGCAGGGAGGGCTCAAATGCGAGTTGCGGAGCGGAATCAACTCGTGTCTCATCAAACGGGTACCATTCAAACGAGAAAAACTGGTAATTCTTGAGAGCGTGATGATTTCTTAGATATGACAAAAAGCGAACGTACCAGGGTTTTCTCCAGATATCATGGGGCCATGCGGCGTCTTCAACCTCCGTGGTTTGGAAACAGGGGCCTCCTAGTTTAAGGGAAGGAAACTCCTTTTTTATAATCCGACTCCATTGAACGTATAGAGCCGCGTAATCCTCCGGAGTCACGTACTGACCATCCGGTTCCTCGCCCATTTCAATGGGGCCGAAACGGTAGCCCTTCGCTTTCAAATATCTTAGCTCCGCCAGCGCGTTATTCGGAGTGTCGTATAATAGTGGAACGGGAAGCATCATCGGCGTCCCGCAAGTGAGACCGGAGTGGTAAATACGGTCGAAACCGGGTTGTTCGATATGTTTGTCTCTATCCTTCTCCCTATGCCAAGGGTCCGTGGAAGAGACATATATCACAGTCTGCTTTTGGTTGTTGTCACTGTGTTTTATGAGGTCATGGAATGTGCCGTTTTTGATCTTTCCTATGTAGATCTCCCGTATCGCATAACCTAGTCGATCCCGGATATCCATTGACCCTCCCGGGGCTGTATGTGAGCTTTCCGTCATCCGGATTCGGATGAAACGGGCTCGGATCGGTTCGGGGGTGAGTTGGATGAATGCGTCCCCGCCTTTGCCGTGGTGGATGTCCCCATGACGGAAAACGCACCATTCCCCAATCGGATGTTCGACTGTCGCTACGCTGTCATCCCCGCTCCAATATTGCACGGAGTATTCCGTCGCCCAAGGCTTGCCCCATCGGATGCGAATGGCGTCGATCGGTTTCTTTTCCCCAATGTCGATCACAACCGTCTGAGGGTGCAGGGCGTTGCTTTCATGGGTGAAATAACGGTCCAGATAGGGATCGCTCTTCCAAAAAGAATCAATATCGCCATCGTCTATTCGTGAGTATCCGTCGTTATTGGCTTGATCAAACGTGTCGCCCCTTCTAGGCAGGCGATATCCCCAGCAAACGTCGATAAACCCGTGCGAATCGGAGGAGGATGTCCAGTATCCCTGATGATGCCTGGGATCGCTCCATTTTCCGATTGGATTCCAATGCCAAGCCTCCACCGCCAGTTCCGATCTTAGCCTGTAGCTGACGGTATGAAAACCGGCTTCAAGCATCCGCCTTATATTGTATGGGGAGAGCATTTTGGAAACCTCCCCCTCATCCTGACCGTCCAATGCGGCGCCCAAGGCTCTATCGGGTGAAAAGGTGTTGACTGCGTGATTCGGGGCGTATTGTATGATAACTCTGTCAATCGCGACTGAGGGTTCGGCAAGAAACAGGGCGAAAAAAGCGATGAATGCGATAATCGGTGTTTTATTCCACATGGATGGCTTCCACGGGGCAAATTTGCCTACAGGAATCACACCTCGTGCAAAGGGAGTCGTCAATAGAGTGTTTTTCATAAGGTCGCATGGGTATGGCGTTCACAGGGCACACTTGGGAGCATTTCGTGCATCCGTTGCATTTGTCTCCGATTCGGTAATGGACCAAGTCCTTGCATTTTCCAGTAGGGCATCGCCCTTGGATATGCGCCTCGTATTCGTCACGAAAGTATCGCAGTGTGGAGAGGATGGGATTGGGAGCGGATTGCCCCAACCCGCAGAGACTGGATTGCTTTACCTGCAGGGCGAGTTCCTCCAATTTATCAATATCCCCCGGCTTCCCCTTGCCTGTGGAGATTCTATCCAGCATCTCTAACAGCCTTCGTGTCCCCACGCGGCAGAAGGTGCATTTGCCACAAGATTCGTTTTGAGTGAAATTGAGAAAATAACGCGCGATGTCCACCATGCAATCGTGCTCATCCAGAACCACCAATCCACCGCTACCCACAAAAGCGCCGACGCTTTGCAACGCCTCGTAGTCTATGGGGATATCGGCTAAATCGGCGGGAATGCATCCTCCGGACGGTCCTCCTATTTGCACCGCTTTAAACTTGCCGTTCGGGGTTCCTCCGCCGATAACCTCCACGATATGTCGCAAGCTCGTTCCCATTGGAACCTCTATCAATCCACCCCGTGCGATTTTTCCCGTCAGCGAGAAAACTTTGGTGCCATTGCTGGTTTCCGTACCAATCTCCGCGTATGCCTTGGCGCCATGGCGAATGATCCATGGAACCATCGCATAGGTCTCCACGTTATTGATGAGTGTTGGCTTTCCCCACAATCCCGATTCGGCGGGGTAGGGAGGGCGGATTCGCGGTTCTCCCCGCTTGCCTTCGATACTTGAAAGCAATGCCGTCTCCTCGCCACAAACGAACGCGCCCGCGCCCTCTATCACTTTAAGGCTTAGCGAGAAATCCGAATTCAGTATTTTCTCGCCGAGCAGGTTATTCTCCTCGCAAATTCTAATCGCTTCCCGCATTATTCGAGTTGCAAGTGGATATTCCGCGCGGATATAGAGGATTCCTTCGCGTGATCCGACGGCGTATGCTCCGATTATCATCCCTTCCAAAATGCGAAAAGGATAGGACTCCAATAGCATGCGGTCCATGAATGCACTAGGATCGCCCTCGTCTCCGTTCATTACAACATATTTCTCGTCACCATGTGCGTCGTGCACTCGCCTCCACTTCAAGCCGGTTTTGAATCCTGCGCCACCTCGCCCGCGCAAACCGGATTCCGTAACGGTCTCTATTACCGATTCGGGGTCGGATGATTTCAAAACCTCCTCCAACGCCTGAAAACCGTCCCGTATGCGATACTCTTTTAAATTCAACGGTTGAAGCGAGCCGCAACTCTCGGTGGCGATATGCACCTGCCCACCGAGAAAATCACAGATCGCCCCCTCGCGCACTTCCGAGGAATAGCGCGTGACAGGTCCTTCATCCTCTTCGAACTTGTCCAGCGCCTCTGCGTATATCTCCTTCATTCGAGGAAATATGCCTTGCGGTTTAAGATGGGTCCGGATGATTTTCTCCGCTTGCTCAGGAGTCACCTTTGTGAAGAGACTGGAATTTCCGCCTTCGTTTTCGCTTTCAGCAATGCTTTCCGGCATGGAGTTCGGGGAGTAATGCTGGATGATCTCCACGGTTGGAGCCAGATGGCAGGCGTCGATGCATCCGACGAGTTTGATAACAGCGGGAATGTTATAGTGACGGATGGTCTCCTCGATGGCGTTTTGCACCTTCTGGCTTCCTATGGCGATGCAGCATGACCCCATGCCAACGCGAACCTCGGCCATGTCGAAATGATCCGGGAACCTCTTATCGGCAGCCTTGAAAACGCCTGATTCGGAATCGAGTTTCAGGAAATCCTTCAAGGCGCGGTCCGCATTGTCCGTGGAGAGATGACCATAAGTGACGCCCTCTATTTGCATCACTGGAGCTAACGTGCAACATCCCAGGCAAAACACACGCTGTAATGTGAAAAGACCCTCTTTATCGGTATCCTCGCCCGGGCTTAACTCCAAGTAGCGCGTAAGAGCCTCATGCACCAAACCGGATCCCTTTACATGACAAGCCGTTCCGTGGCAAACGTTGATCGTGAATCTGCCGATAGGCTTCCTGCGGAACTGTGAGTAAAAACTAGCAACCCCTTCAATATCCGCCGGTCTGATTTGCGTGATACGACATACGTGATGTAATGCCTCTTCGGGCAGATATCGGAATTTGGTCTGTATTGCCTGAAGAATGGGCAGCAGCGCATCCGTTCCGCGACCCGTGGTCCCAACCAACTCTTCCACGTAGGCGATGGGATTTACCTTATCCGCTTCGCCGGCGCTACGTATGCTGTTTTTTCTCCGACCGTTCTTATTCAGAATCGGCAGGGAGACACCGATGCGGTTTCTCATCTCTATGATTTCCCGTGGATAGATGATCCCATTTGGCAGTTATGAAACATCATTATTTGCCTATGCAAAAAAGATCCTTTTCTCCTCGGATAATGATCTTATTATCCACATATGCGGGTGAAGAGTATGTCCGTTCACCAACGGGGTTCTTTCCCGTCTCATTAAATTGATCGCCTGCGGCAAGTATATGCATGACGCCTTTCGTATCCAACAGATAAATGCTGTTCCCGACTAGCGTGGGGGACGCTTTTATATTATCTGCCATCTGATGGGTCCACAACTCCTTGCCTGTCATTGTGTCGTAACAGGTTATTTGTCCTTGGGTTGTAAAAAGATAAACGCGTTTTCCGTCACTGAGAGGGCTTACGATATCCGGCAAACCATCCATTCCCATCCATGCGATACCGGTTTTGGTGATGTCGCCCTTTCCTGTTGGTCGAATCGCAACGATATTCGCACCCTGGTTGCTAACCACAACGAAGGGACCAGAGAAGATAGGCGACGGAGCCACTTCTCCGCCGAGACATTCGCAACGCCAAATCTCCTTCCCGGTGGCGGGATCGTATGAGATAACCCACGGGTTTCCTGCGGTGATGATTTCGGTTTTGCCATTAACCTTGATGGCTATAGGCGTCGCCCAGGAACTTCCGACCGGTCGCGGGGTTCGCCATAACTGTTTGCCCGTTTTGCCATCAAATGCCATGATCGAGGATTTCTTGTCGGTGGAATCGCTCCCTTGATCGGATTGCACAATCAGTTTTCCCTCGCATAGCAGAAGAGACGCAGCCATGCCGTATTCGTTATCCGGTGTGCCGAGGAATTTTAGCCATAGCGGCTTACCTGTGAAGTCAAGACAGACCAATTCTCCTGTTGGGAAAATGGCATACACTCGTTTACCGTCGGTCGCCATAGTTTGCGCCGCAAAACCGGTGTCATCCCCCACTTGAGGAACCGTGTTGCATCCCTTCACATGCACCTTGTATTGCCAGTTAATCGAACCGTAGCTAAGGGAATAGCAATAAACCAACCTCTGGGTTTTGTCTCCGCCCGTGAAAAAGATGTTATCTTTCCAGACGATCGGCGAACTCCAACCCGGCAGGGGAATGGGAGCTTTCCAGAGGATGTTTTGGTTCTGTGTGCCATCCCATTGCAGGGGGATGTCGCTTAGTGTGCATATTCCCGTTCCGCTCGGGCCCCGAAACATATTCCATTGGTTACTCCAACTCGAAGGGTATGCAGTGGCGATGGACGCGGCGGAGTCATTCGATGCGGCGGCGGATGGCGTTGGAACGCCGGTTTGCACATTGGGAGAGATCGGTGTGATCGCAGTGGGTGTGACGGGGCGTAACGCCGGCGTGGAACTTGCCGTGTTGGCTGCAGTGCCAAGCAATGGCGTGCCTGCGGCTGTGTTGGCGTTAGCGAGCGCATTCGATGGGGTTGGCGCGGTTGCTGCGGTAGGCGCCGTGGGAACCGTTGCCGGTGCTGAAGCTAATTGTTGAACCATTGGGGGTGGAGGTGATGCAGGCGCGGACGCCGTGTTGGAGACCGTAAAAAGATCGTTGTGAATGTAGGCGTAGGTTACATCATGTCTGGATAGAACGATCAATGATAGAAGAACGCCTCCCATAATTCCGCCCAAGACGTAAATGGATCTCCGACTTAAGGCGGGGTTCAACCATGGCTCCTTGGCAATATTCACATTGGGCAACGGCGTTGTTTTGTTACCTGATCGGAGATATTCCAAGCAAAGGAGGTAAACCACCAACGCTCCGATCAGAAGACACAACCCGTATTTCGCGATGAACTGGCTGCGAAAATAGTTTTTCCGGATGGTCACATCCAGATTGCGTATCTCCTTTTTAAGATTTTCATCCTTCGGGTTTTGTGAAAGTTGAACAAGGAGATTCTCCAGCTTGACCGGGTTATTGGGATCGTTAATTCGAGCGCGAATTGAGTTAGCCAAAAGGATGGCCAGCATGATAACGCAAAAAATCTCCATCGCTCTGGCGGTGCGATAGGCTGCGATCATCCATGGGTTATTTTGCGGGGAGTTACTGTGGATAGGATCCGAAATCATATGTCGCTGATAATCATTCCGTAATTGGGAATTAAACCGATCAAAAATATCCTTCCATAAGATGGATGAATCGATATGAAAGCATACCGATTCATCGACATTGATAGTATATCACGCTTTGGTTTGCGGAGCCATAGGAATGCTTGGCTTTTCTCATGCGGCAATTAATTCTTTAACTCAAGCAATACTGGCTCCATCGTGTTCAGATGGATTGTTTTCACATATCCGGTAGGTGTGGTTGGTAGTATATTTCGACAGAAGACACTCTTTTTGCGCGACCAGACCCTTATGGTCACCGGATTTTGAAGGTAATTGACTGCGTTTACCAATATCGACCCATGGTATTTTACCGTGAGCCATTCCACGCCCCACTGGTTCTTGCCGTTCATATCCGTGATTTTTACAGTTGGGTTGAGTTTTTCGGATGTCAGATAGGGGATGAGCCTTTTCCAGATATTGATATCCGTGGTCTGTTCTCTCGTGAATGCTATCGTATGGTATGCAAGGGCTTCACGGGGATGGTTGTAGTCATCGTATCCGAATATATCCTTACCGCCGAAAGCGAGGATATGACCTTTGTATTTATCAAGAGTTTGCAATGCGGCGTCCGAGATATACCGAATATCCGGAACGATCAGAAGCGGTGCGATTGGCATTTTCCCGTCCGCAAGGTCTCTTTCCGTGACGTAGCCTATTTTCATGCCTGTGAAATCAAGTGCAGTGTAAACCTTATTAAGGCAGTCGCTGAAGTCGTTTCCGTCCCACACTCTCGCCGCAGTGGTGAATAGAATTTGCACCTGCGGCTTCATATTCTGGAATTTGGCAACCTGCGGGGCTAGGCGCATTAAATCCAAACCGGTATCGCCTATCGCCTGGACGCACGCCGGACGCTCCATTTCAAGCCCCCAGAAATCCGCTTTCGGATCGAACGTCTCCTCCCAGCACCACAACGTTGTCGCCCCCTCGCCATGAATTGCGCTCTGCCATAAGTCCGTGATAAGATGCTGAGGCGGCACTGGGTACTCGCCTCTATCCGGCATCACATGGTTCTCGCTGTTGAAGATGGGAGCGTCCAAGACGGAATGCTGAAGATCGTAAGCCATGTTGTTCAACGTCCAACCGTCCGCCCATTCGCCGACTCCATTATTGTAGAAATCAGCGGAATCGTTGCCGTTGATCTGGCTGAAATCGCCGAATAACTGCGCGTTCACGCCGTAACGCACCTCTGGCGCGCCAAGCATGGTCCATGTCATCGCTTTCGCATGAACGGGAATATTGGGCGCGATGGCATGGATCGTATCCGCCAGGAAGCGATGCCATCCGGCGAAAAACTCCTGATTGAAACGGACGAAATCATACCAGATAGGCGATGGAGGAGGTGGGTTGAGCGTGTTTTGAACCGGTATGGTGTCGAAATCCGCATAATTCGTTCCCCATAATTGGTTCAGTTCCCCAATACTTGCATAGTGTTTTTGCAGCCACACATGCCAATATAGCCGCTCATTTGGATCATTCGGGCTTTGGGCGTTTGTTGGCTCGTTGCTTAAGCAGAAACTATGCAGCGCAGGATAACCCTTTAGTTGAGGGATTACATACTGCAGGAATTTGCGCAGGATTTCCCTTCCCTCCGGAGCAAAAAGGGAATATTGCAGGAATCCCTCTTTTTGCACATTCATATCCGGATATTTCTTCATCACCCATTCGGGCATGTAATGCGGACTGATCAGTATATTTACCGCCACATTCGCTTTCGCTGCCTGTTTTAATAACTGTATCATATCCCTGACTGCGACATCGGACACAACTCCTTCCGACGGGAAAACTGCACTGGGACCAATCTCCACCTGAATAATATTCGCTCCGTAATCCGGCAGGATATTGAGATCCTTACGCACCTGGTCGAACGCCCCCCAGCCTGTGAAGTTGACCGGACGTACGGACGATTTTCTTTCTTCCGGCGCCTTTGTGCTTGCGTAGAACGTGGCTTTTTTGATGGATATCTTGCTTGTCACATAATACGGAGTGGGCGGATATCGCAATTTTCGAGCGAGCATTAATTGGAAAGTTCGCTTGGTTTTACGTTCCATCGGTGTCAACTGATCCAGCATCGATGTGGCGCGCTTAATCTGATTATGATCGAGCATCGCCAACGCGTATCCCGTAAGGTGTTGGAGAATGGTGACCGCCACGCGGGGGTAGCTTACATCCAGCTTCATGCCTTCCGCCTTATGCATCATTTTCGAAAGGGAGGGAACGACGTTTTGTATGGATAAGAGCGCTTGTCTGGTTGCGTTGGCTGAGAACAACTCAATAACCGTATTGGAAGTGGCGCGATCGGCGCCTTCTCCATTGTTAATGCTGATTTGCATGTTCGCCCATGCATGCGGAACGTGGACGGAATCTCCCTTAATGGAAACAAGGGATAAACCGGATGGCGCATCAATTCGCGATTTTTGTTTCACAACCTTGCCATCGTACTTTAACATCGCTGTTAAAATGGCATATTTCATGGGTTTGGAAGTATAGAGATAGGACTGGAAAGTCCACGGCTGATCCGTGTTTATTGCGGGGATAGGGGTTGGGAGGAACAATGGATGATCAATTTGTACTGTGGGAGGATCGGGTGTAACGACATTTCCCTCCTCGATTTTAGGGTCGCGCAAAAGAAAACCGTTCGTCTGTCCGTCGGTGTTTATTCGAAAAGTGAATTCCGCCTCCGAAGGGCTCGGAGTGAATGTAAGGATGAACTGTTTCCATTTTCCGTCGGTGTTCGGAAAATAGAGCCTGACCCTCCAATCATCCCCGCCGCCAATCCACGCTACGGTTGACTGAGAGATTTTCACCCAGCAACTCATTGTGTAAGGTGTGCCAGGGGTTAGATGGATGGGGTTTGTGGTCCACATGGTTCCGTATACGTTCGCTCCAAACGGTGTCGCGTTTTTGATTCGGAGCGATCTCATCCCGAACTCCGAGCGCGTATCCACCGGGGTGATACTGGATACGGTGTTGCGCGATTGCCATGTCCACCCATTCGGAACGCCATTCTCATCCAAATCCATGAATCCGTAATTGGGGAGCAGATTTGGATGAGTGTCGGCGTTTGCGATTGTTATCGGGTTGGGATTACCTTGATTTGACACCGCCGCAGCAGCGGAATGGACGAATAACGCGCTGAATAGCAAAAGACCCAAGAATAATGAAATGGAGCGCATTTATTTCTCCTTAGGTAATTGCAAGATTCGCTCGGGAGGGCGAAAAGCGAACGCGCATGGTGAATCGATTTCCGCCTTATTCTGCAATTGCCCGCGTTTATTTGAGATTCCCTTTTATGTATACTCCCCCCTCCGCATATTTTTCATTTGCTTCCGAGGGGCAATACCCAAAACATCTGCCGCAAGCCAAGCAGGCGGCGGGATCGGCGTCATAATCATCCCATCTGTGTCGGGTGGTTATAAAAAACAGTTTCAATCCAAATACTAACCCAAGCCATACTCCGAAGATGGTCGTATATAAGGTGTACGTTCGGCGTATCTTAGCCGCCTTGGCATATAGAAGATCATCGGGGATTTGGTTTGCACGATGAGCCTGGCTCTCCAATGTCTCTCCATGCACCAAACCATGCCTCTCCTTCCAAACACGATCCGCAGTTTGCACCGTTATATCCACATGCGAAAGGAGAGGGCTAGCCAATCGCCCTGTTACGCCACCAAGGATCGCCAAAAACGGGATAAGCCAGAGCACTCTTGACAACACCGCTCGTGTGGATTTTCTGGACGGTCGAACCTCATCGGGAACCGGCATTCGCATGGCGTTGAATGGACAGGATTCCGCGCAAAGATGACATTGGATGCATTTTTCCGGAGCCACATGCACCTTCCATTTCGACCATGCCGCCGCCCACCGCAAGAGGACTCCGTAGGGACATAGATAACGGCAATAGGGCCTTCCGATGAATGTGGACAGGAAAAGGATTAATATCCCGAAGGTTACCATCATCGCCCCGCCGCTCAGGCGGAAAAACGCCACGAAAGGGTCGTATTCGCAGATGATAAATACGGTTCCAGTCGCAGCGAATAGGGTTCCCAGACCTAGATAGATGTAGGGAATAACGCTAAGCGTCTCATCCATCCAAACAGGAACTCGTCTTGCTTTTTGCAAAATTAAATCCTGAGCAGCGCCAAGGGGGCATACCGCTGCGCAAAAAACCCTGCCGAAGAAAAGCGCGAAGAGGAGTGGCAAAATGAAGAAAACCCCGACGGACAGAGGAAGCGCGTAGCCGTTATGAAAAATCGCCATCGCTACGTTCTGAAGGCTTCCCACGCTGCAAACGCATCCGTGTCGATAAAATCCGAAATACAAGAGAGAGAACAGGGAGATCAGTCTCACCTCTCTTCGGCTACGCTTGTAAAGAATGAAGTAGGCGGTCATTAGCATGAGGACCGCCAACATCACCATGTCAATGCGTGTAAACAACTCCGCCCGAGGAGGGGGATTTATCGTGACGGGATATTGGTAGCCGGTGGTGAAATCCGGCGGAGGGTTCTTTTGGGGAGGCGTTGTTATCTGAAGCAAAAAAAACGGAGGGGTGAATTTTTGAAACATGAAATGATTAACCGTCCTGTTTTATCTTGGATTTAAGCAGATACGGTTTGCCGGCGGGAACTCGCACGATCGCCTGCGCCGGACAGACTTCCGCTATGGAGCACTGGTTGCAGTTCAGGCATCGATCATGACGAATCTGCATGAACAGGGAACCGTTTCCAAACGCATCGCATCCCTTGGAGCATTTCGCGCATCCAATACAGAGGTTTTCATCGATGACATACTGGAAATATGGGTTCTCGACATACGAACGTTGGATCGCGAATGTCGGGCATTGCACATTTTCCGCTTCAATGGTATTGCCCACTCTTTCGGGACGCAACATTCCGGAGCACAAATTGCAATACCCGCACATAGCGAAAGCGTGCATGCACTTGACAGTCGATTGATCCAGAACGCAGGATGTGGCGCACAGTCCGCAATTCGTGCATTTGTAGGGATCGATCTGCCAGACCGTGTCTTCGGCATGGGAACTGGCGGCAAGGGCGCCGATGGCACCGCTGGCGATAATCAAACCCCCTGTGCGGATCCCGTCCGCGATAAACTCTCGCCTGGTTTTTTTATTTTCGGCGGCTGCCATCTCTTTTGATCCTTTCCGCTTGACGTGTCTCCAAAGCTCGTGGAAGGTCGCAATCGCCGTAATAACCGCACTGCGTGCAGATAGGAAGTTCGGGGCATCCGCGTGATTTCCGAAGAACCATCGCTCCGATTCCTCCAACCATGGCGGCTGCCATCGTTCCACGTATAATACCCATAAGGAATTCCCGTCTGTTTTTTACGTTATTTTTCATACCACGCCTAAGTCTTTCAAATTTAGTCCTGCCAGGAAAGTTGTATCTATGTCAATTATCTTTGGCGTATACGTTCAGTTGCTTTGTGTAATTGTTAGCGATATATACGTTTCCCTCCGCATCGGCTGCAATGGGTATGTCATCGGTGTTTTGCGAAAAAGCCTTAGGACCCAAAATCACGCTATCCAATGACCCGTTCGGCTTAAGCACCTTCACCCTTGGCAGCCCTTTTTCCGAAGTTACGATATCGCCGGACGGTAGCAGGGCGATACGAATGGGGTTGCAGCATCCGCAGAATTTATCAATCGAGTTCCCTCCCCCCCCGAACGATGAAATTAATCTTCCATTCGGAGTGAATGTCTCCACCTTATGGCGTCCGGGATTGTTTACATACAAGTTGCCATTCCTTTGGATCGCAATGTCCAAGTGTGGGCTGGGTAATATGAACCCTTTTATATCCTTAGCGGGATCTGTGCGCCCAATCGTTCCAACTATTTTTCCGCGAATATCATATTTCCATACGAGCTTGTTTCCCGCATCCGCTGCATAAATATATGACTTATTCGCAGCAAGGTTTATTATTTGTGCATTGATCGCAGGCGGACCCCAATTTACGATTTGGTTTGCATATCGCGAGAGAACTTCAATATGATTCCCAACGCCCATATATATTTTATCATCCCGGAGCGCAACGCACATAGGAGGCTCGGTAGTCGGGATCACACTCGGCTGTTGAGTCTTCCGTGTGAAGATCAGCAGGCCCTTATCGCATGCCGCATATATTCTTCCCTTCCCATCAACCGTGATATCGTTAACTCCAGAGGATGGCAACGGGTAAGAGGCGACCACCTTCCAGGTGAGCCACTTTGCGGGGACGGTTCTTATGGCTTGGAATGCATCCAGAGCGGTGGTTGATTTGGGGGCGATTTTCCATAAGACGATCCCCCACAATCCAAAGAGGACAGCAACTATGCCGAGTAATATCAACCGCCATTTCATATCATTTCACGGAATGCGAAAAACATCACATTAAAACCCCCGTAACAAGGCATGCGCGATGCGTTGAGCATTGTCCTATCTATTATCTTCGAAAAATCCAAATTGTCAAGAAAAAACATAATTTATCGAGTTATGTTGCAATTCAAACGGCTGCTTAGTGTAAGCGCATATCCAAACAGACCATTCTGTTCAGGTCCCTTGCGATTAGCAAGCCACCCGCGATTGCCATTGGACCCCAGGAATCCGGACCGCTCAAGATTTGAATATCCCCCATTTCGTGATATGCTGTCGGCGTGGCTTGCACCATTGTGAGCACCCCCGAGTCATTCATGATAAATATCAGTCCGTCGGCTATTAGATATGGTCCAAGCCCGAAACGTCGAGTGGCTCCGCTGGTCCATTGGGGCTGCCCGTTAAGATTAAGGCACACCAACTCCCCTCCGGATCGCACTCCGTAAATATATCCCTTGTATAAAATTGGTGTTTGCTGATCCGATCCGAAAACGTCGGGAGTTAATCGATAAAGCGTCTGTACAGAGAATTTGCCACTCTGCTCGGTCATTTGCATCATCGCACTGCCCGCACCGTAGCCCCCCGTGAAGAAAATACGTCCATCGGGCAGGCAGATGGGGGTGGGGACGGTGGCTGTGCTCACCTTCCAGTCTGTGGTTTGCCAGAGTATGGAGCCATCCTTCGCCGAGACGCCAGCCGCGCCGCCGCTGCCGCAATAGACATAAATGGATTGATTGTGGAAGGTGGCTTTCGCTATCGAGGAATGCGTCATCTGCCACCCCATCGGATTCGGTGTCCGCCAGACGATTTTCCCTGTCGCAAGGTTCACCGCGATCATCAGGACATTTCCCGCTGGAGCGAGGATGACATTATTCCCGTCGATCAGAGGGCATTGTCCCGCGTACCATTGCGGAACAGTGGTTCCAAATTGTTTGACCAAGTCCATCTGCCAGTAAATTTTCCCCGTATCGGCATCCGCGCATAACACATGACATTGTGGTCCAAGGGAAACCACGTATTTCCCTGAAACCGCCGGAATGGTTCGGCTCATTCCGTGATTGCGCTTGATAGGGTCGGGGTAGGATTGTCGCCATATCTCCTGACCGTTTGCGAGGGAAAGACACCGAAGGGCATCCTCCTGGTGCGCTTCGTCGTAGTCCAGGACATACACCTTGCCATGCTCGATTGCCGCCGAGGCGTATCCCTCCCCTAAATTTAGCGACCACAGGAGATGAGGCGGATTTTTTTGCCAGTCAGAGGATAACGCCACTTTTTCAGGGCTGATATCATCGTGGTTTGGACCGCGAAAGCAGGGCCAGGAGCCTGGCAGGTTCGTAACATTCACTCCGGTGAATTTATAGGATGTTTGCTGAGTTGGAGCCGTTGTCGCCGTGGCGGACGGCGTCGAGGGTGTGGGAACGGCGGTTTGCATCACGTTTTGGTTTTGAATAGCCTTTGCGGGCCCCACGTTCAGCGGACGTTCAGGGAAATTGTTTATCCTCCGTTCATGCATCAGAAGCCCCAAAAGTATGGCGACGCAAGTCAGCGTGACGCCTATGGGTATTCCCCAGGAGATGATCTTATTTTTCATGTATTAGTCGATGTGAAACCTTGGGTGCTTAGGAGATGTTCCACGCTTGGCGAGGGTTCCTATCTTAATGATATAATAAAAGCAAAGAACAAATTGCCAAAATGATTATTTTGCACTGTAATTACCAGCCTTCCATCGAACCATGTCAATGTTAGGCATGATTCACTGCTCATCATTCAAAGGACATAAGCGATATGTCAATTAACATTATACTGTCCAGAAGCGGAGAAGTGGATTCTCTCCCCCAAGAAAATCAACTTATTCGCAAACTTTCGGGACAATTCGGAGTGGCGGTTACCGTGACCCCGCATCTGTATCATGTATCCGAAAACGATTCCATTTGGATGGAACTTGCAAAAATGGAGGGGGATATCGTATTCATCTCCTGGTTGCATCCCCGCCCTGCGGAGTGGTTGCTGCGTAAACATAACGTGGGGGAACAAGCTCTGATCTGCTATCATTTCTCGGATATCCCATCCGATCCGGCATGGAGTGTCCTCCCCGAGGCAAACTCCGCTGCGCTCGCCAAGCCTAAAGTGTTGCAAACCCAGCAACTTGTTCGATGGTATCCGGTCGTGGACAGGTCGAGATGCACCAACTGCCTGAACTGCCTTCAGTTTTGCCTGTTCGGAGTTCACGAAACGGACGAAAACGGCGAGGTCAAAGTTGCAAACCCGGATCAGTGCAAGCAGGGGTGTCCTGCGTGCAGTCGTATCTGTCCGAATGGGGCGATTATCTTTCCTCTCTATGCAAAGGATCCTTCAATTGCCGGGGCTCCAGGATTGGTAATGCAACCGGACAAACAAGCCAGGCATATGTATTACACCAGAACGAAAGCCAAATGTCCAAAATGCGGACAGGAGGGTTCGTTCCTAATCCCTTCCCCGGGCGCTCCAACTTGCGAGGAGTGCACCAGACCTATTCGCATCAGTAAGCCTGAACCCTCAACGTCAAATATCGTGATGGACGAGATGGACGAATTGATAGACCAAGTGGATTCAAAATACGGGAGACGCAATTGAGTGGAAAGGGCAGCAGAATCCTGCTAACCGCGGATCGCACACTTATAGCCGATTACGATCTGCTTTTCGACGGAATGCTAGCGGCCAGTCAAACCACTACCACACCCTCATTTTTGATGAAGCACCTCCTGATGAAACGCCCGCGCTCGGCAGGCGGCGCTGCGAAGTTTGCACCCCTTGGACTTAGGCGAATTGAGGCGGCTCTTCTCTCGGATGGATTTACCGAGGGGGAAGTGGTGGTTGCCGATCCGGATTCGCTCTCGGATTTCGTTGGGAAGGATACAGCCATTATTGCCGTCTCCTCCGGCGAACCTGCCGGATTTGGCATGAATAGCACCACCATGTGCGGTATTGCCGGAGGCTCCATTTACCCTTACCGAATGTTTCGCCAATTGATGGGGAATATTCGTCGATTGAAGGATGCGTATCCCCATGTGAAAGTGGTGCTTGGAGGTCCCGGAGCTTGGCAGATGCGAGAGAAAATACGCTCCCGGGAGCTTCCCATTGACTATCTTGTCACGGGTTACGCCGAGGGGAACGTATCCTCCATCTTTCATAGGATTCTTTCCGGAGACGAAATCCCGACCATTATCGATGGGGAATCGGTTTCCGCAGAACAAATTCCTACCATACGGCGCCCTAGCACCATGGGGGTGGTGGAGATAAGCCGAGGATGCGGTTTGGGATGCGCTTTTTGCACCATCCGGAAAACCGCGATGATTCATTTGCCTCATGAGACGATTATCAAGGATGTGCGTACGAACGTGGAGATGGGAAAGCCCAATATCGCCATCCTTAGCGAAGATTTTTTCCGTTACGGTGCAAACGGTATGCAAGTGAATCCGGATAGTCCCATACGCCTCTTGGAAAACGTTAGAGAGGTGGAGGGGTTAAAGCTGATCCAACTCGATCATTGCAATGTGCTGAGCGTGTCCCAGTATTCCGATGACCATTTGCGGCAAATACGCCGGTTGCTAACGCAGGGGCAGCGGCATGAATACCCTTGGGTGAATATCGGCGTTGAAACCGCCAGTGGAACGCTATTAAGGAATAACGGGGGCGGAGCCAAGATGGGGCGAGGGGGAGCAGACGCTTGGGACGAATTTTCCGAGAATCAAGTGCGCAGGCTGGTACGCGCAGGATTCTTTCCTCTGGTAAGTCTTATCATTGGTTTGCCTTACGAGACGGAACACGATATCCAAATGACGATGGAATGGGTGGAGCGTCTTTCGAATGAGCGTGTCACGGTGTTTCCGGTTCTTTACGCCCCCGTGGATGGCTCACGACCTCCGAACCCGAATGATCTCCGTCGCTCTCATTGGGATTTAATTAAGCGTTGCTACGATTTGAATTTTTATTGGACTCCCAAAATGTACTGGGACAATCAGTCCGGAGCAGGCGTCGGTTTGGGCAAGAGATTGCTCATGCAAGGAATGGGTAGAGGCCAGGTGCTTGAGTGGAGCCTTTTACTCAGTATGAGGAGGTTACGCTCGCCGAAAAGCTTTGCAAATCGGGTCGCATCCAATGAGAAGGAATCCGAAGATGCACCGATGGGAAAATCATGTCATTGAGCTCCATGTCGAACCCTGAGATAGATGAAGCGATGGTTCAGTTGAAGAGCATCCTTGCCGAGGAGATTATTGATGGTTCCCATTGGGAGGGACATTTATCCGCGTCAGCCTTATCCAATGCAACCGCTCTTTCCGCTCTCTCCTTTTCAAACGCCCCCGAGGATGGACAAAGTTTGAATGCAGGTTTGGAATGGCTCTTTGACCATCAGAATCAGGATGGGGGATGGGGGGATACGACCGATAGTCCCTCCAATCTCTCCACCACTCTGCTCGTGAACGCCGCATTTCGTCTTAATGAAAAAAGATTGACGGAATTGAAACAACTAACCGTTGACAGTGCATTGCAGGGGATGAATGCGTGGTTGAAAAAGGCTTTGGCTAACCATAACGGTGATGTCGCAAAGGGCGTTCGGGAGTTATATGGAGAGGATCGAACCTTTTCAGCGCCGATACTGATGAACTGCGCTCTTGCGGGGTTGGTGGATTGGAGGTGCTTGCCGGATTTGCCTTACGAGTTGGCGGCAGCACCGCAGGGTTTGTTTAAATTCCTGAAACTAGGGGTGGTTAGTTACGCTCTCCCAGCATTGATCGCCATCGGAATGTTGGTGGAACAAAGAAAACCCACTGCGAATCCGCTTGCAGGAGCTTTGCGGCAGGTGTGCATTCCGAAGGTTATGGAGAAATTGCAGGAGATTCAGCCCGCCCATGGTGGTTTTCTTGATGCTACTCCCTTAACCTCCTTTGTCGCGATGGCTTTGGCAAATCGTTTCGACCCTCAGCATCCCGTAACTCAAAAGTGTTTCGCTTTTCTTCGTTGGTCCATGCGTTCGGATGGAAGTTGGCCCATAGATACGAACCTCTCCGTTTGGATCACCTCCCATATTTTCGGCCTGTTCGAATGGATCGGATTTCCCTCGGATATCCATCCACTCCAAATCAAGGAATGGCTATATGGACGGCAACAACTCGTCCGTCATCCCTACACGGGAGCGGATCCGGGCGGTTGGGGATGGAATCATCATCCGGGTAGTGTTCCCGACGCTGACGACACATCTGCTGTGCTAATAGCGCTCTATCGTCTTCAAGGAGAGGCGAGGGAATGGAATGGGTTGAAATGGTTGTTGCGTCTTCAAAATGATGATGGCGGATGGCCGACCTTTTGCAAAGGCTGGAGCGGATTGCCTTTCGACCGAAGTTGTCCGGATATCACCGCTCACGCCTTGCGAGCCATCTCCCCGTATGCCAAGGTGGCGTCCAATATGAATGTGTCAAAAAGCATTCGAAAAGGTTTGGAATGGCTTAAGAAGAATCAATGCGAGGATGGCTCCTGGGTTCCATTATGGTTCGGTAATCAGTACGCCCCGCATGGCGAAAACAGAGTGGTGGGGGCGAGCCGAGTTCTATTGGCGCTGGGGGAGTTGAATGAACAGCAGGCGGAGAGCGAAAAAGGGGTTCATTATCTTCTGAATGTTCAAAACGATGATGGAGGATGGGGCGGCGGAAAAGGAATATCCTCCACCATGGAGGAGACTTCGTTATCCGTGATCGCTCTTTTGGCGTGCGGCCATATTCATGAGGCGGAGAGAGGTGTTGAGTTTTTGCTGAGAGGATGCCTTAGTCGTGCTTACGAAAATCCTGCACCAATAGGCCTCTATTTCACAAGCCTTTGGTATTCCGAAAAGCTGTATCCGATTATTTGGACTTTGGAAGCTTTGGGGCGGTTCAAACTGCAAAAAAAAATGATCCATGGCTGAGGGTGGATATTTCAAGCGTCAGTTTTAGCGTATTTGTGATACCTGTGTTATAATGAAAAAAACAATTAGCCGCTCCACCGTAAGTGGCGCAAAGAGATACTGTTATTTCCATGATTTTCAAACCTTCCGGCGAATCCACCATCAAACCATCGGATATTAAACAGGTGCCTCAGAACGCAGAAGTGCGTTCCGCAATTCGTGCGGAATCGCTTCGGATCGCCTCCGCCTCCTTCACAAACTCCCCGCCGGATCGAACCGAGTTGGAGTTCCACGGGATTCATCTCTTATCCTCCATGCAGGAGAGGCTGGAATACCTCGGCTTTGCCATGGTTGAGCTAAGCAACGCCTTTTGGAAGTGCCGCTACGCTGCGACGCCATTTAATCGCCGTTTGCTGCTGCTGCCGCATTGTCTAAGAGATCAGAGAGCGTGCAGAGGGACCTATGATTCCGTTGGGTTGAACTGCGCGGGATGCGGTGCATGTGACATCCATTCTCTCAAAAGCAGGGCGGATGAGCTTGGATATCAGGTGATTATCGCCGAAGGCACAACCTCGGTCATTATGAAGGTGCTCGACAATGAGGCTGATGCCATTCTTGGCGTTGCCTGCCTCGATTCCCTTGAGAAATCCTATGAACGCGTATCGAATTTGGGGGTTCCCATGGTGGCGGTCCCTCTCTTACGCGACGGTTGCAAGGACACCGAGGCGGAAATATCTCTTGTCAAACGCGTTATGGAACTTCGAACCGAGGATCGTCAACAGGATTATCTGTCATACGTTCCTATGCTAAGACACACCCGATCTCTCTTTTCCAGCCGCAATTTGGAAAGGTACCTCGCTTCGGTTTTTGATCGCTCCCACGACGGCGGATTCTCGACCGAAACGGATCGTATCTCGTATGAATGGATATTGGAGGGGGGCAAGAGATTCCGACCGTTCATCACCCTTGCGGCGTATGGGGTGGCCAAGCATGGCGATATCGTCATGGAGGAGGGGGCGAATTTGGAATCCCTCATCCCGGATTCCGTTCGACATATCGCCATCGCCATCGAATGTCTGCACAAGGCGTCCCTGGTGCATGATGATATTGAGGACGATGATAATTGGCGTTACGGGGATGACACACTGCATCATCGTTACGGAGTGGCGACGGCTCTCAATGTCGGTGATTTTCTCATTGGATTGGGCTATCTTCTTGTGTCACGGCAAGTCAGCGACATAGGAGCGGATGTTACTTCCGACATTCTCGCGCATCTTGGTGCGGCTCACCTGAACCTCTGTCGCGGACAAGGGGCGGAATTGATGAGCGTTTCCAATGGCTCTGATAACCTGAAACCGTTGGATGTGTTATCCATCTATGCGCAAAAGACCTCCCAGGCTTTTGAGGCGGCGTTATTCGCCGGCTTAAGGTCTGCAGGATACCAAATGGATAAGGAACCGCTATCCCGTTTTTGCTCCTATATGGGTCAAGGTTACCAGATCGTAAACGATCTGGATGACTGGAGCGAATCCGAGGAGAACAAGGTTCATATGGGGCAGGATTTTCTTTCCGGCCGCCCTACCATCCTTCGAGCGTTTGCATCCGAAAATGGCTCCGACGTTCCCACTGCCCAAGATGTGCAATCCGGGATGGTTTCCATCCAGGAAGTCAGGGAGCGATACGAAAGCATGGGCGCTTTCACAAAAGCGGATGCGTTAGTTGACCGGCTGAAGTTGCGATGTCTCACCATCGCGGACCAGATAGAGAAGAAACCCATCGGGAATTTGCTCCGGTTTTTGGTGAATACAATCCTTGCGCATACGGACTAAGGCGATCGGATAGCGTCTTGAACGGAGGATGGTAATGAGGATTGTCCATTTAGCGGCGGGCGCCGGAGGCATGTATTGCGGGGCTTGCGCGCGTGATATCTCCTTGGCAAATGGTCTGATCGCTCAAGGGGATGAAGTTATTATCCTTCCCCTTTACACTCCTCTTCGCGTGGATTCCGACCTTGTTGAGACGTTTCCTCAAACCAAAATCTTTCTTGGCGGCATTAACTCCTGGCTGCAGCAAAATATCCCTTTTTTTCGCAAAACGCCGGTATGGATGGATAGTCTGTTGGATAACCCCAATCTTCTCCTTTGGGCGAGCAAATTCGCTGTGAGTGTGAAAGCCGAGGAGTTGGGACCCATGACTCACTCCGTGCTGCTTGGGAGAAGCGGTTTTCAACGCAAGGAGATGGATAAACTTCTCGCACATATGGATACCCTGCAGCCGTTTGATCTGGTAAGCATCACGAACACACTTCTCTCAGCCATGGCGCCTGAAATTAGAAATAGATACGAAATCCCCGTGGTCTGCGCCTTTCAAGGCGAGGATGGTTTCGTGGAGGCGTTTCCTGAGGAGTGGAGATCAGAGGTTTGGCGTCAGATGCAGGAGAACGTACGCGCCGTGGACTGTTTCATCTCTCCTAGTCACGATGCGACGGAACGCATGGCGGCGTATCTTCGATTGCCTTGTGAGAAGATACATGAAATACCGACCGGCATTGATTTGACAAGATATGAAAGCGTCGTCAACAGAAACAGAGAACCATTCACCATCGGGTATGTATCCGCGATCACGCATGGGAAAGGGTTGGATGTTTTGGCTGAGGCGCTGAGGATTCTCACTAATCGCGGAACGGGTAGGGTATGTTTACTTGTAGCGGGGAAAGTGATGGATCCCAAATATTGGATGCAGGTGCAAACCTCAATCTCCCAGTGCGTGAATATTGAATTCAAGTATCTTGGGGAGATAGATTTCGCGGAAAAAACGCGGATGCTACGCTCCTGCAGCGCATTTTCGGTTCCGAGTGGAATACCCGAAGTCAGAAGTATGGCGATGATGGAGGCAATGGCTTGCGGCGTCCCTGTCATAGCCCCCAACCATGGAGTCTTTCCGGAACTAATCGGTATGACTTCCGGCGGGGCGTTGTTCGATAAAAACAAGCCGGAGGAGTTTGCGCTTATTTTAAAAGATTGGATGGATAATCCCGAGAAAGCGGACGCATACGGCAAATCGGCTCGGGAAGGCATCGCCAAACACTATCGAATTGAGGATATGATCCGTCAAACACGGGAATTATACGGGGAAATCGCCGGATAATTCAGAAATCCTTCCTAAGGAGATTTTCAGGGATTTGAGGCGCCCCGCACGGCGGATCGCACCATCTCCAGAAATAGCTCATGCACCCTCGTATCCGAAGTTAATTCCGGATGAAAAGCGGTGGCGAGCATGTTCTTTTCGCGTATCCCCACGATTTTATCCTGATATTTTGCGAGGATTTCCACTTCTCCCCAGGTTTTAGTGACGTAGGGGGCGCGAATGAAAACCCCTTCCACCGGATCCCCCTCCAAAGACGCGAAGGGTATCTGAGCCTCGAAGCTGTCCACCTGTCTTCCGAAGGCGTTTCTTGCGACGGAGATATTCGTCACGCCAAGACGGGTTTGCTCGCTCCCCGCTATCTCCTTCGCCATCAGAATCATTCCCGCGCATGTGCCGTATAGAGGCATGCCGTCCTGCACTTTATGAATAAGAGGGTCTATGATGTCGTGCTTGACAAGCAGCTTTCCTATTGTCGTGCTCTCCCCGCCAGGTATGATCATGCCGTCGCACATATGCAACTCCTCCACCGAGCGAACCAATAAAGTCGCCGCCCCGCCACTATGAGATAGCATTTTTTTGTGCGCTTCGTAATCCCCTTGAAGAGCTAAAATCCCGATTGTGATTTCCTTGTCAGTTTGCATAAGTGTCATATCCCTCAAGATTGGTGCGTTAATATTTCTTACGATAGTTTCAAACGCTGAAGTCCTCCAATCCGCTTTTAATGTTGGAATGGATACGCACCTATCAATTCCGAAAAATCATTGATTTGACGATGTCGATTTTGTTCCCGTCGGCAAAAGATTGAAGATGACATCCAGTCCTTCGTATCGCGTATGGTACGCCAGTCCGACCTCCATGCAATCAAATCGCTTCTTGATTCCCAATATTGTATCAAAAGCCCGCCATCTCTGCACGTCGTATCTCACACCGAAATTGTATCCCCAATGCGCCGCAAGGCAGCCGTAATTGAAGTCCACCTCGTGGGGCACATCCTTATGGTCGAATAGAAATGGGGTCTTGCCGAAATCCTGTTGCAGACGGTAGGAGGCGGAAAGCAGTGTGTTCGGTCGAACCACCCAATCCATCTCCGCCTCTGGAGAGAAGAGCGTGTAATTGGTGTGCGTTTTGGTGTAGTAAGACGAGTGCAGCGTCATGCCATATCGAATATAAAACGGGTTGGCGAGAACATAAAGAGGCGAGGATATATCCAACCCCTCCGAAAACCTTCCAGAGGTTACATGATCCGGCTGTTCGCGGAAATAACCCCCGTTGACATCCGCGCTTACGATCCATTCCGCAGGATTTAAAAAGGATGTTCCGAAGACGGAATGCGTCTCCTCGCTGAAGTTTGGATCAGTTGGATTCACCTGACGGCTATTAAGGATATTACTAAAATGCACCCCAATGTCCGGTAACCGATCCACTTGTATGTTCGTGCGTTCCCTGTTATCCACAAAAGTTCCCTTCGTGATTAAACCGTACAACGTGGTGCGATGAAGAAACAATGTGGGGCTTGGCGCATTGATGTTCATCATTGGCAGCGGCTGCAGAGCGCTTCCTAACGGTTGAGACGCTCTGAACGCTTGTCCTGAAGGGGGGTACGCTCCGGTAGGCACATGTGCGATATCCTGCGCGAAAGAGATGATCCCCTGCGGAGACTGCTTGGCGGCTATATTAATATTGTAGAACATCGAGCGATTGGTGTCCGTGAACACATCGCCCGCCAGGGGAAATGCGAGACCGTTTTGCTTGGAATACCCGGGAATTGGAATTGGGTTCTGCACTCCAGGTCCGAATGTTTTCTCCAAGGACGGAAGCGAGATGATGCGGCTAGGTCCCAGCCAAAATGTGATTCCTTTTCCCACAACCTTGCCATTCGGGTACACCCTTACCTCCTTGGCGGTGATATGGTAGTCCGGATGTTTCAGCCTGCATGTGGTGAAGGTGGCGTCCTTGGCCAAGAGGATGTTTCCAGGTAAAAGCTGGATGATTTTTCCCTTGAGAAAGATGTTATAAGCATCGGTTTTGGCGTTATGGATAATCCCGGTATGATCCATGGGATTGAAAGTCATATCCTCCCCGGTGAGATCGCCTTCGGGTCTGGTTAATGTAAGATGACCTTTGACCGTGATTGTTTGGGATGCGGATCCCTCCACGTTATCCGCCAAAATGATGGTTTTCTCTCCCGTATCGGGGTCAATCAGGATAATTCGCACAGGGCTGTTTGATTGGAAGTAGTTGGTTTCTGGTTGCCATGATAATTGCTTGAACTGATCGATGATCACATCCGGCGGTTTTGAGTTAAGTTTGATCTTTCCGGCTGCGAATGCGGTTGCGGATGCAATCATGAAAGCGATAGCAAATGTGAGAGGGTGGATTCGATGACGAATCGAGGGGGATCGCTTGATATGCGGATTTGAGTAGGTGATGCGTTGATTGTTTGTCATCCCGAGGCGGTTCCCTCTTGCCAAGCGTCATTCAAGTGGAGTGTGATATTCATTGAAAACGATCATCGACGGCTACGAACAGCATAATAAACATTCGAAGACGTGAACCGCCATATGATCGAACTAATTCTATAATGTCGATATTATTGTACCGGTTTTATCCCGTTCTTTATCCAAGCAAGGGAACGAATTGCCCTTGTTTCTATAAAAAAGCTCTCGGTGCGCCGTGGATGCAAAGGATGTCAAATATCACGGATATCCCCCAATGAATCCAAAAGCCTGGCAGAAACGATTTGCCGCGGAGGGCAAGCCAACCCATCGCAATTCCCGCGATGAAGGACCCGAGAAACTCCGGAATCGGTTTGGTCCAGTGAAGAGCGCAAAAGGCGATGGATGGCAATATGACCGCCGTAATCGATCCAAGGCGTTTTTCCAAGCCGAAGGTGAGAAACCCTCTGAAGAAAAACTCCCAGCAGAAAAGATAAAAGCCGTATGTAATCTCAAAGTAGAGGAAATAACGCGCCGAATAGATCGCCTCTTTTTGGATGGGATAGTAAGTGCGAAAGGCTGGAAATCTGGATGCGATGATGAGAATCGGCAGCATGAACAGAAAAAACCAGAGGGCGATTTTCACCGCATCATTTTGCGGGCGTATCAAACCATAGGACTGCGGATTTTCCCTGAAAAGGGTGAATATGATTAACATGGGAATGAAAATCAAGCAGGTGATGTTGACAAGCAGGTATTCATTCCAGGTGTAGGGCGGCGCATATGTACCGGCATATGCCAAACTCAAACCGGAAAGGTTGTAATGAAACAGGAACAACACGATGACAGCGCCAGTTACCAGTGTTATCAGGGAGATTACCAGCGCCTTGCGTAGATTTGGCTTCGGTTTTACAACCGCCCTTTTTTTCATGTCCGCCTTACCCTTTCAGCCGAACCGCGATTTCGCGCACCTTTTGAATCGCCCGTTCCGTGTCCATCCCCAGGACGCCTCCGTCTACGTACAGTGCCTCGCCATTGACAAATGTCGCGAGGACATCGGATGAACTCGCCGCATGCACCAGAGCCGAAGCAGGGTCGTGGCATGGGGTCATCGAGAGGGTACGGGTGCGCACAAGGGTTAAATCCGCCTTTTTGCCAATTTCCAAACTTCCAGTGAGAGCTTCCATTCCCAAGGCCTTGGCTCCCCCGATAGTCGCCATTTCCAACACTTTGCGCGTATCGTGAGCGGAGCAGTCTCTCCTGAATGCTCGCCTGAGCAACAGGGCGAATCTCATCTCCTCGAACAAATCCATCCGGTTGTTGCTTGCCACGCTATCCGTTCCGATTCCGACGGGGATGCCGGGGCTCTCGGTGAACGCCCCGATAAGCTCCATCGGGGCTCTGCCATTGCACAGTTTTGCATTGGATTTAGGGCAATGCGCAAGGGAGCAATGGTCGCCGCTCATTATAGCCGCGTCCGACGCCTCCATTTGAACAGCATGGACCAAGAGTGTCCTATCGCCAAGTATCCCCCGTTTTTCCAGATAGGCGATGGGGGATACGCCCTCGGCGGTCCAGGGAATCTCTCGTCTCGAAAACATCTCCGCTATAACCCCTCGACCCTCTCGAATCAGTTGCGATTCCCCGGGGGATTCCGCCGCATGGATGCACAGAGGGATATCCAGTTTCGCGCGGAGTTTCGATACGCCCTCCAGCATCCGTTGGTTGCAGGTGTACGGGGAGTGTGGGGAGACACCCGCAGTGACGATCGTTCCATCGCATCTGCGTTGTTGTTCCAGAATGAGGTTTTCCGCATCCTTCAACGCCGTTGCGATATTCAGGGATGGATCAATTCCGAAAACCTCCTGATAGACGATCCCTCGAATATTCGATTCCAGCGCCGCCTGCAAGGTTGCGCCGGTGGAGGAGCAATCCCCGATGGTTCCAACTCCCGCGCTTAGAGCTTCGGCAATTCCCAGTCGCGCGGACCATATCCAGTCCTCCTCGGCAAGTCTGTCCTTCAATTCCACCATTCCACGCACCCAAGGGAAAAATGGTAGGTCCTCCAATAACCCGCGCATCGCGGTGTAATCCACATGGGTGTGGACGTTGACGAAGGCAGGCATTAAAATCGCGTCGCCGTAATCGAGGATGTCGTCTCTTTCGGTGCGACCGGAGGGAACTGTTCGCAAATCCACGATGTTTTCGCCG
Source organism: Chthonomonadales bacterium (assembly GCA_027459625.1). Lineage (GTDB taxonomy): Bacteria > Armatimonadota > Chthonomonadetes > Chthonomonadales > CAJBBX01 > DTKV01. Next base: position 233,516 of record DAIDHP010000002.1, read on the forward strand.
TCAATGACGATCTCCCCATCTGAAAAGGGAGCGGTTGATACCGGGACTATCCATTGCGCGCGGATTCGCCTGATGCGGCTTTGAACGCGGCTCACAGCGGGGTGTTCCATATGGCGTTCATCTGCGAACGCGTCTCTATTTTCACGTGATCGTCCGCAAAGAGAGTGTTATAGCGCATATCGTTCAATGCGGAGCCTCCATGCCAGTTTCCTGAGGCGTCCATTAACAGGTTCGCCTCGGACGGGGTGTTCAGGGAATCTTCGCTCATATGTCGAAACGATATCTCCGTTCGATAGTTGTAACTCGTGCCGAATTTGGCGTAGCTTGTGGGGGTGGCGTCCAAAGGGATTCCGGTGAAATCCTCCACGGTATATCCTGTGTCCGAAGGGCAATGATAAACCTCCGGGTCCTTGACATAGGGCAATAAAACGGTTTGGATAAGCGGCATGTTAGGGATTTCCGCTTGAAAAGCGGGATAGGAGTTCCATATCTGCGGGGTGTATTTATCCGTGGGGTCCACCGCCCACGGAAAGTATCCATCGTAATCCTGGGCGTACATAGTGAAAGCGTAACCTATTTGGCGCAAGTTTGAAACGCAAACAATCTGCCTCGCCTTCGCTCTCGCGGCTGCGAAGACAGGGAATAGTATCGCTGCGAGCAGAGCGATAATGGCTATCACCACAAGTAATTCGATTAATGTAAAGGCGGTTTTTTTACGCATCTGCCGCGGCATCTCTTTTCAACCGTAATATACTCTTCCAATTCTACCTTAGGGTTTGTGATTGGTCAACTCCGGGATACATTGGATGGAAAGGCGAATCGTTATTGACTTTCTCCATCTATGCGTGATACGTTATTCATTATCGTTTTTGATATGGGTGGGCATTTTGATAACACGCAAAGAGTTACTACTTGGCATGGCAGGCTCGCTTATCGGTGGATTGTCGTTAACCGCCAGCCATAAAATAATCAAAAACAGGGCATTACACGGCGGCGGCATATGCGTTCACTCCTCGGGGAGGTACTATCAGGATGCCGCCGGCAAGCCGGTGTTTCTGATGGGGTATTATGATTGGGCGGCGGTTCCCGATGGGTACTACATCGATCATCCCTCCCTATACAGGGAGATGATGAGGCTTGAAAGTCCCTATCATCTCAATTACATTCGCATCAGCCTCGGGGTGAATCGCATGTCCGACTCCACCCATCCACCCAGTTGGAACGGAGCGCCCACGCCTGTCCCATTTCTTTACGTCAATACCGGGCGGGGATGGAAAGCGGATTTAAGCCAATGGGATCCTGTATTCTGGAAAGGGCTGCATGGACAGTGCGAGTATGCGAAAAAGCATGGTTTCATCACGCACCTCTCCATTTTTGACGGAGTCGAGCTTCGTCAACAAGGCGGAGCGTCTTTCGGCTATCAAAACTCCTTTTGGAATCCTTCGAATCAAACTAAGCCGTTCTACCCCCAAGGGGATTACTCCGATCTTCCCGAGGGGTTCTACAGGTTTTCCGATTTCCAGTCGAACAATGGGATAGGGTTCTATCAACGAAAACTGATCGACAAAGTCTGTTGGGAGATGGCGCGTCATGACAACGTATTCTTCGAACTTGGCAACGAACTTCTCAGTTCAAACTCCGCATGGAACGAGGCGGTTATACGTTACATTCGCACAAAAACGCTGAATCCGGTTTCGCAGGAAAACAACGGCGGAGCGTCCAATCGGGCGCAATTCGAGTTGCAGGGTTGGTCGCAGCATGATGCGAACACCTCCCTAGAGGTGAAAAGAAATCTGGAAAGTATTGTGGGGAGAGGCTATCCGGCGTGGGAGGATCCCGACGGTCCGAGACTGTGCGACGCTTCCTCGGATGAACTGCGCGCTGCGGCTTGGCGCTCGCTCACGGGAGGGGCGGCGGGATTCGGTGGTTTCTCCACGGATTTTTGGAACGGCGGGAGAGGATTTCAGCGCGCAACCGCCCAATATTACGGGAACCTTCTGAAGTTCCTCTGGGAGATCGGGGTTAGTTTCGCCGCGATGATCCCGCGCCAGGAAATCGTTGGAAACCCCGACATGAACTCATGCCTCGCGAACGTCGGGAAAGCCTATGTCGTCTATATCCCGGAGGATGCCCAGGTCTCACTGGATTTGCGGGACGTGGCGGGAAATTGCCGCGTCCGCGTTTATAATCCGATCAGCGGGGAATGGGGGAAAACCTCAACCATGCCAGCGGGAGATGTCCTTTCCATAAAAAAGCCAAGGGCGTTGGAGGATTGGGTTGTTCATGCGGTTATCGAGTGAGCTCGATGCCTCTTCGGTTGCTCATCTCAGAATTGCGTGAAAAGACACCCTCGGGAGCGGGGAGGAACTCTCATTTATCAGCTCCGGATGCCATGGGGAGAGTTTATCGTAGGCTTCACAGGGAGTCCTCCGAAATACTCCCGAAACGAACCATAAGACGTAAGGATGAATTCATTCTCAAATTGATACGCATACGATAATAATGGTATTGAAAAAACGCTTGACAGCCATTATTGCGGATGTTATAATCCTGCAAAGTTTGCAAGCGCATGAATTTTACGGAAAAAGTGCGCGAATACATTTTAATTCATTTTTTTGCTCCTCTGAAAACATACGAACCGGCGATGCGCGAGCGCTTGACGCTTGCGGTTCAGCCTTTTAATCTCGGATGCTACTTTACGGCATCTCGCCCTCCCTGCGCACCCGCCCTTACCCATATAACGAAACATTCCGCAAGTAACCGGTTTTTTAATTTTTTAAGCAGGAGAAAAGGAATGACAAAGTGAACATGGCATTTCAAGCAACACCCTTAGGATACTGCACATTCTCGCAATGATCCGTGCGCGTCGACGTCGCACACGGCTTACGAAACGCCATTGCCTACTACCGCCTCTTGCTGGCAGGGGCAGACGGGATATTACATGAACGCCGAGAACATCTTGGTATACTTTCAGGCGCACCATTAACTGCAGTGGATTTTCAAAGATAAGTATGCAAAAGCTGGTTTGAACGTGAATGACCCTGAATACGGATTGTGGGTCAAAGCGGAAAGGCACTTGTCATTCGGCTATAAATACAATATGGAATGGACGGATTTTTTCAAAGGAAATCGATATCCATCTAAAGCCGATATTCTGAATAAATTGCTGAAACTGAACAATACGGGACTCTATAAATAGAAAGAGGAATAACACATATGATTTTTTACGAATTCGGTCACAATTCATTTTGCACAAGAGGATATACCTGGGCTTATTCATTGAAGCCTCTCCCTGCGGAATTGAAGTTAAGATGCGACAAATGTACAGCCGGGTTACCACTATATCCCAAACATCAAATCGGTCTTGTTGTGGAAGGGGGAGTGAAATACCCTGACATCCTAGGATGCGGAGCGTTTCCTTTTCTTATCGTATCGCAAAACGTGATTGATGACTGGGAGAATGCCGGGATAACTGGTTACGAAAAATACGAAGCAAATATTGTGGAGGCGAAGGGTAAGCGAATTAGGGATTTAGAGCCACCGCAATATTATCATATCAACATCACCGGAAGAGCCCAATATGATATGGACGCGATGGGTTTCAGATGCGAAGTTGTGTGCAATTACTGCGGCCATACGAGATTCATTGATTCTAACAATGAAATGGATATTCCGAGTCCGACAATCATCAAGGAGGGTTCGTGGGACGGGTCAGATATGTTTGCAGCGGATATAACCCCGGGCAGATCATTTTGCACGGAAAAAATACTTTTTCTGACGGGAATGAATGAAAGAACAAACTGCAGATTCGTTCCCCTGGATGACAACGATCCTGTGAGCAACAAAGGACTGGATTACAAGGCGATCGCGAAAAGGATGCTGCGTGAAAAGCGAAACCCATTCGAAAAATAATCTCACGCCTCTTTCTCTCCTTCCGCTCGAGGAGTAAGGCGAAAAGGATTTTTTTATCCGCCTAAACGGAGGATGGCGGTCTTTACTTGCGCCATATGTAGTGTATATTTAACTATGTGAGTCGTTTTAATGCGCACACGCCTCCGGGAACCTAACCTCGCTGAACGGGGAGACTCTCTCCAGCGTCTACGACGCCTTCGGCAGGCGGATGTCCAAAACCGTCGGCTCAAGTACAACCTACAATCTGTACGACGGCGACGCCCTGATAGCGGAGGTGGACGCCTCCACCAACCAGGTCACCAGATCCTACACGTGGGGCGCGGACGGTTTGGTGAGCGACCATGCGGGGACGCAGAGCAGGTTTTATCTCTTCGACGCGCTCGGGAACGCGCGGAGCCTGCTGGATCCGAACGGGAACCTTCTGGCGTCCGCCGCGTACACGACTTACGGGACGCTCATCGGGACCCCGCTTCCCTCCACCCCCTTCGGGTGGCAAGGCCAGGCGGGATGCTATTCGGACTCCGAGAGCGGCATTGTCGTCATGAACATGCGACCAAGCACCGTGTATGGATCCCCACAGCATCCAGCGAACAGGCACAATACCGAATTACCCGCATTTTAAAGCGAGATACTTACGGATTGGCATTAACAACTTGCCATGTCAAAGCCCCTATCCCGTGTTATTTGGTTTCGTGAGTTCCGATTTTTGATCCCGCAGGGTCAAAAAACACCCCGCATAACACGGCGTTATCCCCGCGCACCTGATCAATGCGTATTCGCACGGACCCATGACAACGATATACCAGATACTTCCCCTCCGCGTAGCGGGAGACAAGTGTCACAGGGGTTGCGCGGTTGAGTGACGGAAGAGTGAACAATTCCACAGCCGCGCTTCTTCCCTTGCGATCCCAATCCAGGAAGTAAAGCTCAAGATCGTACTGCTGATCGTTCTTCGCATGGATATCCAAATGCATCGTGGGGGAGAGGGTGTAGATGCACCCCGCGCTGCGCGGAAAGCCATTGGATGGATTCGGCGCCAGCGCCCTTTTCTCCTGCGTGCTTGCTGACCAGGTGCAGTTCTCCGCCGGGTTTCCGTTTCGGTACGGGGTGACGGATTTGATAAAAGCAGGGAGTTTCGCCTTATTCTCGCCTACGGCTCCGTAGTTGAACAAGACATAGCCCTCCTTGCCGTAAATTCCCCCCCAATCGCCCTGGGTCTTGTCGTCCTCGCCGAGGAAGGAGAATGGTCGGACGATTTTCTCCTTAAGCGGCTGAGGTAGCGCGCCCTGATACCGAATGTTAAAGGTGTAGCTTCCCGGCGCCACGCCGTAAAGATATAAGGAATTCGCGTTGTTCTCCACACCTTCAATCCCGCGTACTGGGTGAAAGATCCCATCCCATATTAATTGCCCGTCGCAAAATATTTTGTTGACGCTCCGCTCATTATGCGGGACGCCGATCTTGCCGGTCACCCCGGGCGGAAGGGTCACCTTGTAAAGACCGGTTTTTAGGTTGAAGCTGTCCGAAACGATGCCATGCGGCGTCGGAACGCTCCCCGCGACGGATGTGAGCCTGTCGCCGAGATGCGGACGTATCAGCACGGAATCGAATCCGGGGGAAGCGGGCTGGATACCCGCGATTTCCTCTGTGAGCCACATGGTGACCCCTGCGCTCCAAGGGTGGCAGAGGCTGGTTTGCCCTGACTGACAATTGGGCACCGGATCGTTGGGCTTCAGGATGTCGTTCCAACTGGGGCGATATACTTCGAAGAACGTCGTGCCGCCGTATTTTATCTGTCCGCCCCAACAATCCAGCGCCGTCTGTAACGCTTCGGGAAAACGCTTCATATTGGAAAGCGCATAGAGGATGAAGAATTCGTTGAACGGGGAGTAGGAGAGGCGATTTTCGCGATTGGCGAACTGGGCGTGAAACATCGCGTCCCGCTCCGTCGGCGTGACGAACCCGGCGTTGATGGCGTCGGAGTCCGCGTGGATTCCGAATGTGTCGAACCAATGGGGATTGGCGCGAATCTGTTCGATTTTTGCATCCGCCAGCATGTTGTATTTGTTTTGGAGGTCGGTTCTCCCGATGGCTGCCGCCTCCGAAGCGAAGTATCGGCAGGTTCCGATGAACAGCATGCGATAGGCGTTTTGCGCTTCGGGGCAATTGGCATCCTCGAACCCCGCTCCAAGCCGTTCATCCCAGCCGTAAAAGCCTATGGGGGGATTTGCGTAAACGGAGTCGCCGTGCGCCAGTTTTTGCTCGATTATGGGAATGTATTTCTCGAAGGTGGCTTTATCGCCGGTGTAGCGGAAATAATCCAGAAGGCTTTCCACCCAATAGAGGGAATAGCTCTCTATTCCGTTCGTATCGTTCGCCGTACGCTCAAGGTTATGCAGGATGAAATCCCAATCGCCAAACGCCGCGAGCGCCGCAGCTTGGGCGGTATGCGCATCTCCCGTCCAGGAAATTCTGTCGCCTCGGTCCATTAGGATCGCGCCGAAGTAATCCTTGAGCAGGTTTAAACGAACGGTATACGCCCCTGTGTACCAAATCTGAGTGAGGAGCGGGTCGCTGCAGGAGAAGCTTCCGAGGTAATTTGTCGGCTTCGCCTGACACACAAGCCGGACAGCGGTGATATGCCACGGTTTCGTGTAGTTCACCACATGGATCCATCCGAACCGCACCCCCTCGTAGAGTTCGGGGTTCAACTCCAAACGATAGGTGTCACCGTGTTTCACCGGCACGGCGGTTTTGCCAGGCCAAGGTTTGTTGTATTCACTGATGCTCATCTCCACTTTGCCCGTGAGATCCGGGCTGTCAAACTCGAGCCACGCCGCGCTCTCCACGCCGAAATCCAACCGGATGGAGCCGGCTCCAGTCACAATAACATCGCATTTTCCGCTGCGCATTGATTTCAACCCTGCGAACGAACGCGGGGAATCCGTGCTCGCATTCATTGGCGCAAGGGTGTATATCTGCAGTCCGTCCGACGCAACGGGGTGGCTCCAGTGATAGGCGACCAGAGGATCGGGGGAGTTGGGTGTCGCCTTGCCCGTGAATTCGCCTCCATGAAGCGGCGGGTATGGTTCCCGGATCGGGGAGTAGGTTCCTAAATAGTGATAGTGATTCATGCCCGATTCCGTCGCGAACGCCGGGGATAAGCACAGGCAGGCGCAAAGCGCAAGAGCGAGGGATGCGATGGCAGTCATGTGTAAGGAAAACTTCGGGTTACGCGGTGAACGGCTTTCCATGCTCAAATCTCCTATGATGATGATATTAAATGGTACCTGTTCGCGTCTCTTTGCGATATAACCAGTGCTTCCTGGATCGGAATAATAATAGATGATATATCAAGGTTGCCACAAATCCAATTCGTCGATCCAAATCCGTCCGGAGCCTCCGCCTGTGGCGTCGATGAAAAAAGCTGCGTGATCCGCTCCGTTCGGCATGTAGGGTGGTGTGAGTGCAACTTCTATCGGTTCCCAATCTTTAGTATTTACCGAGATGTGCGCAAATCCCTTCACGGTTTGCCAGCCGTTTTCGATCCGTGCCTCCTCGCCAGTGCTGGCGAGGCAGGAGGTGCTCACCCAATCCTTGGATCCAAACCAGGCGAGATTAAGGGTGATCCGGCATCCGGAAAGATGATCCGACTTAATCCAGCATTTGAAGAAAAGCGAGTTGTCTCGCTCCGGCTTGATGTTCCACTGCACGAACCGCTGTGAGAAAGGCGCGATGAGTCTCAGACTTCCAGGAAGGAGATGACCGATCTTCCCGTCATATGCGTATTTGGACTCGCCTTGAATTGTCCAATCCGAGAAATTTGCCTGACAAAACGCACCATCTGCGATGAGATTGGGACCGCCGTTAGCGGTTACCGTTATTCTTTTTGTCAGTTCCACCTCCCGCTGTAAACCGAAGGCAGGCGGTGAATATCGCATGGAAACTTCCAGAATCCCAAATAGTCTATGCGAGGGATTTTCCGGCGTCATTGTGATCTTTCGCGTATCTGATGAGTTCGTAGGGGTGCCGACGATGAAATCAGTGGATGGGTGCGGAACTATGTTAATTTTTTCTGCGTGCGGAACACTGAATGCCAGTTCCGCAGAATGGACGGTTCCAATATTCAGTTCCTCCGGCACATCACAAAACTCCGCCTCGGCGCTGGCTATGCCAGCCATCTGATGTGACCCCTCAATATACACGGGACCATTTGCGAAATCCAGCATTACCTCGCCTGCATTTCCGTTTGCGAGGAGGTTGGTGTTGATGTCCCGAACGATAATTCGCTCACCCGCAAGGCAGCCCGCTTCCGTGGCGGGCAGTGGGCTGAATTGGCGTTGTCCCTCGCGCCAGACAACCGACACCGGACCTACGAAGGAGACCTGCCGGACGCCGCTTTCCGGGTTTCGCGCCATCCCGAGGCATCGTTTTCCATCCGCCATCCAGGCGTATCCCGCCAACGCTGCGTAGGCAAGCTTCGGGAGAAAACCCAGATAGAGAATTCCGATCCCGGCGTCTCCGGTCCAGCCTGATTCATGCGCGGCGTCGCGAGGATCGTGCGTGCAGAACCAGAAGGCTTTCATTTCCGGGTTCAAAGTCATCGCCTGGGCGTAGTTCTCCGTGAGAGTGATGGCTTGGTTTCTCTCGGAACAGCTGTATTTTCGGGAGTAGGCGGTATTGAAATCATAGGCGGTTACACCCAACTCGTTGATCCAGCAGCGGTGAATGCCGTATCTTTCCAGGATCGCAATACGTTTGCGCGATTCCTTGACGAAATCGGCTGGAGAGGCGTAGTTGTGAAATGTGGCGATATCCATATATCTCGCCGCGCCACCCTCGCACACCTTTTCCAGCCAATCCAAATCACCGGCGAGAGACAGCCCGAGTATCCTGCATTTCGGGTCCGCCTCCTTGGCGGCGAGCCAGGAGGTTTTAAGCAGAGCGAGGTAGTGCGCCGATCTGTTCCGCTCCTGTTGCCACATTCCGTCCGGTTCGTTCCAAATCTCGTAACACGGTATCCTGTCTTTGTACTCCGCAGCCAATCTGCGCACGTAATTTCCCCAATCCTTCAAGCGGTTCATGGGCGGCGTGCCGCACTGAGCGCCGCCTGCAACCCATTGCGGAGCTTGGAAGAGGATGTCTTGATACCTCATTCCATATCGATACATTCTTCTTAGAGCGGCATCCAAGGGCTTTGTGCGCCATTGATCGGACTGTGGCTGTTGATTGTTCCAGGTGTTCTCCCACGCTAGCCAGGGCCTTATCCAGTGAACTCCCGCCGCAGCCATCATGGGTACCTGAAATGCGTACCACCAGACCTGCTGTTGGAAGATGTTGATGCCGATTCGCGATTGTTCCGGATTGACTTTGCGCGGTTTCGGGATGCGGCAGATACGCAACGCGGCGACATGCTCGCCTTGATATACGGCGGTCAATGCAAATATCCCGAACCGCTTCAGCGGGATCGTGATTGAGCGCATAGAGACATTGGCGGCGTTTATGCATATTTTCTGCGATCCGCTCCACACGGGTCTTTGGGTGGCGTAGTCGGTTACATGAAAAGCGATCTCCATTTCCTGAGAGATATCAACCCCCAGACCGACCAAGCGGATCCGCACATCCTCCTCGCCAGAGAAGATATTTCCAACACGGTTGGTGAGCAGGCGGAGGATGGGCCCCGTGGCGGCTTTTGGAGGGACTAGCCAGAGCGGGAAGTCCTCCCCATCCGCAGTGAGATAGACCGCCTCCACATACCTGTCGCCATCCATTGGTGAGCCAAGAATGAGGTTGGAAAGTAGGCACTTCAACATACCCGGACCATTTCGGACCACCGACACCTCGCAGGAAAAAAAGGGCTCGTTGATACGAAACTTGAGCGTGTCGGCTTCACTGTCCATAGGGGTGGCAGTGAGAATGACACCATGGGCGGGATCGCGAGGAAACTCCGGATCACATAGGAGATAGCGGATTTGGAGGGTTTTCGTGTTGGAATGTGGATAGGCGAATGCGAATGCGGGGTGGGGAAGTCGAAGGTGTTGGCCGTCCCAATCCAGGAAAGTCCAATCTCCCCGGTTCAAGTCCAGCAACTCCACGGTGAAGGGTTGCATGGGGATGGGCGGATGGAAGGCGGAAGCGTTAGCTGCATTCTTAAGCCCCGCATTGCTTGCAAGGGCGCCAAGTGATATGATAAAGTCTCGTCGGTTCATCATTATGGTGTTTTACCGGATTTCTGCGTCACGGTGATATCATAGCGGCGCCGGAAGTGATGGTTGCTTGTGTTCATTCTACGCCTTTTTCCCCGGTATGTAAACACCTGAGTTTTTAGGGTCGCAATATTATAGTATCAATATGTAGATGACTGTAATTAGGAACTAGTCCCATCTAAAGTGGTAAGTTTGAGAGGATGGAGGCTTAACCCCGCCCGAATCCGGGGAAACTCATAAGAGAGGAGCAAACCGCAATGTAATCAGAAGAGGTAATTGCAAAATTCAGAAAATGAGGCGAATTGAGTTCATCTCACGCTTGATTGGATATTTTAAAAGCAAATTTTGCAATTCCCTGAGAATAAAGCATTATTGGTAAAATCGATCCGCGCACATGGGCTAACCCATTATAGGCAGCATCAGGACGCCGCCGCCAGAGTGCTTAAGGAGATGATTGCCAAAAACAATATAGGGCTTTCCCGTAAACTACAGCGCAGCCTTGGTTCCACGAATATTATAGAGTTTGCGAGCAGCGGAGTAAAGCGCCGAACTGGTCGAATAGAAATGTGGTGTGACGGATCAATCATCAAGTGTTGGGTTGAAGTTCGTTTCTTGATGCAGGAAAAAGGTTTCGCAGAATCTTTGGCTGCGAAGATATTTGGATGCTTGGAGTGGCATTCAGAGAGAATATTGACATTCAGGAGAAAAGAGCGTAATAATGAAAATAGTCACGAGTCATTTCCCACGATAGCGGGGACATTTCCTGGACAAACCCTGCCACTTTAGCGAAACGCTTGCCTGCATTGTTTTAGGAGCATTCAAATGAACCGTTTATTTCCACTCGCCTTCATACTATTGGCTGGTTTATTCAATGTCCCGCTCTGTGCGGCAACACCTACCTACGCTAAACCGAAATTGGTGCGAGAGGTATTGAATGGTAAACGGAACGTTGCGCGCGTCTCATGGTGGGGATTCGATCCAAAGGACTCGACCGAATTTCTGCAGAGCGCCATTAACTCCAAGGTCAAGAAGCTCATCATCGATCGGCAGAAATCGGCTTGGGTTACTCGGCCCCTGACAGGTGTAAGTAATCAGGAGATAGTTTTCGAGAAGGGAACGGAACTGATTGCTCTCAAAGGCGCATTCCAATCCAAGGACGACTGTCTTATTTCATTTCCACAGTGTGAAAATATAATTATTCGCGGGGAAAAGAAAGACTGCGGCAAATCGGAGCACATCCGAATGCATAAACAAGACTATGAATCTCCTGCCTACGAGCATTCGGAGTGGCGGCATGGGATTGCACTCTACGGATGCCGAAACGTACTAATTCAAGACCTTGCTATCGAAGAGACAGGCGGAGATGGTATTTACCTTGGCGACTTCGATGGCAAACATGTCAATCAAAATGTTGTGATTCGGCGTGTCGATTGCAATGATAACTATCGCAATGGAATCAGCGTTATCAGCGCGGAAAATCTTCTAATTGAGGATTGCCTCTTGCGTAATACCAGTGGTACTGAACCACAATCCGGCATTGATTTTGAGCCCAACAGTCCTGACGAATTGCTGGTGAACTGCGTCATGCGTAACTGTATCGCGGAAGGCAATGCCGGAATAGGGTACGAGATATGTCCGCAGTCTATGAACAGCAGTTCAAAACCCATCTCGATTAATCTGGTGAACTGTGTCTCCGGCAACAACCGTGAACATGCGATAGATTTGTGCAGCGCAGTGAAGAACCCTCCTGCAGGTCTGTTGCGTATTAGTCATTTCACATCAACAAGTGATGGAATGGCGGGGCTCGCGATGCAGTTTAATCCTTACGACGCCGTGCGCATTGAGGTCGAGGATTCGCTGTTTTGTGATGACGCTCTCGATGATAATTTCTTTCCCCCGATCTATATTCAAGTTGACTCGAAAAATCGTCCCGCAGGAGGCATCAGCTTCAAGCATGTGACGGTTAAAGATGACATCGACCGCCCTTTTATCAAGATTGTTGAGCCCAAGGGAAACATGCCGAAAGACATGTCAGGGGATATTACCCTTGAGCGCAACGGAAGAAGAGAGCGAATTATTATAGACAAAGCGTGGCTGCTCCGCTATCTCGCGATACCGCCAATATCGCGTGGGTAACGTGTTGTATTTACAGTGAATCGCGTCATTTATATTTTCCACACCCCCATATCATCCACATACACCTTCGCCTCCAACGGGGTGATCTCCAAGTCGAAGAATGCGGCGGAGGGATCGGTCACTCTAAGCGTACCCTCAAGCTTGGACCACTTGTCGTCTACGCCTCCCTGTGCGATAGGTTGATACCTTCCCAGCCACCTCTCCTCTTTATCGAAAAGAGCCGCCTGGATGGACGCCTTGCCATAGACCCACACGGAGACTCGATAGCTTTTCCCGGCTTCCACGCGAATATGGTTATCGAATCGGTTCCTCCATGGAATTCCCGGTTCCAGCATCTTCGTCTTGACGCCCTCCTGAGCCTTCGTTAGGAGCAGGGCGCGCCTTCCGCCGTGCACCACTGTGGTCTCATAGATCGCCGGGGCGCCGTCGAAGCAGACCCACCCCCAATCCCGCTCGAAACCCGGGTTGATGATCAGGTTGCGACCCTGACGAGCGATCCGCTTCTCAAGATGAGCCGGAATGTCCGGGTAATCCATCTTAGCTTTTTCGTTCGTTGTCGGCTTGGGATGATCGAAACGCTTCATAGAAGGGAAAAAGGCGCGCTGCATCGCGTCCAGATAGGCGCAGCCGCGCTGTTCGGTGGGTTCGATATAGGATCCTTCTCCAAACTCGTTCCATGTGCCGATCAGGATCATATTCAACTTCGGATTCGCATCAGCCTTGAGCGTTTCGCACATTTTTTGAAAATCTCGTGGTGTCGAACCGGTGCGCACGACGCCGTTTGCTCCGTACCATGCCCGTGAATCCCACCCCGGTGAGACGCACGGTATGACTGGCAAATCCCCGCTTCGCGCGGCGGTGTTCCATATCGGAGCGACCGTGGGGAGAATGGTGTCGTAAGGGGCTTCATGCGTGCCTGGTTTCATGCCGTCGGTCGAGTAGCCATAGAGGGTGCATGCATCAAATCCTGCGTTACGCAGATTGGTAAGATTGGCGAGAGACGGGGATTGGATGCCGACAAAAATAAGACCTCCCCACGGCTTCGCCTCCTCGTTCATCGCCGCCAACTCTTTCTTGCACCCCTCCACACCGAAACATTGGATCAGCCGGTCAGGACGGGAGATTACGAGGATGTTCCCGCCATCCGGAGCCTTCAGGTAGTCGCCTTGATCAAGGTAGCGCGATCCTATCGTTCGGACCATTCGGAACAACTGCTCGTGCGTGTAGTCGGGAGAAGCGCTAGATTCGTTGCACCACATAATGGCGAACTTCATCCGGTTTCGCAGGGATGCGTGCAGAAACCCCTCGTCAAGGGCGGCGTTGTCACGGAAAACGGTGTCGGTCTGGCGGTCGTAATACCAGTCAAAAATCCAGAAGGATATTCCATGGTTCGTCGCCTGGCGGATATGCCAGTCCTGTGTGAGGGGCGAGGCATCGTTGTAATATCCAAGGATGGGGGTGCGACCGCCATAATCCACAATGGGAGCCCAGCGATCCGCCGTAAACCATCCGGGAAAGTAGAAGCAACCGACTTTCAATGGATGTGTTTGGGCGAATATGGATGGCAAAGGAAGCGTGAGGAACAAAACGATAAGGATGGCATATGCCCATTGAACGTATGGAAAACGAACTCCTGACAAAGGTCGGCAATGGGCGACATGGCAACCATGATGACTGTGACGGGGTTCCTCAAACGGTCCGAGGAGACTGTTAAGACGACGCATGGTGATTGCGATAGAGTTCATATATTTTGCAATGTGAAAAAAGCTCGACTCCAAGATAACAGCGTCTATGGCTCATGCATGATCCTGTCTCAAACCTAATGGAATTTGGGCGGCGGCGGTCCAATAACCGCCGCCCACTCGATGCGAGAAAATCACCAACAACTCGTATCATGAACAAACAAGCTGAAAATGCAATGTTGATTGTCTCAGGACGAATTGGGAAGCGGCAAGGTTTTCCTTAAGTATTCTATGATCCGCGGAAACGCTTTGGAGTCATCGTGATCCACGTTGATTTCAAGCATGAAATCCACCTTCACGCCGTTTTTATCAAGCGCATTCGCCAACTGAATGCTTTGCTGCAAAGGCACCCAGGTATCCAAGGTGCCATGCACGAAAAGAAACGGCGGAACATTTTCTTTTCGGTCTGCATAGGTGACAGGGCTCGCCCACTTCGCCTGTTTCGGTATGTCAGCCGCATTGCCAGTGAAGAATTTGCTCAAGTTGGGGTCCGTGGCAAGGCTGAAATTCTTCCACCACTGAAACATCGCCTCGCCCCAAATGGGAGGCTGAGCCAAGGAGGCATCCCAGACGGGCGGCGCAAAAAGCTTGTATGCCTCCTTGTCATCAGCCCACTTATTCACGATCTCCTGCCAGCGTTCCAGATCCGTGGGGCCGAAACCATCCACCACCAACTGCACACGGCTGGATACTCCGGGGCTGCCGCAATCGCCTTCGAAATCCGCGATGCCCTCCGTAAGCCCCATCATTGCGGCGAGATGCCCGCCTGCGGAACAACCCCATACCCCGATGAGATCCGGATTAACGCCGTACTTTTTGGCGTTTGCGCGTATAAAACGCACTGCGCCTTTGCAATCCTGCAGTTGTGCGGGGAATGGCGCCTGACCCACCAGACGATATTCAACACTGGCTCCCACGTACCCGGCTTTGGAAACCAGGTAACAATGGGACATCATGTCCTCCCTGCTTCCGCCGCCCCAACCGCCGCCATGGAAAAAAAGAATCGCGGGCACGGGCTTATTTGGCTGCGGGTCCGGGATGGTAACATTCATTAGCAACGGAGTATTGCCAACGATGCCATATTGCACATTGTTATGCAGTGTGTAACCGTTAGCCGCATCCTTGCTGTGTTCATCGGAAGCCTCGCCCGCCACGGCTGGTTCCGAGGAGGTTAGGGCGATCGCGGTCAAGGCTTGAGCCCCGAGCGTTAATCCCATCGACGAAGCGGTCATTCCTTTCAGAAAATCACGGCGGGTGATGCTTTCATTTGCAGACATTCATTCACTCCTCGCAGATATGATGGAAATATGATGACTACCTTCACATAGTAAAATTAGCGTGACATCCTCTTCATATTACATTATTTCAGTCTCGTTATCCACATCTCATTTATTGCGGATATGTTTCCTCCTCCTCCTTTGGAATAGTTATTTTTTAATCGCCTCCCTTTTACTTTGACAGTTTAAAAGGCGTCTCGATTCGCCTTTTCCACATTTTCCATATCTCCACGTCCGTAGGAAAGTTAATACTCCGGCATCTTCAATCAACCTCTTGCTATGGATGGGCTATGCTCTGTAAATCGATTTACCATTCGCAACCGTGAATAATTCGATTCATAACGCTTTTTCCAGGAGTTATGGGCGGTACAATAGAGTCAATAACGTTTCCCCGCTAAGCCACCTGAGGGCGAAACCCGTGTTTCGCCCATTTGGATGGCATGCGGAATGAGATCGTGTCAATGCAGCATTAACCACCTTTCATCACAAGGAGCGTATCATGTCTGACATGAAGAGGCGAGACTTTCTAAAACTTCTGGGGTGGACCACGGCGGGAATCATGGCGTATCAGCCGATGGAGTCTCTCGGGCAAAACCCGCCATTGGCAGGCGAAGCCGGACACTTCAAGCAGGTGTCCATTTCCGAACTGGAACGGCAATTCGTGACCCCACCTGATGACGCGCGCATCTGGGTCTACTGGTTTTGGCTCAATGGGAACATCACCAAAGAGGGAGCGAAAGCGGATCTCGAGGCGATGAAACGCGTCGGAGTGGGAGGTGCGCTGATCATGGAGGTGGATCAAGGAGCGCCCCCCGGACCATTAAGCTTCTCCAGCCCGAAATGGCAAGAGATGTTCACCTACATCTGCAAGGAGGCGTCGAAGCTGGGCATCAAGATCAACATGAACAACGATGGCGGATGGTGCGGAAGCGGCGGTCCTTGGGTTACCCCGGAACTCTCCATGCAGAGGGTGGTATGGACGGAGACAAAGGTCACCGGCGGCTCGCAAGTAAACCAGACCTTGTCTCAGCCCATCGCGGTGGATGGATTCTACAGGGATATCGCCGTGCTGGCTTTTCCCACCCCGTCCGATGACGCTTTTCGCATCCCAAACATAGAGGCATTGGCTGAGTTCGGTGTGCAGGATAACCTTCCCACAAACCCCGACTGGCAAGAAATCCCAGCCGAGCAATGCGTTGACAAAAAGGGGATCACAGATATCACCGGCAAGATGGATAAGCAGAGCCGCCTTGTATGGGACGCTCCGGAAGGGGATTGGACCATCGTCCGATTCGGTCACACCACCACCGGCGTCACTAATCATCCCTCGCCGGTCGGGGGATTGGGATTGGAGACGGACAAGCTGAGCCAAAGAGCGACGGATTTCCATTTCAACGCCCTTATGGGGAAACTGATCGATGACGTAGGCGACCTTGCGGGCGAGACACTAGTGTCCACTCACATCGACAGTTGGGAAACAGGCTCGCAGAACTGGACTCCCACCTTCCGTCAGGATTTCAAGCGGTTAAGGGGCTACGATCCACTGCCCTTTCTGCCCGCCGTCACCGGAAGGGTGGTGGGATCGATGGAGATCACCCAGCGGTTTTTATGGGATTTTCGCAAAACTATCTCGGATCTTCTGGTGGAGAACTACTCCGCTCGTATGCGTGACCTCGCTGCGAAGCATGGCATGCGGCTTTCGATAGAGGGCTACTCGGGCGTACCCGTGGATGAAATGAAATACGGGGGTTCGGCGGTCGAACCAATGGGGGAGCTGTGGTCGTGGGGGCGATACGGCGCATGGAACGTCATCGGCGAGATGACCAGCGCCGGGCATGTATATGGACACAGGATCATTGGGATGGAGACGTTCACCGCCGATAACAATGAAAAGTGGCAGGGCCATCCAGCCGTGGTGAAGGATATCGGAGATTGGGCTTTCTGCCAGGGAATTAACCGTTTTGTGGTTCATCGGTTCGCCATGCAACCCTGGGTGAACCCGCATTACGCTCCGGGAATGTCCATGGGACCGTGGGGCTTGCATTACGAGAGGACCGAGACATGGTGGGAACAGGCGAAAACTTGGCATGAGTATGTCGCACGCTGCCAGCATATACTCAGGCAGGGGGATTTTATTGCGGACATCTGCTACATGCAGCAGGAAGGCGGACCAAGTGCATTTCAGGCTCCAAACGTCACGGGACCAACACCCCGTCCGGGCTTCAATTACGACGGATGCCCTGCGGAAGCGGTGATCAAACTCATGCGCGTGAAAAACGGAAGGCTTACGCTTCCCGGAGGCATGAGCTATCGCGTTCTCGCACTGCCGGATTATAAAACGATGTCGCCGCAACTGCTGAGAAAGATCAAGGAATTGGTGGATGGCGGGGCGACCGTCGTGGGACCGCGCCCCGAGAAATCTCCGAGTCTCTCCGGTTATCCTCATTGCGACCAGGAGGTCGAGCAGCTTGTGGAGGAGCTTTGGAGCAAAGGGAAAATCATCTCAGACAGGACCCCTGAGAAGGTTTTGGAGGGTAAAGGCGTCTCACCCGATTTCACCTCCGATCATCATTTGAACTATATCCATCGGAAAACCAAGGATGCGGATATCTATTTCGTCGCCAATCCCAACGCATGGCCCGTGGAGGCGATCTGTACTTTTCGTGTGGAAGGCAGAGAGCCGGAGTTGTGGGATCCTCAGACCGGTAACAAAGAGGTCTCCAAGATTTGGGAGGAGTCTCTTGGCGGTGTGAAGGTTCACCTGCGTCTGGATTGGAAGGGATCGATTTTCGTTGTCTTCCGCCATGTGGCGCAAACGAAGGGGGAGATCGTGGAGATTCGGGAGAGCGGGAAGCCACTGATTAGCCTGAATCCGAGGAAGTCTCCGCCATCCGCAATAAAAGTGATCAAGGCGATGTACGGTCCTCCGAACGATCCCGCTCGCACTCGAGACGAGACCTCCGTGGTGCAGCAATTGGTGGACGAGGGAAATCGCGAATTTCCGGTCGTGCAGATCGCGGCGATCGCTGGAGACCCTGCGTTGAATATTGTGAAGACCTTACATATCGAATATCGCATGGATAACCGCACAATCAACGCCAGTTACCAGGATGGGGAGGTTGTGCGGTTCTACTCTCCACCGGCGAATACGATACCTCCATTCATGGTTGTCTCCGATGAATTCGGCAGGGGGCACGGGCTTGTGTTTCAGGCGGGGAAATATGAGATCGTTCGGCATTCCGGCGCCGCGCTTAACCTTCATGTCAACGCTCCGCCGAAGTCGCTGGACCTTACCGAGAAATGGAATCTCGTCTTTCCACCCGGCTGGGGTGCGCCTCGGTTTGTCAGTCTGGATCGATTGGTATCCTGGTCGGAACATCCGGACGAGGGGGTGCGCTATTTCTCCGGCACGGGGAGATACCATAAGACCTTCACGGTTCCTTCGGAATACCTGAGAACGAATCGTCATGTTTTCCTGGACCTAGGCAATGTGGAGGTAATGGCGCAGGTGTGGCTGAATGGAAAGGACTTGGGAGTCCTCTGGAAGCCTCCTTTCCGATTGGACATAACCTATCATTTGAAGCATGGGGAAAACAGCTTGGAAGTCGCCGTGACCAATCTTTGGATCAATCGAATGATAGGAGACGAGCAACTGCCGGAGGATAGCGACCGCAACCCCGACGGGACTTTGAAGCGTTGGCCGAAATGGCTGGAGGAGGGGCTTCCAAGCCCCACGGGGAGGCTTACTTTCACAACTTGGAGACTATGGCATAAAAACGATCCATTGGTTCCTTCGGGGTTGATTGGTCCGGTGAAGCTGTTTGTTGCGGAGAGAGTGGAGGTGTGAGGGAACACCCTCTTTCCTTATCCCCTCTCCTTTTCCCGGGGGAGGGGGTGAGGAGTTAGGAAAACTTCATCCTATCCACTTTTGAGCAACGAAATTAAAGAGGAGGTTTATCCTTTGCGACGAAACAAGACACATTCCACGGATAACCTAAGGGATCCGGGAATATCACGCAGGGAAGCGTTTAAAATTGGGATCACTGGCGTTGCGGGGTTGTTGATCGCGGATGATCTCGTCTTCCCTCAAAAGGCGGACTCCTCGTCCTTTCTCACTCGCCAAGGCGACACCATTGTTCTGGATAACGGCGTTATCCGACGGGTTGTCGTTTTTCGTAATGGAACGATCCATACATCCTCGTTAACGCTGTTATCAAGGGGAGATGACGGGGACTCACATACTCTTACGGAATCCTCAACATTCGTATCCGGAGGACCTGAGTTCGCATTCCTTTTGGACGGGGTTTATTGCAACGGAGACACCGGATGGGATTTAACCGGCGTGAAAACGGCGCGGGATCAAAATGGCGGCGGGGGAGTCCTCATGAGCCTTGCGGGAAGAGGAACTGGAAATGCGGGGTTGCATTTGGACATCATCTATCTTCTCTATCCGAATTCTCCGGTTATTCACAAATGTCTCGTTTTCCACAACGCATCGGACAAGAACCGTAAGTTGGAATCGGTGGATGTCGAGGTTCTGAAGCTTGAAGGATTTCATCAGCCAACGGTCTACTCGGATTTCTGCAGGAGACCGCATGAGGGTGCGTGGAAGGGCGGACCTTATGATCCATTAATGGCGGTGTGCGATCATGCTCTGCGTGAAGGGGTGCTTGTGGGCAACGAAGCCCCATCCATCCTGAAAAGAACGGAATTTGTGGCGAATGGATATGTTCTTACTGCGGGGCTCACCCGCATCGGGGAGGATTTCGCGTTTCGGAAATGGCTTGGGGAAGGGGATCATTGGGAAAGCCCTTGGACTTTTCTATCGCCTTATAGCGATGAGGATAATCCGAACACGGCGATGAACGGAGCGGTGAATGACTTTGTTCGAAACCACCTTGGCGTTCGGCTTCCTAAAATCCCCCGTCTTTCCACGCTGATGTACAATACCTGGAACCCGTTTTACGATAACCTGCAGGAGCCTATGGTGCTCCAAATGGTGGACGCTGCGGCGGATTGCGGAGTGGACATCTTCACCATTGACGCAGGATGGTACGGGCGATACGACGGAGGGTGGCTGGGGAACGTGGGGGATTACACTCCCGATACACGCAAATTCCCGCATGGCCTCAAACCGGTGATGGACTCTATCCGTCGTAAGGGGATGCGCTCAGGGCTTTGGATCGGCATCGCGCAGGTGACCCGTCAATCGCCTCTTTTGAATGAGCACCCGGAGTGGTTCATACGGAACGAGCGGGGGGAGATCGTTCAGAGGCATGTGAACGGGGAGACAAGTCAATCGTACGTCACCGCATGCCTCACCACCGGATATTACGACCACATCAAGGACGTGATACTGGGCTTGGTACGCGAGCTTGGTTTGGATTATGTGAAGCTGGACCTCGGGATCGCTGTTGGAGCGTATGTTTCCGATCCCAACCAATCGGGCTGCTTTGCAACGGACCATCCGCACAGGGATCGCCAGGAATCCTATTCGGAGATCTATCGCCGTTGTTTCGACCTTTTTGACGATATCCATCGCGAGTATCCTCATCTATACATAGATTGCACTTTCGAGACGGTGGGGAGGATGAACTTGGAGGATTACGCCTTCTGTCGGCATGCGGAGGGAAACTGGCTATCCAATTTTCAAGACCTTCAGCCGGAGAACGCTATGATCGTGCGTGATCTTGCTTGGAACAGAAGTCCTGCGATGCCTGCGGGATCTCTTATCATCGGCAATATGAGGCTGGATGATCCGCGATGGGATGTTGTTATCGCTTCCACTAACTGCGGAATGCCGATAGTCTGCGGCGACCTGAGGAACCTCTCATCTGCGGAGCGCGCCGGCATCAAGGCGTGGGCCCAGTGGACGAGGGACGCCTGGAAACGGCATCGCTACCTGCTCTATCGACGTGACATGCCCGGGTTTGATGAGCCTGCGAAAGGAGGTTGGGACGGCTTCTGCCGTATCAACACGGATACTGGCTCGGGAGGAATCATCGGGGTGTTTCGACAAGGGGCGGAACAAGCGCACCATCTTGTGACCATACCCGGATTGATTCCGAAATGGAGATACTCTGTTATTAATCCTCGGAACCAAGTGGCGCTTACCGCAAGCGGTGCCTATTTGGCGAAAACCGGCTTTCGCGTGAATTTTGCAAATCTTTACGATGGAACCCTGTTTGAAATTCGACATGTCGGTGCGCATGGGAGCGATCCCCAGTTTCTTATAACCATATCGGTTCAATCGTAGGGGCGCCCCTACGCGGTCGCCCGCAAGGCGCCGGCAACGGAAAATCCATCGAATATACACGCCAGGTTATAATGACCGACATGCCCGCCTCGCATAATGCTCAACTTACGAGATGTTGAATTAATCGATACATTGCGCCCCCGGCTCCACGGAAACGAAATATCCTCTACAAAAGGCAACATGTTGGATTACAGATGCATGGGGGCTGGTGACCAAAATGGGCGGGCTACCACAAGGGTCGCCCCTACGGTGGGATTATTACGTTTTTAAAATATATATGTTTGAATGGGATATAGGGATTTATAACATCCGACTCTTACAGGCTATCACACCTGAGAAACCGTCCGCGATTACCTCTTTACGCCTTTCCATTTTACTGAGGAGACAGGATCGATTTCATCCCTTCATTATCGCCGTCTTCCTTCCCCCGCACTCATTCCCAAAGACTGATTTTCGCAACATTATAAGGTATCTTAATCCATATTTGGTGAGAGGTAATGCACGGTGACAGTATGCTTAATGCATGACGGAGAAGAGATATGACGAGTGATGCATTCCGAAATCCCAATCGGCGAGAGTTTCTTTCCACCTTAACATTCGTCGCAGGTGCGCTGGCGTTAGGGGATTTCGCAAATCCCGCGAGTGGAGCGGCAGTGTCCGCTACACCCTTGAACCCTTATTCAACCGACTCCCTCCTAATAGGAAACTTCCTTGTGACCGCACCAGACGGCATCGCCTTCGTCGCGGACAATTCCGCCGCTTTTGTGGTGGATACCGGAGGCCCGTATGTTGCCGGGATCGCCGCGCCGGACGGCTCCTATAATCGCCAGGAGTTCACCCTCTACGGGACGAAAATCCGATTTGAGTGGGGAAGAGTTGGGGACAGCGTGGTCGCACGTATCCATGCGGATCAGCCCGTGGAACTCACACTGCATCTCGGATCCGGATGGCCGGGCTGGAAGAGCGTCTACGTCCCTGCGGAGGATGGGGTACTGGGGACGGCGCAAGCCACCGATGCGCACGGCTCGACTCGCACCATCACGTGGCGTTTACGGACCAGTCCCGCTCCCACGAGAGTGAGCGATACGCAGATTGCAGTCTCCATTACACCGGATGCGCCCGCGAAGTTTGTGGCTGGATTGGGGCGTTTGGCGGATTTTAACAAGGTGGATGATACCCTTGCATCCGCAGCCTCCTTGTATATGAATAAACGTCCTGTCGCTTCGGGCGATTGGGGGGATTTTATCGGTGCCATAGTGGATAATATGAATAACAGTCGAATCTATAGTTCCGACAACCATATGTTGGCGCACTCAGTCAGCCGCGGATGGGCGGGCGGAAATCCAAACCATGATCCCTATTTCTGCTGGGACAGCTTTTTTACCGCGAACCTCGCCTCGTTCGATGATCTGCCAACTGCGAAAAACACCGTCCGCGCCATTCTCTCCTACCAGACTCATGATGGGTTGGTGCCGAACTTTGCGCATGCAAATTCCGGCGTGAGCAATGATCGATCTCAGCCCCCCGTGGGCTCTTTGTGCGTTTGGAAAATCCATCAACGATGGGGCGACCGTGATTTTCTAGCCGAAATCTATCCCAAATTAGTTAAGTGGCACGACTGGTGGTTCAAGGCGAGGGATGGCAATCATAACGGCTTGCTTGAGTGGGGGAGCGCCACAGGGGTATGGCAGAACGCTCAGTATGAGACTGGTTGGGATGACAACCTGCACTTCGCCGGCACGCGTATGGTAGGTTCCCACATGGATGCAGATGCGGTTGACTTGAACGCCATGTGGTCGATGGACGCCCAGCATCTCGCTTACATCGCTCACGCAATTGGTAAGAGGAAGGATGCTGCGCGTTTTCGCTCAGAGTGGAGGGAGATGAACGACCGCATAAATCGGCTGTTATGGAACGAGGAGTTGGGGCTCTATTGCAGCCGTCTCTGGGAAGGGGAAAAGCTATGGGCGCCCGTGGAGGGCGCCGCATTCGGTCAAGGATTTGCCGGTGTTTTTTACTCCGATGAAGACCTTCAGCACGAGGTTGCGCGTCGGACCGTCGCATCCCTCAATTTCAACTGGCGCGGCAAAAGTCCCGCTCCAGGCGTTCCCGGATTTCACTGGAGCGTACGTTGGACCGCAACGTTCACACCTCCCGAAACCGGCGATTACAGGTTTATCACCCGCTCGGATGACGGCGTAAGGCTGTATGTCGATGGAAAAAGGGTGATTGATGACTGGGTGGTGCAGGGGGCAAAGGATCGCACCGCGACTGTCAAACTGACGGCTGGGAAGCCCGTGGAGGTGATGGTGGAATATTTTCAGCACGAGGGCGGTTCGAGTTTGAACCTAATCGTGGAGCAAGCGAAGAGCGCCACTTTTCTCACGCGCATCACCCCCATGAATTTCTACCCGTTGATATCGGGGGCAGCGGACAAGGAGAGGGCTTCCAAAGTGATGAGGACGCTGACCGATCCGGCAAAGTTTTGGGGTACCTGGGTTATTCCGACACTCGCCTATGATGATCCAGATTACTTTCAGCAGGAGTATTGGCGCGGGGATATCTGGGGGCCGACGAACTATTTGGTGTTCCAAGGTCTGATGAAATACGCCACTCTCGCGCAGTTAAATGATTTCGCGGATAAGAGCGTGAGGCTTTTCATGCGCAACTGGATTATATCCGGTCTCTGTGGAGAGAACTACCTCAGCACCGACGGCACACAAAACCACGATCCTCACTACACCTGGGGGGCGTTGTTGGATTTGATAGGAATTGAGAGCGTATACGACATCCTTCCTGATGGCTCCGTTTGGTTGAACGGCGTGCAAACCAGAACCATCGCGATGCGGAACCTTCCCATTCACGGCAAGCTTTATGAAATTCACACGAGTCCCGGCATGGCTGAGATACTTCAGAATGGGAAGAGCGTTCTCGTTGCACGTAACCGTGTGGAGAGGGAGAAAATGCTATAATGAAGATTGAGCGTTTTCCGAATATCATTGCCATGATAGGCGCGAGGAAAGCAATGAACGAAAAGATCGTTCTTCATCTCATCTTAATGATAATGACGCTTGCGGGATCGTTACTGTGTTCAAACGCCGATACAGTTCGAAAATCCCTCGCATTTTCGCACCTGTATGACCCCCATATCGGCGCCACTCACATGGTGAACTCGCTGTGGATCGAGGTGCCCAAGGATCGTCAGTTCGGGAAGCGGAGGATAGTGACGATCGCCGACATCAAAGGTCCCGGTGTGATCACGATGATCCACTTCGCTATGCCCGCCACGCTGCATCTCGGGCGCGAGGTTGTACTGCGTATCTACTGGGACGGCGAGAAGCATCCAAGCGTGGAGGCACCGCTGGTGGACTTCTTCTGCGATCCCAACGGAACGCTGGATCAGATCGATACGGTGTTTTTGAATAAGAACCGGGGCTGGAACTGTTATTTCCCCATGCCATTCCGACACAGCGCCCGAATCACACTGACAAATGACGATCCCAACCTGAATGAAGGCTCACTGTGGCAAGGATCGCCGTGCTACGCCTACGTGATCTGGCGTGACGCCCCGCGAATGCCCAAAAACACGCTCTATTTTTGCGCTCATTGGCGTCAGCGGACACTACTCCTTGGCAAACGCGATTTCGTCGCCTTACGCGCCAAGGGGGCCGGGAGGTTTATTGGGTGGAACGTCACGGTAAGAGGGGTGGCGCCCGGAGGTGTTGGTTATCCCGTGGACGAGAATGAAAAGTACTATATTGATGGCGCCTCCAAGCCATCCATTCAATTTATGGGTCTGGAGGATTCGTTCGGTTTCTCCTGGGGGTTTCCGGAAAAGGCGAGTGAGTTTCCTTATACGGGATGGCATCCCTATTATCAAGGAGCTTCCGCATATCGTTTCTTTGTGAACGACGCGATCGACTTCCACAAAAGTCTGAGGGTGGCGATCGGTTTTGGACCGCATGATGACCCCTCCTTTCGCAAGATTTACAGCCAACCGGATCATACGTTGCAGCTTGACGCATGCTGCTATTGGTATCAGACGGAGCCACATCTTACATGGTCCGCAATGCCATCGCTTTCGGACCGACAACCCGCGCGGGATTTAATTCAATTGCAACAATGGGAGGCGAAGGCGAAAGCGTACAGAGAGAAAGATGAAGCGTTGGTCGTGAACTGCGGGATTCCCGATAACACCATTGAATTCGCCGACAAGGGCTGGAGTTGCATACTCGTCCAAGGTTACGGCTACAACGGTTTCGCACGCCAAGTGACCCACTGTTGGGCGGATTACCATAACCTGAAGATCACCATCGGCTGCCCCAAAGGCGTTTCCGGAACGCTTCGGCTTTACCTTTTGGACGGGGATCGTTTTAGGGGAGGTCGCAGGGAGAGGATATGGGTGGATGGAAGGAATATCGGGGATTACGGGGATTTCTATGAAGGCGAATGGGTGAATATCCCCGTGACCTTGCAGGAGACCGCCCATGGCAAAATATACATTCGCGCTCAGAACCTAATCCCGAAGAACAACGCGGTTATTTCAACCGTTATTTTTCAAACGGAGCCCCGTTAACACCAAGGGAATAAGATTGTATCCAGTATACAAAAGAGCGGAGCGCCGGAACTTGCCTGAAGGCTAAGCGTGGTTTTTCGATGAGGCGATTCCACGCCTTGACACTCCCTGCATGATGTGCTATACTTTTATCCTGTTTACGGAATGCAATCCAATCGTATTTCCGGGCGCTCCCGTGAAAATTGGGAGCGTTCTTTCATGATGCGGTCAACGAATGGTGGGAATCACCGATTCACCGCACGCATAAGGAGGAGGAATCCTTGTACGCAATTATTCGCACTGGCGGCAAACAATACAAGGTCGCCGAGAAGACGGTGATTTCCGTTGAAAAGCTTAATGTTAACAAAGACGATATGATTGAGCTTAACGATGTTTTAATGGTCGCCGACGGCGATACGGTGCGCGTGGGAACCCCTGCATTGGACGGGGTGAAGGTCACCGCGAAAGTGCTGGATACGGTGAAGGGCGAGAAGATACATGGTTTCACATACAAACCGAAGAAGAACGTCCAGAGACACTACGGGCATCGCCAATGGCATACGCAACTGCGTATTGAGAGCATCGAAGGTTAATTTGGCTCCCCTAACAGGGTGAGACACCGGTGGATTTACGACTTAGGGCGAAGATCGCGCAAGTCAAATGGGAGGATTGAATGGCACATAAGAAAGGCGTCGGTAGTTCGCGTAACGGACGCGACAGCAACCCGAAAAGATTGGGCGTTAAGGAATTCGCAGGGCAAACCGTTCGATGCGGAGCCATTTTGGTTCGACAGCGCGGCACTCCGCTTCACCCGGGCAAGAACGTGGGATTGGGAAGAGATCACACTCTGTATTCCTTGGTGGATGGCGTTGTGGCTTTTGAGGGACCCAAGGATAAGCGCAGAGTAAGTGTCTATCCGCCACAACAGGCGGAACCCGTCGAGGAGACAAGTCAAATCGCCGAGGCTTAACCTCCTATTGTAAATTATTAACGAATGGAATGAACTGCGTCGACCTTCGTCGGCGGCTCACAAGAAACCTCCGAAGGGAGGTTTCCTCTTTTTATATGGCGTTCAAAATAGGGAGTTCATAAAGTGTTTGTGGATTACGTGGAAATAGAGGTCACTGCTGGGAACGGCGGCAACGGAATGGTGACATTCCGAAAAGAGAAGTACGTTCCGCATGGAGGCCCGAACGGCGGGGATGGGGGAAAGGGAGGCGACATAGTCTTGGAAGTGGATAGCCACCTCTCCACCCTGTTGGATTTTCGTTTTCAGCGTCATTATCGAGCGGAGAACGGTGGGGACGGACATAGCAAGGATATGTTCGGCAAGAACGGGCGGGACATGGTTTTGAAAGTGCCGGTTGGAACGATCGTTCACGACATGGAAACCGATGAGACCCTGTGCGATCTAGCCCATCCTCAGGCTCGGTTCATTGTGGCGCAAGGAGGGGAAGGGGGGCGTGGGAATGCTCATTTCGCCACGTCCGTTCAGCAAGCCCCGAAATTTGCCGAAAAAGGAGAGCCGGGGGAGAGTCGAAAGCTACGTCTGGAGTTGAAGTTACTCGCGGATGTGGGATTGTTAGGCTTCCCCAGTGTGGGGAAATCCACGTTGATATCCGCCGTATCCGCAGCACGTCCGAAAATAGCTGAATACCCTTTCACCACACTCGTTCCCAATCTTGGCGTGGTATCCGTGGATATCCATAAGTCGTTCGTCATGGCGGATCTGCCTGGCATTATCGAAGGGGCGCATGAAGGGGTTGGGCTAGGGCATCGGTTCTTGCGTCACGTGGAAAGAACCAAGGTGCTTGTTCACATTCTGGATGTCAGCGGACTGAGCGGAAGGGATCCCTTGCATGACTACCATGTTCTTAACGAGGAACTCCGTCTTCATCGGGAGGATCTTATACAGCTTCCTCAGATCGTCGCGTTAAACAAAACCGACATCATTGCAGATGAGGAGTTGGTTCAACGCGCCGAGGATCAACTGCGCCAATCGGGGCGCGAAGTCTATCGAATCTCCGCCATCACCCGAAAAGGTCTGGAGCCACTGCTTTACGCCATTTGGAACACGCTGGAAAAGGCGCGTGAAGCGGATCCTGTGTTGGAAAATGTCATCGTAACGGAGATAAAAGCTCATCCACAGGATGATTTGAGACAATGGAAGATATCCAAATCGGACGAAGGGTATTGGATCGTCGAGGGAAAGGCTTTGGAGAAGCTGGTCGCCATGACGAACGTGGATAACGAATACGGTCTGCGCCGTATGCAGCGATCTTTGGAGAGAATAGACTTCAACAACAAGCTGCGACGGTTTGGGGTTTCCGAAGGCGATACCGTACGTATCGGGAGGATGGAGTTCGTGTTCGAGGATGACGACATCGACAGATATCAATCCCGACGTCATCGAAGGCATTCAACAGAGGCGGAGGAATGAGTTATCATCGCGTGGTGGTGAAGGTTGGCACAAGTTCACTCACAAACAGCGAGGGAAGGTTGGACAAGGATTACATGGCGAAACTCTCCTCCGAGTTATGCCGTGCCATGAACGCTGGGCATGAAGTGATCCTTGTTTCTTCCGGCGCCATTGCGGTGGGGTTGGAAAAGCTGGAAACCCGCCAAGCCAAACCCACGACATGGGATTTGCCGGAAAAGCAAGCCACTGCGGCGGTGGGGCAGGGAATCCTGATGTCTGCATATATCTCCGCTTTTAATTCGCATCAGATCATAGCCGCCCAGGTTTTACTCACCCGAGAGGATTTGGCGGATAGGTCCAGATTTTTAAACGCTCGTAACACTTTGACTATGCTCCTCGCAATGGGGGCTTTGCCCGTAATCAACGAAAACGATACGGTGGCTGTGGATGAAATCAAATTCGGGGATAACGATAATCTTGCGGCTCACGTAGCCGTGCTCACGGATGCGGATCTTTTGATAATTCTCTCCGATGTGGATGGCGTATACGCTCAGCCTCCCTCGATAACGAAAGACGAACCTCCCGTATTGCTGCGTACCATACGAAAAGTGGATGATAATATCCTCCGGGTTGCGGGCGGAGCTGGGAGCAAGCGGGGCACGGGGGGCATGATCACCAAGCTCGAAGCCGCACGAATTGCAGGGACAGGTGGAATTGCCACGGTGATCGCAAGGGCGAGGGGAGAGAGAGTCGTGGATGATATCCTCGCGGGGGAGAGCGTTGGTACGATGATCCTCCCTCGAAAGAGCGTCCTGAGAGGGCGGCGCAGATGGATTGCGGCGGGTTCGCATCCGCGAGGCTCTGTGATAGTGAATGAAGGGGCTGCGAGAAGAATACGAACCGATAATGTCAGCTTGCTTGCGGTCGGGATAACCGAGGTGCGCAAGCGTTTCGCATCGGGAGATTTGATTGAGATTTATGACGCAAATGGAAATCGTCTCGCAAGGGGATTGACGAACTATTCCTCGGAGGAGATTGATTTAATCAAAGGACGGCGCAGCGAGGAGATAGAACTCGTACTCGGCTACAAATACTATGAAGAGGTCATTCACAGGGATAATTTGGTCGTGTTTGCATAAGCTGATGTTCAATAGAATTCGGAGAAATTGAGGGACGCTCGAATTGAGCGTCCCTCAATGGTGTTCACTCCGCCGGAGTTTCGTCGTTCCAGCCAAGCTCCTTGTGCGTGCCATCGCAAAACGGCTTTGTTTTTGAATGACCGCATCTACAGAGGAAGTTCACGCCTTCATGTTGCAAGGGAATGATATTCTTGTCCGCGCCGACAAGTTCAATTTCCCCTCTTACTTCATAAGGTCCATCTTTTCTCACCTTGATGGTGATGTCCGACATGGGAATCTCCTTTAGTTGATTTATTTAACCGTTCATCTTACGTATAATGGCGTCAGCTACTTGAGAAGTGCCAACCGCAGTGGGATCATCGCGATTGGGTTTCATGTCATAAGTGACGTCCTTGTTCTCAGCGATAACGTCCGCCACAGCCTTTTCCAGCTTGTCCGCCGCTTCATTCTCTTCAAGATATCGAAGCATCAGCATTCCGGAAAGGATAATAGCGATCGGATTCACTTTGTTCTGTCCTGTGTATTTCGGAGCGCTGCCATGAGTGGGTTCGAAGAGGGCGATGTCGTCGCCTATGTTGGCGCCAGGCGCGACTCCCAATCCGCCGACTAGACCCGCGCACAGATCGGAGAGAATATCCCCGTAGAGATTGGGGAACAGAAGCACATCGTAGAGTTCCGGCTTTTGGATAAGCTGCATGCACATGTTGTCCACCAGCATCTCCTGATATTCGATTTGCGGATAGTTCTTGGCAACCACAGCCGATTCACGGAAAAACAGACCGTCGGTGAATTTCATAATGTTGGCTTTTGCGATCGCGGTAACTTTTTTGCGTCCGTATTTCACCGCATAATCGAACGCGAACCGCGCGATTTGATGGGTGCCCGTGGGGCTAATGGGCTTAATCGAGATGGCTGCGTCAGGGCGAATATTCCCGTTAGCCATGTTGATAATCGTTTTCGCCTCGTCCGTGCCTGCGTCAAATTCCACGCCCGCGTATAGGTCTTCCGTGTTTTCACGAACCACGATGAGATCGATGTCGTTATAACGGCTGCGAACCCCCGGATAGGATTTACAGGGGCGCAGGCATGCGTAAAGGTTCAGCTCTTTGCGTAACGCCACGTTCACGGAGCGAAATCCCTTGCCAATTGGAGTGGTGATC
The DNA here is from genome assembly GCA_027459625.1 of Chthonomonadales bacterium. Lineage (GTDB taxonomy): Bacteria > Armatimonadota > Chthonomonadetes > Chthonomonadales > CAJBBX01 > DTKV01. The sequence continues at coordinate 264,318 of DAIDHP010000002.1, forward strand.
GGCCCCTTAAGCGCAACTTTGTTCCTTCGAATGCTATCCAGAACTTCGTTGGGGAGTGGCGTGCCGGTCTTTTCCATGATGTCCACGCCCGCTTCCTGGATGTCCCAGTTAAATTTAACACCGGTGGCATCCAAAACCCTCTTCGCCGCTGCGGCAAGTTCGGGTCCAGTGCCATCCCCTCGAATTAGTGTAACATTGTGAGTCATTGCAGCTACCTTCTCCTTTTCATTGTTATTTACAAGATGTAATTTAACCTTTAAAATCCTCTGCAATCAGGCAATCGCACAATTCCTTATTCATTGTTCATCATGCGCAAGATGAGCGGAACGGTTCGTATTTTGCAAAGGATGCCGATGCCTCCAATGATTGGTGTTTTTATGACTCCATGAACGATCTGACAAACCGATAATCCAACAAGCAATATACTGTTTCATGGCAAGAGTGCATTAATAGTAAAATCATCACAAAGTATGGCATATCTCTGTAAGATATGTATGCGCTTCGGAGAGTCATTGCGCGACGGGCGAAAGCAATTACATATGACGGACTTTCCATCCTGCTAAAAAACAAGATAGGATTTTTTCCGCAATATCGCTCTTGCCTCGTGAGTCTATGATCGTTTCCATCCGGGTGAGTTTTGATAATGTTTGACAGGTTGAAAACAGCATCGGATTGCTTCCGCATCGAATGGCAGTATTCACATGAAGGTTGATTTAATGACAGTATCACGAACAAGTCGGGCTCAAAAAACGCTTGCCGATCTCCTTCGTCTCAGACCAATTACAATGGGAATCCTCGCTTCCTTAGTAATACTCATAACTGCCGGGATTAGTTGCATATCGCTCTATTTTAATGCTTATAACATCGTGCGGAATGAGGTCAGGGCGAATGTGGAACGCCTTGCGTGTGTAGCGGCGTCGGACGTGGAGGGGGATTATATTTCCGCGCACGGAAGCGCATCGCCTGCATCGTTCGCGTTGAGATGGAATAGCCGCCATTCCATGAAGGAATGGAATTCCATCAATTCGGACGTCGCGACCATACACATCATCATGGTGAATTCCGATGGTGTCAATCGTGGCGCGAGTCCTTCGCAATCGGTAAGATTGCGCTCTCCGACTGCCAAGAACTCCGTGCAATTCCTCCAACCATACGAGGGAGATGACGTGCAACAGGCGCGGATCGTATATGAAACAGCAATACCGAATGCGGATGATCTGTCCAAATCGCATACGGATCCCTTTATCAGCGGTTTCGCGCCAATATTCAACTCCTCGCACAAGGTGATCGGCGTGGTGAAAGCGGATATCTTCATGAGCAAATACATCAAGAAGATCGCTTGCCTTCATAAAGCTGTTACCATAGGACTAATTGTCTCCATGTTGTTGGCGATGTTGATCGGATTGATAATTTACTCCATTCGTAAATGGGCGTTGGCGTCGGAGAACAGCAAGCGTAAGACGGATGACTTGCTGGATGCACAGAAGAGCGTCTTGGAGATGATAACTCTGGAGTATCCCTTAAAGGATATTCTTGACAAGACATGTGAATGCGTTGAGTTCATATGCAGCGATACGATCTGCTCCATACTTGAGATGGATAATCGGGACGGTAAGATATATCTCCGATCGGCGCCAAATATATCCCATGACTACATATCCAGAGTGAATGGTACTCAAGCCGATACATGCGTCATCCCTTGTTGCCAGGCTGTTCGGGAGAAAAAGGATGTTTTCGTGAATGACATTGAGACCGACCCATTATGGACGGATTTCAAGGATTTCGCGAGAGATTGCAACATTCAGTCGAGTTGGTCTGTGCCTGTATTCGACAACAATGAAGAGCCCATCGGAGTTTTAACCGTTCATAGCCATCGTAAACGAAATCCAAATGACTTTGAATATCAAGCCATTAAGACATTCGCTCATGCGGCGTCTCTTGCGATTACGCATACTCGCGCCAAGGAGGAAATACTTCGGAATCAAGAGCAATTAGAAGAGCGAGTTCGTGAGAGGACTTCCGAACTTGGAAAATTGAATGAATCGCTGCAAATCGAAATGAGTGAGAGGATAAAGGCGCAAGGCGAGATTCATGCAACGCTTTCACTACTCACGGCAACTTTAAACGCCACGATCGAAGGGATTATTGTATTTGATCTGAATGGAGAGGTGATTAGTTATAACAGTCGCTGCCTTGAGATGTGGAGAATCGATGAGGAGTATGTCCATAAAGGCAGGGGCGGTGAACTGATGTCTATTGTACGGGATCAATTACGGTATCCCGATGATTTTACATCATTGACACGAAGACTTAAATCCTCCCCTTGGGAGGAGTGCCGGGAACTCTTGGAATTCCAGGATGGCAGGGTGTTTGAAACCTGCTCGATGCCACAGATTATCAACGAAGATTGCGTTGGCAGGGTGTGGAGTTTTCGTGATGTCACTGAAACGGTTCTCACGGAGCAGTTTTTACGCCAAAGCCGGCAAAGTTTCGAATCCCTGGTTAATTCCGTAGGGGGGATCGTTTGGGAGGCATATGCCGAAACGCATGAGATCACATTCATCAGCAAACAGGTGGAGGCGATACTTGGTTATCCCGTGGATGAATGGCTGAACGATCCGGATTTCTGGATATCGCATACGTATCCCGAGGATCGCGATTGGAGCATGGCATATGCTCGGGACGCCATTGCTGCGATGCGATCGTATGAATATGAGTTCCGGATGTTCGCTGCTTGGGGCGAGGTTGTATGGTTGGACAACCAAGTCACTGTGGTCAAGGAGAACGATGGTAAAATCCGTATTCGCGGGGTGATGATTGATATTACGGATAAGAAACGCGCTGATGAAAACCTGGATTACGTGATGAAGGGGGTTAAGTGCCTCATTTGGAGCGCACGAGTGGATAAGAAAAATGACGGCGAACACGTTTGGGATATCCGCTTGACGAATGAATCCACCGCTCGTCAGATGCTTCCCGTTCAGGTTGATGAGGGTGAGGATTATGTCATCGCATGGCATAGAAGCATTCCCGTCGAAGATAGGGAACGCATGGACATCAATGCGAGAAACGCATTTGAAAACGGGCGCAATGAGTACCATCAGACTTTTCGATGTCATTTGATAACCGGAGAGGACATCTGGTTGTTCGAGGATGTGCATATCGAGAATATCGCACGCAATCAATGGAGATTAGTGGGAATCTGCACCGACATTACCGAGCGGAAAGTGGCGGAAAACGCATTGGCGGAGGAACGCTTGCTGCTTCAGACATTGATCGACACTCTGCCCGACAGGGTCTATGTGAAAGACAGAAACTGCAAGTTCATCTTGACCAATCAGGCAACGGCGCAATTAATGGGCGTTTCTGAGAGGGAAATCCTTTATGGAAAGGATGACACCGACTTTTTCCCAATGGAATACGCACAACTGTATATGGCTGATGAATACAAGATTATTCAGACCGGTAATCCAATGTTAAATCGGGAGGAGCCTGTAATTCTGCCGAATGGCGAGGAGGGGTGGATACTTACATCCAAGGTGGCGATGAGAAACTCCCAAGGGGAGATCGTGGGGATTGTGGGAATCGGCAGAGATATTACAGATCGGAAGTTGGTGGAGGAGGCGCTTAGGGATAGCGAACAGCGTTATCGACAACTCATAGAACATAATCCTGAAAACATCACGCTGTATTGCGGTGATACGATTGTATACGTCAACGATTCCGGAGCGAAAATGCTTGAAGCGGATTCGCCCGAGGAACTCATCGGCAAATCTATTTACGACATCGTCGGCCCGAACAACAAGTCGATTATAGATGAACGTCTGCGCAAGACCCAGATGGAAGGCGCACACATGGAGAAGGTTGAGGAGGAGATATATACCCTCAAGGGCAATCCATTGATTGTTGAGGTGACCGCGATCCCCTCCGCATACATGGGTCGTGCCGCCACGCAGGTGGTTGTGACGGATATCACCGAACGGAAAAAGGCTGAAATAGCGTTGAGAGAGAGCGAAGAGCGCAATCGTGCGCTATTGGCAAGTCTGCCTCAAAGAGTGTTTTTCAAGGATTTGAATTCGAGGTTCATTGCGGTGAACGATCTGTTCGCCAAGGATTACAACACCACCGCATCTCGACTGATTGGCAAAAACGACTTAGATATATTTCCTGCGGAGATGGCAAAAAAGTTCAGACGGGATGATGCATGGGTGATTGCCAATCGTGAGGTTCTATCGATAGAGGAACTCGGCATGCTTGATGGGGAAAGGCGCTACGTGGAAACGATCAAGGCGCCAGTAATTGACGATAATAATAAAGTGATTGGCATATTGGGCTTGTATTCTGATATCACTGAGCGCAAGATGATGCAGGAAAAACTAAGGGATAGCGAGGAGTTATTCCGGGCATTGATCGAGAACAGTTCCGATGTTCTCACCATCATAGAGAATGATGGCGCAATCCGCTACTGCAGTCCCTCCATGATACGCTTGCTGGGGTATGATCCGGACTACATACAAGGCAAAAAACCCACTGAATTCATACACCCGGAGGACTGCGACACTCTTCGTGATCTGTTTTATGCTTCGCTCGATAAAGGTGTGCGCTTTGGTCCCATTGAGATTAGGTTTCGCAGCAAGGAGGGCGAATGGCGATATCTGGAGATGGTCGGCAGCAATCTCCTCGACAAGAAATCCGTGAGAGGGTTTGTGGTCAATTCACGCGATGTCACGGAACGTAAGATATCGGAGGAGAAACTTGCCGAATATATGAATCAAGTGGAGGAGGCGAGAGCCAGAGCGGAACATCAATCATTACTGCTGAAGGAGCAGACAATAGAACTGGCGCAAGCTCGGGACCAAGCTCTGGAATCCACTCGTTCCAAATCGGAATTTCTGGCGAATATGAGCCATGAAATACGCACGCCAATGAACGGTATCATCGGTATGACAGGGCTTCTGCTTGATACCAGCCTCGATGATGATCAGTTGGACTATGCGAAAACGATTCGATCCAGCGCCGATTCACTATTGAACGTGATTAACGACATTTTGGATTTTTCCAAGATTGAAGCGGGCAAAATGGCGATTGATCAAATTGACTTCAATTTGCGCATCGCAATGGAGGAGGTCGCCGATCTGCTTGCGCCACGCGCCAGAGAGAAACAGTTGGAACTCGCCATGCATATGCCGCCGAATTTTCCTGAATATTTGAAAGGGGATCCGGGACGCCTGCGTCAAATCCTGACGAACTTGACTGGAAACGCAATCAAGTTTACGGATCATGGAGGGGTGACAATCGAAGCTAAACTCTTAGAGAGTAATGATAAGCATGTATCTTTTCGAATCTGCGTGCGGGATACCGGTGTGGGGATTCCAAAGGAACGGCAAAAGGCGATATTTGACAGTTTTACGCAAGCTGATGGCTCCACAACGCGTAAATATGGCGGAACCGGCCTTGGATTAACCATATCGCGTCAATTGGTACACCTCATGGGCGGTCAGATGGGGGTGGAAAGCGAAATGGGCATTGGCAGTGCGTTCTGGTTTGATCTGACTTTGCCCTACGCCGACAACATTCCCGAATCCCGTCTCGCCATACCCGAAAGAATGCTGGGGGTTCGCGCATTGGTCGTTGATGACAATGAGATCAATAGAACTATTTTGAAAGAACAGTTGTACTCATGGGGATGTTCAACTCGGGAGGCTAGTGGCGGCAGGGAGGCGTTGGAAATACTCGATGAGAGTGAGAAGGGAGAACGTTATCATATCGTTCTGTTGGATATGCAGATGCCGGAAATGAACGGCGAGTGCGTAGCCAAGCGCATTCACGAATTGAAGCGTTATAAGGATGTGCCTATCCTTCTAATCTCATCGATTGGCACGCACTACACCCTTGATGAGATGAGGGAAAAAGGTTTTAACGCCGTTATGACGAAACCTGTGCGTCAATCGCATCTGTTGAATACTTTGGCGGATGTTCTGGGTTACACTGCATTATCCGCATCCAGAAATAAGGATGCGGGGGATTATAAAGTGGAGCAATCCGCGCCGCTGGATCTTAGGGTTTTGCTGGCGGAAGACAATGTGGTGAATCAAAAAGTTGCGATGCGGATGTTGGAGAAATGGGGGTGTCGAACGGAGGCGGTTTTCAACGGAAAAGAGGTGCTCCAAATGCTTACGGACATGCCTTTCGACCTCATCCTGATGGATGTGCAAATGCCTGAAATGGATGGGTTTGAATCCACCGCAGCGATTCGCCGCATGGAAAAAGGTACGGACAATCATATCCCAATTATCGCCATGACCGCTCACGCCATGCACGGGGATCGTGAGAAGTGTCTTGCGGCTGGGATGGATGATTATATATCCAAACCGGTGAAACCCGGTGACCTTTACGATACAATTTCAAAATGGGGTACGAATCTGAAAATAAATGATTACATGGAGGAAGCCCAGCCGCAACAACCGAGGAAAAAGATCTTCGATTTCGAAAGGCTCCATAAAAGCTGCGGTGATGACAAGGAATTCGAGCACGAAGTCCTTGGGGTGTACATAGAATCCGCCGCTCAATCCATCGAACAACTGGCAGCATCAATCGCAAGCAATGATTGCGCTCAGGTGGATCTATGCGCGCACGGACTAAAGGGAAGCAGTCGCACGCTAGGGGCGGAGGCGTTGGGCGAAGCGTGTTACCAATTGGAGCTAATCGGGAAGAGCGGTGAATTGGAATTAGCCGAAGAAGCCCTGTCCAAAATTCGAGATGAGTATCAGGAATTCATACAATATATAAATCCTTTTATGAATGAGAGGGCTGCATGAAAGTTCTAATTGCAGAAGATGACATAGTCTCCTCCATGGTGTTGCGCCAGAACCTGCAAAAAATGGGTTTTGATGTGATCTCCGCGTCAAACGGAAATGAAGCATGGATGTTTTATCAGGCGCAACCGGTGAAGCTGTTGATTACGGATTGGATGATGCCGGTCATGGACGGGATCGAGCTATGTAAGTTGATCCGTGGCAGTGGCGCCCCCTATACTTACATCATATTGCTCACAGCCAAGGATCGCCAAGAGGACAAAATCAACGGTCTGGAGAACGGGGCGGATGATTTTATGCTTAAGCCCCTGGACCAGCGAGATCTCGAAGCCAGGTTGAATGTGGCGCTGCGCATACTGGCAATGCAGGAACAGCTTCAACAGTACTCCAAGGAGCAAGAGATTATGAAGGAGGAGGCGGAAATCCAAAACGTTCAACTCCAGGAGGCGTTGAAGTATTCAAAAGAGGCCAATCATAGGTTTTCGGAGTTATTCATGGGTTTGCCAATCGCCTGTTTCGCGTTCGATTCGGATGGATGCATCAGGGAATGGAATAGAACATGCGAGGACCTTTACGGGTTGACGGCGGATAAGGTCTACGAGAGGCGGTTCTGGGAGGTTATCGCTCGCCCAAATGATTATAAAACATATCAACGGATGAATGCCGAGGTGTTCAAAGGTATCAAATACGAGGGGATGGAAATGACCGTTGTGCGCCCTGATGGTCAGATGAGACAGATTTTGCAAAACACCTTTCCCTTGCATGGTCCCTCGGCCGATGTTCTTGGAGCGATTAGCGCCGGAATAGATATAACGGATAGGAAATATTTGGAAAAACAGTTAGCCCAGCAACTTCAGATTGAAAAGAAGTTAAGTCAGAAACTCGACCAGCAACGCAGTGAACTTGCCGCAGCGAACGCCCGATTATCGCGTTTAGTCATCACGGACGGGTTGACAGGTCTTAAAAACCATCGCCATTTTCGAGAGCAGCTTCAACAAGCCTTCTCCCACTCTCAAAGGCACCACACTCCGTTTTCAATGATCATGCTTGATGTGGATAAATTCAAGGAGTATAACGACACCTTTGGACATATGGCAGGCGACGAAGCACTCATCGCGATCGCTAATGTTATGGAGAAAAGCGTTCGCGACCATGATATCACGGCGCGATACGGAGGGGAGGAGTTCGCAATCCTGCTATTATCCACGGATGCGGATCATGCGATGTTTGTGGCGGAGCGGCTACGTCACAGCATCCAGTCCTATGCATGGCCCAAGCGGATCGTGACGGCGAGTATCGGAGTGTCCACATACACGGATGATAAGGAGGATGCCAATCAGATCGTGGACGAGGCGGATAAGGCTCTCTATTTCTCCAAGCGAAACGGAAGAAATAGAGTGAGCCATTATGATATTAACTTGGTGGGAATGGCAAACCCCGAATCAAGTGATTAACGGTTTTGTTTTTGGAGAATGGGATAACGTTCGGAATCCAATAGCTCATGTGCGGAATTGACGAGGTTCTCCAGATCCAAACCGCATACCTGTTTGAGAATGTCTGGCGATCCATGTTCGATGAAATGATCGGGCACGCCTATGTGCTTGATCATAACGTTCGACACACCGTTATCCGCCAGCAGTTCCATGACCGCCGACCCGAAACCGCCTTTTTTAACATTCTCCTCCACCAAGACCAGTTTTCCGGTTTTACGGGCGATGCTTAATATTAAATCCGTGTCCAACGGGCGTATGAAGCGGGCGTTCACAACGGAAGCGTTAATACCCTCCTCTCGCAGATGTTTCGCCGCTTCGCAAGCGATTTGCACCATGGACCCTATCGCAAGATATGCGATATCCGCACCCTGCATAAGCGTCTCCGCCTTGCCCCATTCCAAAGGCGTGCTTTCCACGCCCCAATCGATATTCTTCGCCGCACCTCTTGGGTAACGCACCGCGATGGGGCCGGCATGGGCGCCGTCGGTATGTTCCAAGGCGAACCAGAGCATTCGCTTGAACTCCTCGCCGTCCTTGGGAGCCATGATCGTCATATTGGGGATGCAACGCAGATAACTAATGTCGAAAACGCCGTGATGCGTGGCGCCGTCCTCTCCCACCAAGCCTGCTCTGTCGAGAGCGAACATCACAGGCAGGTTCTGAAGGGCGACATCATGCACGATTTGGTCGAACGCTCTCTGCAAGAACGTGGAATAGATTGCTACCACGGGGTGCTGCCCCCCCGCCGCCAAACCTGCGGCGAAGCACACTGCGTGCTCCTCGGCGATACCCACATCAATGCATCTGTCGGGGTGTGTCTGCTGCAGTTTTGTCAAACCCGTCCCATCGGACATTGCGGCGGTGATCGTGATTACTCTAGGATCCTTTTCGACCATCTTGATGATCTCTTCGCCGAAAATGCCGGTATAGGTGGGAACGGAGGAGCTTTTATCCGCCTGCCCATCCTCCGGCTTGAAGGGTGTGACAGCATGGTATTTTCGAGCGTCATCCTCTGCTCGGTCGTAACCCTTTCCTTTTGTGGTGATGACGTGCACAAACACAGGGGTGTGCATTTGCCGCACCTGCTTGAATACGCTAAGTAGCAGGGGCAGATCATGACCGTCCAGCGGACCGATGTATTCGAACCCCATCTCCTCGAAGAAGACTCCCATGTGTTCCGGGGCGAGCAGATGGGTGAAGCTGTGCTTGAAGATACCCCCCGCCGCTCTTGACGCGATACTACCGGCGGGCAAGCGCCTGAGGGCGCTTTTGGTTCGCCTCTCCATGCCTTGGTACCATCCGGAGAGCCGAATTTTCGAGAGGTATTTCGACAACGCCCCCACGTTGGGGGCTATGGACATGGCGTTGTCGTTCAAAACAACGGTGAAATTCCGCCCGCTGTGCCCAGCGTTATTCAATCCCTCCAGCGCCAAACCACCGGTTAGTCCTGCGTCTCCAATGACCGCAACCACGGAGTGATCTTCGCCAACCATATCCCTGGCCACTGCGAACCCGTAGGCGGCGGAAATGGATGTGCTGGCGTGTCCGGCGCCGTAAAGATCGAAATCGCTTTCATCTCTTCGAAGGAATCCGCTGATCCCGCCGAATTGTCTCAGTGTGGGGAAATCCTTGAGACGACCGGTGAGCATTTTATGCGCATAGCACTGATGCCCCACATCCCAGATCAGTTTGTCGTTGGGAACGTCATAGATGGTATGCAGGGCGAGAATGAGTTCCACCGCTCCCAAATTCGAGGCGAAATGCCCCCCTGTTTTGGATAGATTTGAAATGATGGCCTGCCTAAGCTCATCTGCCACCTGCTTAAGCTGAGCGACGGTCATTTTTTTCAATGCGGATGGATTATCTATTGCGGATAAAAGGTCGGTCATAAAAAGCTCCCTTGATTCGAGCGCGGTACGGCAACAATATTTATGTTTTGAGACAATGCGATAATCAAAATGTGTCCTTCGATGAACGCTTGTCAGGTGTGTTTGTCAACTTCATCCGGAATGCGGATATGGAGTTGAACAATCTACGAAACTCATCAAAAGAATTGCCGCCTAGTTTACCACTTCATGGATAATATGTCAAATTGCAAGAGAACTGTGCGGAATATCGGATATTGGAATATTGTATATTTCGAGGGGATGAACATGCCATTTCATGCTTGCAATGATCGTATGAATGTTAGATTCAGGATATTTGAATGAACGAGTGCGCGGGAGAACACTAATTGGTAGGCTTCCATGTCTCATCCAACGTTGGTGAGAACCCTATCAGCGCACTCGTTCATTTACACTCTGCGCGGGTGTGAAGGGATGTCCGTTTAACTCAAACTGACCTTGAGTGCGTATGCGTAATCGCACGGCTTCTCGGCGGGTTTTTTTACCGTGAGAGATTGGTTGGACTGATTCCAACTAAGCTGCACGTTGCTCCCCAATAGCTCCACCTTCCCGATTTTCCCCGGATTGGTGGACGCCGTCAGCCCAAGGCTATTCACTGTAAAACTGTCGCCCTCCGGCCAGCCAAGAACGATAACGTAAACCACGTTCCCCTTCTTGTTGCGGGTGAACCGAATGTCGCGGTAATCAAGCGCACCGGTGCTTTGACCGGAGAATGCCCCACCCTTTGCCTCATGCGAACCTTCGCTGAACACCTTCCAAGGACGCGTTGCGTAGATCGCCTCCCCGTTGACGCGCATCCAATCGCCGATAGAATCCACGATCTCCTTCTCATCAAGGTCAATGGTTCCGTCCGGCTTGCCAGGGATATTCAAAATGAATGTGCCGTTCTTGCTCACCGCATCCACCATCCAGTGAATTACTTGGACAGGCTTCATGTAGGAATGGTTGATGTACCTTGCCCTGTTGTAATGCCAGTCGCCAATGCAGGTTTCCGATTGCCAGGGGTAGGGCATTATTCTGTTTGTGACTCCCCTCTCGTAATCCGCCACGACAGATTTGGCGAGATTATCCGGAACTCCCTTTATGTTGATTACGCCTGAAAAATCCCCTGGATGGGTTTTCAAATTGTGGTTGTAGAAATAAGCGGCGATGTTCATCCCCGCCCAGCCAAGCGGAAGAAGACCGTTATCGAAATAAAGCAAATCAGGATCGTGCTGATCAATCAGATCACGCACACGATCGTAGTAGTTTCGTACATAGGCTTCATCGGGGTTTTCATGGATTCCGTGTTTGCGGCAGTAGAGTTTCTGAGGATCGTGTCCTTGCCACCATTGTCCTTTGCCATCCTTTTCCTGCAGATGACCGTCATACGGCACTCCCTGCATGGGACCGGATTTGTCGCAGATGTGAGCCACCTGGAACCACCACCAGTTTCGCGCCGCATGCACGGTGACCCCGAAATGCAGTCCCTGATTTCTCGCCTCCTTCGCCCATGCCCCGACAACATCCCGATGCGGTCCGATGTTTTGGGCGTTCCAGGAGTGATGCTTGGAGTTCCAAGTGTCGAAGCCGTCATGATGGTTCGCCAATGCGATGAAAAGCTTGGCTCCGGCGTTTTTGTAGCGGGCGATCAGGTCGCTCGGCTCCCAGTTCAACAAAGTCCATTGAGCGCAGAGATCCTTGTAACCGAATATCGAGGGGTGCCCGTAATGATTGATCTGATTGTCGTATTGTCCGCCGCCCTGGATGTACATCTGGCGAGCGTACCAATCGCTATCCTCCGGTACGCACTGCGGGCTCCAATGCGCCCAAATACCGAACTTGGCGTCCTGATACCACTCCGGCGCTTCGTAATTCAGCAGCGATTCCCATGTGGGCTTGTAAGGCCCTTCTCCCGCCAGTCCTGGAATGGGGGGTGCCTCCAAGGTTACTCCGTCCCAAGTGCCCTTGCCTGCGGCTCCTCCGCTTGTTCCCCATCCCTCGTTCACAACCGCCTGCCAATCGGATACGGGGAAACTCGTGGACGTTCCGCCTGCGGAGGAATTGTCCGCCGCCAAAGCCGATGCAGGGTCCAAGGATAACGCCGTCAGTCCCGCACCGGCAACCATGAGCTTGCAAAAGTCTCGTCTGTCCATCCCTATGCCTTTCCTTGATGAGTAGAAGAGTATCGGGTCGTTATGTATGCAATTCGATATGATAACGATACCATATAATCACATCAATATATACCTGAAGTTAAACAAATAAGGTATTCCTTATAGCGATGCGCGGATTATCGGATGATATGAAATATTCAATTCGCCAATATTTTGTGCGACCGATCGGTCTCACAACGCATGCGGCGGGAAGTGAGTGGTTATGAAACACGATGCAAATGTCCGTGCGAGCAATATGCATCACCAAGATTAAATCCGAATATGCATATTGTTGATGAGGCTGGCGACCCCGTAGGGGCGACCCTTGTGGTCGCCCGCCCATTTTGGTCGCCCGCCCCTATGCAATCGCAATCCAACATGCTTCGTTTTTGAGGGAGTTTCGTTTGCGTGATGGCTGTTTCACGCAACGTTCCGAATAATTCACCTTCCCGTGTGATACATATAAAGTGACGGCTTTGGCGTGTCGGTTGTTACAACCTGGCGCATGCCTTCGATGGATGTTTCATCATCGATGCGTTGCGGGCGATCCCGTAGGGGCGACCCTTGTGGTCGCCCGCCCATTTTGGTCACCCGCCCCTATGCATTCGCAATCC